>NZ_JARGPK010000003.1 GCF_029212575.1 Antarcticimicrobium sp.
AAGACCGCCCGACGCGCCCCAAACCAGAACGTTCTGACCGGGCTTGAGCTCATGGGGGTGGTGACCGAAGAGCATACGGTATGCGGTGGCCAGCGTCAGCGTGTAGCAAGCGGCCTCTTCCCACGTCAGGTGCTTGGGGCGCGGCATAAGCTGCTGCGCCTGCACCCGGGTGAACTGCCCGAACGAGCCGTCGGGCGTCTCGTAGCCCCAGATCCGCTGGCTGGGCGAGAACATCGGATCGCCGCCGTTGCACTCCTCGTCGTCGCCGTCGTCCTGGTTGCAATGAACCACGACCTCGTCGCCGACCTTCCAGCGCTTGACCCGGTCACCCACCGCCCAGACGATGCCGGCGGCATCCGACCCGGCGATGTGATAGGGCTGCTTGTGGCCGTCGAACGGGCTCACCGGCTGGCCCAGCGCGGCCCAGACACCGTTGTAGTTGACGCCGGCCGCCATCACCAGGACCAGCACCTCGTGGCTGTCGAGCACCGGGGTCTCCACGACCTCCAGCTGCATCGCCGTGTCCGGCTCACCATGACGCTCCTTGCGGATTGCCCAGGCGTACATCTGCTTGGGCACATAGCCCAGCGGGGGCATTTCCCCCATTTCGTAGAGGTCTTTTTCAGGCGCCTCGTACGGCGCGATACCGCCGTTGGTGTCCAAAGCCATGGTGGCCTCCATTCTGCATTCCTTGTGCCGCGATGCAGAATCGCGGCTCTCAAGATGGGATATGAATAGCCACGCAACAATGCAATAGTGTTTTGATCAATTTTGTAATTTTATGACCCAGCGAGTGCAGAAAGATCTTTGCACTTGCAGAATTCCCTAGGTCTCGACCGGCATGAGATGGCGGATCGAATTGGCATAGAACTGCAACAGGTCCAGCCCCTGCGGATCGGGAAAATAGCCCCCCTGCTCCAGCCGCAACGCCCCCTGCGCGCAGAGCGCGCGCAGCCCGGCCTCGGTGGCGGCGTGCGGATCGGCACCGAACCGGCCCACGGTCGAGGCCGACAGGGTCGCAAGGGCGGCCCGGGCGCGGGCATCGAGCTCGGCCCGGCTCATGGCCCCATGGGTCAGAACTAGCCAGGCCACCAGCGGCACCGGTAGCACCGGAACCCCGTCGGCGATCCGCCGCATCAGCGTTTCCGCCAGCCGGTCGGTGACATCGCCTTCGCTCTCCGCCCGCAGCGCGGCAAGCGACAGGGGCGCGCCAAAGGTGACCACCGCCTCGCCAAAGCGGCGGTATCGCCCGGTCGCCCACAGCCAAAGCTGACGCAGCACATGGCCCGCGATCACCCCGATCCGCGCGTTGAACCGCCGCCCGGTCCCCTTGCCTGCGGCGATCAGGATGCGGTCCTCCAGCACCCGGTCGTAGTTCAGCGCCACCGGGACAAAGACCACGTCGCGCCCCTGCGGATCGAACCCCGTGGTGATGTATTTCAACAGCCCGAGTTTCGGCGGCGTCAGCCCGCCGGTCAGGCTCAGCCCACCCTCGGGGAACAGCGCCTGGGTCACCCCGGCATCGGTGGCCAGCCGCACGTAACAGGCCAGCACCGCGCGATAGAGGTCGTTGCGCGACTTGCGGCGAATGAAATAGGCCCCCATCGCCCGGATCAGACGGCTCAGCGGCCAGACCTGCGCCCACTCCCCCACCGCATAGGACAGCGCCGACCGTTCCGCCGCCAGATAGGTGACCAGCACGTAATCCATGTTGCTGCGATGGTTCATCACGAAGATGACCGTCGCATCGCGGTCAATGGCGCGCAGCGCCGGTTCGTCCAGCTGCCGCAGCCGCACATGATAGAGCGCGTTGCTCAGGAACCGCGCCGCGCGGATCGCAAAGCCGAAGTAGAGCGAGGCGGAGAACGACGGCACGATCTCGCGCGCATAGCGGCGGGCTTGCTGGAATGCCACGTTCTCCGGGATGCCCTCGGCGCGGGCGTGGTCGGCGATCGCCTGGCTGACCTGCGGGTTGTAGATGATCCGCTGGATCATGTCGAAGCGCCGGGTCAGCTTGAACGGCTGGATCGGCTGATCCAATCGCTCGTTCAGCCGCGCCACCACCCGCTCCAGCCGCCGCCGAAAGAACCAGCGCACCGAGGGAAACAGAAAATGCGAGGCAAAGGTGACCGCCGCAAAGAGCAGGATCAGTATAAACAGCCACAGCGGAAGCTCGATGGTCCGGGTCATGCGCAAGCCTTGCAGCAATGCGGCCCGGCAGGAAAGAGGCGGCGTGCCCAAGGGCGCGGCATCCATCGCCCGTTTCGCGCCATTGGCGGGCCAGCGAAACTGATGCCGCGACGCAGCGAATTGACACACGTTGATAATTGCGATTTAGAACATCCAAGCGAAATATTCTTGCGCACCGATTCAAGAGGCACCCGATGACCCAGACCCAGAAAGACCGCCCCTGGCTGATCCGCACCTATGCCGGGCATTCCACTGCCCAGGCCTCCAACGCGCTCTATCGCGGCAACCTGGCCAAGGGGCAGACCGGGCTTTCGGTGGCCTTCGACCTGCCGACCCAAACCGGCTATGACAGCGACCACACCCTGGCGCGCGGCGAGGTCGGCAAGGTCGGCGTGCCGGTCTCGCATTTGGGCGACATGCGGTTGCTGTTCGACCAGATCCCGCTGGATCAGATGAACACCTCGATGACGATCAATGCCACCGCGCCCTGGTTGCTTGCGCTCTATATCGCGGTGGCCGAGGAACAGGGCGCGGATGTCTCCAGGCTGCAGGGCACGGTGCAGAATGACCTGATCAAGGAATACCTGTCGCGCGGCACCTATGTCTGCCCGCCGAAACCCTCGCTGAAGATGATCGCGGATGTGGCTGAATACTGCTATTCCAACGTGCCGAAATGGAACCCGATGAATGTCTGTTCCTATCACTTGCAAGAGGCCGGCGCGACGCCCGAGCAGGAGCTGTCCTTTGCCCTTGCCACCGGCATCGCGGTGTTGGACGAGTTGCGCCCGCGCGTTCCGGCCGAGGATTTTCCCGCCCTCGTCGGGCGCATTTCCTTTTTCGTGAATGCCGGCATCCGCTTTGTCACCGAAATGTGCAAGATGCGCGCCTTCGTCGATCTCTGGGACGAGATCTGCGAGACCCGCTACGGGGTGAGCGATCCGAAATTCCGCCGTTTCCGTTACGGGGTCCAGGTCAATTCGCTGGGCCTGACCGAACAGCAGCCGGAAAACAACGTCTATCGCATCCTGATTGAAATGCTGGCGGTGACGCTGAGCAAGAAGGCCCGCGCGCGCGCCGTGCAATTGCCCGCCTGGAACGAGGCGCTGGGCCTGCCGCGCCCTTGGGATCAGCAATGGTCGATGCGCATGCAGCAGATCCTCGCCCTTGAAACCGACCTTCTGGAATACGACGACCTGTTCGAAGGCAACCCGGCGGTGGATGCCAAGGTCGAGGAATTGAAAGACGGCGCGCGCGCGGAACTGGCCAACCTCGACAGCATGGGCGGCGCGATCCAGGCGATTGACTACATGAAATCGCGGCTGGTGGAATCCAACGCCGAACGTCTGAACCGGATCGAGGCCGGCGAAACCGTTGTCGTGGGCGTCAACAGGTTCACCACCACCGAGCCCTCACCGCTGATGAGCGCGGACGGCGGCATCATGACTGTCGATCCGGCGGTCGAGCAGGAGCAGATCGACCGGCTGAACGCCTGGCGCGCTGAGCGGGACGAACCCGCCGTGCAGGCCGCGCTCGCCGCGCTGCGCCAGGCCGCGCGCGAGGGGCGCAACATCATGGAGCCCTCGATCGCGGCGGCCAGGGCCGGCGCCACCACCGGCGAATGGGCCGAACAGATGCGCGCCGTGCACGGCACCTACCGCGGCCCTACCGGCGTCTCCGGATCGGTGTCGAACAAGACCGAGGGGCTCGACGATCTGCGCGCCGCCGTCGATGCGGTCAGCGACCGGCTGGGACGCCGCCTGAAATTCCTGGTCGGCAAGCCCGGGCTCGACGGCCATTCCAACGGCGCCGAACAGATCGCCTTCCGCGCCCGCGATTGCGGCATGGACATCTCCTACGAGGGGATTCGCCTCACGCCGCAGGAAATCGTCGACAAGGCGATCGAGGAAAACGCCCATGTCGTCGGTCTTTCCATCCTCTCTGGCAGCCACATTCCCCTTGTCGAAGACGTGATGATTCGCATGAAAAACGCCGGATTGACCCATATTCCCGTGATCGTCGGCGGCATCATCCCCGAGGACGACGCTGAAAAACTGCGCGAAATGGGCGTGGCGAGAATCTATACGCCAAAGGATTTCGAACTGAATACCATAATGGGCGATATCATTTCCCTGGCGGATCCTGAAAAAATCGCTGCAGAATAGCAACGCCATCGCATTTTGACGCTGATCAGCGTCGCATTTATCGCTATTGTTGTTGGAACGCGTCGGCTATAGGGTCGGCGTTTCTGACAATAATAGGAGAATACGATGGCAATTGACCTTTCTGCTATGTCGCGCAAAGATCTGCTGGATCTCAGGAAAGACCTGGACAAGGCGATCAAGGACGCCGAGCAGCGCGAACGGCGCGAGGCCCTGATGGCGGCGGAAAAGGCGGCCGCTGAATTCGGCTTTTCCCTGTCCGAACTGGCCGATGCCAAAACGCGCCCTGCGGGCAAACAGGCGAAATCGCCGCCGAAATACCGCAACCCGGATGACCACGAACAGACCTGGTCGGGCCGCGGACGCAAGCCGCAGTGGGTGCATGATGCGCTCAAGCGGGGCGTCGATATCACCGAAATGGAAATGTGAGAATCAGCCGGCCTTGAAATGACCATTCATATTGGCGCCGCACCCGGCGACATTGCCGAAACGGTATTGTTGCCGGGGGACCCTTATCGCGCGAAATGGGCCGCCGAAACTTTCCTTTCGGATGCGAAGCAAATCAATTCCGTGCGCGGAATGCTTGGATTTACCGGCAGCTGGAACGGAAACCCGGTCACCATCCAGGGCAGCGGCATGGGCATGCCGTCGCTGTCGATCTACGTCAACGAGCTGATCCGCGACTACGGCGCGCAGACCCTGATCCGCATCGGCTCCTGCGGCGGGATGCAGGATCAGGTCGGCCTGCGCGACGTGATCCTGGCGATGACGGCCAGCACTGTCACCTCGCCCTCCTCCACCATATTCCGCGAGGTGAACTTCGCCCCCTGCGCCGACTGGACCCTGCTGCGCGCCGCCGCCGCGGCGGCCGAGGCCCAGGGCGCGCGCGCCCATATCGGCGGCATCTATTCCTCCGACACTTTCTATGACGAACGCCCCGACCTGAACGAACAGATGGTGCGCCACGGCATCCTCGGGGTCGAGATGGAGGCCGCCGAGCTTTATACGCTCGCCGCCCGCCACAATCGGCGGGCCCTGGCGGTGCTGACGGTCTCCGACCACCTGATCACCGGCGCGGCACTGCCCTCCGAGGACCGCGAGCGCAGCTTTGCCGCGATGGTGGAGATCGCCCTCAACGCGGCCTTTCCCGGCGCGCAATAACCCGGGCGCGGGCCAGGGCGCGCCCTTCGGGGTCAGCGCCCGTGGCTGCGGTCATACCCGTTCACCGGCGGCGGCGCCCATCCCTCCAGCGCACCCTCGGGCGGTGCGAAGACCTCGATCAGCAGCGGGTGGCAGGCGGCCGCGTCGCTGGAATGTTCGGCCGAACAATCCCCGCCCGGACAGGCGCTGAGCGCGCCCAGCAGGTCGATCTCGGCGAAGAATTCCAGGTGATCCCCCGGGCGCACAGGGCTGGCCTTCATGAAATACTGCCCGGTGTCGCGGGTGAACCCGGTGCACATGAAAACGTTCAGCACGTCATGCACATGCCGCTCCGCCTCGGTCAGAGACAGCCCCGCGTGATCGGCCAGCGCCCGCGTCAGGTTGGAATGGCAGCAATGGTGATACTGCCCCCCGGCCAGAAGGTTATGCGTATAGGGGTCGCAGCGGGTGCCGATCACGTCATGCACCGAGCCGCCAAAGGCGTCGATGCCGTACCACGACAGCGTGTCTGCGGTGATCGTCGCCATCGGCCGCATCGCCGGGAAACTGCTCCACAGCCGCGCGCCCGTCGTCACATGGGTGCCGTGCAGCGCCCGCGTCTTGCCGGAATAGAACCGCTCGGACAGATCCTGCGCGTTCCACAGGTTCAGATCCCCCACCTGCGGCCCCTGGATCGAGGAGATGCGAAAGAACTGCCCGGCCGCCACCTCGAAACAGGCCGCCTCGCGCGGCGGCGCGATCACCTCGGCCAGTTTGCGCGCCCCGGCCCGCGCCCGGGCATAAAGCGCCAGATCGAGCCGCGGCAGCGCATCAACGGGATAGCAGATCACCGGCGCGATGGCGCGGCGCGCCTCGGCATCCTCGGGGGCTTGGGTCATGGCGGGCTCCGTTTCGCTTCGCCCCACCAAACCGCGCCCGGCCCGAAAGCGCAAGCGCGGCACGGAAACCGCCCGACCCGGTCTTTTTCTGGCCGAAAATACTCCCGGGGGAGGCGCCGCAGGCGACGGGGGCAGCGCCCCCGACCCCGGCTGCGTCCCGCTCAGCGCTTGCCGTAATAAAGCCCCACCACATGCTCGGCTTCGGCGAAGAAAAGCCAGCGAGAGGCCAGAATGCCCAGCAGGTGGCTGAGTACGGCCAGCGCCGCGATGCTGTGCGAGAACGGCAGCGCCAGGCACCCCGCCGGCACCAGCACCATCATCACCAGCGCGATCGCCCGCAGCCGGGTCGCATGCTTGCGCCCGACCACATGAACCATCTCGTGCAGCAGGTAGTTGGGCCCGGTGTGTGGCGGCTCAAAGGCGCGCACAGGGCCGCCGGTGAGCCCGGTCGCGCTGTTCATCGTGCTGCCTGAGCGCGCCAGCGCCCCGTCGCCGCGCAGCCAGTGGGCGATCTGGATCGCCCCGGCCAGCAGCAACAGCGGCATCGCATAACCCACCTGCCCGGCCAGCAGCGCGCCGCCGGCCAGCGCCAGGCTCAGAAACAGCGCCGGGGTCAGCGCCATGTGCCAGCGCGGCACCGACCTGAGCTGGGTGTAGATCATCGAGGTGGTGAACACGGTGAGCAGGCTCAGTGCGGCGCCGATCCAGCCCAGCAGCGCCCAGCGGGCCTCAAGGAACACCAGCCCGGCGCCGTAGAGGGCCATCACCAGCAGCGTCGCGGCCGAGCACCAGGCCTCGCGGCTCAGCCAGCTCGTGCGCCATTGGGTGAAGGCCTTCAGCCCGCGTTCGGGCCGACCGAGGTGAAAGGTCGAGGCGATCAGCCCCCCCCCCGCCAACAGGTAGGCGACGGAGAAAAAGGCAAAGGCAGACCATCCGGTGACCGTCGGCAGGCCCAGCCCGAGCCAGATCAGCAGGCCGAATCCGAGCCCGGAGAGCGTGGTGAAAAGGATGACGGATCTGGCGGGATGCATCTCAGTCTCCTCCGCCGGGCAGCCGGTCGAGCGCGCGGTCGAGCCATCCGAGAAAGCCCGTGGCCTCCTCGACCACCGGCTCCAGCGCCCGGGGTTCTGCCGCGATCCGGTCCTTCGGGCGTGGCGGCAGGTACTTGTTGACGGGCCGCGTGCCCTGTTCCGGCATCAGGTCCAATCCGCCGCGCTCGGCCACCAACTGGCTGACGGCGCTGTCCGGGTCGCCCAGGTCGCCGAAATGCCGCGCGCCCGCCGGGCAGGTGCGCACGCAGGCGGGCATCCGATCCTCCTCCGGCAGGTTGTCGTTATAGATGCGGTCGACGCACAGCGTGCATTTCTTCATCACGCCCTCGGCCGCGTCCAACTCGCGCGCGCCATAGGGGCAGGACCAGGCGCAGAGCCCGCAACCGATGCAATCGCTCTCGTTGACCAGGACGATGCCGTCCTCGGTGCGCTTGTAACTGGCTCCGGTGGGGCAGACCGTGACGCAGGGGGCATCCTCGCAATGCAGGCAGGACTTGGGAAAGTGGATCAGCTGCGCCAGACCATCCTCGGGCTGCACCTCGTAGGAATGCACGCGGTTGAGGAAGGTCCCCGAGGGATCGGCGCCATAGGGCGACTGATCCGACAGCGGCGCGCCGTAATTCTCGGTGTTCCAGCCCTTGCAGGAGATCACGCAGGCATGACAGCCGACGCAGGTATCCAGATCGATCACGAGACCCAGCTTGCGGTCAGTGCTTTCCGGTAACGTCGTCATTTTCCCACCTTCCAGCGCAGGCGCTTCGGCCCGGTGCCCACCGGCGATTTGATCGGCGGGAAAACCGGCTGACTTTCCGTCGGTGCCGCGACCTTCTCGATCTTCACCTTGAGGTCGAACCAGGCTGCCTGGCCGGTGATCGGATCGGAGTTGGCCCAGCGCAGCCCGTCGCCCCTGGGCGGCAGCAACTCGTGGATCAGGTGGTTCAGGAGAAAGCCGCGCGTTGCTTCCGGCGCATCCTCTTCCAGCGCCCAGGCGCCCTTGCGCTTGCCGATGGCGTTCCAGGTCCAGACCGTGTTGTCGTTCAGTGCGGCCATCTCCATCACCGGCACGGTGATCTCGCCATGCGGCGAGGAGACCCGCGCCCAGTCGCCATCCTTAAGCCCGTGCTCGCGCATCAGCCGCGTGGGCATGTAAAGCGGGTTATGCCCGTGCAACTGCCGCAGCCAGGCGTTCTGGCTGCCCCAGCTGTGGTACATCGCCATCGGCCGCTGGGTCAGCGCGTTAACGGGAAAGCCCTCGTTGCCCTGCTGGTCGGTTTCGTACCAGATCGGCAGCGGGTCCATGGTGGTCTTGATCCGCTCGCGCAGGTGGTCGGGCGGCTGACGCTCGCCATGCCCCTCCGCCGCCAGCTGGAATCGCCGCAGCGGCTCGACGTAGAGCTGGAACAGGTAGGGCTGCGGGCTGTCGAACAGGCCCATGCTGACCGCCCAGTCCTGATAGGCCGCGTTCCACGGTTTGTAATAGGAGGCCTCGGCGGGGATATGGGTTTCGAAGAACCCGCCGTTGTCGATATAGCGGTTCAACTGCTCCGGGTTCGGCGCGCCGCGCCCGGCCCCGGTGCCGTCGCCACGCCAGCCGGCCAGCGGGCCGATGCCGGGTTTGCGTTCATGGTTGACGATGTAATCGGCGTAATCGGCATATCTGGCGCTGCCGTCCTCACTCACCAGCCCGGGCAGCGCCAATCTGACCCCGAGGTCGATCAGCACGGATTGAAACCCCTTCACGTTCCGGTCGGGTTCGATCACCGGCCAGCGGATCGCGTCGGCCATGGCATCGGCCTCGCAGATCGGGCGGTCGAGCAGGCTGATGCAGTCGTGTCGCTCAAGGTAGGTGGCATCGGGCAGCACCAGGTCCGCATAGGCCACCATTTCCGAGCTGTAGGCATCCGAATAGATGATGCGCGGGATCACGTAATCGCCGCTTTCATCGGTGTCGGTCAGCATCTCCATCACACCCTTGGTGTTCATCGAGGAGTTCCACGCCATGTTCGCCATGTACATGAACAGCGTGTCGATCTTGTAGGGATCGCCCGCATGCGCGTTGGAGATCACCATGTGCATCAGCCCGTGCGCCGACATCGGGTTTTCCCAGGTGAACGCCTTGTCGATGCGCGCCGGGCTGCCGTCGTCCCTGAGTGCGAGGTCCTCGGGCCCGTGTACGAACCCCAGGTGCGGCCCGTCCAGCGGTGCGCCCGGTGTCACGCCGCAATGCGGCTTGGGGTGGATGTGCGAGGGTTTCGGATAGGGCGGTTTGAACCGGAACCCGCCCGGCACCTCGACCGTGCCCAGAAGGATCTGCAACACATGCAGCGCGCGGCAGGACTGGAACCCGTTGGCATGGGCCGAGATGCCGCGCATGGCGTGGAAACTGACCGGGCGGCCGACCATGGTCTTGTGCGTCTCGCCCCGGAAATCGGTCCATTCGCGGTCCAGCTCAAAGGCCTCGTCAAAGGCGACGCGGGCGATCTCGGCGGCCACCGCGCGGATCTTGTCCGCCGGGATGCCGCAACGGCCGGCCACGGTCTCGGGTGCGTAGTCCGTTGACAGGTAACGGTCGGCCATCAGGTGCAGAACCGGGCGATAGGTCACACCGTCCTGTTCATGCGTGGCGGTGAGGTCCGGGCGCACCCCGGGGCGGTCGAACGGGGCGAGCTTGCCGCTGGCCCGGTCGATCACCAGCGTCTTGCCGCCCTCGTCGCGCAGCAGCAGCCCGTGCTGCGCGCTCCCCGGGGCCTCGGCCACCAGGCAGGGCGCGTTGGTGTAGCGCGCGAGGTAATCGAGGTCGATCTTGCCTGCCTTCATCAGCTCGTGCACCAGCGACAGGATGAACAGCCCGTCGGTGCCCGGCGTGATGCCGATCCAGTCGTCGGCCGCCGCGTTGTAGCCGGTGCGCACCGGGTTCACCCCGATCACCCGCGCCCCGCGCGCCTTGATCTTGCCGATCCCCATCTTGATCGGGTTGGAATCGTGATCCTCGGCCACCCCGAACAGCAGGAACAGCTTGGTGTGATCCCAATCGGGCTGGCCGAATTCCCAGAAGGCGCCGCCCATGGTATAGATGCCGGCGGTGGCCATGTTGACCGAACAAAACCCGCCATGCGCGGCATAATTCGGGGTTCCGAACTGTTGGGCCCACCAGCCGGTAAAACTCTGGCTCTGGTCGCGCCCGGTGAAAAAGGCCAGCTTTTCCGGCGCCTCCTCGCGCAATGGTTTCAGCCAGCCGGTGGCGATCTCCATCGCCTCGTCCCAGGAGATTTCCTCGAACTCGCCCGAGCCGCGCGGCCCGACCCGTTTCAGCGGCGCGCGCAACCGCGAGGGCGCGTTGACCTGCATGATCCCGGCGCTGCCCTTGGCGCAGAGCACGCCCTTGTTCACCGGATGGTCGCGGTTGCCCTCGATATAGGCGACCCGCTTCTTGCCATCGGGGCCGCTTTTCATGTGCACGTTGATCCCGCAGCGGCAGGCACACATGTAGCAGGTGGTCCGGCGTATCTCATCGGACACCTCCGGCGACGTCTCTAAAACCGGCTGGCGATAGGCCATCCGCTCTCCTCCCAGTCGTTTCGCGGCAGGTTAGGATAACATTCCAAAAAATGCGAATATTTTGTTGCGTAGTCTGAATCGCCAATCTGGTACATGCTTAGCGGTCCTCTAGCGCCACGTAGGGGCGCATCTCCGGCCCGTCGTAGAGCGTGAGCGGACGGATCAGGATGTTGCGCCGTTGCTGCTCGATGCACTGGATGATCCAGCCCGGCATCCGCCCGATCGCGAAGATCGGTACATAGAGGTCCATCGGGATGCCGTGCAGCTGATAGATCACGCCGGAATAGAAATCGACGTTCACGTTCAGCCCGTGGCGGGCATAGGGTTTCATCGCTTCGACCACTGCCTGCAGGATCTCGTACCACTCGGGCGCGCCCATCTCCTCGCCCAGCTTGCGCACGCCCTCGCGCATGTGGCGCGCGCGCGGATCCTCCTTGCGATAGACCCGGTGGCCGAACCCCGTCACCGCCTCTTTCGCCGCGCGCTTGGCCTTGACGTAGGCGGCGGCGTTCTCCGGCGTTCCGATCTCCTGCACCATCTTCATCACGTCTTCTGCCGCGCCCCCATGCGCCGGCCCGGCGAGGGTGGAAAGGGCGGTGACGATGCCGCCGTGCAGGTTCGCCTCGGTTCCCACAGTCACCCGCGCGGCAAAGCTCGAGGCGTTGGCGCCATGTTCGGCGTGCAGGATGAAATCGACGTCGGCCAGCCGGGCGGCCTCCTGCGACGGTGTCTCGCCCTTGAGCATCCACAGCCAGTTGGCCGCATGGCCAAGCGCGGGATCGGCTCCGACCGGGTCGCGCCCGTTGCGGATCGCCTCATGCGCCGCGATGATCATCGGGACCTGGCTGGTCAGGCGAAGGCCGTTCTCGACAAAACCCGCTTCACCCACCGCCTGGCTGGCCGGCTCCAGCGCCGCCAACGCCGAGACGGCGGTGCGCAGCACGTCCATCGGATGCCCGTCCTTGCAGGCGGCGATGATGTGATAGACTGCCTCGGGCAGCGCGCGCGCCGCCTTCATCCTTGCGTCGAAGGCCGACAGTTCCGCCGCACTCGGCAGCTCCCCGAATATCAGCAGGTAGCAGACTTCTTCGAAGGTGGATCGCGTCGCCAGATCGTGGATCGAATAGCCACGATAGCTGAGCTCGCCCCTGGCACCGTCGATGTCGCTGACGCCGCAGCGCTCGAAATAGACGCCCTTGAGGCCCCGGTTGATCTTGACGTTCTCACTCATGGCTGGCTCCTTCGGGTCGGCAGGGAGGATGCGATGTCGGCATTGGACAAGGCAGTTGAGGCAGCGCGCGCAAGACGCGCCCGGGTGGTGTTCCCCGAACTGGGGGAGGATGCGCGCATCGACGCGGCGGCCGAACGGCTGCGCGCCGAGGGGCTGGCCGAACCGCTCGCGGTGGCGGAGCCCTCCGAGGCGCAGCTCGCCGCCCTGGTCGCGGCGCGCGGGTTGAAAGAGGCGCTGGCGCGGCGGATGCTGTCCCGCCCGCTGATCCGCGCCGCCGCCATGGTCGCGGCAGGCGAGGCCGACGCGATGGTCGCCGGCGCCGTGACGGCCACCAAGAAGGTGATCGAGGCGGCCTCCCTCGCCATCGGCCCGGCCGAGGGGGTCACGACCGCCTCGTCGTTCTTTTTGATGCGGTTCCCGGACGGGCGCGAGATGATCTTTGCCGATTGCGGGCTGAACGTGGACCCGGACGCGGCGCAACTGGCCGACATCGCGCGCGCCTCGGAGGTGACGGCGCGCGCGCTTCTGGGGTCGGCGCGGGTGGCGCTGCTGTCCTTCTCGACCGGTAGCAGCGGCAGCGGCGCCAGCGTCGACAAGGTGCGCGTGGCGGCCGAGGCCACCGGCTTTACCGGCCCGGTGCAGGGCGATGCCGCGCTCAATCCGCGGGTGGCCGGGGCCAAAGGGCTGGGGCAGGGCGATGCCAATGTTCTCGTCTTCCCCGATCTGGACGCGGGCAATATTGCCTACAAGCTGGCGCAGGAACTGGCCGGTGCGCAGGCGCTCGGCCCGATCCTGCAGGGGTTCCGCCGCCCCGTCTGCGACTTGAGCCGGGGGGCGACGGTGGATGATATCGTGGCCGCCACCGTGGTGACGCTGGCGCTGGCCTGAGGGGCGGAATTTTCGAGAATTCCGGGCAGAATCCTTGGAAGGATTTTACCCCCGATCCCGATCCGGTCAGACCTTTTGCGGCCGCATGTCGGCGGCGTCGATGCCGGCCACCGCCACCGGTTTCTTCATCGCGTCGCGGCGGAACGGCTCGCCCAGTTCCTGGTTGATCAGCGCCTCGATAAGGGTGGTCTTGCCGTGCTCCATCTGGTCGGTGATTGCCTGGGCCAGGGCCGCCGACAACTCCTCCATGGTGCGCGCGACGACCCCTTGCAGCCCGCAGGCCTTGGCGATGCCGGCATAGGAGACCTGGGTATCCAGCTCGGTGCCGACGAAATTGTCGTCATACCAAAGCGTGGAGTTTCGCTTTTCCGCCCCCCACTGGTAGTTGCGGAACACCACCTGGGTGATCGCGGGCCATTCGCCGCGCCCGATGGCGGTCAGCTCGGTCACCGCGATGCCAAAGGCACCATCGCCGGAAAAACCCACCACCGGAACGTCGGGGCAGCCGATCTTGGCGCCGACGATCGACGGCAGCCCATAGCCGCAAGGACCGAACAGGCCGGGGGCGAGGTATTTCCGCCCCGCCTCGAAACTGGGATAGGCATTGCCGATGGCACAGTTGTTGCCGATATCGGAAGAGATGATCGCCTCGCGCGGCAGCGCGCTCTGGATCGCGCGCCAGGCCATGCGGGGGCTCATCCACTCGGGCTTGTCGTCGCGGGCGCGCTGGTTCCAGCTGGTGCCGGGGTCGTCATCCTCGTGATCCATGCTTGCCAGTTGCTGGGCCCAGGCCGATTTGGTCTGCGCGATCAGCGCCTTGCGCGCCTCCCGACCCTCGTCCCCGGCAGTGCCGGACAGCGTGTCGAGCAGCGCGCGCGCCACCTTTTTGGAATCACCGACGATGCCGACGCTGACGGTCTTGGTCAGCCCGATCCGGTCGGGATTGATATCGACCTGGATGATCTGGGCGTCCTTGGGCCAGTAGTCGATGCCATAGCCCGGCAGGGTCGAGAACGGGTTAAGCCGCGTGCCGAGGCAGAGCACCACGTCGGCCTTGGAAATCAGCTCCATCCCCGCCTTCGACCCGTTATAGCCCAGCGGCCCGGAAAACAGCGGATGCGAGCCGGGGAAGGCATCGTTGTGCTGGTAGCCGACGCAGACCGGCGCATCCAGCCGCTCGGCCAGTTCGATGGTGTCGGGGATCGCCCCGCCCAGCACCACTCCGGCGCCATTGAGGATCACCGGGAACCTGGCGGACGAGAGCAATTCCGCTGCCTTTTCAATGGCATCCGCGCCGCCGGAGGGGCGTTCGAATTCGACTATCTCGGGCAGGTCGATGTCGATCACCTGAGTCCAGTAGTCGCGCGGCACGTTGATCTGCGCCGGGGCGCTGGCGCGCCGGGCCTGGATGATCACGCGGTTCAGAACCTCGGCCACGCGGGAGGGGTCGCGGACCTCTTCCTGATAGGCCACCATGTCCTTGAACGCGGCCATCTGTTCGACCTCCTGGAAGCCGCCCTGACCGAGGGTCTTGTTGGCCGCCTGCGGGGTGACCAGCAGCAGCGGTGTGTGGTTCCAGTAGGCGGTTTTCACGGCGGTGACGAAATTGGTGATGCCGGGGCCGTTCTGGGCGATCATCATCGACATCTTGCCGGTGGCGCGGGTATAGCCATCGGCCATCATCCCGCCCGAGCCCTCGTGCGCGCAGTCCCAGAAGGTTATGCCGGCCTTGGGAAACAGGTCGGAGATCGGCATGAAGGCGGAGCCGATGATGCCGAAGGCATGTTCGATCCCATGCTGCTGCAGCACCTTCACAAAGGCTTCTTCGGTTGTCATTTTCATGATCGGAGGCTCCCCCGGGGCCATTTTGGAATTCAGTTTTATTCCGTTTTTCTTAGGGGGTTGTCGCGGGAACCGTTAGGGCCAGTCCGGAGCGCGGGTTAAGGCCACTTGGGTCAGGGGGGCTGAACCGGTTACCCCCTGATCCTCAGGACTGCGCCGCGAGGGCGGCGGCGATGCGCGCGATGCCCGCGCCGATCCGCGCCGACGAGATCGACGAATAGCCGAGGCGAAAGAACCGCGTCGGCCGGTCGGGGCCAGCGAAAAACGGGGTTCCGGGCTCGATAAACACGCTGTCGGCCAGCAGCCGCGCCGCCAGACGCGCGCTGTCGCTGCCCGGTGGCCCCTGCATCCACAGGGACGAGCCACCATAGACCCCGCGCCCGGCGATGGTCAGCCCGTGCTCGGCAATCGCCGCCTCCATTGTCCGGCGGCGGTCGTGCAGCGCCGCGCCCATGCGGCGGATCTGGCTGTCGTAATGGCCCAGCGACAGGAAATAGGCGGCGGTGCGCTGGATGTGGCCGGGCGGGTGGCGCAGCATGGTGGCGCGCAGCGCGCGGGCCTCGCGGATGAAGGGCTCGGAGCCGACCATGTAGCCAAGGCGCAGACCGGGAAACAGCGACTTGGAGAAGCTGCCGACATAGATCACCCGGCCGTCCTCATCGAGCGATTTCAGCGCCGGGGAGGGGGCGGCAAGAAAGGCCATCTCGAATTCATAGTCGTCCTCGACCACCAGCGCGTCGATCTCGCGGGCACGCGCCAGAAGGGCGCGGCGGCGGTGCAGCGGCATGGTGGCGGTGGTCGGGCATTGGTGGCTGGGGGTGGTGAAGATCACGTCGGTGTCGGGCGGGATCGCGTCGGGCGGCAGCCCGTCGGCATCGACCCGCACCGGGGTCAGCTGGCAGCCCGCGTGCGAGAGCAGGTCGCGCTGGGCGTGGTAACAGGGATCCTCGATCACCGCGCGGCGGCGGCGGTTCAGCAGCACACGGGCGGCGATCCATAGCGCGTTCTGGGCGCCGAGGGTGATCAGGATCTCTTCCGGGCGGGCGGAGATTCCCCGCCGTGGCAGGGTGTGGCGGGCGATGTATTCGACCAGCAGCGGATCGTCGCGATCGTAGTAGTCGTCTGTTAAGGCTGCGAAATCCTTTTGCCCCAGGGCGCGCAGGGCGCATTGCCGCCAATTGGCGTGGTCGAACAGCGTGGGGTCGGCCTGGCCGTAGATGAACGGGTAGCGGAAGTCGCGCCAGCCGCCGGGCTTGCGCGGCGTGTCGCCGCCGGTGAAGCGCTGGGCGATGGCGCGGGTCCAGTCCACCGTGTCGGCGGCGCGCGGGCGCGGCGAATAGCTGGGCGGCACCGGCGCGTTGTCCGACACGTAGTAGCCCGAGCGGCCGCGCGAGGTGAGATAATCGTTTGCCACCAGTTCGGTATAGGCGATGGTCACGGTGATGCGGCTGATGCCCAGATGCGCGGCGAGCTTGCGCGAGGAGGGCAGTTTCTCGCCGGCGTGGAAGCGGCCCGAGAGGATGCCCTCGGCGATCATCTGCTGCACCTGCGCCTGCAGCGTGCCGGAGGCCTCGGGGTTGAGAAAGAAGGTATCGACGGAGATTGGCATGGGGCAGGATAGGCTGGATATATCGGGGCTGTAAACTGGCCGTATCGCGCGGAACGGCTGGACTGACGGGCGGGGCGTTAACCGGACGGACCGGGGGGCGACTCAGCCCGGTTTGGGCGCGATAAGGCCGGGATTTCGGGGAGTTTCGGGCCTGTTCCGTACGGTCTGCCCGGGGCACGGGGGTGCCGGGGCCGGTGGTTTGGGGAGTTTTGCGGCGGTTTTGTACGAAACGGCGGATTTGCCGGGGAAATGGCCCGGAATGAGGTTAACGAGGGGGCTGTTGTCACATGATCCTGATCGTGGCCGGCGGGGGCGATCAGCCTACGCGCAATTCCTGGTAGGGGACCATCACATGCTCGCGGTAGGCCGGGCGCTGGGTCAGCCGGTCATAGTAGCGGCGCAGCGCGGGCAGGTCGGCGCGGGGGATGTCGATGTCGAAATAGCGGTAAAGGACGTGGCCGAACTGGATATCGGCGAGGGTAAAGCCGGCGCCGGCGAGATAAGGGTGTTCGGCGAGGCGCCGGTCGGCGATGGTGAGCTTGTCCTCCAGCGCGGCGAGCGCGGCGGAGGTGGCGGCAGGATCGCGATCGGCCGGGGACGTTCGCACCACGCGCCAGAACACCGGGACGGTGAAGCCGGTCGCCACGTTGATCTTGGCCCATTCCGCCCAGCGGTCGACCTCGGTCCGGGCCAGCAGGTCGGAGGGCCAGAATCCGTCGTTGCCATAGCGCGCGGCGAGGTATCGCAGGATCGCCCCGGTTTCCCACAGCGGCGGGTTGGTGCCATCGCGCAGCACCGGCACGGTCCGGTTGGGGTTCATCGCGGTGAACCCGGCGGTATCGGTGCCGCCAAAGCGGTGCCCGGCATCGTGGCGGATGTAGGCGAGCCCCAGTTCGCCCACCGTCCACATCAGCGCCTGGACGTTGGAGGAGGTCTTGCGGCCCCAGATTTCCAGCATGCGTCTCTCCGTGATCGGGTTGGAGCAGTTTGTCGTCAGCGCGCGCGCCGGGAAAGGCGCGGTGCGCCGCTCACCCGCTCTTGCGCCAGATTTCCGCGGCGCGATCCACCGGGGTCAGCACGCCGTGGCGGTCGAGGTCGAGCGGCATCGGCGCGATCAGATAGGCGCCGGGGCGCATGGTCTCGGCCAGCCGCGCCTCAAGCCGGGATTGCAGGTCGGGGTTGGAGAAGGGGCGGAAGGAATAGATCACCTCCGCTTGCGAATAGTCGTGCTCCAGCGCATCGCCCACCGTCACCGCATCGCCCAGATCGAAGGCGGCGCGGCCGAGCGCGATGGCCTGCGGGTTGATGTCGAAGCCGGTGCAGGTGCCGAAGCGGCAAATCCCGCAGGTTCGGGCAAGTTCGAGAATGTGGCCGGGACCGCAGCCGATTTCGAGGAAGGACACCGGGCGATAGCGCGCGCCGTCGCAGGCATAGGCCGGGTCCATCGACAGGCAATGATCGAGCCGCCCCAGCATGTCGAGGAACCGGGACAGGCCGATGGAGATGTAATCATACGAGCCTTCGGGCACATCGAACCCGCTGGCGGCGGTATCGGGGGCGGAAATTGGGACGCTGTCGCATTGCCGGTGAAACTGGCGTTCCAGCGCGCGGCAAAGCCCCGCGTTCTTGCGGATCTGCGAATCCTGCCCGGCCCGCAGCTCGGCCAGCAGGATCGCGTGCCGGCAGAGCGACTCGCGGCCAAGGGTCAGGGCGGCGCGATAGGCGGCGCGGTCCTCGTCGAGGGTCTGGCGCGCCTTGTCGAGCAGTTTCTCGGTCGCGGTGTAGCGCAGCTGCAGGGTTTTCAGCCGCCCCTGCCGGTATGGCGATACGGCGCCATCGGAGCCGGTGAGCGCGGCGATCCGGGCCGAAAGCGCGGTCAGGGTGGCAAGGTGCCGGGCCTGATCCGCCATCGCGCCGTCGAGGCGGGTCAGCGCATCGTCGACTGCGAGCGAGCTGCGGAGCACCGCGAGGGCCGGGGCCGGGCCGGTCGGATCGTCGATCATCTGGCGGACCTTTCCGCTGGGGTGCGGAGAGTGTGCCCGGGTTGGCGGGATTTCTCAACAGCGCGGGTCGAACGGCTGTTGCGGATGGCGGCGCAAGGGGGCGCGGCCCCCGTCGCCCTTTGGCCCCCCGGGATATTTTCAAAGAAAAGAAGCGGCGGGCGCCCCGGGGCAAGGACCCTGCGGTGCCAGAGGGCACGCGGTTCGCATCGGTTCGCGGGGGGCGGACGGGACGAAAAAGGCCGGGCTGCCTGCCCGGCCTCGTTACTTGTCAACAACAGCCGCGAGGCCTTCGTCAGCCGAAGACCTTGGTCAGGGCGGCATCGACGGTATCGGTGATCTGGTCGATGTCGTCCTCGGTGGCGATCAGCGCCGGCGAGAAGCACAACACGTTGTTGAGCCCCGGCACCGAGCGGTTGGACATGCCGATGATGACCCCCTGCGCGCCGCATTCGGCCGAGACCTGGGCCATCTGCTTTTCGCTGACCGGCTCCTTGGTGTTGCGGTCGGCCACCAGTTCGGCGCCGCAAAAGAGCCCCTTGCCGCGCACGTCGCCGACGACGCGGTGTTTCTCCATCAGCGCGCCGAGGTTGTCCATCATCCGCGCACCCATGTTCACGGTATTGTCGAGCAGGTTCTCGTCCTCGATGATGCGCATGTTTTCCAGCGCCGCCGCCGGGCCGGCGGTGCAGCCGCCAAAGGTCGAGATGTCGCGGAAGTAGTTCAGCGGGTCGGAGGCGTCGTCCTTGAACATCTCGAACACCTCTTCGGTGGTCACGCAGCAGGCGATCGCCGCGTAGCCCGAGGCGACGCCCTTGGCCATGGTCACGAAGTCGGGCTTGATGCCGTAATGCTGATAGCCGAACCAGGTGCCGGTGCGGCCCACGCCGCAGACCACCTCGTCGATATGGAGCAGGATGTCGTACTTGCGGCAGATCTCCTGCACCCGCTCCCAATAGCCCGGCGGCGGGGTGATGACGCCGCCGCCGGCGGTGACCGGCTCAAGGCAGAGCCCGCCGACGGTATCGGGGCCCTCGGCGAGGATCACCTCTTCGATGGCGTCGGCGGCGCGTGCCCCGTATTCCTCACCGCTCAGATCCCACTGGGGGCGGTATTCCATGCAGTGCGGCACCCGCACGAAGCCCGGCGCGAGCGGCCCGTATTGCATCACGCGCTCGTCCTGGCCGCCGGCGGACATGGTGGCCAGCGTGCCGCCGTGGTAATCGCGGTCGCGGTAGAGGATCTTGTGTTTCTTGCCGCCGTATTTCTTGTGCGCGATCTGGCGGATCATCTTGAACGCCTTCTCGTTCGCCTCGGAGCCGGAGTTGGTGTAGTAGACCCGGCTCATCCCCGGCATTTTCGAGATCAGCTTTTCGGAGAACAGCGAGCCGGGGATCGAGCCCGCCGACTGGGCGAAGTAGCACAGTTTCATCAGCTGGTCGTAGACCGCCTTGGCGATGCTCTCGCGGCCGTAGCCGACGTTCACCGTCCAGACCCCGCCGGAAACGGCATCGAGGTATTCCTTGCCGTTCTGGTCCCAGACCCGCATACCCTTGCCCTCGAGGATGATGCGCGGGTCGTTGGTTTCAAAGGGTTTGTGCTGGATCAGGTGGTGCCAGACGTGGGCCTTGTCGGCCTCGACGATGCGGCTGATGTCGTTTTCGTTGAACGTGCCGTCCATGGCCGGTCCTTTCGCTGTCTCAGGAACGAGGGGGCGCGCCGAAACCCCCGCTTGCGGGGGGGGGGCGCTGCTGATACCAGAAACGCCAAAATCCGGGCGTTCCGTAGGTCCAGATGCATTCTTCGCGTGAGTCCAGTCGGGTGAGCGGGGGCCCGGCGGGCGGAGCGCGTTGCGGGTCTAGTCACCCAGAATCGCGTTGAAAATCACAGATTAACGAAAGCCGAAGGCGGGTTTCGAAAACTGCAACAGATTGGCCCTGCCGGGAAAAATAAATTGATCGGAGGCCGGAATTCGGCTCGGATCAGGGCGGGTCGGCAGCGGCCGGACCGGACGCCCGACCCGGAGTGACGTGCAAGGACATGGCGGCGAACCGCCCGCAGCAACAGGGTCCGCCCGCGGGCGGAGGAACAGGGAGATAAAGATGACATTGAAAACCAGGCTGATGGGGGCCGTGGCCGGACTGGCCGTGCTGGCCGGGGCAAGCGCCGCGAGTGCCGATGAGATCACCGTGGGGTATTTCCTGGAATGGCCGATGCCGTTCGAATACGCCAAGGTGATGGGAACCTATGACGAGGAGATGGGCGTCACGGTGAATTGGGTCAGCTTCGACACAGGCACCGCGATGAGTGCCGCGATGGCCAGCGGCGACGTGCAGCTTTCGGTCAGCCAGGGGGTGCCGCCCTTCGTGGTGGCGACCAGCGCCGGGCAGGATCTGCAGATCCTCGATGTGGCGGTGAGCTATTCCGACAATGATAACTGCGTGGTGCGGGCCGATCTGGAGATCGACAAGATGTCTGCCGGTGAGTTGGCGGGCAAGAAGGTCGCCGTGCCGCTGGGCACCGCGGCACATTACGGCTTTCTCAAGCAGATGAGCCATTTCGGCGTCGATCTGGGCAGCCTGGAGGTGGTCGACATGGCGCCGCCGGATGGCGCTGCGGCGATCGCGCAGGGCGCGGTGGACATGGCCTGCGGCTGGGGCGGCAGCCTGCGCCGGATGAAGGAGCACGGCAACGTGCTGCTGACCGGGGCGGAGAAGGAGGAACTGGGGATTCTCGTGTTTGACGTGACCTCGGGCCCGGCGGGCTGGGTCGCCGAGAACAGCGATCTGGTGGCCAAGTTCCTCAAGGTGACCGGCGATGCCAACGCGATGTGGAACTCGGGCGAGCACAAGGCCGAGATGCTGCCGGTGATCGCCAAGGACGCCGGCATGGACATGGAGGCGACCGAGGCCACGATCAGCACCTTCATCTTTCCCCCGGTGGCGGACCAGCTTGGGCCGAAATGGCTGGGCGGTGGTGCGCAGACCTTCATGAAGGGGGTGGCCGATGTCTTTGTCGAGGCCGGCAGCATCGATGCCGCGCTCGACAGCTATGACAACGCGGTGAATAGCGCGCCGCTGCAGGCCGCCAGCGACATGTAAGCGACGGCAACGGTCCGGGCGGTGCGCTGCCCGGACCGCATCCGCGCGTCCATGCACAAACCGGGGGAAAGCCATGTCCGGACTGGCGATCGAAAACCTGTCGATGCGATTCGACCTGCCGGGCGGCGGGTCGGTGCAGGCGTTGCAGGATGTCTCGTTGCATTTGAAGGAAGGCGAGCTGATGAGCGTGCTGGGCCCCTCGGGCTGCGGCAAGACCACGCTTCTGAACATCCTGGCCGGGTTCCTGGCCCCGACCGAGGGGCAGGTGGTGATGAACGGGCACCGGGTGACCGGCCCCGCCGCCGAGCGCGGCATGGTGTTCCAGCAGGGCGCGCTGTTCGAGTGGATGAGCGTGCGCGACAACGTCAGTTTCGGCCCGCGCATGAAGGGCATGCCCAAACTGGACATGGCCGAGGTGGTCAATCACCTGCTCGAGGTGGTGGGGTTGCAGGATTTCAAGGACAAGGCGGTCTACGAGCTGTCGGGAGGGATGCAGCAGCGGGTGGCGCTGGCGCGTTGCCTGGCCAATGACCCGGACGTGATCCTGATGGATGAGCCGCTGGGCGCGCTGGACGCGCTGACGCGGGAAAAGATGCAGAGCCTCGTGCTCAAGCTCTGGAAGGAGACCGGCAAGACCATCATCCTGATCACCCATTCGGTCGAGGAGGCGCTGCTATTGGGTGAGCGTCTGCTGGTGATGGCGCCACGTCCGGGACGGATTCACAAGGAATACCGGCTGCCCTTTGCCGACCTGGGGGTGGGGGCCGACCTGCGCGAGGTCAAGAAACATCCCGAGTACGCGCCGACGCGCGAGGAGATCCTGAACATGATCTGGAACATGGAAGAGGAAATCATGGGCCGGGTGGAGGCAGGCGCATGATCCCGCTGCTGATCTATGCCGCGATCTTCGTCGCCTCGTTCCTGATCGTGACCCGGGTGATCCGACGGGCGGCGCGGCATGATTTCACCTCGCTCAAGACCGTGACCTTCGGCGACGAGAGCGCGGTGGTCTCCGACCGCTGGGCCAGCGTGATCTCGATCGTCTCGATCTTCGTGCTCTGGGGGATGTTCACCGGCTCGGCGCTGTTGCCGGGGTTTCTGCACGCACCGGGGCCGTTCCAGGGGGTGGCCACGTTCGAATATACCGCGCAGGCGACAAACGGGGATCGCGATACCGCCACGGTGACGGTTCTGGTGCATCCGGTCGAGCAGAAGGTCGAGAACCCCGAGGTGGAGCCGGGCGACGGCTGGGCCAGGAACGACAGCGCCACGGTGGGGATGTGGCGCAGCGGGCTGATCCGGGTCGACCGCAACGACGAGATCGGCCGCGACGCGGGCGCCAGGGTGGTGGCGGTGAATGGTGAGCCGATCGGGCCGGGCAAGAGCGTGGCGACCAGGTTCGGCCGCGTCGGCATGAGCCCCAAGGGGACGCTGAATTTTGAGCCCTCGAAAGGCTGGCAAATGGAGCCGATCTGGCTGCCTTCGCCCGAGGCGGTGGTCGCCCGGCTGGCCGAGATTGCCGGCGCGGGCTTTCGCGGATCGACCCTGTTGGAGCATCTGGGGTATTCGCTGTTCCGGGTCGTCGTCGGGTTCCTTCTGGGCGCGCTGGTCGGCATCCCGCTGGGCTATGCGATGGGGCTGTCGAACTGGTTCCGCGGCTGGTTCGATCCGATCGTCGAATTCATGCGGCCGGTGCCGCCCCTGGCGCTGATCCCTCTGGTGATCATCTGGGCCGGGATCGGTGAGACCGGCAAGATCATCCTGCTGTTCCTCGCCGCCTTGTGGATCATGGCCATCGCGGCGCGCTCGGGGGTCTCCGGCGTGTCGATTTCCAAGGTGCACGCCGCCTATTCGCTGGGCGCCAGCAAGTGGCAGATCATGCGCCATGTGATCATGCCCAATTCGCTGCCCGAGATCTTCACCGGCGCGCGGGTGGCGATGGGGGTCTGCTGGGGCACGGTGGTGGCCGCCGAACTGGTCGCCGCCGAGAAGGGCGCGGGGATGATGATCATGGTCGCCTCGAAGTTCCAGAACACCGATATCGTGATCATGGGGATCATCCTGATCGGGGTGATCGGATTCGGTATCGACATGCTGATGCGCTGGGCCGAGCGGGTGCTGGTGCCGTGGAAGGGCAAGGTGTGAGCCAGGGCTGACCCCCGCCCGGAACACGCGCGAAGCGCGCCGGGCGAGCGCCTGCCCGTTCCGGCGGGCTGGCGCTTTGGCAATCCGGGCGTGCCACTCCCGGCGAAGATGTGCTTTGCCGGGATAAAGTGCTCCGCCCGACCGTTTCGGGCGCCACCCCACGGGCAGGCGCTCGCCCTTTGGGACGCGTCGCGCGAAGGGGCGGGATGCGCGGAAAGCTTGCGCCTCGCCGCCCGGCTGCCGTACTCCTGCACGGGTGCAGGAGAGAGGCTTTGAATGACCGCCAATGACCGGCAGATCCGACCCGGGTTTCCGGCGCTGCGCCCGGTCGGGCTGTCGGGGATGCTGGTGAGCTTTTCCGACCGGCTGGAGGAGCCGGCAAATCGCGCCGCGCTGGCCTTTCGCGCCGCTGTCGAGGCGGAGCGCAAGGCCGGGATCGCGGAGACCGCGACCTCGCTCGCCTCGGTGTTCCTGCGGTTCGATCCCGAGGTTCTTTCCCATGATGCGCTGAGCGACTGGCTGCAGGGGCTGCTGGCGGCGCGCGACTGGTACGCGGCGGCCCTGCCCGGGGGGCGGCGTCTGATCCGGGTGCCCACCCTCTATGGCACCGATCTGGCGCCGCAGCTGGAGGAGGCGGCGGCGGCGGCCGGGATGGGTGTGGAGGCGGCCATTGCCGATCTGGGCACGACGCGGGTGCGGGTGCTGACCATCGGTTTCGCACCCGGGCAGCCCTATCTCGGGCCGCTGGGCGCGGACTGGGATCTGCCGCGGCAGACCGCGCTGACGGCACAGGTGCCGGTGGGGGCGCTGGTGCTGGCGGTGCGCCAGTTCGTCCTTTTTGCCGCGTCCTCGCCGACCGGCTGGCGCCATGTGGGGCAGACCGCGTTTCGCTGTTTCAGGCCCGAGGCGGCGGCGCCCTTTGCGCTGCGGCCGGGCGACGAGATGCTGTTCGAGCCGGTCAGCAAGCCGGAGTTCCTGCGGATCGCCGCACGCGCGACGGATGGCGCGGGCGGCGCCGTGATCGGGGAGATCGCGGAATGAGCGGGTTGCGGGTGCATCAGGCGGGGCCGGCCTGCACGGTGCAGGATCCGGGCCGGCCGGGTTTTCTGGGCCAGGGGCTGTCGCGCGGCGGGGCGGCGGACCCGCTGGCGCTGGTCGAGGGGGCGGCGCTGCTGGGGCAGGATGCCGGGCTTGCCGCGCTGGAGATCGCCGGGTTCGGCGGTGTGTTCGAGGCCGAGGGTGATCTGCGCATCGCGCTGACCGGCGCGCCGATGGCGGCCGAGATCGACGGCGCCCGCGTGGCCTGGAACGCCAGCCATGCGCTGATGGCCGGGCAGCGTCTGAGCCTCGGGGCGGTGCGCGCGGGCTGCTATGGCTATCTGCACCTGGGTGGCGGGATTGATACGCCAAGGGTTCTGGGCGCGCGGGCGGTGCATCTGGCCGCCGGTCTGGGCCGGGCGGTGGCGGCGGGGGATCAGCTGCCGGCGGGGCGGGATCGCGGCGGCGAGACCGGGCTTGCGCTGGAGGTCGCGGACCGGTTCTCGGGCGGGGCGCTGCGCGTGGTCGAGGGGGTGCAGACGCCGCTGTTCGCGTTGGATGTGCGGGCGCGGTTCGAGGCGACGGAATTTGTCCGGGGCGGGCGGGCCAACCGGATGGGGGTGGCGCTCGATTGTCCGGGCGAGGGGTTCGCCGCAGAGGGGCAGTTGGCGATCCTGTCGGAGGTGATCGTGCCCGGCGATATCCAGATGACCGGCGACGGGCGCCCCTTTGTGCTGCTGCCGGAATGCCAGACCACGGGCGGCTATCCGCGCATCGGCACGGTGATTCCCTGCGACCTGCCGAAGGTGGCGCAGGCGCCGGCGGGGGCGCCGCTGCGGTTTTGCTTCGTCAGCCGGGCGGTGGCGCTGGAGGCCGAGGCGCGGCATGCGAGCCACCTGGCCGGGTTGCGGCGCGCGCCGCGGCCGCTGGTGCGGCATCCGGGCGACATTCCCGATCTGCTGGGCTATCAGTTGATCAGCGGGGCAGTCTCGGCCCATCACGAGCCGTAAGGAGACAGCGAATGACCAAATCCGTCGATCTGAACGCCGATATGGGCGAAAGCTTTGGCGCCTGGCCCATGGGCGATGACGCGGCGCTTTTGCATGTCATCAGCTCGGCCAATATCGCCTGCGGCTTTCACGCGGGCGACCCGGATGTGATGGCCAGCACCATGCGCGCGGCGGCCTCGGGAGGGGTGGGGATCGGCGCGCATCCGGGGTTCGACGATCTTCAGGGGTTCGGGCGGCGGCGGATGCATGTTCCGCGCGAAACGCTGGAGAACATGATCCGCTATCAGCTTGGCGCGGCGAAGGGGATGGCGCAGGCGCTGGGGGTGCAGGTGCGGCATCTGAAGCTGCACGGGGCGCTGTCGAACATGGCCTCGGAGGATGCGGAGCTGGCGCGGGCCTGCTACGCGGCGGCGCTTTCGGTGGATCCCGAGATCATCGTGATGGTGCTGGCCTCGACCGCGCAGGAGCGCGCGGTGCGCGATCTGGGCTGTCGCTGGGCCGGCGAGATCTTTGCCGACCGGGCCTATAACGACGATGGCACGCTGGTGGACCGCAGCAAGCCCGGCGCGGTCATCCACGCGCCCGAGATCGTCGGACCGCGCATGCGGCAGATGGTCGAGGAGGGGGCGATCATCACCGAGAGCGGCAAGCGCATCCCGGCGGCGATCGATACCATCTGCCTGCACGGGGACACGCCGACGGCGGTGGCGCTGTCCCGGGCGGTGCGCGCCAGCCTGGAGGCGGGCGGTGTCGCCATTCGCCAGTTCGGCGGGCGCGAGGCGGGCTGACGCCCGCTGGCGCATGTGCAGAAAAGGCTTGCAATTGGTGGGGCGGGAATCAAAAGTGAAAATGAATTCAGTTTCAGTTTTGAGGAATCATGCCCGCTTTTGCCAGCACGAGACAAGCCGGTGCGTCAGCCCGGCGTTATGCCTATGCCGCGTTTCTGGCGGCGCAGGCGGCGGATCAGCCGAAGGGCGAGCGCACGCGCGCGGCCATGCTCGGGGCGGTCTGCGCGCTGTTGGACGACCACACCCCCCAGGATCTGACCATTTCGGCGATCTGCGGGCAGGCGGGCCTCTCCAACGGGGCGTTCTATGTCTATTTCAGCGATCGCCGCCTGTTGCTGGACGATCTGTTGACCGGGTTCGTCGGCTATGCCCGGGCGGCGATGCGGGCGGCCAGCCGGGCGCAGCCGGACGATCCGGTGCGGGCGGCGACCCGGGCCTATGTCGCGCTGTTCCGCGACAACCGGGGTCTGATGCGCTGTCTCGTGCATCACCTCGACGGCTTTCCCGAGGCGCGCGCGGCGTTCCAGAGGTTCAACCGCGACTGGCTGGAGGGCGTGGTGTCCTCGGTCGAGCGGGACCTGGCGCGGCAGGGCCGGTCCGGGACGATCGCGCGGGACGAGCTGCTGCGCCGCGCCTATGCGCTGGGGGGCATGGTGGACCAGTACCTGTCCAGCCTGTTGCTTTCGGAGGACCCGGCGCTGCTGGCGGTGTCGGGTGACGAGGCGGCGGTGCTCGACACGCTGGACCTGATCTGGGAGCGGGGGATGCAGGTATGAGCGGATGCCTCAAGGGGGCCGAGCGGATGCCGTGGAGCGAACTTGCGCCCCAAGTCGCCGCGCTCTGGCAGGCGCAGCGGGGCTATGTGGTGGAGCATTCGGCGTTTTACCGCGCGCTTTGGGCCGGGCAGGCGCCGCCGGAGCGGCTGGAGGATCTGCCCGAACTGCCGCTGTCGGACAAGGCGATGTTGCGGCAATCGCAGGCCGATCATCCGCCGTTCGGCTCCTACCTGGCCTCGGCGCGGCGGGCGGTGAATCGGCTGCACCGGACCTCGGGCACCACCGGGCAGGCGATGAACCTGGCGCTGTCGGCGCGGGATGCGGCGGTGACGCAGGAGGTGGGCGGGCGCTGCCATGCCGCCGCCGGGCTGACCGCCGAGGATACGGTGGTGCATTGCCTGAACTATCAGATGTGGATGGGCGGGTTGACCGATCACATGACGCTGGAGGCGACCGGGGCGCTGGTGGTGCCCTTTGGCGTCGGCGCGACCGAGCTTCTGGTGCGAACCATCCGAGAGCTGGGGGTGACGGCGATTTCCTGCACGCCGTCCTATCCGGCGGTGTTGGAGCGGGTGATCGCGGAGAAGTTTCCGGGGATCACGCCGCGCGATCTGGGGCTGCGGCTGGGCCTGTTCGGCGGTGAGCCGGGGCTGGACGATCCGGCGTTCCGCGCCCGGCTGCGCGAGACCTGGGGGATGGAGCCGAGGAATGCCAATTACGGCGTGTCGGACGTGTTCTCGAACTTCGCGGCGCAATGCGAGGACGATTCCCACCTGCATTTCATGGCGGCCGATGTGCTCTATCCCGAGCTGATCGACCCGGACAGCGCCGCGCCGCTGCCGATCGAGGCGGGGCAGGAGGGGGAGCTGGTGCTGACCCATCTGTTGCGCGATTGCCAGCCGCTGGTGCGGTTCCGCACCGGCGACATCATCCGCATCGCGGTGACCGCTCCCTGTTCCTGCGGGCGGACCGGGTTCCGCTTCTCGGTGGTGGGGCGGTCGGACGATATGGTGGTGGTGCGCGGGCTGAACATGTTTCCCAGCATGGTGGCGGCGGTGGTCAACGGCTTTGACGCGCTGTCGGGCGAGTACCGGATCGAGTTGTCCGGACCGCCGCCCTATGACGTCCTGCCGGTGGCGGTGGAACTGGCCGAGGAGGGCGCGCAGACGCCCGACCTCGCGGCGCGGGTGGAACAGGCGATCAAGGCGCGGCTGGGGGCGACGGCGCGGGTAGATGTGCGGACGGCGGGAAGTTTCCCGCGCACCGAAGGAAAGACCAAACGGGTGATACGGGGGACAAGATGCGCGAATTGACCTATGAGACGGTGTTGAGCACGCCGGGCGAAAACGGGGTGCGGGTCATCGCGCTGAACCGTCCGGGCAGCCTGAACGCGATGAACCGGCAATTGATCGAGGATGTGGCGCGGGCGTTTGACGATGCCAACGCGGACCCGGATACGCGGGCCATCGTGTTCACCGGCACGGGCAAGGCGTTCTGCGCCGGCGACGACCGGCGCGAACACGTGCATCCCGAGACGGAAGAGCAGGCGCGCGACCTGGTGAACGCGATCCAGCGGGCCACCCATGCGATCACCTTCGGCGCCAAGCCGGTGGTCGGCGCGATCAACGGCTGGGCCGTGGGCGGCGGGTTCGAATGGGCGATCAACTGCGACTTCCCGATCTGGGGCGAGAGTGCGAAGGGGTTCTTTCCCGAGGTGTCGCTGAACCTCTTCGTGACCGGGGCGGTGACCTCGCTGTTGCCGGCGATGGTGGGGATCGCCAAGGCGCGGGAAATGCTGATGCTGGGCGAACGCTATGACGCCGCCGAGCTGAAGGACCTGGGCGTGGCCTGGCGGGTGGCGCCGGATTCGGAGCTGATGACGCAGGCCGTGGCGGTGGCCGAACGGCTGGCGGCGCTGCCGCCGCTGGCGGTGCGGGCGATGAAGCGGGTGCTGAACGCCGCCGGCCAGACCGACCTGAACCGGGCGCTGGCGCTGGAGACCGAGGCGACGGTGGCCGGCTTCATGGACCCGGAGACCACGCGGTTGCTGAAGGATTTCTGAGGGGGCGGGGTGCGCCGGGCTGAAGCCCGGCCTACGGGCAGGGCGCGGGTTGCGGGGTGCGCCGGGCTGAAGCCCGGCCTACGGGCAGGGTGCGGGTTGCGGGGGGTGCCCTGTGGGCCGGTGCCGATCCCTGGCCTTGCATCGGGGCCTGCATCCGTCTATACGCCCCCGGTGGTCCGCATGGGCCCGACTCACAACCAAGAAACGCCGTGGTCGTCCTGTTCGCTTCGGGGGCGCATCCGGCAATGGAGAAGCGATATGAAACTGCACGAACTGCGCGACAATCCCGGCGCGACGAAATCCCGCAAACGCGTTGGCCGTGGCCCCGGCTCGGGCACCGGCAAGACCGCCGGTCGCGGTATCAAGGGTCAGAAATCCCGTTCGGGTGTGGCCATCAACGGCTATGAGGGCGGCCAGATGCCGCTCTATCAGCGTCTGCCCAAGCGCGGCTTCAACAAGCCGAACCGCAAATCCTTTGCGGTGGTGAACCTCGGGCTGATCCAGAAATTCATCGACGCCGGCAAGATCGACGCCGGCCAGGCCATCACCGAGGACGCGCTGATCGCCTCGGGGCTGGTGCGCCGCAAGCTGGACGGGATCCGCGTCCTGGCCAAGGGCGAGTTCAGCGCCAAGGCGACGATCGAAGTCACCGGCGCCTCGAAGTCGGCGATCGCCGCTGTCGAGGCTGCGGGCGGCGCGCTGAAGGTCACAACTGCCGGCGCTGCCGAGTAAGCGGTTGTGGGCGGCGCGCCAGCCGCCTAAATAGATCTCAGTTTTCCATGACGCCGCCCGAGCCGGAAAACGGCTTAGGGCGGCGCAATCATAAGAGAGACCTCTTTCATGGTATCAGCAGCAGAACAAATGGCGGCGAACACCAGCTGGTCCGCCCTTGGCAAGGCCACCGATCTGCGCAACCGCATCCTGTTCACCCTGGGCCTGCTGATCGTCTATCGGCTGGGCACCTTCATCCCGGTTCCGGGCATCGACGGTGCGGCGCTGCGCGAGTTCATGGAAAGCGCGGGGCAGGGCATCGGCGGCATGGTTTCGATGTTCACCGGCGGTGCGCTGGGGCGGATGGGCATCTTTGCACTCGGCATCATGCCCTATATCTCGGCCTCGATCATTGTGCAGCTGCTGACCTCGCTGGTGCCGCAGCTGGAGCAGTTGAAGAAAGAGGGAGAGCAGGGCCGCAAGAAGATCAACCAATACACCCGCTTCGGTACGGTGGCGCTGGCCACGGTGCAGGCCTATGGGCTGGCGGTGTCGCTGGAATCGGGCGATCTGGCCACCGATCCGGGGCTCTACTTCCGCTTCTCGACGATGATCACCCTGGTCGGCGGCACCATGTTCCTTATGTGGCTGGGCGAACAGATCACCGCGCGCGGGCTGGGCAACGGCATCTCGCTGATCATCTTCGTCGGCATCATCGCCGAGGTGCCCGCCGCGCTGGCGCAGTTCTTTGCCTCTGGCCGGTCGGGCGCGCTGAGCCCGGCGGTGATCGTCGGCGTCGTGCTGATGGTGATCGCGGTGATCACCTTTGTGGTGTTCATGGAGCGCGCGCTGCGCAAGATCCACATCCAGTATCCGCGCCGCCAGGTGGGGATGAAGGTCTATGACGGCGGCTCGTCGCATCTGCCGGTCAAGGTGAACCCGGCGGGGGTGATCCCGGCGATCTTCGCCTCGTCGCTGCTGCTGCTGCCGGTGACGATCTCGACCTTTTCCTCGGGTGCGGCGAGCGGTCCGGTGATGTCCTGGCTGCTGGCCAATTTCGGCCCCGGCCAGCCGCTCTATCTGCTGTTCTTCGTCTCGATGATCGTGTTCTTCGCCTATTTCTACACCTTCAACGTGTCGTTCAAACCCGATGACGTGGCCGACAACCTGAAGAACCAGAACGGGTTCGTTCCCGGTATCCGCCCAGGCAAAAAGACGGCCGAGTACCTGGAGTACGTGGTCAACCGGGTCCTTGTGCTGGGCTCGGGGTATCTCGCGCTGGTCTGTCTGCTGCCGGAAATCCTGCGCGGTCAGTTCGCGGTGCCGTTCTATTTCGGCGGCACATCGGTTCTGATCATCGTGTCGGTGACCATGGACACCATCCAGCAGGCGCAAAGCCACCTTCTGGCGCATCAGTACGAGGGGCTGATCGAGAAGTCGCAGCTGCGCGGGCGCGGCAAGGGGGCAACCAAGAAACGCACCAAACGGGGGCCGGCACGGCGATGAACATCATTCTTCTGGGACCGCCCGGTGCGGGCAAGGGAACGCAGGCACGGTATCTTGTGGAAGAGCGCGGCATGGTGCAGCTGAGCACCGGCGACATGCTGCGCGAGGCCAAGGACAGCGGCACCGAGATGGGCAAGGTGGTGGCCGAGGTCATGGCCAAGGGCCAGCTTGTCACTGACGAGATCGTGATCGGCCTGATCCGCGAGAAGCTGGAGACGGTCAAGGCCAACGGCTTCATCTTCGACGGCTTCCCGCGCACCCTGGCGCAGGCCGACGCGCTGGGCGAGCTGCTGGAGTTCGAGGGCCAGACCCTGGATGCGGTGATCGAGATGGAGGTCGATGACGAGGCGCTGGTGCAACGCATCACCGCGCGGTCGACCTGCGGCAGTTGCGGCGAGGTCTACAATGACATCACCAAGCCGATCCCGCCGAACGGCAAATGCTCCAACTGCGGCGGAACCGAGTTCAAGCGCCGTGCCGACGACAACGAGGACAGCCTGCGCACCCGGCTGATGGAATACTACAAGAAGACCTCGCCGCTGATCGGCTATTACTACGCCAAGGGCAATCTGACCCGGATCGACGGGCTGGGCGAGATCGATACCGTGCGCGGCGCGATCGCGGCGGCGCTGGACAAGTAACTGCGGGGGGTTGACCGCGCGGTCAAAACCCCATATCGACCCGCATCCCGCAAGGGAATCAAAGGCGCGGCGCGGGATTCGCCCGCCCCGCCGATCACCTCATAAACGGCTGACCCGCTGGCCCCACTGCCAAGGTCAATCGTTGTGAAAAAAGGTTCTGGAGTTACGGAACCGCAACGAAAGGAAAGTGACACGTGGCACGTATTGCCGGCGTAAACATCCCGACTGCCAAACGGGTTCCCATCGCCCTCACCTATATCACCGGAATCGGCAACGCCTCGGCCAGGGCGATCTGCGACGCGGTCGGCATCGACCATGCCCGCCGGGTCAACGAGCTGAGCGATTCCGAGGTTCTGCAGATCCGCGAGCATATCGACGCCAACTTTACCGTCGAAGGCGACCTGCGCCGCGAGACCCAGATGAACATCAAGCGCCTGATGGACCTTGGCTGCTATCGCGGTCTGCGCCATCGCCGCAACCTCCCCGTGCGCGGTCAGCGCACCCACACCAACGCTCGCACCCGCAAAGGCCCCGCAAAGGCCATTGCCGGCAAGAAGAAGTAAGGGAGGGTTCGATCAATGGCACGCGAAAAGACTCGTACCAAGAAGAAAGAGCGCAAGAACATCGCCGCCGGCGTGGCGCATGTGAACAGCTCGTTCAACAACACCAAGATCCTGATCTCGGACGTGCAAGGCAACGCGATCGCATGGTCGTCCGCCGGCACCATGGGCTTCAAGGGGTCGCGGAAATCCACCCCCTACGCCGCCCAGATGGCGGCCGAGGACGCTGGCAAGAAAGCCCAGGATCACGGCGTGAAAACGCTGGAAGTCGAAGTGCAGGGCCCCGGTTCGGGCCGTGAATCGGCGCTGCGTGCGCTGGCTGCCGTCGGGTTCAACATCACCTCGATCCGTGATGTGACCCCGATTGCGCACAACGGCTGCCGCCCTCCGAAGCGCCGCCGGGTCTAAGGGCAAGGACAGTTTTGACGGGGCCGCGCGGATGCACGGCCCCGATCCGTCATTTTAAACCTCGGGCGTCTGCGCTTTACGGACATGGAGCACAGACAGGAATGGAGGGACCGCATGATCCACAAAAACTGGGCTGAACTGATCAAGCCGACGCAGCTTGAGGTCAAGCCGGGCAACGATCCCGCGCGCCAGGCCACCGTCGTGGCCGAGCCGCTGGAGCGCGGTTTCGGGCTGACGCTGGGCAACGCGCTGCGCCGCATCCTGATGTCGTCCCTGCAGGGCGCCGCCATCACCAGCGTGCAGATCGACAACGTGCTGCACGAGTTTTCCAGCGTCGCCGGCGTGCGCGAGGATGTCACCGACATCATCCTCAACCTCAAGGGCGTGTCGCTGAGCATGGAGGTCGAAGGCCCCAAGCGTCTTTCGATCAGCGCCAAGGGGCCGGCCGTGGTCACCGCCGGTGACATCAGCGAGAGCGCGGGCATCTCCATCCTGAACCGCGATCACGTGATCTGCCACCTCGACGACGGCGCCGACCTGTTCATGGAACTGACGGTCAACACCGGCAAGGGCTATGTCTCGGCCGAGAAGAACAAGCCTGAGGATGCGCCGATCGGCCTGATCCCGATCGACGCGATCTATTCGCCGATGAAGCGGGTCAGTTATGACGTGCAGCCGACCCGCGAGGGCCAGGTGCTGGATTATGACAAGCTGACCATGAAGCTGGAGACAGACGGATCGGTCACGCCGGACGACGCGGTGGCCTATGCCGCGCGCATCCTGCAGGATCAGCTTTCGATCTTCGTCAACTTCGAAGAGCCCGAGGCCGCCGGCCGCGGCGAAGAGGACGAAGGGCTGGAGTTCAACCCGCTCCTGCTCAAGAAAGTGGACGAGCTGGAACTGTCGGTCCGCTCCGCCAACTGCCTGAAGAACGACAACATCGTCTACATCGGCGACCTGATCCAGAAGACCGAAGCCGAGATGCTGCGCACCCCGAACTTCGGCCGCAAGTCGCTGAACGAGATCAAGGAAGTGCTCTCGGGCATGGGGCTGCACCTGGGCATGGATGTCGAGGACTGGCCGCCGGACAATATCGAGGATCTGGCCAAGAAGTTCGAAGACACGTTCTGATCGGCGTGCCGGGCTGAAGCCCGGTCCACGAAAACGGGGCAGGCCGGGCGTTCGCCCGGCCCGCCGCGAATGCCCGGGATATCCGGGGAATGACATGGGCAACCGCCCCAAGGAGAGCCGGTGACACGCATCGCCGGACGGACAAAGCAAAACCGCCCGTAGAGGGCACGATTTGGAGAATAGAAAATGCGTCACGCTCGTGGCTATCGCCGCCTCAACCGCACCCATGAACACCGCAAGGCGCTGTTCGCCAACATGGCCGGGTCGCTGATCGAACACGAACAGATCAAGACCACCCTGCCCAAGGCCAAGGAACTGCGCCCGATCGTCGAAAAGCTGATCACGCTGGCCAAGCGCGGCGATGTGCATGCCCGCCGCCAGGCCGCCGCCCGGCTCAAGCAGGACCAGCACGTTGCCAAGCTGTTCGAGATCCTCGGCCCGCGCTACAAGGACCGCCAGGGCGGTTACATCCGGGTTCTGAAGGCCGGCTTCCGTTATGGCGACATGGCGCCGATGGCAATCATCGAGTTCGTCGACCGCGATGTCGATGCCAAGGGCGCGGGCGACAAGGCCCGTGTTGCGGCCGAAGAGGCCTTGGAGGATTAATTCCGGTCCGAGGTCTGACAGTTTCAGGGGCGCTGCCGGAACGGGCGGCGCCCCTTTTTCGTGTCGTCCGGTTGCCCGTCGTCCTGTTGCCTAGGGCGCGTCGAGGTCCGCCTTGATCAGGCGTTCCAGGTCGCGGATTGTGTGGTTGGCCATGTTCTTGGGGATCTCGGCCACCACCCTGGATTTCACCTCCGGGTGCAGCTCGTCGCGCAGCTTGCCCAGCAGGTCGGGGGCGGCGGCGATCACCAGGTGGGCATAGGCGCCCTTGTGGGCATGGCCATAGAGAATCCCGGCCAGGTCCTTGGCGAATCTGTCGCGGGCCAGCACGTGCCAGTCCGATTGTTCCATCGCCGAGCTTTGGCCCGGGCCGGTATCGGCGCGCCGGCCCGGACGGTCGGCGTTGTCGGCGACCTCGGGCTGCTCCTCGCGGGAGATGACCTCGAAATTGGGATCGGCGTGATCGGTCAGGTTGCGCATCAACAGCGCCTTTTCGCTGTCCGCCACGACGATCCAGGTTCCGTTCGTCAGTTTGGCCATGTACCTCCTCCTTTTCGTCTGTCCCGGCGAGTGTATCTGCGCGGCGGCCCCGGGGTAAAGCGCCGTACCGCCCCCCGTGACGGTTTGCGCGGCAGCTTGCAATCGCGACAGGCGGGGCGCATATCGACGGCAACCGAAAATGGAGGCGCCGATGTTCCGCTTTCTGATGATCGCACTGGGCCTTGCGCTGGCCACAGCGCCGATGGGTCCGGTGCGGGCCGAGACCCGCGTGCCGCAATCGCAGGCCGAGATCTCTCTGGGCTTTGCGCCCGTGGTCAAGCGCGCGGCGCCGGCGGTGGTCAACATCTATGCCCGGATCGTCACCCAGGTTCAGGACAGCCCGTTTGCGGGCGATCCGTTCTTTGCCGACCTGTTCCGCGGCTTCGGCACGCCGCGCCCGCGGGTGCAGAATTCGCTCGGCTCGGGGGTGATCCTGGCGGCGGACGGCATCGTGGTGTCGAATTACCACGTGGTCGGGCAGGCCACCGATATCCGCGTGGTCACCTCTGACCGGCAGGAATACGAGGCCCATGTGGTGCTGTCTGACAAGGAGGCGGATCTGGCGATCCTTCAGCTGGACGGAGCCAGCGGGCTGCCCTATTTGCCGCTGCGCGATTCCGATCACGTCGAGGTGGGCGAACTGGTGCTGGCGATCGGCAATCCGTTCGGCGTCGGCCAGACCGTGAGCAGCGGCATCGTGTCGGGGCTGGCGCGCTCCGGCGCGGCGACCGGCAATGCACGCGGCTATTTCATCCAGACCGACGCGCCGATCAACCCCGGTAACTCCGGCGGGGCGCTGATCGACGTGAACGGCGCGGTGATCGGCATCAACAGCCGCATTCTCAGCCGGTCGGGTGGCTCGAACGGGATCGGCTTTGCGATCCCGGCCAACCTGGTGGCACAGTTCGTCAAGCAGGCCGAGGACGGCAACACGGTGTTCGAGCGGCCCTGGGCCGGAATGGCAGGGCAACCGGTGGACTCCGATCTTGCCCAGTCGCTCGGGATGAGCCTGCCCGAGGGGATTGTGATCTCGGACCTGCACCCGGAAAGCCCGTTCCGCAAGGCCGGCTTCGAGGTGGGCGACGTGATCACCGACGTCGATGGCCAGCCGGTGAACTCGCCGCCGGAAATGGTGTTCCGGATGACGGTGCGGGGGATCGGGGCCAGGGCGCAGGTGACCCGTGCGCGCGACGGGCGAACCGAGGAGATCGCGGTCGAGATGATCGCCGCGCCCGACGATCCGCCCGCCGAGGCGGTGACTTTGGACGAAAAAACCGTTGTGCCGGGGCTGTCGGTGGCCCGCGCCAACCCGGCGGTGATCGCGCGGCTCGGTCTGCCACTGTCGAGCGAGGGGGTGGTGGTGACCGATCCGGGCCCTTACGGCGCGCGGGCGGGGCTGAAGCAGGGCGATGTGATCGCCGCGATCAACGATGCCGCGATCGCGCGGCCCCGCGATGTGCGCCGCGCGCTCAGCGATCCGGGCCGATGGCTCAAGATGGACCTGCTGCGGCGCGGTCAGCGCCTGCGCCTGCGGTTCCGGCTCTAGCGGATGGCGGATCTGTTCGATTCAGGCGATACGGCAGGGGGCGAGGCCGCCCCGGCGAAAACCCGGCCGCTGGCCGACCGGCTGCGGCCGCAGACGCTGGGCGAGGTGATCGGGCAGACGCAGATCCTGGGCGAGGACGGGCCGCTGGGCGCGATGCTGGCGGCAGGCTCGCTGTCGTCGCTGATCCTCTGGGGGCCGCCGGGGGTGGGCAAGACCACCATCGCGCGGCTGCTGGCGGCGGAAAGCGACCTGCATTTCGTCCAGATCAGCGCCATTTTCACCGGCGTGCCGGACCTCAAGAAGGTGTTCGAGGCGGCCCGGATGCGGCGCGGAAACGGCCAGGGCACGCTGCTTTTCGTGGACGAGATCCACCGCTTCAACAAGGCGCAGCAGGACGGGTTCCTGCCGTATATGGAGGATGGCACCATCCTGCTGATCGGCGCCACCACCGAGAACCCCTCGTTCGAACTGAACGCGGCGCTGTTGAGCCGGTCGCAGGTGCTGGTGCTGGCGCGGCTGAGCCTGGCGGAACTGGAGCGGCTGACCCAGCGCGCGGAACAGGAGATCGGCCGCCCGCTGCCGCTGGATGGCCCGGCGCGCGAGGCGCTGCTGGAGATGGCCGACGGCGACGGGCGCGCGGCGCTGAACCTGATCGAACAGGTGATGGCCTGGACTGTCGCGGGCAAGCTGACGCCGGATCAGCTGGCGACCCGGCTGATGCGGCGGGCGGCAAAATACGACAAATCCGGCGACGAGCATTACAACCTGATCTCGGCGCTGCACAAATCGGTGCGCGGGTCGGACCCGGAGGCAGCGCTTTACTGGTTCGCGCGAATGCTGGAGGGGGGCGAGGATCCCCGTTATCTTGCGCGCCGGATCACCCGGATGGCGGTCGAGGATATTGGCCTCGCCGATCCGCAGGCGCAGACCCATTGCCTGCACGCCTGGGAAACCTATGAGCGGCTGGGCTCGCCCGAGGGCGAGCTGGCGCTGGGGCAGGCGGTGATCTATCTGGCGCTGGCGCCGAAATCCAACGCCGGCTACGCGGCCTACAAGATGGCGCGGCAACTGGCCAAGAAGACCGGCAGCGCGCCGCCGCCCAAGCATATCCTGAACGCGCCCACCGGGCTGATGAAGGAGCAGGGATACGGCGCCGGCTATGCCTATGACCATGACGCCGAGGACGGGTTTTCAGGGCAGAACTATTTCCCCGAGGGGGTCAAGCGGCCGGTGATCTACAGCCCGGTGGAGCGCGGGTTCGAGCGCGAGTTGAAAAAGCGGCTGGAGTATTTCGCCAAGCTGCGGCTGCAGCGGCAGGGAAACTGAGCCGCCGCTTGACTCCGGCCCCCTGCCGCGCGACAGACCGGCCATGATGCAATCGGTTACATATGTGGCGCTGGGCGGGGCGATCGGCGCCTCGCTGCGCTATCTCGCGGGGCTGGGGATCGTGCGGATGCTGGGGCATACCGGCTTTCCGGTGGCGATCCTGACGGTCAACGTGCTGGGATCCCTCCTGATGGGGGTGTTCGTGGTGGCGGCGGCGCACAAGGGGCTGACGCACCTGAGCCCGCTGGTGATGACCGGCATGCTGGGCGGGTTCACCACCTTTTCGACCTTTTCGCTGGAGGCGGTGAACCTGATCGAGCGCGGCGACCTGGGGCAGGCGGCGCTTTATGTCGCCCTGTCGGTGGTGGTCTCGATCCTGGCGCTGGCGCTGGGCATGATGGTAACGCGCGGGGTACTGGCATGAGCGGGGTGCAGATGATTCCGGTGGAAGAGGGCGACGGCGACCAGCGGCTGGACCGCTGGCTGCGGCGGCTGTTCCCGCATGTGAGCCAGGGCCGGATCGAAAAGATGTGCCGCAAGGGCGAGTTGCGCGTCGATGGCGGGCGGGTCAAACCGGCGACGCGGCTGCAGGTGGGCCAGCAGGTGCGCATCCCGCCGCTGCCCGATGCCGATCACAAGCCGGCGCCGGTGCGCACGCATGTGTCCGATGCCGACGCGAAGATGATCCGCGACTGCGTGATCTACCGCGACGACCATATCATCGCGCTGAACAAACCGCCGGGGCTGGCGGTGCAGGGTGGCAGCGGCACGACAAAGCACGTGGATGGGCTGAGCGAAGCGCTGCGCTTTGGCTATGACGAGAAGCCGCGCCTGGTGCACCGGCTGGACAAGGACACCTCGGGCGTGCTGGTTCTGGCGCGTACGCGCGAGGCGGCGGCGGGGATGACGGCGGCGTTCCGGCACCGCGAGACCCGCAAGATCTACTGGGCGCTGGTCGCCGGCGTGCCGACCCCCTACCTGGGCGAGATCAAGGCCGGGCTGGTCAAGGCGCCGGGCCACGGCAAGGGCGGCGAGGGCGAGAAGATGATCGCGGTGCATCCGCGCGACATCGACAGCACGCCGGGAGCGAAGCGGGCGCATACGCTTTACGCGACGCTCTACCGGGTTGCGGGGCGCGCGGCCTGGGTGGCGCTGGAGCCGCTGACCGGGCGCACCCACCAGCTGCGCGCGCATATGGCCGAGATGGGCCATCCGATCGTCGGTGACGGCAAGTATGGCGGCTCCGGGCAGGAGAACATGGGCGAAGGCTGGGGCGCGCAGATCGGCGGTATCATCAGCAAGAAGCTGCACCTGCACGCCCGCAGCCTGACTTTCGAGCATCCGGTGACGAAAAAGCCGGTCACCCTTGTCGCAGAGTTGCCCGAGCATATGAAACAGAGCTGGGACACCTTCGGCTGGGACGAGAGCCTGGCCGAGGACGATCCCTTCGAGGCGATCCGGTGAACCTGAGGCTGGTGATTTTCGACGTGGACGGCACGCTGGTGGACAGCCAGGCCAGTATCGTGGCGGCGATGACGGGGGCCTTTGGCGCCGAGGGGTTGCCGGTGCCGGAGCGGGCGGCGATCCTGTCGATCGTCGGGCTGTCGCTGGATCACGCCATGCTGCGACTGGCGCCGGAGCTGGCGGCCGAGATCCGCGCGCGGCTGGTCGAGGGCTACAAGGCGGCCTATCACGCCCACCGGCTGGAGCAGGGGGCGGCGCATTCGCCGCTGTATCCCGGCGTGGCCGAGGTGCTGGCGCGGCTGGCGGTGCGGCCGGAACTGCTGATGGGGGTGGCGACGGGCAAGTCGCGGCGCGGGCTCGATGCGCTGATCGAGGCGCATGGGCTGGAGCGGTATTTCGTCACCCGGCAGGTGGCCGACGATCACCCGTCGAAACCGCATCCTTCGATGATCCACGCGGCGCTGGACGAGACCGGGGTCGATGCCGGCGGGGCGGTGATGGTGGGCGACACCAGTTACGACATGGACATGGCGCGCGCGGCGGGGGTCGCGGGTTTGGGCGTCAGCTGGGGCTATCACGCCCCGGAGGCGCTGAAAAACGCGGCGTCGGTGATCCACAGGGTCGACGACCTGCCGCCGGCGCTGGACCGGATCTGGGAAAAGACAGCATGAGCGAGTGGAAGCAGAAACGGTTCTGGACCGAGGTGAGCGTCCAGGAAGACGACGATGGGTATGCCGTGGCGCTGGACGGGCGGCGGATCAAGACCCCGGCCAAGGCGCCGCTGATCCTGCCCGGCCGGGCGATGGCCGAGGCGGTGGCCGGGGAATGGGCGGCGCAGGACGGCGAGGTCGATCCGCTGTCGATGCCCTTTACCCGTTCGGCCAACGCGGCGATCGACAAGGTGCGTGCCCAGCATGCGGAAGTGGCCGACATGTTGGCTGACTACGGCGATTCCGATCTGCTGTGCTACCGCGCCGAGAGCCCGCAGGCCCTGGTCGAGCGGCAGGCCGAGACCTGGGACCCGGCGCTGGACTGGGCCGAGCGCGCGCTGGGTGCGCGGCTGGAGCCGCGCCGTGGCGTGATTCACCAGCCGCAGGCGCCCGAGGCGCTGGCGCGGCTGCGCGCGCAGGTGCATGCGCTCGATGCGTTCCGGCTGGCGGCGTTTCACGATCTGGTCAGCCTGTCGGGGTCGCTGGTTCTGGGCTTTGCCACGGCGAAAGGCTGGCGCGATACAGACGCCCTGTGGGAAATGTCACGGCTGGATGAGCGCTGGCAGGAGGAGCACTGGGGCTCGGACGACGAGGCCACGGCGAGCGAGGCGCACAAGCGGGCGGCCTTTGTGCATGCCAAGGCATTCCATGATTTTGCATAAGTGATCATGGGTTACGCGAAATTGGCTGACCAAGCGGAAAGCGTTACGCGAAGCCATCCGATGTCTTGATCCAACCCTTGACGTTTGTTGATGAATCCGCCCACACTCGTGGGTGCTGAAAGGGAGGAACCCATTCAGCATGGGAACCGGCGTACCTGCCGGACATGCTGCCCCTGCGGGAGGCGGCAAAATCAGGAAGAGGTGAAAATGAAAAAATCCGTATTTTTGGGCGCGCTGACTGTCGCCGGCCTGACCGCGGGTGCAGCCGTTGCGGGCACGATGGACGACGTCAAGGCGCGCGGCAAGCTGAACTGCGGCGTCACGACCGGCCTCGTCGGCTTTGCCGCGCCGGATGCGAACGGGGAGTGGAAGGGTTTTGACGTTTCCGTTTGCCGTGCCGTTGCCGCAGCCGTTCTGGGCGACCAGAACGCGGTGGAGTTCGTGCCGACAACCGGCAAGACCCGCTTTACCGCGCTGGCCTCGGGCGAGATCGACCTGCTGGCCCGGAACACGACCTGGACCTTCTCGCGCGATGTCGACCTCAAGTTCGAATTCGTCGGCGTGAACTACTACGACGGTCAGGGCTTCATGGTTCCCAAGGGTCTGGGCGTCAGCTCGGCCAAGGAACTGGACGGCGCCACCGTCTGCATCCAGACCGGCACCACCACCGAGCTGAATCTGGCGGACTTCTTCCGCTCGAACAACATCAGCTACGAGCCGGTACCGATCGAAACCAACGCGGAGGCGCAGCAGCAGTACCTTGCCGGTGCCTGCGACGTCTACACCACTGACGCCTCCGGTCTGGCCGCGACGCGCGCCACATTCGAGGCGCCGGGCGATCACGTTCTGCTGCCCGAGATCATCTCGAAAGAGCCGCTCGGCCCGCTTGTCCGCCATGGCGATAACGAATGGGGCGACGTTGTGCGCTGGAGCCTCAACGCGCTGATCGCGGCTGAGGAATATGGCATCACCTCGGCCAACATCGAGGAACTGGCCAAGGGCACCAACAACCCCGAGATCAACCGCATGCTGGGCACCGAAGGCACCCTGGGCGAAATGCTCGGCCTGGATGCCGAATGGGCCAAGCGTGCGATCGCGGCGAACGGCAACTATGCCGAGATCTTTGCCAAGAACATCGGCGAGGACACTCCGGTTGGCCTGGCGCGCGGTCTGAACGCGCAATGGACCAATGGCGGGCTGCTCTACGCACCGCCGTTCCGGTAAAAGACGCCAATCAGGGCGCGGGATCATCCCGCGCCCTTTTTGCTTTTCAGATCATTACAATACATCCGGTCTTGTCGGAGCGGGGAGCAACCCCGCCGAAGGAAAGGACCGGAGAGCCTCGGGGATCCAACGGTCATGACGACACTTTCCGACCCGCCGAAGGAGCAGTTCCGGCTGTCGATGCTCCTTTACGATACACGTTACCGCTCGGGTACGATCCAGGTGATCGCGCTGATCGGTTTCATGCTTTTGGCAGCCTGGCTGATCAACAACACCGCCCAGAACCTGGCCGAACTGGGAAAGCCGATCGATTTCGGGTTCTTCAGCGAACCGGCCAGTTATGACATCAACCAGCGCCTGCTGGATTACGATTCGCGTGACACCCATCTGCGGGCGGCGCTGATCGGGTTGCTCAACACCCTTGTGGTTGCGGTGCTTGGCTGTGCAACGGCGACGGTGATCGGCGTGGTGGTTGGCGTGCTGCGGTTGTCGCACAACTGGATCGTGGGTCGGCTGATGACGGTCTATGTGGAGATGTTCCGCAACGTGCCGGTGCTGCTGTGGATCGTGTTCATCATGGCGATCCTGATCGAGACGCTGCCGGCGCCGAGTGCGTTCCGGGGCGAGGACCCCGCCGCGAGCATGTTGCTGAGCGACAGCGTGGCCTTTACCAATCGCGGCGTCTATATCCCCGAACCGCTGTTTTCGCGCAGCCTGGGCGACATCCATCTGCTCGGCGAGGCGAGCCTGCGGTTCGACGTCAGCGTCAACCTGATCGCGATACTTGCGGTGCTGATCGGCGGGATCTGGGTTTCGAATATCATCAAGCGCCGCGCAGACCGCATCCAGGAAAGCACCGGTGTACGGCCGACCACATGGTATCTGCGGCTGGGCGTGATCCTGGTGCCGCTGGCCATTCTCCTGGCCGCGCTCGGTGTTCACTTCGGATATCCGGCGCTCAAGGGCTTCAACTTCCAGGGCGGCACGCATCTGCGAAACTCGCTGATCGCGCTCTGGCTGGCGCTGTCGCTTTATACCGCTGCCTTCATCGCCGAGATTGTGCGCGCCGGCATCATGGCGATTTCCAAGGGCCAGACCGAGGCGGCCTCGGCGCTGGGGCTGCGGCAGAACCGGATCATGTCGCTGGTGATCCTGCCGCAGGCGCTACGGGTCATCGTGCCGCCGCTGATCTCGCAATACCTGAACCTGACCAAGAACTCCTCGCTGGCGATCGCGGTTGGCTACATGGACATCACCGGCACGCTGGGCGGGATCACCATGAACCAGACCGGGCGCGAGCTGGAATGCGTGCTGCTGCTGATGCTGGTCTATCTGGTCATCAGCCTGAGCATTTCGGCGGTGATGAACTGGTACAACGAATCCGTGAAGCTGAAGGAGCGCTGAGATGTCCGATGTGTCTTTTGTCCGCACGGAAATGCTGCCCGAAAAGGCGCCGCCGCCGACATCGGCAGGTGCCATCGGCTGGGCGCGGGAAAACCTGTTCTCGGGCTGGTTCAACACGCTGCTGACGCTGGCCTCGCTGGTGGTGGTCTACTACGTGCTGTCGGCGATCGTGCCGTGGATCCTGTCGCCGACCTTCTCGGGAACCTCGCTGGGCCAATGTCGCGAAATGCTGGCCGCGGCCGGCCAGGAGTCCGGCCATGGCGGTGGCGCCTGCTGGGGCGTGATCCGCGAACGTTGGATCCAGCTGATGTTCGGGTTCTACCCGAGCGAGCTTTATTGGCGCCCCATCGCGGCCTTCGTGTTGCTGGCGGTGGCGCTGGCGCCGATCCTGTTCTCGGACAAGGTGCCGGCCAAGCTGATCTGGTTCTCGGCGGCCTACCCGTTCATCTTTCCCTGGCTGCTCTGGGGCGGCGCCGTCTGGGGGCCGATCTCGGCCGCCGCCGGTTTCGTGATCGCGTTTGTGGTCTATCGCATCGTCAGCCAGTCGATGAGTGATCTCATCGGGTTGGTCGGCGGCATCCTGGTTGCGCTGATCTGGTGGCTGGTGCTGTCGGGGATCGCCGTCTCGGCGCTGGACAGTATCCTGCCCATCGGACTCGAACCGGTGGAAAGCCGCAAGTTCGGGGGCTTCATGCTGTCGATCACCATCGGCATCGTTGCCATCGCCTGTTCGTTGCCCCTGGGCATCGTGATGGCGCTGGGGCGGCAATCGGACCTGATGATCGTCAAGTACCTCTGCGTCGGCTTCATCGAGTTCATCCGCGGCGTGCCGTTGATCACCCTGCTGTTCGTGGCCTCGACCCTGCTGAACATCTTCATGCCGCCGGGGACCAATTTCGACATCATCCTGCGGGTGCTGATCATGGTGACGCTGTTTGCCACAGCCTATATGGCCGAGGTGATCCGCGGCGGGCTGGCGGCGCTGCCCAAGGGGCAGTACGAGGGCGCCGATTCGCTGGGGCTGGACTATTGGCAGGCGCAGCGGCTGATCATCATGCCACAGGCGCTGAAGATCTCGATCCCCGGGATCGTGAGCACCTTCATCGGGGTGTTCAAGGACACCACGCTGGTGTCGATCATCGGGCTTCTCGATCCGCTGGGTCTGTCCAACGCCATCCGTGCCGACGCCAACTGGAACGGCATCGTGTGGGAGCTTTATGGCTTCATCGCGCTGCTGTTCTTCGTCTTCTGCTTCGGCATGTCCCGTTACTCCATGTATCTGGAGCGCAAGCTTCAGACCGGCCACAGGTAAGGATAGAACAATGTCTGAATTGGCTATCGAACGCGAAATCGACCGCTCCAAGATGACCGTCTCGGATGAGGTCGCCGTCGAAATCAGCAACATGAACAAGTGGTTCGGGACATTCCACGTGCTGCGCGACATCAACCTGACGGTCAACGCTGGCGAACGCATCGTCATCGCCGGCCCGTCGGGGTCGGGAAAATCGACCCTGATCCGTTGCATCAACGCGCTGGAGGAGCACCAGCAAGGTCGGATCACCGTCGACGGAACCGAGTTGTCGAACGATCTGAAGAACATCGACAAGATCCGGTCCGAGGTCGGCATGGTGTTCCAGCACTTCAACCTGTTCCCGCATCTGTCGATCCTGGAGAACTGCACGCTGGCGCCGATCTGGGTGCGCAAGACCCCCCGCAAGGAGGCGGTGGAGCGCGCCATGCATTTCCTGGAAAAGGTGAAGATCCCGGAACAGGCCGACAAGTATCCCGGTCAGTTGTCGGGCGGTCAGCAGCAGCGGGTGGCGATCGCGCGGTCGCTTTGCATGATGCCGCGGATCATGCTGTTCGACGAACCGACCTCGGCGCTCGACCCGGAGATGATCAAGGAGGTGCTCGACACCATGATCGAACTGGCAGAGGAGGGCATGACCATGCTCTGCGTCACCCATGAGATGGGCTTTGCCCGCCAGGTGGCGAACCGGGTGATCTTCATGGACCAGGGCCAGATCGTGGAGCAGAACGAACCGGAAGAGTTCTTCAATAACCCGCAGAGCGACCGGACCAAGCTGTTTCTCAGCCAGATCCTCGGCCACTGAACCGGACGGGAAAACACGGACGGGGCCGGGCGGTTCGCCCGGCCTTTTTCATTGCTCCGGCAGGTCGCGCGGAACGGTGAACCCGACCAGATCGCCGCTGCGCCAGGCCAGCTTGTCCCAGCTGTCGAGGTCGAAGTGCGCCACCAGGGTGGCGCCGGTCGGGTAATCGCGGAACCTGGGGTGGTCGGGCGGCGCGCCGAGGATCTCGGCGGCGAACTGGCCGATGCCGGGGCTGTGGCCCAGCAGCAACACGGTGTCTCCGGTGGCGCCGGAGAGCTCGCGCAGGATCTGGTTGGCGGTGACGAGGTAGAGCGTATCGCTCACCTCGGCCGGGGTGTCGAAGCCCATCCGCTCATAGGTCTCACGGGTGCGCCGCGCCGACGAGCAGAGCACCTCGTCCGGCACCAGCCCGCGGGCGCGCAGCCAGGCACCGATGGCCTCGGCCGATTTTCGGCCGCGTTTGTTCAGGGGGCGGTCGTGGTCGTTCATGCCGGGGCTGTCCCAGCTGGACTTGGCATGGCGGGTCAGGATCAGGGTCTTGGGCATGGCGGATGAAAGGACCTCATGTGCAAGGCGGATTGCGCGGGGCTCCTCTCGGCGCCCCGGCTGACCGGACAGGCGCGGCGCACCGCGCACCCCTGCAGCATACAGGATTGACCGGCAGGGCTGTCCAGATATTCGTGACAGCGGGGCACATCATAGGGCGCGGCCCCGCCGAGCGCCCCGACCGGGCAGGCGGTCAGGCAGGGTTTTCCGGCGCAACTGTCGCAGGGCGATGAAGCGGTTGCGCGGGGCAGAGCGAGCGGCTCAACGAAATGCAGCGCCCCGCGATAGGAGATCATCAGCCCGACCGTGTCATGCACCAGCATGCCGGTGGGGCTGGAAAAGGCGCGGCCGGATTTCAGCGCCCAGTCGATGAAGGGGGCGTAGGGTGGGCCGCCGAAGGGGAAATGCGCGGTTGCACCCAGGGTGGCGGCCAACCCGCCGACGACGCGCCGGGACCAGCGGTCGACCGGATCGGGCGCGCCGTGCCGCGCCTCGGGCGCGGCGGTGAAGGCGGGCCAGAAGCCGCGCCCCGCGCCCAACAGGACCAAGCTGCCGCCGGAGAGGCCCTTGGCGCCGGATGCGTCCACATCGAGGGCACCCATCACGATCAGCCCGGCCGCCCCGGCGGCGTCGCGGACCGCCTCGTAGAGATGCGCGGGCTCCGCCACGGACGCCGGGCCTCAGCCGCCCCGGATCAGCGAGCCTGCGCCGTGTTCTGTGAACAGCTCCAGCAGCACCGCGTTGGGGGCGCGTCCGTCGATGATGGCAACCGCGCGCACGCCGCCCTCGATCGCGGTGAGCGCGGTTTCGGTTTTGGGGATCATGCCGCCGGCGATCACGCCCGCGCGGGTCATCTCGCGGATGTTCGCGGCGGTCAGTTCGGTTACCACCTCGCCGTCGGCGTTCTTGACGCCGGGCACATCCGTCAGCAGCAGCAGGCGGTCGGCCTTGAGGGCTGCGGCGATGGCGCCGGCGGCGGTGTCGCCGTTGACGTTGAAGGTCTCGCCGTTGCGGCCGGCGCCGATCGGGGCGATCACCGGGATGATCTCATGCGCGAAGAGATCGGTCAGCAGCTTGGGGTTCATCTGAGCCGGGGTGCCGACGAAGCCAAGCGCCGGGTCGGTCTGGTCGCAGACCATCAGGTTGGCATCCTTGCCCGAGAGGCCCACCGCGGTTCCGCCCTGCCGGTTGACCGCCTGCACGATCCGCTTGTTGACGAGGCCGGACAGCACCATCTCGACCACCTCGACGGTGGCTTTGTCGGTCACACGCTTGCCGTTGACGAATTCGGACTGAACGCCCAGCTTGCCCAGCATGGCATTGATCATCGGGCCGCCGCCATGAACGATCACCGGGTTCACGCCGACCTGCCGCATCAGCACAACGTCGCGTGCGAAAATGTCCATCGCCGCGTCGCTGCCCATGGCGTGACCGCCCAGCTTGATGACGATGATGGCCTCGTCATAGCGCTGCAGGTAGGGCAGCGCGTGAGACAGCGTTTCGGCGGTGGCGATCCAGTTGCGGTTCATGTCCTGTGTCTTCATCGGAAACTCCGTTCCGGGCGAAATCTCACGAAAGCCGCGCGCGGCGCAAGCTATTCTTGCGTCAGCCCGTGGATGATGGTGCGCAGCGTGGCAATGCCGTCGCCCTTCTCGGACGAGGTCAGCACGATCTCGGGGTAGGCGGCGGGGTGATTGGCCAGCGCGCCGCGCACTTGCGTCAGCACCTTGTCGCGGTCGGCTGCCTTGACCTTGTCGATCTTGGTCAGCACGCATTGGAAGGTGACCGCGCTGCTGTCGAGCCGCGTCATGATCTCTTCGTCCACCGGTTTCACCCCGTGGCGCGCGTCGACCAGGACGAAGGCGCGGCGCAGGGTCTGGCGGCCGGAAAGGTACTGTTTCAGCAGCCGCTGCCATTTCTCCACCACCGGAAGCGGCGCGTTGGCAAAACCGTAGCCGGGCAGATCGACGAGATAGAGATCCGGCCCTTGCGTGAAATAGTTGATCTCCTGCGTCCGCCCCGGCGTGTTGGAGGCCCGCGCCAACCCCTTGGTGCCGGTCAGCGCGTTGATGAGGGAGGATTTTCCGACGTTGGAGCGCCCGGCGAAACAGACCTCGACCCGGTCGGCGGGGGGAAGGCCGGACATGGCGACCACGCCCTTGACGAAGAGCGACTCGCGCGCGAACAGCAGGCGGCCGGCCTCGGCGGTCTGCGGATCAGGCTCTTCTGCAAGGGGAAAGCGCATCTGCATCAGGTCAGAACCTCGATCCCGTCGCCCTCGGCCAGCGGGCCGCCGCGGGTCACGCGGGCATAGACGCCGCAATCCTGGTGGCCGAAGCCCTCGTTCAGGGCCTTCAGCGTCTCGGCGTCGCGCTGGCCGGTCCGGGGGTTCGCGGTGGTCGCCATGCAGCGGCGGATCGGTTCCACCACCTCCAGCTCGACCGCGCCGATGCGCAGCCGCTTGCCGGGCCATGTGACCTCTTCCCAGGCCTCGACGCCGTCGAACAGGATGTTGCCGCGCCAGCGCAGCGGCGAGATCGCATGCCCAAGCTGCGCCTCGACCGCGGCATGGCTGGCCAGGTTGATCAGCGAGACCGATTGGTAATCGCTGTCGGTCATCGCCACATCCGGCGCCCGGACCAGCCGCGCGGGCAATGCCCGGTCGGGGTTGGACAGGGGCTGCACCCAGGCGATGAAGCGGGCGGCATCGCCCGCGTCGTCGGGATCGATGGTGATGTCCTCGCGCTCGGGATGGCCCAGCGTGAGGCGGCCACTGGCAGAATCGGTTTGCGCCCGGATCGCCTGCAGCGCGGGCGATTTCGCCCCGATCGAGAACTCCCGGCAGGGCACCCAGCCGGGCGCGTCGGCGTCAAAGCGCGATTGTTCATGCGCCACCGCCCAGCGCCGGTCCCCGGGCAGGGCGGCGCCCTCGGTCAGGGCCAGTTGCGTCACCCGTTCGCGCCCGTGGGATTTGATCGGGTGACGCCAGATCTCCCTGACCCGGGCGGTCACTTCTTGCCCCCGGAGGCGCCGCGCTTGAAGGTTTCCTTGATGTTGCCGAAAACGTCCGGCTTGTACCCCTGGCTGCGCATGATCAGGTACTGCTGGGTAAAGGTGATGGTGTTGTTGGAGATCCAGTACACCACCAGCCCGCTGGCAAAGCCGCCCAGCATGAACATGAAGACCCAGGGCATCCAGGCAAAGATCATCTTTTGCGTCGGATCGGTGGGCGCCGGGTTCAGCTTCTGCTGCAGGAACATCGAGATGCCCAGCAGCAGCGGCAGGATGCCGATCAGCACCGTCGCCATCAGTGTTCCCGGCTCCGGTCCGGCCCAGGGGGCCAGGCCGAAGAAGTTCATGATCGAGGTGGGATCCGGCGCGCTGAGATCCTGGAACGGGCCGAACCAGCCGGTCTGGCGCAGCTCGATGGTGACGAAGATCACCTTGTAGAGCGAGAAGAAGATCGGGATCTGCAGCAGGATCGGCAGACAGCCGGCAGCCGGGTTCACCTTTTCCTTCTTGTAGAGCTCCATCATCCCCTGCTGGACCTTCTGGCGATCATCGCCGGCGGCTTCCTTCAGCTTTTCCATCTGCGGCTGAAGTTCCTTCATCTTGGCCATCGAGACGTAGGATTTGAAGGCCAGCGGGAACAGGATCGCCTTGAGGATCAGGGTCAGGCCGATGATCGACCAGCCCATGTTGCCGAGCAGGTTGTGGATATTGTGCAGCAGCCAGAAGATCGGCTTGGTCAGGAAAAAGAACCAGCCCCAGTCGATGCTGTCGATGAACCCCTCGATGCCCGCGTTCTCGTACTTGCGGATGGTTTCCCATTCCTTGGCACCGGCGAAGAGCTGCGTGGTGACCTGCGCCGACTGGCCCGCGCCCAGGGTTTCGGTCGGCAGCACTGTTTCGGTCTGGTAGATGTCGCGGCGGTCGTCGTATTTCGCCACCTGCTTGAAGGCGCTGCCGGGCGCGGGGATCAGCGTGGTCATCCAGTAGTGGTCGGTGAAGCCGATCCAGCCGTTGGTCTGCACCTGGTTGACCTCGGCGCGGGCGCCCTCCCGGGCCTGGAAATCGAAATCCGGCATCTTCTTGTAGTCGGTCTCGGTCAGTTCGCCGTCGGCCATGGCGACCACGCCCTCATGCAGGATGAAGAACTTCTTGCGGTTGGCGGGTTCGCCGTGGCGGGCCAGGATGCCGTAGGGCGCCAGGCCGACGGTGGCGCCACTGGCGTTTTCGACCGATTGGGTGACGGTGAACATGTAATCGGCGTCGATCGCGATCTCGCGGCGGAAGGTCAGCCCCTTGCCGTTGACCCAGGACAGGGTGACCGGCGCATCGATGCCCAGGGTCCCGCCCGAGGCGACGCGCCATTCGGTGTTTGGCCCGGGCACATCGTCCAGCGTCAGCCCGGCACCCGGCGCCCATCCATAAAGCGCGTAATAGGCCCCCTCGTCCCCCACCGGTTTCAGCATCTTGACGATCGGCGATCCCGCATCGATGGTTTCGCGGTAATCCTTCAGCGACAGGTCATCGATCCGCCCGCCCAGCAGCGAGATACTACCGGTGAGGCGCGGCGTGTCGATGGCGACACGCGGGGCGTCGGCGACGGTTTCCTGCACGGCCGCACCCTGGCCGGCGCCGGTCTCGCCGGCCCCGGCGCTGGGGGCGGTGGCGGGCACGCTGGCCTCCGGCGCGGTCTGGCTGACCTGCCCGGTCGGCGGGGCCTCGGCGGTTTCGGGTTCCGGTGGCGGAAAGAAGAGGAACCACCCGAGGATCACCAGGAAACTGAGGGCCGTTGCGATAATGAGGTTCTTGTTCTGATCGTCCATAGGGGACCGCCACCTTGTGCTGTCACTGACAGGGTGGGTTCAACAGAGTGCGGCCCCAAAGGTCAAGCGGATTCCGGGCCGGGTGCCGCGTGCCGCCGGGCCGCGGCCGGGCTGCGGGGCACCTATCCGGTTTCGCGGCCGATCCGTGGCGCATCCTGCAGTTTCGCCCGATGTGCGGCGATCCAGTCCAGCGTGTGGTCGAAGGGCATCGGCCGGCCGATTCCGAAACCCTGCACATGGTCGCAGCCCAGCTGCGCCAGGAGCGCATGTTCCCCCACCGTCTCGACCCCCTCGGCCAGGGTTTCCAGGTCCAGGCGTTCGGCCATCGTCAGGATCGCCGCGATCAGTTTCTGCTGCTCGGGGTCGCGGTCCGCCTTCATCACGAAGGAGCGGTCGATCTTGATGCGAGACACCGCGAACCGCTTGATCGAGGCCAGCGAGGCCTGTCCGGTGCCGAAATCGTCAAGGTCGATACGGCAACCCAGTTTGGCCAGGCCCGAGATGTTGCGCGTGATGGTTTCGTCGGGATCCGTGCCCATGACGGTTTCGAGGATCTCGATCGACAGCCGGTCCGGGGTCAGGTCGAAACGGTCGAGTTCCCAGCGGATGCGGTCGACCAGCGAGGGATTGCGCAATTCCTCGGTGGAGAAGTTCACGCCGACGCGCGGCACGTCCGCACCGGCGCTGTCCCAGGCCTTGAGCGCGGTCAGCGCGTTGTACAGGATCACCTCGCCCAGCCGCTCCATCAGCCCGGCCTCCTCCAGCGCCGGCAGGAAGGTCGCGGTGGGAAGCATCCCGTGCACCGGGTGCTGCCAGCGCGCCAGCGCCTCGAACCCGGTGATCTTGCCGGTGTCGGTCGAAATCTGCGGCTGATACCAGGGCTGGATCTGGCCGTTTTCGAGCGCCGCGGCGGCCTCTTCGCGCAGGTCGCTGCGGGCGCGGCTGCGGCGGTGCGTGTCCTGGCTGAAGACCCGGATCGCCGAGGGGCCGTTGGCCTGCGCATCGTTCAGCGCCTCGCCCGCCGCGGCGAACCAGGCGGCGGCATTCGATCCCGGAGCGCGGCTGCGCAGGCACAACCCGACCGAGCATGTCACATAGAGTGTCGCGGCATTCAGCGGGATCGGATCCTCGATCGCGCTCTGCATGCGCCCGGCGAGCTGGATGCACAGCTCCAGATCCAGCTGGCGCACCGGCGTGAGGCAGACGGCAAAGCGGCTGTCGCCGATCCGGGCGACGGTATCGGAGCCGCGCAGCGCGCTTCCGATCCGCTCGCCGGTCTGCAGCGCCATCAGGTCGGCGGCGCCCTGGCCGTGGCGTTCCTCCAACTCGCGGTAATCGTCAAGCTCCAGCACGAAACAGGCCGAGCGCAGGCCGGAGCGCGTGGTTTCGGAATAGACCCTTTCGAGCGCCGCCTCGAATCCGTCGCGCAGCAGCAGCCCGGTCACAGCGTCGCGCGGCACCAGCGGCGCCCGCGCGCGTTCGTCGAAGGCCCCGGCAAAGGCGAAGAGCAGCGGCAGCCCCAGCGAGGTAATCACCAGCGCCGACTCGCCCCAGAGCCAGAACGCCCCGAGCGTGATCGCCGGCAGGAACGCCAGCACCGGAGGGCCCATCAGAATGGTCAGGGCGTTGTGGCGCAGCCGGCTGAGGGCGCTGGGGTTGGGCAGGGGCATGGCAGCGGGGCCTTTCACATTTCGCATTGCGCGAGGTGAGGTTAGCCCGATGTTCTGACCCAGATGTTAACGCAGGTCGGGAATTTTCCCGGCGTCCTCTGGCGGTTCGGCGGCGGCGCGCATCAGCCCGGCGAAGTCGAACAGCTTGGGGTCGAGCATATGGGAGGGGCGGATGTTCATCAGCGCCCGGAACATGACCTGCCGGCGCCCCGGTGCGTTCCTTTCCCAGCCGTCGAGAATCGCCTTGACCTGCTGGCGCTGCAACCCGTCCTGGCTGCCGCAGAGGTCGCAGGGGATGATCGGGTAGTTCATCGCGCGGGCGAACCTCTCGCAATCGGCCTCGGCCACATGCGCCAGCGGTCGGTAGACGAACAGGTCGCCCTCTTCGTTGACCAGCTTGGGCGGCATCGTCGCCAGCCGCCCGCCGTGAAACAGGTTCATGAAGAAGGTTTCGAGGATGTCGTCGCGGTGGTGGCCCAGAACCACCGCCGAGCAGCCCTCTTCGCGCGCGATCCGGTAGAGGTTGCCGCGCCGCAGCCGCGAGCACAGCGCGCAAAAGGTGCGCCCCTGGGGCACCTTGTCCATCACCACCGAATAGGTGTCCTGGTATTCGATCCGGTGCGGCACCTGCATGCGTTCGAGAAACTCGGGCAGCACCGTGGCGGGAAAGCCGGGCTGACCCTGGTCGAGGTTGCAGGCGAGCAGATCCACCGGCAGCAGGCCGCGCCATTTCAATTCGTGGAGCACCGCGAGCAGCGTGTAACTGTCCTTGCCGCCCGACAGGCAGACCAGCCATTTCGGCCGTTTCTCTCCGCGTTCGACCATACCGTATTGCTCGACCGCCTCGCGGGTGGCGCGCACGATGCGCTTGCGCAGCTTCTTGAACTCCGTCGAGGAGGGCGCGCCGTGAAACAGCGGGTGGATATCGTCGGTTTCGTCGAACATGGCCCGGCTTTAGTGGAGTTGCGGGCATCCGGCAAGCGCCGCGCAATGCCACCGGCAAAGGCTATTGCCGCTTGTCAGCGCCTGTGGGCATTGCGTAGCCTTGATGCGTGTTCACGCGTTCCGATCCGGTGACAAAATGCAGGACGACATCGACCCGCCGCCCGACACAACGGCGGCAAGACCGGCCCGATCCCGGCGTGGCAGGCGCTGGGCGCCCTCGGGGGCGCTGGGGCTGCTGATCTTCGGCTTCGGCGCTGCCGCCGGGTTCCTGATCGCCTTTTCCGGCCTCGGCCTGCTGGAGGATTGGGCCGGCATCCTCTTGCTGGTGTTCCTGGCCACGCTGATGTTCATCGGCGCGATGGGGCTGCTGCTGTTTCTGTTCCGCAAGCCGCTGCTGCGGCGGCTGTTCGGCCTGGCCCGCACCGAGCTGGAAAGTTTCGCCGAGCCGCTGGCCGAGGTGGCGCGCAGCGCAGTGGACCGCAACCCGCAGCGGGCGACCGAGGCGGCGCGCGACCTGGCGCATATGGCGCTGGCGCGCTACGCCTGGATCTCGACGCGGCGCTGGATCATCGGCTCGCTCACCGCGCTGATCGCGGCGATGGCAGCGCTTGCGGGCACGGCGCTGCTGTTCCGGCAGAACCAGCTGTTGCAGGACCAGTCGCAGCTTCTGGCCGAGCAGAACACGCGGATCGACCGGCAGATCACGCTGGAGACCTATACCGTGCAACTGGCCGAGGCGGCGCGCAACGCGCAGCTTGTCGTCGAGATCACCGCCATCGCCGCCGAACTGGGCGCCGCGGTGGACCGCGCAATGCAGGCGCAGGGCGTGCCCGAGACCGGCGCGGGCGGGCGCACCGCCGACGGGGCGATGCCGGTGCTCGACCCGTTGCAGGATCTCGATCTGGGTCTGATCATGCGGATCAGCGCGGCCAGCCGGGCGACGCGGCCCTATCGGTTCCTGCGCGGCGGTATCCGCAGCGAGGATCAATCCGCCATCCTGCGCGCCGCGCTGGAACGGCGCCGCACCGATCTGCCCAAGACGCTTGCCGCCATGGGCGCGGCCTTTGGTTGGGACGAGGGCACCGGCGCGGCGCTCGACCTTGTCGACCGACCGGCCAGCCCCGAGCGCGGGCAGCTGCTGACGGCGCTGCTGCAATCGGGCATTCGCGACACCGAGGTGCTGGGGTTCTACGGGCTGGACCTGTCCTATGCCTATGCGCCGGGCTCGATCCTGCCGGCGGTGTCGGCGCAACTGGGGCAACTCAGCTATGCCGACCTGTCCTTCGGTCAGCTGTTCGAATGCGATTTCGGCGGCGCGTCGCTCTATAGTGCGCGGTTTCGTAAGGCGCATCTGCGCGATGTCTCCTTTGCCTCGGTCCCGGGGCAGGCGGTCAAGGGGCCGTTCCAACGCGGTGACGTCACCTATGACACCAACCTCTCGGGGGCCGATTTCAGCGGCGCCTACCTGTTGCGGCCCGGGTTCGCCGGGGTGAACGGGCTGGCGCTGCAATTCGACGGCGCTGCGCTGGTCGAGGCGGATTTCAGCGATGCGAGCCTGGCCGCCTCGACCTTTCGCGGGGCGGTGATCCTGGGGTCGACGTTCGACGGGGCGGATCTGCGGTCAGTCGATTTCGACGGCGCGATCCTGGTGGGCGGCGATGCGCTGGACCGGCTGGTCGGGGCGGCGGCACCGGGCAGCTTCGTGCCCGACCGCTTTGCACTGGAGCCGGTGGAGATCACCGCGGCGCTGGAGGTGGAGGCGCTTTACCGGGTGATGGAGCCTGAGGAGCTGGAGGCGCGGGTCGAGGGGCGCGGGCTCTACCGGGTGCGGCGGGTGAAACCGTTCGAGGAGTGAGGCGGCAGGCTCAGCCCCTGGGCTTTGCCTTTGGCTCCGGCACCGGATCATAACCGTCGCTGCCCAGCGGGTGACAGCGGCCGATGCGGCGCAGCGCCAGCCAGCTCCCGCGCAGCGCACCGTGTTTTTCAAGCGCCTCCAGCGCATAGGCGCTGCAGGTGGGTTGATAGCGGCAGTTATGCCCGACCCAGGGCGAAAAGATCAGCCGATAGGCATAAACGGGCAGGGCGACGATACGGGCGAGCGGGGTCATGGGCGGGGCTTCTTGCGGTCGGCGTGCAGTTTCGACAGCGCATATCTAAGATCGCCCAGCAGCGTCTCATAGGGGGCTGCGACAGTTGTGCCGTGTCGCCCGATCAGCACGTAGTCCCATCCGTCATGGCCGAGGTCGGGCAGCACCGCGCGCGCCACCGCGCGCAGCCGACGCCTGGCGCGGTTGCGGGCCACGGCGTTGCCGACCTTCTTGGAACAGGTAAAGCCGACGCGGGTGCCGGTCGCCGGATGCCCCTCGGGGCGGCGGCGGGCCTGCACCACCATCGTCGCGGTCGCCTGGCGCCTTGCGCGGGAGGTGGCGAGGAATTCGGCCCGTTTGCGCAGGGTTTGCGGTGGGTGGGGCCTGGCCGGGGCCGGGCATGACGAAACCGCCGGGGGCGTGTTCCCCGTTTTGGATTCGGGGGCCTCCGGCGGTGTCGATGTCATCGGAACCTGTCTTGAGGCGTTACGCGCTCAGCGACTTGCGGCCGCGCGCACGGCGGGCGTTCAGGATCTTGCGGCCGGCCTTGGTGGCCATGCGGGCGCGGAAGCCGTGGCGCCGCTTGCGAACGAGGTTCGAGGGTTGAAAGGTGCGTTTCATCGCTCCGTCTCCAGTCTAGCGGTCGGGTGCGGCGCAGATTCGCCCCCCGGTCATGTTCGGAGCCCGTCCTTTACGGGCAGTCGCGGCGTAAGTCAAACCCCGGCAGGGCGTTTCCGGGGGGCTTTGCAACAAAATCCGCCGCGGCGGGGCGCGCAATGTTACAAACCCTGTTGCTGCGGCCGCTTTCGTCACGATTTCGCGCCGGGCCATCACCGGAGCGTGAAGCCCCCTGTCGCTTTTTGCCCCGGTGGCGCATCTTCGAGGTGAGGCCACCGCAGGCAAGAGGACCGGACCGAGGATGACGGAGACGCAGATCATGAAGACCCCCCGTGCGCGCCGCCTGCTGCGGCATGCTCCTCTGGCCGTGGTGCTGATGGTGGCGGCGCTGGGGGCGGTGATGCTCGGCGATGCGCTGAGTTTCGACACGCTGCGCGACAACCGGGCGGCGCTGCTGGCCTTCCGCGACGCCAATTTCGCCGGGTTGGTGCTGATCTTTGTCGGCACCTACGTGGGAATCGTCGCCTTTTCGCTGCCGGGGGCGGCGGTGGCCTCGGTTACCGGCGGGTTCCTCTTTGGTCTGGCGCTGGGCACGGTGTTCAACGTGCTCTCGGCGACCATCGGGGCGGCGGCGATCTTTCTCGTGGCGCGCTGGGGCCCGGGGCGGGCCCTGAGCGCGCGCATGGACGCCTCGGAGGGGCGGCTGCAACGGCTGCGCGAGGGGCTGCGCGAACATGAGATCAGCATGCTGTTCCTGCTGCGGCTGGTGCCGGCGGTGCCGTTCTTTGTCGCCAACCTGCTGCCGGCGCTGGTCGGCGTGCGGTTCTGGAATTTCCTCTGGACCACGGCGCTGGGCATCGTGCCCGGGGCCATCGTGTTCACCTGGATCGGCGTCGGGCTGGGCGAGGTTTTTGCCCGGGGCGAGAGCCCCGACCTGTCGCTGGTCCGGGAACCGTACATTCTGGGGCCGATTCTGGGGCTTTGCGCGCTGGCCGCGCTGCCGATCCTGGTCAAGCTGCTGCGCGGCGGCAAGGAGGTATAGGCGGGATGGAGCGGATCAAGACCGACCTTCTGGTGATCGGCGCGGGCTCCGGCGGGCTGTCGGTGGCCGCGGGCGCGGCACAGATGGGCGCCCGGGTGGTGCTGCTGGAAGGCCACCGGATGGGGGGCGATTGCCTGAACTACGGTTGCGTCCCCTCCAAGGCGCTGATCGCCGCGGCCAAGGCGGCGCACGGGCAGGCGACGGCGGGGACATTCGGCCTGGCCAGCGTTGTGCCGCAGGTGGACTATGCCGCAGTCATGGATCACGTGGCCGATGTGATCGGCCGGATCGAACCGATGGACAGCCAGGAACGATTCGAGGGCCTCGGCGTGCGGGTGATCCGGGAGTATGGACATTTCCTCTCCGCGCGTGAGGTGCAGGCGGGGGAACACCTGATCCGTGCGCGGCGGGTGGTGATCGCCACCGGCTCCTCGCCGCTGGTGCCGCCGATTCCGGGCCTGGCCGAGGTGCCTTACCTGACCAACGAGACGCTCTTCGACCTGCGAGAGCGGCCCGAACATCTGCTGATCATCGGCGGCGGGCCGATCGGGATGGAGATGGCGCAGGCGCACGCAAGGCTGGGCTGCAGGGTCACGGTGATCGAGGGCGACCGCGCGCTCAATCGCGACGACCCGGAGCTGGCCGGGGTGGTGCGTGAAACCCTGCGCGACGAGGGGGTGGAGATCGCCGAAGGCGCGAAGGTGGCCCGGGTTTCCGGCACGACGGAGGCCATCGAGGTCGCGGCCGAGGACGGCCGGACCTTCTTCGGCACGCACCTGTTGGTGGCGGTGGGACGCAAACCCAACCTGGACCGGCTGAACCTGCAGGCGGCGGGGATCGAGACCACGCGGGCGGGGGTGCGCGTGGACGCCGGGCTGCGCACGACCAACCGCCGGGTCTATGCCATCGGCGACGTGGCGGGCGGGCTGCAGTTCACCCATGTGGCGGGCTACCACGCCGGGGTCATCATCCGTTCTGCCCTGTTCGGTCTGCCGTCCAGGGCGAAAGAGACGCATATCCCGCGCGTCACCTATACCGCGCCGGAACTGGCGCAGGTCGGACTGAGCGAGGCCGAGGCGCGCGAGGTCCACGGCGCGCGGCTGGAGGTGGTGCGGTTCGACTACGCCCATAACGACCGGGCCATCGCCGAACGCGAAACGGCGGGCTTTGCCAAGGTCATGGTGGTCAAGGGGCGCCCTGTCGGCGCCAGCATCGTCGGCCACCAGGCGGGTGAATTGATCGGGTTCTGGGCGCTGGCGCTGGCCAATGGGCTGAAGATGGGCCAGATCGCCGCGATGGTCGCGCCCTATCCGACCATCGGCGAGCTTAACAAACGGGTGGCGGGGGCCTATTTCTCACCCAGGTTGTTTGATAGTCAGATGGTCAAACGGGTGGTCGGGACGGTGCAGAGCTGGCTGCCCTGACCTGAAAGGGCTGCATGCTGAATACGCTTTCGGGCCGGTTCCTGATCCTGACCACGGTCTTCGTGATGCTGGCCGAGGTGCTGATCTTCGTGCCGTCAATCGCACGGTTCCGGGTCGATTACCTGACCGACCGGCTGGAGCGCGCGCAGATCGCGTCGATGGCGCTTTTGGCCGACGACATGCTGGAGACCGATCTGGAGGCGGAGCTTTTGCGCAACGCCGGGGTGTTCAACGTGGTGCTGCGCCGCGACGAGATGCGGCAGCTGATGCTTTCCTCGCCGATCCCGGAGCCGATCGCGGCAACCTATGACCTGCGCCACGCGGGCGCGGCGATGCTGATCCGCGACGCGCTGGTCCGGCTGTTTACCCGGGAAAACCAGATCGTGCGGGTGATCGGCGCGCCCACCCGTGACGCCGGGCGGCTGATCGAGGTGACGATGGAGACCGCGCCGCTGCGCATGGCGATGATCGACTACGGGCTGCGCATCCTGCTGCTGTCGGCGGTAATCTCGGTGTTCACCGCTGTTCTGCTCTTTGTCGCCGTGCAGCGGGTTCTGGTGCGGCCGATCAAGGGCGTGGTGGGCTACATGAAACGCTATGCCGCCGCCCCCGAGGATGCGCGCGGGATCATCCAGCCCCGCGCCGGGGTAAGCGAACTGCGCGAGGCCGAAGAGGCGCTGCAGACGCTGCAGATCGAGCTGACGCAATTGTTGAAGCAGCGCGAGCGCATGGCACAGCTTGGCGGCGCGGTGGCCAAGGTGAGCCACGATCTGCGCAACATCCTGACCAGCGCGCAGCTGTTCACCGACCGGATCGAGGCGATCGAGGATCCGCGCGTGCGGCGGCTGGCGCCCAAGCTGGTCGGCTCGATCACCCGCGCGGTGACACTGTGCGAAAGCACGCTGGCCTTTGGCCGCGCCGAAGAGGCGCCGCCGGGGCTGCGGCTGGTCGGGCTGGCCGGTATCGCCGAGGAGGTGATCGAGGGCGAACGCCTGGCCGCCGGCAACGGCGAGGTGGTGCTGGAAAACGCGGTTCCCCCGGCGCTGCAGCTGCGGGCCGATCCCGAACAGCTCTACCGGGTGTTGCTGAACCTGGTTCGAAACGCGCGGCAGGCCATCGAGGCGAGCCGTCGCCCGGGCAAGGTTACCCTGAGCGCGCGCGAGGACGACGAGGCCTGGTGGATCGAGATTGTGGATACCGGCCCGGGCCTGCCCGCAAAGGCGCGCGACAACCTGTTCACCCCGTTCCGCGGCGGCGCACGGGCCGGCGGCGCCGGGCTGGGGCTGGCGATCTCGGCCGAACTGGTGCGCGGGCACGGCGGCACCCTGGAGCTGGTCCGAACCGGCGACAAGGGCACGGTTTTCACCATCCGGCTGCCGCGTTCGATGTCTGGGCTGGACGCCGCCGGGGTCTGAAGCCGGGTTCAGAACACGCCGGTGAAAAGGGCGAAAAAACCTGCAAAATGGGTTGCAAAGCCCGAAACCCGGCGGTACATGCAGGGCCTTAGTGGACCGATAGCTCAGCTGGATAGAGTACCTGACTACGAATCAGGGGGTCGGGGGTTCGAATCCTCCTCGGTCCGCCAATAAAATCAATGACTTAGGCGGAATTTCCCACTATTGGACAAATTCGGTGTCCGACGTGTGTCCGATTTTTTCGTGAACCTGTGGAGGCTTTGGTCTCCGGGCTTCGTCCGAAGTTCCTGCCTCATGAATCACATCACACCTGGTGCCCTCACAACATCGATTCGCTGTTACCCGATCCGTTCGCCCGACGGCTTCTCAAGATACAGACGGTACTCGTGCGAGCCGAGTTTCTCGAAGATCACGACGTCGCCTATCTCGGCCCCGCTGTCGGACAGGACGAGCTTGGCGAAGGACCGGGATCGGAAGAACTCCCGTGGTCCCTTGCCGTCTGGATAGCTGGGAATGTCGGTATCAACCGCATGGTGGCGCCAGCGGAGCCTGAGTGCAGCCGGCGCCGGGCTGTGCTTGTCGTTGGAGCCGATCACGTCCGGCGGCAAAAGGTGCCTGAACGGCGTCAGGGTGATGCGGAAGGCCTTGAGGTTCCCGGCGGTGATCGGGCGGCTGCGGTATTCGGTCGTCATTCTGCGGCGGTTTTCTTGCGGCGGGTTCGTCTGGCCGCAATGGGCCGTTCACGTCATCGCGGCAGAGACGGGCGGGGAGCCGTCATTCGCCGCACCGGCCACGAACAGCAGCAATGCGCAGTTCGCGTCATTTGCAAAGCCGCGGGATCTAGCGGCAGGAGGAACGACGCATGCTGCAGGCGCGTCGGTAACGCCGCCCTTCGCCGCAGGTGCAGGCCCAAAGCGGGTCGAAGAGCCTGTGGCAAACTGCGAAAGAGAAGTTCCGGAACGGCGATGAGGAGCCAGCAGGGCAATAGGCTCGGCAATAAGGTTTCCCTCTCAGCTCCAGCGACGGAGTGCGAAAATTTGAAGTTGATCTGACTGTCTACTTACGGTTTCGAAGGGAGCACCGGACCGGAAGCCACGAATGACAACGATGGCGGTAAACCTGCCGATTACACAGCATTAAAGGAACCACAGCAATGGGCTCGGACCGGACTTTCGGCGGTGGGGCAGTAGGGCCGCGGCGACTTCGCATCCAAGCTCTGCCATCGTTTGACCGCATGCAGCCCAAACTCGACATTCATGCCGGGCGTAGCATGCTACCGCCCCCGTTGCCCGAACGGCGGAGAGCGGTCGTTTCGCAACATTGCTCTGCCTTCGAAACGGGGCGACCGATAGCAGCGCTCAATCGTAGTTCCGCATAATCATCAGCCCTCATCGTCTTTTCTGGAAACCCGCCCGAGCCTTGAGAGCATACGTGCCCACTCATCTACATCGGTGGAGAGCCGAGGCGCGGGTTCGGAGCGTCGCTTGTGAGTTTTATTGGATGGTTGCGAAACCGAATTGCCTGACTGGGGTTCAGATGAACGTGGGCGCTTCTTAGCGAGTGCATGTGGTTGTGACTTCCGAGCCTTTTGCAGTTTGCTGCCTGTGGTTCTTTTCTTCTGCCTAACCGGCTTTTCTTGGGAGACGCCGGATAGGGCGATCAGAAAAAAGGCAAGGCGAGGGGTCCACGGCGAACCATCAGCAGTCACACGGCCTGTTTCATTCAAATAATGAGAAACAAGTTTGGCCCCCACGATCCCCTTCTTGGCGAAATCTTCGAGGACAGAACGCAGTGGTCCTGAGACCTTGGCAGTTCCGCCGTTTCCTGACCCAAAATGCCTCCTCTCGGATGGCATAAGTTCTGAAACCTCATCGGGAATAATGCTAGGGTCTATATCCTTCTCCAGCGCTTCGAAGTCTACTAGCCGGTCACCGTCGATAACCTCGATGTCTTCAAGTGACAGTGGGTGCAGAAATGAGAACGTCTCTCTACGGCGACTGACGAGGTCGCCTTCAGCTAGAAGCGGCTGATCACAGTGAATGAAAAAACGATGTTTCTGATGATTTTGGTTTGAAAGTTCTTCAACCTGAACTTCCATCCTAAAGTCGGCGAAGTGGACTTCAACCACCACTGCAAGCTTCCAGGAGTTTCTTCTGGCTTTCCGGCCTACAGGTAGTATTCGCTGGTCGATCTTTTGTTCGGCCCCGAGAATGTCGTTGATTTCGGAAATTGGACGGCTGGAGGGGCGAGCACGCACAGAGCCAGAGGCAGGGCGCCCGTTGTCCGTGCAAGGGTGCTTCGCCCAAGGCTTTCCGAGTTCATCAAAGAAGACGCGGCTACCGTGTTCATTGGCATAAAAATAAACGGGCTGACCGCAGACGGGGCAGGATGCATTGGGGTTAACGAAGCAGCGAGAGTAGCTTGTTGCGCCGTAGCCTTTCAGTGTCTGCGTCGCTTGGTGCTTTTCATACTCGGAATAAACCGGCCGAAGTGGCTTTGTTACTGGCGCGGCAGGGACGCCTCCACCGTTTCGGTTGCCGCCGCCAACGCACCAGCCGCATGTGCACCAAGGGTAATGATTGTGTCCGGTCAATTTAGCACCAATATGCCGATACTCATTGTAATAAATTGGACCAAAAATGCACCTTTCGGTAGTCCCTTTCCCCCTGTTTCTATCAACCTCCAACCGCAGATCAAGACGACGTAGCCTTCCACCAAGTCTAATGTCTGGTTTGGGGCTGAGACCAGTCGTTGGGCCTGATCCGCGCGGAGGGCGGCTCTGGGCCGGTCACGCCCCGGAGGACGACCCCGGTTCGCAACTTTGCACCGGCAGCTATCTGCGCATCGCTGACGTCCATATCAGGGACGGTGAAGGTCGGAAGCCAGCCCAAAGCAGACACGATCCGCGCTTCCTTGCAGCCCTCACTTCTCCTGCAGGTCGGGTGGATTGCTGACATACGCTGCACCTGCGAGGTATCCCAGCGCAGTATCCGCATCTCGCAGGAAGTTTACACTTCGGCTAAGCCTCACACACAGAGTTTCGGATACTCCCCATCGGTCAGTTTCGTAGTGCCAACAATTCGAACACCCTAAACAGGGATAGAAACCCTCTAGAAATCATATGGTTCCGCCATTGCGATTATGCTACGGGTCAAATCGTCTGAAAGGTCAAACAGCCGTACCGCAATGTTGATTTACCTTTGGCGATCACTCACACGAAAATAAAGTCGTATTCCGTTAAACTGTCGGGGGTCACGGCGTTAATCACAACTTCGGTTCCACCTTCGAGGGTGATTAGCGTACTGTCCATGCCCGACATCTCGATTTCAATTGCTGAGAAGCTACTACCTACAACTTTAATTATATCCTCACCAGAACTGAAATCGACGATCACATCGCGTCCTTGTTTTTTGGTGCCAGAAAACACGAAGGTATCGGATCCTGCGCCTCCGACTAAGCTATCAGATCCCTTGTGTCCCCAAATAGCATCTGAGCCGTTTCCTCCTATCAGCTCGTCTGAACCACGATTCCCCTTGAGGATGTCTCGGCCGTTTCCACCCAGCAATTTGTCTGCCCCTTTCCCGCCGTCGATCACGTCGTTACCCTTCTCGCCGGAGAGGATGTCAGAGAACCGACCGCCATGGAGCTTATCATTACCGCTTCCAGCCGAAATCCGGCCTTCGACCAGCCCATCTTTATGATTAAAAAATTCGTCATTGCCGCCTTCGAGACGCACGTTGCCGATCATTTCCCCAGAATTGATGATCACATCATTTCCTGACCGCCCTGCAAATAGAGAGTAATCATTCCCTTCAATTCGACCTGAATTTACGAGTTTCAGGTTTGCCCCGTAACTGCCATCCCAAACTAATATGCCGAAATCTCGACCTAAAAGTGAACCAGAGTTTTCGATATCAACAGGGCCGGTTGATCCATTTCTTGGTGTAATACTGATAGCATTTATACCATAATTACCACTGTCGCTTTCGGCGGTAGTAATGACACCTGTATTGATAATGGAAGTCAGTCCGAAATTTGAAGCTGCAACGCCCGACCAAGCAGAAACAATAGTTCCAGAATTGAAAAGATCTAGTTGCCCATTAAGGGATTTGACTCCGTATCCAGCTTTGATGAGTCCATTGTTATTCACGCTTAGCCCAGCGTTGTAGTTGTAATAAATCCCATCGTAGTAGTAAATGCTATTGATGACACCTGTTTCATGAACGTTTACGGTTGAAGGCCGATTTCCCCAAACTTCAATAAGAGAATCTTCCGATTCAATATTTCCATACACATCAATTGTGTTGCCGCCTTCACCTCGAATGACCGGGAGGTCTTTACGATCCTGAATGATCCTTAAACCTTCTCGAACAGTGTAATTTTTTCCTTCAGGAAGGAGGATATTTATTTTGCGCAAAGCCATTCGAATCTCCAATTTATCTTTATTTGAAAACATCAGCGGAAACTTCTCAATTGAGTTCAACCGGCATTCTCAAAATGGACTGCAGCTTGACGGCAAGATCGCCTGATTTTACACTCTGATCAAGTGTTTGGAGCGGCTGGCGGCGTTCGCGTTGTATAAATTCACGGATCAGTGGACTATGGAGCTGCAACGAATGTCTCCTTCAGCGAGTCCCACCGGAGCATTTGGATCACCCGCCTATGACCGATTTGGGCCAGTCACGCCTGGAAGGACGACCCAGGTTCGCAACTTTGCACCGACGGCTTTCTGCGCATCTCTGACTTCCGTGCCCGGCGCACCGGAGGTCGCCAACCAAACAGACGGGTGAGATCGACGAGCCTAGACTATGCAGGATCGGCGAGTACTTCGAGGGATTTCTCGTAACCCCAGACTCCACCGATGTCTTCGAGTGGGTAGGCCCCAGCCGCTTTCAGAAGCCGGGGTAGGTCACGCCCGGGGCAGCCTCGTCGAGCCGCTTGATACGGACGCTGTGGCCCCAGTCATGGCCAAAGTCGTAGCTATACTGGATCTCCTTGGCATAGGTGGGCCCAGCGGCGCGTACCGGCGGGTCTGCTGACGGCCCGCTACATTGAGCGGACCAGTTCAGTCTTCATCATCATCCCTGAATGCGCGGTCCTCCCAGCCTTCGGGCCAGGGCCGGGTCAAGCCTTCGATCTCCTTCGGAGACAAAGGGCGAGTCGTCTGGTGGACGAATTCGATCCCGAGCAAACCTCCAGGATCCGGCACTTCGCCCATCGCCGCCGCGACGTCGTGCTCGCCCTTCTCCGTCAGGAAATCGTCGCCGCGAACAGTCAGTTCACAGCCGTCTTCATCCTTCGTGTGGAAAACGTAGTCGGCAGTGAGTGCCCTAGCGACCGCCAACACGCGCTTGGCCTGCGATGGGGTCAGCATGAAGGTGTTCTTCACCTCCACGAAGATGAGGTCTTCTTTCGACATTTTGGTGCTCTCGTAATGGATAGCTGGAACCAGGGTTGGGACCGGGCCGCCACACGGGCGACCCTGAAGGCTCTGTGCTGGTTCAAACCATGAACCGGTTGATGCTGTGCTGTACGACGTCCGGGACGCGCGAGCCCGACAGTACCAGGGAGGCATTGGCCATTTCGAGAGCCGCGACTTCCTCCTGCAGTTTGGGGGCGTCCTCGTCCTCGTAGTGCAGGTCCAGCTCGATGGCGAGGTGGTAGGCGAGCACGGCGATGGTCTGGACCATCTGG
>NZ_JARGPK010000006.1 GCF_029212575.1 Antarcticimicrobium sp.
CACAAGCGAAACACCCGGTCCCATCCCGAACCCGGCAGTTAAGCGCTGTCGCGCCAATGGTACTGCGTCTCAAGACGTGGGAGAGTAGGTCACCGCCAAACCTAATAAAGACTCCAGTCTCTCAATACGATACTCGGATAAGATCCGCCAAATGGCCGCCCTCAGGGGTGGCTTTTTGCGTATTGGCCCTTTTTCCCAGCGATCCGGTCCGACCCGCCCGACGGACCGGCCAGCGGGCAGTTTTCAAACAGACGCGAAGCCGAGGATCTCGTCGACGATGGCGGTGAAGATCGCTGCCCCCCGGGGGATCAGGTCGTCGGGGAAATCGTAGTCCGGGTTGTGCAGGGCCGGATGGTCCTCGCCTGCACCGAGCAGAAGAAAGGCCAGCGCGCTGGTCTCGCCGAAGCGGCCGAAGTCCTCGGACGGGCGCATCGGCAGCGGGCCGTGACCGTGCGGCAGGCCCAGCCTGTCCAGCGCCCGGGTGGCGATTGCCACCGCCTCGGGGTCACTGGCGGTGGTGGTGAAGATGTCCTCATAGGAGATCTCCGGCGTCAGCCCCGCCACCCGGGCCGCCTGCCGCACCAGTGTTTCGGCCTCGGAAACGAGCCGCGCCATGCGCCTGTCGGTGAGGCTGCGCAGGGTGACGAAAAGATCCGCCGCGCCCGGCGCGATACCGAAGGCCGGTTCGCCCAGACGGGCATGGGTGACGGTGGCCAGCGCGAAATCGGGATCGCTGAGCGGATGGCCCTGGCCCAGCGCGGTGAGGGCGGGCATCAGCCGCGCCAGCGCGGACATCGGCGACAGCCCGGTTTCGGGCTGCGAGGCATGCGCCGTCTTGCCGGTCAGCCGCACCCGCATCCCGCGCGAGGCGCAGGCGGAGGGCCCCTCGGCGAGCGCCACCTCGCCCAGCGGCATGCCCGGCATGTTGTGGATCGCAAAGGCATAATCGGGCCGTAGTTCGGTGAAGTCGGGATCGGCCACCACCCGTGCGGCGCCGGAGCCGTCCTCTTCCGCCGGCTGAAACATCAGAACGACGGATCCGCGCGCCGGGCGCACCCGTCCCAGCAGACGCGCCATCGCTGCGATCATTGTCATATGCCCGTCATGGCCGCAAAGGTGCCCCCGGCCCGGCACGGTAGAGCGATGCGACGCGTCTGAGCGTTCCTCGATCGGCAGCGCGTCAAGCTCGCAGCGCAGCAGCACGCGTGGGCCGGCCTCGGCGCCGTCATAGACCGCCGCCACCCCGTGCCCGCCAAGGTTCGTGACGATGCGGTCCGGTCCGGTGGCGCGCAGCACGCCCTCCACCCGGGCCGCGGTCGCGGATTCCTGCCCCGAGATCTCGGGGTAACGATGCAGGTCCCGGCGCCAATCGGTCAGCTCGGTGATATCGGAATTGCGAAGGCGGGGAAAATGGTGAGTCATGCTGCCTCTCACGTCAGGGCGCGCGCCGGCGCGTTCTGCCCGGCAGGTCTCGCCGCGACCATAGCTGCCGCGGGAGCGGACCGCGACCTGAAAAAGGGCCAGGGCGGTATCGCGCGGTGCCGCCGGGGTGCGTATGGCCGTCACGGTATAGTGCTTTGGCCCGCAATTGCTGGACCCGGGGATCACGCGTCCATTGTTGGATTTCACCCCTATGTCAGGGGTTTAGTGGCGGAGAGACAGGGATTCGAACCCTGGGTGGGCTTGCACCCACAACGGTTTTCGAGACCGCCCCGTTCGACCACTCCGGCACCTCTCCGCGGGGGTCTGGAAGGTGCGTTTAATGGCGAATGGGCAGGGGCGCAAGGGCCGATTCCGGCCCAAGTCGGCATTTCGCCGGATTTCCGTTGCCCGGCCGGTCAAAACCCTTAGATTTCCCCTCATGAAACAGTCCACCACCCGCCCGCTTCTTCGCAGGACCGCATTGTTCGGCCTGTCCTTCCCCGCCCTTGCCGCGCTGCTGGTTCTTGCCTTGACGTCGTTAGCGGCCCCGGTGCGGGCGGCGGAACGCGACAAGGTCGAGGCCTTTCTCGCGGTGACCGGTTTCGACGTGGCGCTGGACAGTATAGCGCTTTCGGCCGGTTCGGCACCCAAGATGCTGGGGCTCGATCCCGGGCTCTTCGGATCGGAATGGACCCGGTTGAGCCGGGAGGTTTTCGACACCGGGCAGATGCGCGACATGGCGCTGGTCATTCTTGTGCCCGCGCTCGATGAGGACGCGCTGAACCACGCTGCCGGGTTCTACGCCACCGATCTCGGACAGCGGCTGGTCGAGGCTGAAAACCGGACGCACATGATCGAGGACGACGATGAGAAACAGGCCGAGGGCCTGCGTCTTTTGGAAAGGATGCGCGAGACTGTCCCCGACCGGGCCGCGATGCTGGAGCGGATGAACGGGGCCATCGATGCCTCGGGGACCAGCCTGCGGGCGCTGCAGGAGATCCAGTTCCGCTTCCTGATGGCGGCCAGCGCCGCCGGCGTGGTCGATCTGCACGCGGACGCGGACGAACTGCGCGCGCTGCTCAAGCAGAACGAGGACGCATTGCGCGAAGCCATCCGCGCCTCGGCGCTGGCCTCTGCCGCCTATACCTACCGCGATTTCTCCGACGCGGATCTCACCGCCTATACCGAGGCGCTGGAACATCCGCTGATGCAGGAGGTCTACGAACTGCTCAACGCGGTGCAATACGAGATCATGGCCAACCGGTTCGAGGCGCTGGCCGCCCGGATGGCCGGTCTGCGGCCCGGGCAGGATATCTGATCGATGCGCCCGCTGGTCCGGTTGCGGATCTGTCTGGCCATCCTCACGGTCGTGCTGGCAGGTCCCTTGCAGGCCGCCTCCGAGGGAGAGGCGCTGGCGCGGATCCTTCGGCTGGAGGAGCTGGCGACGGCGCTGCATGAAGAGGGGCTCGACCACGGCCGTAGCCTCGATGCGGAGATGCTGATCGGGAAGGGTGGCACCTATTGGGCGGGCGAGGTCGCCGAGTTGTATGACGCCGACCGGATCGCCGGGGCGATCCGAGCCGCGCTCACCGAGGAGCTTGCGGCGGACCAGATCGCCGCATCCGCGGCCTTCTTCGAGACGCCGCTGGGGCAGGAGATCCTGGCGCTTGAGATCGCCGCGCGGGTCTCGATGCGCGACGCGGATGTCGAGGCGGCCGCCCGCGCCACCTACGACGCGCTGAAAGGCACCGGCGATGCGCGCCTTGCGCTGGTCAGCCGTTTCGTCGAGGTCAACGACCTGGTGGAGCGCAATGTCGCCGGCGCCATGAGCGCCAGTGTCCAGTTCCTGCTCGGGCTTTCGGACGGGGGTGCAAGCGGGTTGGACGACAGCGCGATCCTGGCCCAGGTCTGGGGTGAGGAGGGGGCGACGCGAGAGGAAACCGAAAACTGGCTGTTCGGATACCTTCTGATGGCCTACCGGCCACTGTCAGACGATGATCTTGCCGCCTATATCGCCTTTTCCGAAAGCCCCGCGGGCCATGCGTTGAACGCGGCGCTTTTTTCCGGCTTCGATGTGCTTTACCGCGGGATCTCCTACGAGTTGGGGCTGCGTCTTGCCGCGGCCATGAAGTCCAGCGATATCTGAACGGGAAAACTGTTGACAGCCCCGGGCGACAGGGTCATAAGCGGGCATCCCGGCCCGTTCGCGCGTGCCGGGTTTCGTTATCATGACGCCCGATGGGGCGCGCTGTCCGACGGTGGGCACGGTCGTCAGACCGGCCCGCAACACCCGAAAGGGGACCACAGGACGCGGCAAGAAAAAGGAAAGACCCATGTTCGCGGTCCTCAAGACCGGTGGCAAGCAGTACAAGGTTCAGGCGGGCGACATGCTCCGCGTTGAAAAACTGGCTGCCGATGCCGGCGAGAAAATCCAATTCAACGATGTCCTGATGCTGGGTGGCGAGAGCCCGGTCGTGGGCGCGCCCCTCGTCGAGGGGGCCGCGGTTCAGGCCGAGGTGATCGACCAGATCAAGGCCGACAAGGTCATCCACTTCGTCAAGCGCCGCCGCAAGCACTCCAGCCAGCGGACCAAGGGCCATCGCCAGAAGCTGACCCTGGTCAAGATCACCGAGATCCTGACCTCGGGCGCAGACAAGACCGGTGTCAAAATTGCGACCGGCAAGGGCGACACGCCCGCGGTTGCTGCCGCGGCACCGGCCGCCAAGACCGCCGCTCCGGCCGCGGCCTCCGCTGACGACGATCTGACCAGCATCACCGGTGTCGGCCCCGCCGCCGCCAAGAAGCTGATCGAGGCCGGGCTGACCAGCTTTGCCCAGATCGCCGCCTTGTCCGAAGATGACATTGCTGGTATCGACGCGGTCAAAGTGAAACCCGAATGGGTTGAGCAGGCCAAAGAGCTGGCCAAAGGCTAAGGAGAAAGACGAATGGCACATAAGAAAGCTGGCGGTTCCTCCCGTAACGGTCGCGACTCCGACGGTCGCCGCCTTGGCGTGAAGCTCTATGGCGGTCAGGCCGTCATTCCCGGCAACATCATCGTGCGTCAGCGCGGCACCAAGTTCTGGCCGGGCGAAGGCGTTGGCATGGGCCGGGATCACACGATCTTTGCGACTGTCGATGGCGCCGTGAAGTTTCACAAGGGCCTCAAGGGCCGCACCTTCATTTCGGTCCTGCCGGTAGCGGAGGCCGCCGAGTAAGCCGAAACCCAGAGGGTTCTAGACAACTGGAGGGGGATCGGCGAGACCGCCGGTCCCCCTTTGCGTATTTCCGGGCCTGTCGCCACTGCCCTTGCGCAACGGCGGGTGGCCCAACATATCGGGTGGGGAGGCGCTTGACCAATTGGTTAACGCGTTGAATTTTGAGGGGGAACAAGAAGATGATGCTGGATCGCATATCGACGCAAGAGATCATCAACGCAGGGCGTTTCAACCTGCGGCCGCTGCGGCTTTCCGACATGGGGCTGATCGCGCTCTATGCCGGTGACGAGCGTGTGGCGCGCATGACCACGTCGATTCCGCACCCCTATCCACCGGGCGCGGCCGAGGCCTTTGTCACCCGTGCGATGGCCCCCGACCGTGCCGAGGATGTCTGGGCCATCGACGGCGTCAAGTCCGGCGAGGGCGAGGTGCTGGGCCTGATCAGCCTGAAGAAGATGGACCGCAACCAGTCCGAGGTCGGCTACTGGGTGGCGCCGCTCTACTGGAACACCGGCATGGCTTCCGAGGCGGTTCAGGCGCTTGTCGAGACCAACCCGCAGGGCAATGCCACCATGTTCGCCAGCGTGTTCCAGGACAACCTCGCCTCGGCGCGGGTCCTGACCCATTGCGGTTTCGCCTACCTGGGCGACGCCGAGAGTTACTCGGTGGCGCGCGACGCCACCGTCCCCACCTGGACCTACAGCCGAAAACTCTGATTGTGGCGGCACGGTCCTTTGCGTTAGGCAACGCTCATGAAATTTCTTGATCTCGCAAAGGTCCACATCCGGTCCGGCGCCGGCGGTAACGGCTGCATCAGCTTTCGCCGCGAAAAATACATCGAGTTCGGCGGCCCGGATGGCGGCGACGGCGGCAACGGCGGATCGGTCATCGCCGAGTCGGTCGAGGGGCTGAACACGCTCATCGATTTCCGCTACCAGCAACATTTCTTCGCCAAGAACGGGCGGCCCGGCATGGGCCAGCAGCGTACCGGCAAGGATGGCGAGGGTATCGTTCTGCGGGTGCCGGTGGGCACCGAGATCCTCGACGAGGACGAGGAAACCGTCGTTGCCGATCTTGCCCGGGTCGGTGACCGGGTGGAACTGGCCCGGGGTGGCAACGGCGGCTGGGGCAACCTGCATTTCAAGACCTCGACCAACCAGGCGCCGCGTCGGTCCAATCCCGGCCAGGACGGGGTGGAACGTACGCTTTGGCTGCGGCTCAAGCTGATCGCCGATGCCGGGCTCCTTGGCCTGCCCAACGCGGGCAAATCCACCTTTCTTGCCGCGACCTCGAACGCACGGCCCAAGATCGCCGATTATCCGTTCACTACGTTGCACCCCAACCTCGGGGTCGTCGGCGTCGACGGGGTGGAATTCGTGATCGCCGACATTCCCGGCCTGATCGCCGGCGCGCATGAAGGCAAGGGGATCGGGGATCGTTTCCTGGGCCATGTGGAACGCTGCGCGGTGCTCTTGCACCTGGTCGATGCCACCTCCGAGACCATCGGTGAGGATTACCGCACCATCATTCACGAGCTGGAGGCCTATGGCGGCCATCTGGCCGACAAGCCGCGCGTGACCGCGCTGAACAAGGTCGATGCGCTGGACGAGGATCAGCGCGCCGAGGCGAAGGCCGAACTTGAGGCCGGGGTGGGCCGCCCGGTTCTGATGATGTCCGGCGTCAGCGGCGAGGGCCTGACCGAGGTGCTGCGGGCGCTGCGGGCCGAGATCGACGAGGACCGGCTGCGTCACAAACCCAGCCGGGAGGATGCGCCGTGGCATCCCTGAGCGCCGCGCGCCGCGTGGTGGTCAAGATCGGCTCGGCCCTTCTGGTCGACCGCGAAACCGGGGCGCTGCGCGGCGACTGGCTGCATTCTCTGGCCGAGGATGTGGTGACCCTGAAGGGCAGGGGGGCCGACGTGATCGTGGTCTCCTCCGGCTCCATCGCGCTGGGGCGCGGGGTACTGGGGCTGGCAGGTTCCGATCTGCCGCTGGAGCAATCCCAGGCCGCCGCGGCGGTCGGCCAGATCCGGCTGGCCCGCGCCTATGAAGAGGCGCTGGCGCCGCACGGAATCACCACCGCGCAGGTTCTGGTGACGCTGGAGGACAGCACCGACCGCCGCCGCTATCTCAATAGCCGCGCGACCCTGGAAACCCTGCTGGGCTTTGGCGTGGTGCCGATCGTGAACGAGAACGATACAATCGCCACCGACGAGATCCGCTATGGCGACAACGACCGGCTGGCGGCCCAGGTCGCGGTCACCGTCGGCGCCGATCAGCTGATCCTTCTGTCGGACGTCGATGGGTTCTATTCCGCCAACCCCAATGACGATCCCGGCGCCCGCCGCTATGACGTGATCGAGGAGATCACGGCAGAGATCGAGGCGATGGCCGGCGATGCCGGGTCGGGCCTGTCCAAGGGCGGCATGAAGACCAAGCTGATGGCGGCCAAGACCGCCACCGCGGCGGGCTGTGCCATGGCGATCACCGAAGGCTCGCGGATGAACCCGTTGCGCGGGCTGGAACAGGGGGCGCCGGCCACCTGGTTCACCGCCCAGCTCGATCCGCAGGCCGCGCGCAAACGCTGGATCGCGGCGATGAAGCCGCGCGGCGAGATCGCCGTCGATGCGGGCGCGGCCCGTGCGCTCGGCAATGGTAAAAGCCTTCTGCCCGCCGGCGTGACACGGGTTGCGGGTCAGTTCGGGCGCGGCGATCCGGTGTCGATCCTGGATCAGAACGGGCACAAGCTTGGCCAGGGCCTGAGCCGCTACACAGCTCAGGAGGCCGAGAAGATCCGCGGCCACCGGTCGACCGAAATCGAACCAATCCTCGGCTATCCGGGCCGGGCGGCTTTGATCCACCGCGACGATATGGCACTCTGACCCCGACTTTCACTGCAAATATCCCCGCCGGAGGCGTGAAATCCCCTGGCGCGCCCCAAAAATAAAAGGCGCCGAGACATGAAAGACCTGGACAATATCCCCGCCCTGATGAACGAGCTTGGCGCGCGTGCCAAGGCCGCGGCGGCAGAGCTGGCTTTCGCCCCGCCGGAGGCCAGGCGCAGGGCGCTGGAGGCCGCCGCCGAGGCGGTCTGGGCGCGCCGGGCGGAGATCATTGCCGCCAACGGGAAAGACCTTGAGTACGGCCAGGACAAGGGCCTGAGCGCGGCCATGATGGACCGGCTGATGCTGAACGAGGCGCGCATTCAGGGGATCGTCGAGGGCCTGCGCGCGGTGGCCGCGCAGGACGATCCGGTGGGCGCTGTGATCGCGGAATGGGACATGCCCTCGGGGTTGCACATCCAGCGCGTGCGCACGCCGCTGGGTGTAATAGGCGTAATCTACGAAAGCCGCCCCAACGTGACCGCCGACGCCGGTGCGCTCTGCCTCAAGTCAGGCAATGCGGTGATCCTGCGTGGCGGTTCGGAGAGCTTTCATTCCTCTACCGCCATCCATGCATGCCTGGTCGAGGGGCTGCAGGTGGCGGGCCTGCCCGAGGACGCGATCCAGCTTGTCCCAACCCGCGACCGCGCGGCGGTCTCGGCGCTGCTGACCATGACCGATTACGTGGATGTGATCGTGCCGCGCGGCGGCAAGGGACTCGTGGGTCTGGTGCAGCGCGAGGCGCGGGTGCCGGTCTTTGCCCATCTAGAGGGGATCGTGCATATCTATATCGACAGATCGGCCGATCTGGACAAGACGTTGAAGGTGGTGGTGAACGCCAAGACCCGGCGGCCGGGCATCTGCGGTGCCGCCGAATGCCTGCTGATCCACCGCGACGTGGTCGAGAGTATCGGCAAGCCGGTGATCGAGGCGCTGGTCGCGGCGGGGGTCGAGGTGCATGCCGATCCCGCCCTTGGCGAACTCGCGGGAACGCAGCCCGCCAGCGACGAGGATTGGGGGCGTGAATACCTGGACATGGTGATCGCCGCCAAGCCGGTCGATGACATCGACGCCGCCATCGCCCATATCCGCCGCTATGGTTCGAACCACACCGATTGCATCCTGGCCGAGGACAAGGCGGCGGTCGAACGGTTCTTCGAGCGTCTCGACAGCGCGATCTTGATGCACAACGCCTCGACCCAGTTCGCCGACGGGGGCGAGTTCGGCATGGGCGCAGAGATCGGAATCGCCACCGGAAAGATGCATGCGCGCGGCCCGGTGGGGGCGGAGCAATTGACCAGCTTCAAGTACCTGGTCAGCGGCAATGGCACCACGCGGGGGTGAGCCTCGGCGGCCGACCCTCAGAACCGCAGAGTGAGCGAGGTTGCGTCGTGCGCGGCGTGCAACTGGCGCTCGGCCTGCCCCGCCAGCAGGGGCAGCAGGGCGAATTGCACCTTGGCCGGGATCAGCGCGGCGACCTCCCCGGCGCCTTCGAGCCAGTCCCAAAGCTGCGGTTCCATAGTGATCGCATCGCCGCTCGCCGCGACGGTCCAGGACCCCTCGGCCTCGATCACATCGGCCTGGCCGCCGCGCGGCAGCGCGGCCTCGCAGCACAGCAGGGCAAGAAAGGCCAGCTTCACCGCGCTGCGCGGCTGCGCGCCTTCGGGATGCCAAATAACCTGCAGTCGGCTGTCGCGCCAGACCTGGCCCAGCAGCGTCTCGATGTCCGACCGCCCGATCGCCTGATCGCCCGCCGCGCCAAAGGCGATGCGAAAGAACCGCAGCCGCGCGCTTGCGCTCTCGGCGCTGTCGGCGACCAGATCCCGCTCCGGCCCCGGCATGTCACCGGCCATTTCCATCAATTCCAGTCCATTGACGATCGCGCCGATCGGGCCGATCAGGTCGTGACAGATGCGCGAGGCGACCATTGCCACCAGATCTGGCGGGTCGGACTGCGGGTTGACGCTCATAGGTTTCTTCATCAGGGAGGTCCCGCCCATGACTGATTTGAACTCCATATTGGAACCTGGGATGCTGGTGCGCCACCCCGAACATCCCGAATGGGGCATCGGACAGGTGCAATCCAACGCCGGAGGAAAGATCACCGTGAATTTCCGCGAGCAGGGCAAGGTCGTCTTCGACGGGGCCCGGGTCGCGCTTGCTCTGGTCTTTGATGCGTGAAACAGGTTGACGATGTCTTAACGCCTGCCGCACCGCACCTCTGCCGGTTGCACTGCCGCCGGGGGATGCGGTATCAGCACGCAAATCCGTGCTCCATCACAATCGCCAAGGATGCAGATGCCTGACAGCGGGCCCGCCTTTATCGTCAAGATCGTCGAAACCGAGGACGAGTTGCGCGCGGCGCAGGCCCTGCGCTATGACGTTTTCGTGCAAGAGCTGGGCGGCGGCGGCGACATGGTCGATCACGTGGCCGGGCTGGAACGCGACCGCTTCGACCCCTTCTTCGACCACATGATCCTCAGCGACACGGCGGCAGGCCGGGTCGTTGGCGTCTATCGCCTGCTGCGCGACGACCAGGCGCGCGCCGCCGGTCAGTTCTATTCCGAGGATGAATACGACCTGACGGTGCTGAAATCCTCCGGGCGGAAACTGCTGGAACTGGGCCGCTCCTGCCTGCACCCCGACTACCGGGGCGGCATGGCGATGTACCACCTCTGGTCGGCGCTGGCCAGTTACGTGGCCGAGCACGGGATCGAGATCCTGTTCGGCGTGGCCAGCTTTCACGGCACCGATGTGGATGCCCTGGCGCAACCGCTCTCGATGCTGCACCAGAACCACCTGGCGCCGCCCGAGCTGCGCGTGCGCGCGCGCGAAGACAGCTTTCAGTCGATGGACCTCATCGCGCCCGGGGCGCTGGACCGGCGCCGCGCCATGGTCGAGATACCATCCCTGATCAAGGCCTATCTTCGGCTGGGCGGCTATGTTGGCGAGGGGGCCTTTGTCGACCGCGTCTTTAACACCACGGATGTCTGCCTGGTGCTCGACACCGCCCGCATGAACGACCGGCAGCGGCGGCTCTATTCCGCTGAGCGCCGCGCATGAGCCCGACCTGGACCGGCGCCGCGCCGGATCCGGTGGTGATCGGGCCGCTGGGCTGGCTGCGGGTGGTTCTGCGCGGCGGCGCGCTGATCCTGCTGATCGCCGTCTGCCTTGTGCTGCTGTTGCTGCTGCGGTTGATCGAGCGGCCGCTCTTTGGGATGAAACGGCCGATCACGCCGCATATCGTACAATTCGTCTGCCGAAATGCCCTGCGCATCCTCGGCATGGGCTACACCGCCCACGGCCAGCCGATTCACGGCCCCGGCGCGGTGGTGGCGAACCACAGTTCCTGGCTGGACATCTTCACCCTGAACGCCCGCAAGCGGATCTACTTCGTGTCGAAAAGCGAGGTCGCCGGCTGGCCTGGCATCGGGGTTCTGGCCAGGGCCACCGGCACCCTGTTCATCGACCGCGACCGGCGCCAGGCCCGCGCGCAGACCCGGGCCTTTGTCGAGCGGCTTTCTGCCGGGCACAAGTTGTTGTTTTTCCCCGAGGGTACCTCGACTGACGGGCTGCGTATCCTGCCGTTCAAGTCGACGCTGTTCGGCGCCTTTTTTGCCGCGCCGCTGCGCGAGACCCTGCACATTCAGCCGGTCAGCGTGATCTACCACGCTCCGCCGGGCGAACCGGCGCGGTTTTACGGCTGGTGGGGCGACATGGAGTTCGGCGGGCATCTGCTGAAGACCCTTGCCGCCCCGCGTCACGGCGCGGTCGAGGTGGTCTATCACCAACCGCTCAAGGTCTCCGATTTCGCCGACCGCAAGGCGCTGGCGGCCCATGCCGAGGCGCTGGTGCGTGCCGGGCTCGAGGCCTATCTGCCCGAGGCCATGCAGGCCCGCGACGGAGACTAGGGCGGACAGCGCCAGCGCGAAAACATGGCTCTTGCGTGAATATTTCTGGCCAGCCCGGGCAGGTCGCGCCTAGGCTCTCGAAGGAAGACGGCATGCAACCGGGCAGCCGCCTTGCGGGCAGGATGCAAAATGGGTTGGCCATGAAACTTTCCAAGATCAGCGTGAATGTTCCCAGGAAACCATCCAAGGCCGACAAGTCGGCGCTTGAGCGGATCCTCAAGACGCTGCTGGATACGCAGAAGGCCATCGGCGCCGCGCTGGACGAGATCAAGGCATCCGAACCGCTGGTGCCCGCGACCGTCGACAAGATCCAGAAACAGCGCAAGATCACCGACCGCAGCCGCGCGGCGGAACTCAAGGACCTGGAGAAATCCGCCAAGCGGGGGGAATTGCACACCAACCCGGCGAAACTGGAGCGGCTGATCAAGGACCTGAACGCGGATATTGCCAAGATCAACGACATCGAGGGCAGCGTTCACAACGATCGCGACCTCTACTTCGGCCAGGAACTGGACGCCATCGCCGACGAGATCGAGCGCAACCTGCCCAAGGGGGTGAGCGGCGCGCGCATCGGTCTGCCCGGTCTGATCCAGAGATTCACGCGCAAGAACAGCAAGGCGGGCTGGAAGAATTTTTCCAAGGAACGCAAGGCGCTGATCGAGGCCTGCCGCGATCTTGGCGCGGAAGAGGATCGCAAGAACGGGATCTCGGCACTGGCCAGCGACCGGGAGATGCTCAAACTGAAATACAAGACGCGGCACAAGATCGTCGAGGCCGGTCTGAAGGACAAGAAGAAGACCCCCGCTGCCGTGCGCAAGGAACTGGAGGATGCCTTTGCAGAGCAGGACAAGCCATCAAAGGCGCGGTGGGCCGGCTTTCTCCAACTGGGCGCCGGCGGCAGCTATACCCTGCAACAAAGCGGGGCGTTCCGCGGCGCCAAGATCCACCTGACCATGAGCAAGGATTCCTGGACCTCGGCCGCAGATGGCGGCGTGTCGATCAAGGACAATTCGGTGCAGCAGATCTTTGAAAAGCTGCTCAAGCAGTCCGGCGCGAACGGCTGGAAAGAGCTGCATGCGACGCTCGAGGTGCGACTACCCTGCGGTAAGAATCCGCATGTCTTTCTGTTCGCCGGGGTGCCGCCGAGAAACCAGGCCTGGACCGAACTGGAATCCCAAACCGGCTGGAGCGCAAAGCTGGCCGCCGACGCGCAGGCGGCGATGCGCGGCGAGTTGGACAAGCTTGCCACCGCCTTGAAGAAGAAGATCAAGGAGGCCAAGGACCAGCACGGCGCGCCGGTCTGACGGCCTTTTAGGCGCGCAGCATATCGGGCTTGCGCCCGGCGGCGAACTCGCCTATACGCGCGCCATTCAAACCCGCAGGCGGGGTTTGGGCCGGGCAGGGGAGACATCCCTGCCGGTCCGCCGGTTGGAGCATCCGCTCTGAGACCCCCGCCGAGGCGTAAACCGGAAAGGAAAATACGCATGGCTCTTCCCGAGTTCACCATGCGCCAGCTGCTCGAAGCTGGCGTGCACTTCGGCCACCAGACCCAACGCTGGAACCCCCGCATGGCGCCCTATATCTACGGCGCCCGCAACGGCATCCACATCATGGACCTGACCCAGACCGTTCCGTTGCTGGACCAGGCGCTGATCGCTGTGCGCGACACCGTCGCCAAGGGCGGCCGCGTGCTCTTCGTCGGCACCAAGCGTCAGGCGCAGCAACCGGTCGCGGACGCGGCCGAGAAATCGGCGCAGTATTTCATGAACCACCGCTGGCTCGGTGGCACGCTGACCAACTGGAAGACCGTGTCGCAATCGATCAACCGCCTCAAGCAGATCGACGAGGCGATGGAAGCCGGCGCCGAGGGCCTGACCAAGAAAGAGCGTCTGGGCATGGAGCGTGACCAGACCAAGCTGGAAGCCTCGCTGGGCGGTATCCGCGAGATGGGCGGCACCCCGGACCTGCTGTTCGTCATCGACGTCAAGAAAGAGGCGCTGGCCGTCTCCGAGGCCAACAAGCTGGGCATCCCGGTGGTCGCCGTGGTCGATACCAACTGCTCGCCCGATGGCGTCGATTACGTGATCCCCGGCAACGATGACGCCGCGCGCGCGATCTCGCTTTACTGCGATCTGGTCAGCCGCGCCGCGCTCGACGGCATGTCGGCACAGCTGGGCGCCGCCGGCGTCGATCTGGGCGAGCTGGAAGAAACCCTCGAGGAAGAGGCGCTGGCAGAGGCGCCCGCCACCGAGGGCGCCCCGGCCGAAGCCTGATCGGCTGTCACGGATCTGACATGCGGGGCGGGCTAAGACCTGCCCCGAACACCCTTTGATTTGAGGAGAGCCAAGACATGGCAATCACAGCAGCACAGGTGAAAGAACTGCGCGACTCCACCGGCGCCGGCATGATGGACGCCAAGAAAGCGCTGACCGAAACCGATGGCGACATGGAGGCTGCGGTCGACTGGCTGCGCACCAAGGGTCTGGCCAAGGCGGCCAAGAAATCCGGCCGCACCGCGGCAGAGGGCCTCGTTGCCCTGCGCATGGACGCAGGCTCCGGCGTCGCGGTGGAGATCAACTCCGAGACCGACTTCGTCGCCAAGAACGAAGAGTTTCAGACGATGGTCGGTGGTATCGCCGATGTCGCGCTCGGCGTCGATAACGTCGAGGCGCTGGCCCAGGCCACGATGAACGGCAAGCCCGTGTCCGAGGTCATCGCCGACAAGGTCGGCACCATCGGCGAGAACATGACTCTGCGCCGGATGGCCAAGATCAGCGGCACAAAGATCGTGTCTTATGTCCACGGCGCCGCCGCGGAAAACATGGGCAAGATCGGCGTTCTGGTTGCCTATGAGGGCGACGACGACACCTTTGCCCGTCAGGTTGCGATGCATGTCGCCGCCGCCGACCCGCGTCCCCAAGCGTTGAACGAGGCGGGGCTCGACCCTGCGATCCTGGCAAAGGAGCTGGAAATCCAGACCGCCAAGGCGCTGGAAGAGAATGCCGCGGCCGCCAAGCCGAAGCCGGAACAGGTGATCGCCAACAACATCATTCCGGGCCGGATGAAGAAGTTCGTCGCCGATATCTCGTTGCTCGACCAGCAATTCGTCATCGCCGCGGACAAGATCACCGTGGCTGACGCCGCCAAAGCGGCCGGCGTGACCATCACCGGATTCGTCCGGATGGAGGTCGGCGAGGGCATCGCGGTCGAAAAGGAAGATTTCGCCGCCGAGGTCGCCAAGGCCGCGCAGGGCTGATCGGTCCCGCGACACGCGCTGAAAACAAAACGGAGCCGCGCAATGCGCGGCTCCGATCGTTTTGACGACCCCTTTTTGATGGGGATGGCGGGATCGCTCAAAATCTCCGGCCCAACCGCGGACCAATACGCAACCAAACCGGACGAAGAAGAGGGCCCTGGAATTGGCAGGGGTCTTTCTCCGATGCTCCCAGGCCAAAGCCACCACTCACGGAACACGGACAATGTGCTGATTTCCGGCCCCGGTGAAAAGTCATGTATTCCTTACCTTGGGTAAGGTTCGGAAATGCGTCTTGGATCAAGCGGTTGCGGATTCGCCCCGCGTGACCGGTCAGGCCTCGATCACGAACATCTGGTTGTGCAGTGCCGCTTTCATGACCGCCTGCGCCGTGGTCTCGACCGACAACGCCTCGCGCGCCAGACGCAGATGTTTTTCCACCGTGGCCGCAGTCAGCCCCATCAGCACCGCGATGTCCTGCGTGGTCTTGCCGTCGCCGACCCATTCAAGCGCCTCGCGCTGGCGTTTGGTCAGCGCGCGGTTCGGCGCCACATGCGGCAGCGTCAGGATCTTGAGGTGGGCGATATTGTTCATCAGCAGGATATCGTCGCCATGGGTCTGCCAGATGGCATCCACCTCGTCCTGGCTCAACCCCGGCCGGGCACAGAGCGAGATGGCCCCCTTTGACCGGATGGAAACCGAGTTGAAGCTGACCGTGTATCCGGCAGAGACGCCCATGCTCTGGTTGAACTCATAAACTCTTTGTTCATCGGGGGTTATTGTCCGTTTCGCAACCATCTGGTTGATCATGCGCCAGCTTCCGGCGCCCTCGTGTTTCAGCGCCCAGTGCAGCATCGGGGCGTGAAAATAGAGCCCACCGTAAACGAACCCCTCAACGTACTCCTTGGGATGATTGCTGAGTATGACGAAATCCTCGGGATCGCCGAACGATGTTTCAGTGCGATACCGGGTATAGCCGTACAACAGGCGGTCGAATCCGAAGCGGGCCATTTCCTCGGTATGGGCCGCCCACAGTTCTTCGAGCGAGTTGGCCCGCGTGAGGAATGTCAGGAAACTGCGCAGCGTCATGCCGGATCCTGCCCTCCCGGCACGAAAACCTGCGGAACATGCCCGTGTCCGCTGGCAAGTTCGGATTCATGGATGCAGGCCGCCTGTAAAATGGTACGCGGCGACCGCTCCGGCTCGGCCCGATTGAAAAACATGTTACTCAAATCCCCACTGAATTCATGGGTACACGTTCAAACCGTAGGCTGTCCAGTTTCTCTTTTCTTTCATGTCTTTAATCAACAGTTTGCCCTGAGGCTCCGGGCTCAGTCCAGGGCCTCGGAAAAGATGCTCAGCCCCAGCCATTCGGCCACCAGCGCGGGGCTGTCGTGCCCTTCGATCTCGATCGTCAACTGCGTTTCGCGCAGCAGTTCGGTCGCCGATCTTTGGCGGACCGAGGTCAGCGTGAACCGGCCGCGCAGGCGCGACCCCGCCGGAACCGGAGAGAGGAATCGCAACTTGTTGAAGCCGTAGTTGATGCCCATGACCTGCCCGGGCATCTCCTGCATGCAATCATAGCTGAACTGGCTCGCCAGCGAGAGGGTCAGAAACCCATGCGCGATGGTGCCGCCGAACGGGGTTTCGGCGGCCGCGCGTGCCGGATCGACATGGATCCACTGGTGATCGTGGGTCACCTCGGCAAAGGCGTCGATCCTCTCCTGATCGACGGTGATCCAGTCCGACACGCCGATCTCGGTGCCGATCCTGGCCTCCAGATGCGCGCGGGCGGTTTCGATTGCGGTCATGCTGTGTCCTTTCCCCGTTTGGGATCCGGGCCGACCCGGACCATGCGTTTTCCCCGGTTCTCCCCGGCCAGCAGGCCGATCAGGGCGGCGGGGGTGTTCTCCAGCCCCTCGATCACATCCTCGGTCACCTTGATCTGACCGTTCTCGACCCAGGTCTTCAGCGCGCGCAGGGCGGCGGCGTCCTGTCGGGCAAAATCCATCACGATGAATCCCTCCATGCGCAGCCGCTTGACCACCACCAGCCCGGGCAGGTTGCGCGGACCGGAGGCGGCGGCGCTGTCGTACTGGCTGATCGCACCGCAGCAGACCACGCGGCCGCGCTCGTTCATGGCGAAAAGTGCCGTCTCGAGCACCGCCCCGCCGACGTTGTCGAAATAGACATCCACCCCATCGGGGCAGGCCGCGCGCAACGCCTTGAACATCCCCGGATCGCGGTAATCGATGCAGGCGTCGAACCCCAGTTCCCCGGTGACAAAGGCGCATTTTTCGGCGCCCCCGGCCACCCCCACCACCCGGCAGCCCAGCGCCTTGGCAATCTGGCCGACATAGGCGCCGACGGCGCCCGCCGCAGCCGAGACAAGCACGGTTTCGCCTGCGATGGGGCGACCCACACTCAGCAGCCCGTGAAAGGCGGTCTTGCCGGCGATGCCGTAGACGCTCATGTGATGGGTGAGCGGCGACATCGGCGGCAGTTTCTGCAGCTGGTGCGCAGGCACCACCGCGTGATCGGCCCAGACGGTTTCCCCGCCCACCAGATCACCGGCGGACAGGCCCGGCGCCCGGCTCTCGATCACTTCGCACAGCGCATAGCAGGGCATCGTGTCGCCCGCCCGCACCGGCGCGCGATAGGTTGCCCCCTGCAACCAGGCGCGGGCGGCGGCGTCGATCGAGATCAGGATGGTGCGCAACAGCACCTCGCCCGGGCCAGGGGTGGGCAGATCGACTTCGCGCAGGGCGAAATGCTCCTGGGTCAGCGCCCTGTCCGGCAGGTTGGTGATGGCGATCTCTCGGGTTTTCATTCGGTTTCTCCCCTTGTTGTCTGGATGGGGCGTCGCAACGGGTTGCGCTTGCCGCCCCTCCGGCTAGCTTGGCGCGCGACATCGAACCGGAGGCCCCGATGACCCGCGAATACCGCCAGACCGTCTATCGCCCGCCCGCAGGCGCCGCCGATATCCTGCTGATCCGCCACGGTGAGAGCATGCCGGCGCGCCCCGGCGAATCCTTTCCGATGACCGGCGGGCACGGCGACCCGGCTCTGCATGAGAACGGACATGCCCAGGCCCATGCGGTGGCCGAACGGCTGCAGCGAGAGCCGATCGCGGCGATCTATGTTACAACGCTGCAACGCACCCATCAGACCGCCGCGCCGCTGGCCGGGCGTCTGGGCCTTGCGCCGCGTGTCGAGCCCGACCTGCGTGAGGTGCATTTGGGCGATTGGGACGGCGGATTGTACAGAATCAAGGCCGCCGAGAACGACCCGGCATTCGACCGCGCGCGGCAGCGGCGCGAATGGGGCGAGATCCCCGGCGCCGAGACCACCGAAGCGCTGCACGCCCGCGTGCGCGCCGGGCTGTTGCGCATCGCCGGGGCCCACCCTGACCAACTGGTCGCCGCAGTGGTCCACGGCGGTGTGATCGGGGCGGCGATGGCGATGGCGGCGCAGTCGGACGCCTTCGCCTTCAACGGCGCGGCCAACGGCTCGATCAGCCGGTTGGTGATCCACGGCGACAGGATGACGGTCCGGGGCTTCAACGACTGCGCGCATCTCGGCTGACCCGGGCCTAATCCACCGTCAGCACCACCTTGCCCATCGCCTTGCGTTCCTCCATCAGCGTCAAGGCTTCGGCGGCCTGCTCCAGCGGGAACCGCGCGCTGATCCGCGGCCTGATCTTGCCCTCGGCGTAAAGCCGGAACAGATCGGCCATGTTCTGCGCGTGGCCTTCGGGCTCGCGCGCCACTGCCGCGCCCCAGAACACGCCAACGATCTGGCTGCCCTTCAGCAGGGTCAGGTTCAGTGGGATCTTCGGTATACCTGCGGGAAAGCCCACCACCAGGAACCGCCCCTTCCAGGCCAGCGCGCGCTGCGCCGGTTCAGCGTAATCGCCGCCCACCGCGTCATAGACCACGTCGACACCGTCGCCCCCGGCCAGCTTCTTGATTTCCGACGACAGCGCCTTTTGCGCGTCGCGGTCCAGCTCGCGCGGGTAAACCAGCGTCTCATCCGCGCCGATCCCGCGGCAGAACGCCGCCTTTTCCGCGGACGAGACCGCCGCGATCACCCGCGCGCCCGCTGCCTTGCCCAGTTCGATCGCGGCGGCGCCGACACCGCCGGCCGCGCCCAGGATCAACAGCGTTTCGCCTGGCTGGATCTGGGCCCGGTCCTTCAGCGCGTGATGCGAGGTGCCATAGGTGAACACGAAACAGGCCGCGTCCTCATAGGGCATCGTATCGGGGATCTTCACCGTCTTGGCCGGCTCGACGTTGACATGGCTGGCGAATCCGCCGTGCCCGGTCAGGGCCAGGACCCGGTCGCCCGGAGCAAAACCCTTCACGCCGTCGCCCACCGCCAGAATCTCGCCCGCGATCTCACCTCCCGGCGCGAAGGGGCGCGGCGGCTTGAACTGGTAGAGGTCGCGGATGATCAGCGTGTCGGGGAAATTCAGGCCCGCCGCGCGCACCCGTACAAGCATATGGCCTTTTTTCACCTCCGGGTCCGGCTGCTCGGTCAATTCCAGTGTTTCGGGTCCGCCGGGTGCGGTGCTGAGCATTGCTTTCATCGTATCCTCCCTTTTTCCACGACGGGTCCGGCCCGCCGCAGCGTCGCATCAAGTCATCCGTTTGCAAATGAGTGTTGTCAATCGAAATTCAAAATGCAATTTTGCTCTGCGAAATAAACCGAGTAACATGAGGGGGAGGCATGGTGCAGGACGCTGACGATATCACGCGGTTTCGCGCCGACATCCGGGCGTGGCTGGACGCGAACTGCCCGCAGGAAATGCGCGACGGCGCTGTTGATGAGGATAGCATCTGCTGGGGCGGCAAGAACTGGAACTTTACGTCAGAGGCGCAAAAAACCTGGCTCGAACGCTGCGCGGCGGCAGGCTACACCGTGCCGACCTGGCCGAAAGAGTATGGCGGCGCCGGGCTGAACCGGGACCAGGAGAAGATCTTTTACGAGGAACTGGCGCACATCAACGCGCGTCGGCCGCTGCAAAGCTTCGGCATCTGGATGCTGGGGCCGGCGCTGCTCCATTTCGGGACCGATGCGCAAAAGCTGCATTTCCTGCCGCCCATCGCGCGCGGTGAGATTCGCTGGTGCCAGGGCTATTCCGAGCCGGGCGCCGGATCGGACCTCGCCAGCGTGCAGACCAGGGCGGAAGACAAGGGCGATCACTGGCTGGTCAACGGGCAAAAGGTCTGGACCTCCTACGCCGACAAGGCCGACTGGATCTTTGCCCTGCTGCGCACCGACAAAGACGCGCCCAAGCACAAGGGCATCTCCTTCGTCCTGATCGACATGGAAAGCGAAGGGGTTTCCACCCGACCGATCCGCCTGATTTCCGGGGCCTCGCCGTTCTGCGAGACGTTTTTCGACAACGTGAAAGTGCCGAAATCCTATGGCGCGGAGATTCCCGCGCAGGTCGGCGAGGTCAACCGTGGCTGGGACGTGGCGAAATACCTGCTGACCCATGAGCGCGAGATGATCTCGGGCTCGGCCATGCTGGCGGGCAGCGGCCGGTCGCTGGGTGCGATCCTGTCCGAAAGCGGGCATCTCGACGACCCGATCCTGCGTGCCGATGCGATGCGCGCCGAGATCGACGAACTGGCCTTTGGCCTGACGCTGGAACGCTACAAGGACCAGTCCGAATCCGGGCAGGGCACCGGCGATGCCTCGGCCATGCTGAAATACGTCGGCACCGAGCTGAACAAGGCCCGGCAAGAGCTGATCATGTCCGGCGCGGGCAGTGATGCGCTGGAGTGGGATGACGGGCGCGCGCCGCTCTGGCTGCGCAGCAAAGCGAACTCGATCGAGGGCGGCACGTCGGAGGTGATGCTGAGCATCCTGTCGCGCCGGGTGCTCGGGTTGCCGGGGTGACTGACATGACAAAACTGGTACGAACCGAAGAAGAAACCATGCTGGCCGATGCCGCGCGCGGCTTTCTCGACGAGGCGACCCCGGTGGCCAGGCTGCGCGCGCTGCGCGATGCGGGCCAGACCCACGATCCCGCCCTCTGGCAGGAGATGGCCCTGATGGGCTGGGCCGGGGTTCTGGTGCCCGAGGCCGCAGGCGGCGCCGACATGGGGTTCGCCGCCGCCAACGTGCTGGCCGAGGAGATGGGCAAAAGCCTGAGCGCGAGCCCGTTTCTGTCGACCGCCGTGATCGCCGCCACCGCCCTGCGGCAGGTGTCGGATGCGCGCGCGACCGAGGCCATGCGTGCCATCGCCGAGGGCGGGCGCACCTATGCGCTGGCCATCGACGAGGGCGCCAAGCACGACCCGGAGGCCACCACGCTGCGCGCCGAACGGGTCGGAAACGGTTTTCGCCTCACGGGCGAGAAACGCTTTGTCGTCGATGGCGGCTTTGTCGACCGGCTGCTGGTGCTGGCGCGCACCGATGACGGGCTGACCCTGTTCGACATTCCCGCCGACCGCGCCGGAATCGCGCGCGACGCGCAACCGATGATCGACAGCCGCGACGCGGCGCGGATCAGGTTTTCCGGAGTCGAGGCGACGGGCGAGGACGTGCTGGGCCAGGTCGATGATGCGATGACCGTGCTGGCGCCGGCGTTGCGCGCGGGGCAGGCGGCGCTGGCCGCCGAGATGACCGGGCTGGCCGCCGGGGCCTTCGGGCTGACGCTGGGCTATCTCAAGGAGCGCAAGCAGTTCGGCGTGTTGATCGGCGGCTTCCAGGCGTTGCAACACCGCGCCGCGCACCTGTGGTGCGACTGCGAGGTGACAGCCTCGGCCATCCTGCACGCGGGACGGATGCTGGACAACGACCCGGCCAATGCCGCGCTTGCGGTGTCGCTGGCCAAGGCGCGTGCCAGCCAGACCGCGCAACTCGCGGTGCAGGAGGGGGTGCAGATGCATGGCGGGATCGGCATGACCGACGCTTTCGACATGGGCTTTTACATGAAGCGCGCCCGTGTCGGGGCCGAATGGCTGGGCGATTATGGCTATCACGCGGGCGTCGTCGCCCGGTTGCGCGGATTCTGAAGGAGCGATCATGACACCTGAAACCCTGTTCAACCTGGCCGGCAAGACGGCACTGGTCACCGGCGGCGCCACCGGCATCGGCCGCATGGCCGCCGAGGGGCTGGTCCGTGCCGGCGCCCGCGTGCTGATCGCCAGCCGCAAGGGCGACGCCTGCGCCGCCGTGGCCGAAGAACTCAACGCGCTCGGCGCCCCCGGGAAAGCCGAGGGCTTTGCCGGAGACGTCGGCAGCGAGGAGGGCATCGACGCTCTCGTGCAAGAGGTCAGGAACAGAACGGAAGTCCTTGATATCCTGATGAACAACGCGGGCCGCACCTGGGGGGCGCCACTGGGCGAGTTCCCCTATGAGGGCTGGGACAAGGTGCTGGGGCTCAATGTCTCCGGCCCGTTCCACCTGACCCAGAAACTGCTGCCGATGCTGATCGCCTCGGGCAGCATTGATGACCCGGCGCGGGTGGTCAACGTCGGCTCGGTCATGGGCGAGGTGCCGATGGGCGACGGCGCCTATAGCTACTCGGCCTCCAAGGCGGCGGTGATGCACCTGACCAAGATCCTGGCCAAGGAACTGGCGGGGCAGGCGATCACCGTCAACGCGCTGGCGCCGGGGCCCTTCGTGTCGAAAATGACCTCTTTCGCCACTGGTGACGAGGAAAAGCGCGCCAAGGTGGGCGCAGGCGTACCGCTGCGCCGGGTCGGCCGCGACGAGGATATCGCCGGCTGCATGCTGTTTCTCTGCGGCCGTGGCGGGGCCTATGTGACCGGGGCGGTGATCCCGGTCTCGGGCGGGCTCAACGTGCAGGTGGGCAGCAACATCTTCGCGCCGGCGCTCGAGTGATGAAAACGAAAGGACAAGACATGGACATCCGATTTGACGGGCGGGTCGCCATCGTCACCGGCGCGGGCGCCGGTCTGGGCCGCAGTCACGCGCTGGGGCTGGCGGCGCGTGGCGCAAAAGTGGTGATCAACGATCTGGGCGCCTCGACCGAAGGCGAGGGGCGGTCCGAGAGCGCCGCCAGCGCCGTGGTGGACGAGATCCGCGCCGGTGGTGGCGAGGCGATCGCCCATGGCGCCGATGTCGCAGACGAGGCCGGGGTGCGCGACATGGTCGATCAGGCCATGGGGCAATGGGGCCGCATCGACATCCTGGTCAACAACGCCGGCATCCTGCGCGACAAGACATTCGCCAAGATGACGCTGGACGATTTCCGCAAGGTGGTCGACGTGCACCTGATGGGCAGCGCCACCTGCGCCCACGCGGTCTGGCCGATCATGCGCGAGCGGAAATACGGGCGCATCGTGCTGACCTCTTCCGCGTCCGGGCTTTACGGCAATTTTGGCCAGGCGAACTATGGCGCGGCTAAGGCGGCGATGATGGGGCTGATGAACGTGCTGCACATGGAGGGCGCGCGCGACGATATCCGCGTCAACACCCTGGCGCCGACCGCCGCGACCCGCATGACCGAAAGCCTGATGCCCGAGCAGGCGCTGGAGCTTCTGGCGCCGGAAACCATCACCCCGGGGCTGCTCTACCTGGTGAGCGAGGATGCGCCCTCGCGGACCACCCTCGGCGCTGGGGCCGGCTGTTACGCGCTGACCAAGGTCTACGAGACCGAGGGCGTCCTGCTGGAGGGGGCGGACAACACGCCCGAGGGGGTTGCGGCCCGCTTCGCCGAGATCTCCGACCCCGCCGGGCAGAAGGAGTTGACCGACGCCTTCCAGCAAACCCGGAAATACGCCCGCAAGGCCGCCGATGCGCGCGGTCTGACCCTGCCTTGGGGTGATTGAGGGCGCATGGCCGAATTGCTGGTGATACGCCACGCGCAGGCGTCCTTCGGGGCCGGGGATGCGCAGAGCTACGACAGGCTCACCGATCTGGGGCACAAGCAGGCCAAGGTCGCGGGCGAAGCGCTGCGCGCCTCGGGCTGGGTTCCCGACCGGCTGATTACCGGCACCTTGCAGCGGCAACAGCAGACCCTGCGCTCGATGGGGTTCGGGGCGGCGCCGGAAACCCATCCCGGCTGGAACGAGTATGATTTCCACGATTTGCTGCACGCCCGCTTCGGCGGCGATGTGCCGGATGCGGTTGTCGGCGATCGCAAGACACATTTCCGAACCCTGCGCGAAACCATCCTTGACTGGCAAGCCGGCGGGCTGGCCTCGGCGCGGGAAAGCTGGGCCGATTTCGCCGCCCGGGTCGAGGCCGCGCGAGCATATTCCACCGCCGATGCCGGGGAGCGCGTGCTCGTGGTCAGCTCCGGCGGCGCCATCGGACAGCTTGTCGCCGCCAGTCTGGACGCGCCGCCGAAACAGATGATCGCGCTGAACCTGCAGATCAAGAACACCTCGATATCGCGATTCATCTTTTCAGCGCATCGATTTTTCCTGCATGAATTCAACACCACTCCGCATTTCGCGCCGCCCGGGGCCGCCGATTTGCTGACCTATAGCTGAGGATGAGAGATGACCAACACGTCCCAGACACTCGATCTCGACGCGGTGGATGCCTACCTGCGGGCGCATCTACCCGGGTATGAGGGGCCGCTGGAGGCCACGAAATTCGCCGTCGGCCAGTCCAACCCCACCTTTCTGCTGACCACCCCCGCGTGCAGATACGTGCTGCGGCGCAAGCCGCCGGGGGTGCTGCTGAAATCGGCCCATGCGGTCGACCGGGAGTTTAGAGTGCAGAACGCGCTGCAGGGCAGCAAGGTTCCGGTCGCAAGGATGCACCTGCTGTGCGAGGACGACAGCGTTATCGGCTCGGCCTTCTACGTGATGGATTTCCTCGACGGGCGCAACTTCGCCGACCCGAGGATGGAGGGCGAAAGCAATGCCACCCGCGCCGGGGTCATCGACGAGATGAACCGCGTGTTGGCCGAATTGCACAAGGTCGATATCGACGCGGTCGGGCTGTCGGATTATGGCCCGCCGGGAAATTATTTCGAGCGCCAGGTGGGGCGCTGGTCGAAACAGTACCGCGCCTCCGAGACGGTCAGCGTTCCCGCGATGGACAGCCTGATGGAGCGGTTGGCGGATGCGATCCCGCCCGACGACGGGCAACGCACGCTGGTGCACGGCGATTACCGCATCGACAACATGATCTTTGCGCGCGACAGCACCGATTGCGTTGCGGTGCTGGACTGGGAGCTGTCGACCATCGGCCACCCCTATGCCGATCTGGCTGCGGTCATCATGCAATGGCAGATGCCGCCGGGAACCGAGGGACGGGGGCTGGCCGGTCTTGATCGCGCCGCCCTCGGGCTGCCCAGCGACGAGGCATTCATCGCAAGGTACTGCGACCGCCGCGGGTTGCCGGGGATCGACAACTTCGGATTCTACCTGTCGTTCTGCTTCTTCCGCATGGCGGGCATCATCCAGGGCGTGCTGAAACGCGCGCTGGACGGCAATGCCTCGAACCCGGAGCGGGGTCGGCAGCTGGGCCGCTACGTTCCGCTGTTCGCCGAGCATGGCCTTGCCGCGCTCGACAGCGGGGGGCGGTGATGGACCTGATCCCCGACGAGGACAAGGACCGCAACTTCATTACCGCGCTGGCGCGCGGGCTGGACGTGCTGCGCTGTTTCCGCCCGGGCGAGGCGGAGCTGACGAATACCGATTTCTCCGAGCGCACCGGTCTGCCCAAGCCGACGGTTTCGCGCCTGACCTACACGCTGTGCAAGCTGGAGTACCTCGTTGCCGATCAACGCACCGGCACCTATCGGCTTGGGGCCGGGGTGCTGCATCTGGGCTTTGGCGTTCTGGCGGGGATGGAGATCGGCGACCGTGCCGCCGAGGTTCTGAGCGATCTGCAACAGGGTCCCAATTCCTATATCACGCCTGCCCTGGGCGAACGGTTCCGCGACGCAGTGATCTACATCGCCGTGCGAAGCTCGGTCGAGGACGTGTCGCTGACCATGCATGTGGGTTCGCGCATGCCGCTGTTTCATTCGGCGATCGGCCGCGCCATCCTTGTCGGCATGCCCGAGGACGCCCGCGAGGCCGCCTTCGCCGCAGCCTGCCGCGACGATCCCGATGGCGATGCCGCGCGCCGCAACGAGTTCGCGACAGCGCTGGCGGAGTATGGGGCGCAGGGGTTCTGTTCCGCCTACGGCAGCTGGCGCAGCGACGTGAACGGCATCGCCGTTCCGGTCTTTGCCCTCACCGGCAGCCGCATTTACGGATTGAACGTCGGTGGCCCGTCTTTCCACGTCAAGAAACGGCAGCTCGAAAGCCACTATGGTCCGCGCCTGATCGAGGCGGGAAAACGGCTCAGCCTGCGCCCCTGACGCCGGGCGGTCGGACTACGAGAATCGCAAAAAATCCGAAACAATATTTTGCTGTGCGGAACAAGTGACGGCTCAGGACCCCGCGCAGGCCGGTTTGCGCAGGCCTGCGAACCGGAGGACGGGGCGCCGGACACGGTCGGAGGACGTCCGGATTCCGGATGATATTAGCGTGTGAAGTTAAAGTGATTTTTCAGGCTTTGATGTTGTAAAAAACAATAAAAACAAATATATGTATCAACAAAATCACCTTACTTTTACCTCGATGAAAGGGGGAATGCCGTTCGTCGCGACAGACCGGAAACAAGGTCCGCGCTTGCGGTTTCGACGGTACGCGAAACCCGGTACCGAAGCTTGACTTTATCCTGCGATGTGCAACTCTTTCCCGAGGTGCGGCGCGCTGAGACGCAACAAGAGCCGCATCTCTCTATGGGAGGAGAAAAATGCGGAAATCCATGAAGCTCGGCCTCGGTGCCGTGCTTGCGCTGACTGTTGGCGCAGGTGCTGCTTTGGCTGACAACATCAAGATCGCCTATATTGATCCGTTGTCGGGTCCCTTTGCCAGCACTGGCAGCAACGGGCTGACCCAGTATCAGTTCGCGGCGGAGAGACTGGTCAACGAGGCCGGCGGCGTGCTCGACGGTCAGATGTTCGAAATCGTGCCCTTTGACAACAAGGTCAGCCCCAAGGAATCGCTGATCCAGCTCCAGGTCGCCATCGACCAGGGCATCCGCTACATCGCGCAGGGCAACTCGTCCGGCGTGGCGCATGCGCTGACCGAGGCCATCGACAAGCACAACCGCCGCAACCCGGACAGCCGCGTGCTGTTCCTGAACTACTCGGCGGTTGATCCGGCGCTGACCAACGACGATTGCAACTTCTGGCACTTCCGCTTCGACGCCAACGCCGACATCAAGATGGATGCGCTGACCGATGTGATCGCCAAGAACGACGCCATCAAGAAGGTCTATGTCATCGGCCAGGACTATAGCTTCGGCAAGGCGGTCGCGGCTGCGACGGTCCGGTTCCTTGGCGAAAAGCGCCCGGATATCGAGATCGTCGGCAACGAGCTGCACCCGATCGGCAAGGTCAAGGATTTCACCCCCTACGCGCGCAAGATCGTGGCGGCCGAGTCCGACGCCGTGATCACCGGCAACTGGGGCGCGGACATGCTGAACCTGGGCAAATCCCTGGTTGAAAACGATTTTGCCGGTCCGGTCTACACCTACTACGCGGCCGGCAGCGGCATCACCGCGGCGATCGGCGAATCCGGCAAGGGGACCATCCGCCTTGTCGCGCAAGGCCAGATCAACCCGCCCCCGTCCGAGGAGGCGGCCGAATACTACCGCGCCTTCGAGGCCAAGTATCCCGACGGCAATGTCGACCAGTCCCGGATCACCAACGTGATCGGCATGCTGGCCGAGGCCATCAAGACCGCCGGTTCGGCCACCGACGTGGTTGCGGTGGGCAAGGCGTTGGAGGGGATGGAGTATGACGACCTCTGGGGCGGCAAGGTCTACATGCGCCCGCAGGATCACCAGCTGATCCAGGACGTGCATATCCATGTCCATACCGACGAGGGCCTGACCTTTGACTATGACAAGTCCGGGTTCGGCGTTCTGGTCGAGGACACTATCGAGATGGCCGGCATGGACAGCCCGACAACCTGCAAGATGAAGCGGCCGTAACACCGGTCGCTGCGGCCCCCGCCCTGGATCTCGGGCGGGGGCCACGCAGGCAACAACAATAATCCTTTCAGCAGGGGGAGAGAGGGCATGGACCTCATTCTCGTCAATCTGATCGACGGGCTGGTTACCGGGTTGCTTCTGTTCATGTTGTCGGCGGGGCTGACCCTCATCTTCTCGATGATGGGCGTCCTGAACTTCGCGCATGCCAGCTTCTACATGCTCGGCGCCTATTTCGCCTATCAGGTCAGCGTCTACCTCGGGTTCTGGATGGGCCTGCTGATCGCCCCGCCGGCGGTCGGTCTCGTGGGCGCGATGATCGAACGCTACGGGCTGCGACGGGTGCACCAGTACGGCCATGTCCCCGAGCTGATCTTTACCTTCGGTCTGGCGCTGCTGATCGAGGAGGCGGTGCAGTTCATCTGGGGCAAGGACCAGATCGCCTACAACATCCCCGAGGTGCTGCAGTTCACCGCCTTTTCCATCGCCGGCAACTCGATCCCGGCCTACAAGGTGTTCATGATCTTCATCTCGGTGGCGATCTTTCTCGCGCTGCTCTTCGTGCTGACGCGAACCCGGGTCGGGATGATCATTCAGGCCGCGCTCAGCTATCCCCGCACGGTCGAGGCGCTTGGCCATAACGTGCCGCTGATCTTCATGGGGGTGTTCGGTGTCGGCACCGGGCTGGCCGGCGTCGCCGGTGTGATCGCCGGGCCGGTTCTCTCCACTTTTCCGGGCATGGCGGTGGTGCTGGGCTCCATCGTTTTCGTGACCATCGTGATCGGCGGTCTGGGTTCGCTCTGGGGCGCGCTGGTGGCCTCGCTGCTGATCGGCTGGATCACCACCTTTGCCAAGTCCTACAACCTGCGGATGGAGGATCTGCTGACCGGCATCGGCTTTTCCAGGCCCGAACCGATCTGGGACAGCGCCTGGGCAGACCTCTGGACGCTGACCTCGCCGCAGATCGCCGACATCCTGCCCTATCTGCTGATGATCCTGATCCTCGCCTTCCGGCCCTACGGATTGTTCGGAAAGCGCGACGTATGACCGAACCCGATCAAAAACATACCCCGCCGCCGGCCCGCACCCCGGTCCGCGCCCGTCCGGCCCCGGTCACGCTGGCCAATGCGCTGCCCTGGATCCTGGGCGGGCTGTTCCTGCTGGCGATGCCCTTCATCTTCCAGTCCAACAGCGCCATCACGATCATGAACCAGATGGCGATCACCATCATCTTCGCGCTCAGCTACAACATGCTGCTGGGGCAGGGCGGGATGCTCAGCTTCGGCCATGCGGTCTATATGGGCGTCGGCGGCTTCCTTTGCGTTCACATCATGAACTGGGGCGATGTCTTTGCCCTGATGCCGCTGCCGGTCCTGCCGGTCTTCGGCGGGGTGTTCGGCATGGGGCTGGCACTGATCGTCGGGTCCTTCTCGACCCGCAAGGCGGGCACGATCTTTGCCATGATCTCGCTCGGCGTGGGCGAGTTGATCGCGGCCTGCTCGGTCATCATCGTCGCCTTCTTCGGCGGCGAAGAGGGGATCAGCGGCGATCGCACCTACGGGCTGCCGTTCTTCGGGGTCGAGTTCCTGCACCAGATCGAGGTCTACTATCTCACCGCCTTCTGGCTGATGCTCTCGGCGCTGCTGATGTTCCTGTTCTCGCGTACCCCGATCGGACGGATGGCCAACGCGGTGCGCGACAATCCCGAACGGGCCGAGTTCCTGGGCTATTCCGCGCGCTGGGTCCGGTTCTATTCCTTCGTCGCGGCGGGGTTCTTCGCCGGGATCGCCGGTGGGCTCTTTGCCATCAACTACGAGATCCTGACCGAAGAGAACCTGAACCTGGCCACCTCGGGGCAGATCCTGCTGGTGACCTTCCTCGGCGGCGTCGGCTTCTTCTTCGGGCCGATCCTGGGCGCGATCCTGTTCACCCTGTTGCAAACCGTGCTGAGCCTGCAGACCGAGATCTGGCAGCTCTATGTCGGGGTGCTCTTCCTGGCCACGGTGATGTATTTTCCCGGCGGTCTCGCGGGGGTCCTGATGATGCATGCGCTGCCGCTCAGGCTGGGTCAGGCCGGGCTCCTGGTGGGCCCCTATATCCGGACGCTGGTGCCCGCCGTGGTCTGCGCCCTGGGGGCCGCCTCGGCGATGGAGATCCTGTTCCACCTGCGCCACGCCGCCCTGGGCGAGAGCGAGATGACCCTGTTCTGGATCACCTTCGACAGCCACGCGCCGCTGCCGCTGGCAATTGCCGCCGTCGCCGCGGTTGCCGGTTTCTGGCTGGCGCGGCGCAGCGCCCCCGCCATGGCCGAGGCCTGGCACAAGGCCAGCACACCGCATGGAGGCGCCGCATGACCGCGACACCCGGACCCCCGCCCGCGCTGGAGATCGCGGGCCTGAAGAAGAGCTTCGGCAAGGCCGAGATCATCCGCGGCGTCGATCTGTCCATCGGCGCCGGCGAACGCCATGCGGTGATCGGGCCCAACGGCGCCGGCAAGTCGACGCTGTTCAACCTGATCACCGGAAGGTTCCCGCCCAGCTCCGGCGCGATCCGGCTGCATGGCCACGACATCAGCGGCAAGGCCCCGTTCGAGATCAACCGCATGGGGCTGTCGCGCTCGTTCCAGATCACCAACATCTTTCCGCGCATGACGGTGTTCGAGAACGTCCGCTGCTCGCTTCTCTGGGCGCAGGGGTATCGCTATTCGTTCTGGCATATGGTTAACCGCTCGCGCGATCTGAACGAGGGGGCCGAGGACATTCTCGAGCAGATCAACCTGACCGAACGGCGCGATCTGCCCGCCGGGGTGCTCTCCTACGCCGAACAGCGCGCGTTGGAGATCGGCATCACCATCGCGGGAGGGGCCAATGTGATCATGCTGGACGAACCCACCGCCGGCATGAGCCATTCGGAAACCGATTACATCGTCAACCTGATCGAGAAGGTGACCGAGAACAAGACGCTGGTCATGGTCGAACACGACATGGGGGTGGTGTTCGGGCTGGCCGACCGCATCTCGGTGCTGGTCTACGGCGAGATCATCGCCACCGGCCGCCCCGAAGAGGTGCGCTCCAACCCCAAGGTACAAGAGGCCTATCTGGGCGCGGCGCTGGAGGCAGAACACTGATCATGCTGGATGTCACGGATCTTCACGCCTTTTACGGCAAATCGCACATCCTCCAGGGGGTGAACCTGCAGATCGCCGAGGGCGAGATCGTCGCGCTCCTGGGCCGCAACGGGGTCGGGCGCTCGACCACCTGCAAGGCGATCATGGGCGAGGTCGAGCCGCAGGGCTCGGTCCGGTTCAAGGGCCAGGAGGTGGCCGGCAAGAAGGCCTATGAGATCGCCAATCTCGGCATCGGCTACGTGCCCGAGAACCGCGACATCTTTCCCGGCCTCACCACCCGGCAGAACCTGATCCTGGGGCTGAAACCGGGCCAGAAGGAGGGCGCCGGGCGCTGGTCGATGGAGAACATGTTCGACATGTTCGAGAACCTGCGCAACCGCGCCGATGTCGAGGCCTCGGTGCTGTCGGGCGGGGAACAGCAGATGCTCACCATGTGCCGCACCCTGATCGGCGATCCCGACCTGGTGATGATCGACGAGCCGACCGAGGGGCTGTCGCCGCAGATGGTGCAAAAGGTCGCCGGCCTGCTGAAAGAGATCGCCCGGCGCGGCATCGCCACCCTTCTGGTCGAGCAAAAGCTCGCCATCGCCATGGACATCGCCCACCGGGTCTATGTCATGGGCCACGGCAAGGTGGTGTTCGAGGGCACGCCGGACGAGCTGCGTGCGCGCGAGGATGTCCGCAAGGAATGGCTGGAGGTCTGAGCCGTTCAGCCGCGCCCCAGCACGTATTCCAGATCGGGCAGGCTGTCCTTGCCAAAGAACATCTCGCCGCCCGCGAACATGGTCGGCGCCCCGAAGACGCCGCGCTCGACTGCCGCCTCGGTCTGTTCGGCCAGCGCCGATTTGACCTGCGGATCGGCGGTCGCCGCCATGATTTCGCGCGCCGGCAATCCGACCTCGGACAGCACGTTGCCGATCACCTCTGCATCGTCCATCTTCTGCCCGTGCACCCACATCGCGTTGAACACCGCGTCGATATAGCGGTCTTCCCATTCCTTGCCCCGGGCATGGATGGCGCCGCGCATCAGCGGAAGCGTCATCACCGGGAAATGCGGGTTCATGTGGTACTTCAGCCTGTGACGGGCGACGAAACGTTCGATCTCGCGCGCCTGATAGGCCAGCTTGCCACGCACGTCGCGGTAGGTGACGATCGGCGGCTGGTTGCCCGTCTCCTTGAAGACGCCGCCCAGCAGCACCGGCACATGGCGCACCACCGCCCCCGCCCGCGCGGCGAGCTCGGGCAGCACCTTGTGCACCAGATAGGCGTTGGGGCTGCCGAAGTCATAGTAAAATTCGATTTCTCGCATCACCAGGTCTCGCGGTAGGGCCGCAGGTCAAGCTCGAATGTCCAGGCATCGCGGCTCTGATGATACAGCATCCAATAGGCTTCGGCCACGGATTCGGGCCGCATCAGCGTATCGGGCGGCAGCGCATCGGGATCGCCCCCGGCGGCGGCGATGCGGTCGCGCACAAAGGCGGTATCGACACCGGCGTCGATCACCAGATGCGCCACGTGGATGTTCTGCGGCCCCAGCTCGCGCGCCAGGCTCTGCGCCAGGTTGCGCAGCCCCGCCTTGCCGGCGGCAAAGGCGGCATAGCCTTCTCCGCCCCGCATCGAGGCCGTCGCGCCGGTGAAAAAGATGCTGCCATGCCCGCGCGGCAGCATCTGGCGCGCCGCCTCGCGCCCGGTGAGAAAGCCCGCGAAACAGGCCATCTCCCAGACCTTGCGGAATACCCGCGAGGTGGTCTCGAGGATCGGAAACCGCACGTTGCCGCCGACGTTGAAGATCACCAGGTCGATCGCACCGACCGTCTCCTCGACCTTCCGGAAGGTCTGCGCGACGCTGTCCTCGTCGCGGGCATCCATCGCATAGCCCAGGGCGCGGCCGCCGGCCGCCTCGATCTCCTCCACCAGCGGCGCCAGCTTGTCACCGTTGCGCCGCCCCATGCAAACCGTGAACCCACCTGCGGCGAACCGCCGGGCGATGGCCGCGCCGATGTGGTCGCCGGCCCCGACGATCAGCGCGACCGGCCCGCTCACAGGGTGCGCGCCTTTTGCAGCGCCGGGCGCTCCAGCAGCCGGTCGGCATAGGCGCTCAGGTTCGGCTTGTCGGAGAAATCCATCTTCAGCATGTCGCGCGACACGGTGACGGAATGGCCGGTCATGATGTCGGCGGCGGTGAAATCACCGGCGAGAAAGGCGCGCCCCTGCATGTGATGCTCCACCGCCATCAGGATCTGGTTCAGCAGCTTGGTGGCGCGTTTGACGTTCAACTCGGTGCGCCGTTCCGGCGGCAACAGCACGGTTTCGACCACCAGCGTGTTGACCGGCGGCATGATCATGCCTTCGCAGTAATGCAGCCATTGCAGGTATTCGGCAAATTCCTGCGTTCCGACAGCGGGTTGCAGCTGACCGTTGCCGTAAAGCGCGAGGATGTATTGCACGATGGCGCCGGATTCGAAGAGGCGGATATCACCATCCTCGAGCACCGGCACCCGGCCCATCGGATGGATCTGCAGATACGCGGGCGCCCGCATCGCAGGGCTGCCCAGTTCGAACCTCTCGATCTCGTAATCGAGACCAAGCTCCTCCAGCAGCCAGGCGATGCGGACGGCGCGGGTGTTCTGCGCGTAATAGAGTTTCATGGAGCTCCTCCGGGATGTTTGACATATGGCGATGTTTGTGGGAATGGTAACTTCGAAATTTGAAGTCTGTCAATGACATCTCTCTCGGCGGAGGGGAAAATGGGCCGATCCGACCTTGCCAATTCAAGCTGCCCGGTCTCGCGCGCGATCGAACGCGTTGGCGATCCCTGGGTTCTGATGATCCTGCGCGAGGCGTTCGTCGGCACCCGAAGGTTCGATGATTTCCTGGCTCAGACAGGGGTTTCTCCGCATTTGCTCAGCCAGAGGCTCAAGCAGCTCTGCGACGACGGCATTCTGCGCAGGCGCCGCTATTGCGATCACCCGCCGCGGTTCGAATACCTGCTGACGGACAAGGGCCGCGACCTCTGGCCAATGATCATGACCCTGCGCAACTGGGGGCAGACATGGCTGGGCGGCAGCTCGGTCCGGCTCACGCACAAGGGGTGCGGCGCGCGGATCGACCCGGGGCTGACCTGCCCCGACTGCGGCGCGGCGCTGACCGCGCGCGATGTGGTGGCAGAGATCAGCGAAGAGTTTGAACAGGAACGCAAGCGCCGCAAGGGAGGCACGCAATGAACGCATCTGGACATCTGGTCCGAAAGGACCATGGCGAGGGGATCGCCGGGATCGAGCTCAACCGGGGGCCGGTCAACGCGCTGAGCCCGGCTGTCCTGATGGGGCTGGTGGAAATGCTGGCGGAAATGGAGGCCGACGATTCGGTGCGCGCGGTGGTTCTTTCCAGTCCTTTCAAGGTGTTCTCGGCAGGACTTGACCTGAAGGAGACGCAGGATTTCGACATTGCCCAGCAACACGCCATCGTCGAGGCGCTGAACCTCGGGTTTCTCGCGCTCTTCGCCTTTCCCAAGCCTGTCGTCGCGGCGGTGGGCGGGGCGGCCATCGCCGGAGGGCTGTTTTTCGTACTGGGCAGCGATATCCGCGTTGCCGGCCCGCGGGCGCGCTTCGGCCTGGCCGAGGTTCGGGTCGGCGCCGATTTCCCGGTGTGCCCTATGGAGATCGCCCGCGCCACGCTCGATCCCAACACGCTGCGCCGCCTGATGTTGACCGGGCAGCCGATCACCGCGCAGGAGGCAAGGGCCGCCGGTCTCATCGACCTGCTGGAGGAGGATGCGGGCATCCTGCTCGACCGGGCGCTGGCCGAGGCCCGGGCGCTGGCCGAACTGCCCTCGCTCGCCTATGCCTCGGTCAAGCGGCAGATCCGTGGCCCGGCCATCGCCGCCATCGAGGCCGCCATGGCGCAGGGGGCCAATGCGCCCGAGGGCGGGTGGTTCAACGCCCAGACCCGCGACGCCATGCGCCGGATGATCGGCTGACGCGCGCCGTTGCGTCAGTTTCCGGCCAGGGTATTCCGGCGGCTCGACATTTGTACGAAATCGCGGGCAAACTGTGCCAAACAGGCGGCCGGTCGTGCGGCCGAGAGGGGGAGGGAGCATATCTGATGGAAACCGCAAAACCGCAGGACCGGGGCATCGACCCCGGTCGTCTCGATCGCATTGCCACCTGGATGGACCGCTATGTTAAAGAGCGGAAGTATGCCGGCAGCTCGGTCCTGATTGCCCGGGGCGGTAAGGATGTCTATTTTCACGCCGCCGGCGCGCGCAGCGTCGAAGACACCCTGCCGTTCACCCGCGACACCATCGCGCGCATCTATTCGATGACCAAGCCGATCACCTCGGTCGCGCTGATGATGCTGGCGGAAAAGGGGCTGTTTCACCTCGATGCGCCGGTTTCGGAATTCATCCCGTCTTTCAATGACATGCAGACCCTTGTTCCCGGCGCTGAGCGGATCGACCAGACCGAACCCTGCGCCACGCCCACGCTGCACCAGCTGCTTACCCATACCAGCGGCATGAGCTACCCGTTCAACCCGGGCGTGCTGGCGCAGGCGATGGACGCGCAGGAGATGATGTTCAAGCCGAACCAGGGGACTCTGGCGGATATGGCCGCCGAGGTCGCGGCGCTGCCGCTGGCGTTTCATCCCGGCACCCGCTGGGAATACTCGGTGGGCATCGACATTATCGGCCGCGTGGTCGAGGTGGTCTCGGGCCGCACCCTGGCCGAGTTCTTCGCCGATGAGATCTTCGCCCCCCTCGGCATGACCGAGACCGGGTTTTCGGTGCCGCAGGCGGCGGGGGACCGGTTTGCCTCGCTCTATACGCCGCTGGCCGGGGACGCGATGGCGCTGAATGCGGCGCGGGAGGGCAGCGAAACGCTGCGCCTGGTGGATCGGGCCGGGGCCTCGCCCTTCGAGGCGGCCAGCATGTATTCCGGTGGCGGCGGCCTTGTCGGGACCATCGACGATTACCTGAAATTCGCCGAGATGCTGCAAAAAGGCGGCACCTGCGATGGCGGACGGTTGCTCAGCCCCGCGACGCTGGAGTTCATGATGCGCAATCATCTGCCCGGCGATATCGCCGCGATGGGCCCGCAAAGCTTTGCCGAGCAACCGATGGAGGGCATGGGTTTCGGCCTTGGCGGCGCCGTGGTTCTGGATGCAGGACGCGCCAGATGTCCCGGAAACTTAGGCGATTTCAGTTGGGGCGGCATGGCCTCGACCTTCTTCTGGATCGACCGGGTGCTGAATCTGAGCGCGGTGTTCTTCACCCAGCTCTCGCCGTCCAGTTCCTATCCCAGCCGCGCCGAACTCAAGGCCCTCGTACACGGAGCAGTTATCCAATGAGCGCAGAACGTCCCATCCTCTGGACCCCGAGCAAGGATCGCATCGAGGGCAGCCGCATGGCCGAGTTCATGCGCTGGATCGAAATGACACGCGGTTTGACCTTCGACAGCTACAACGACCTTTGGGACTGGAGCGTCAGCGACCTCGATGCCTTCTGGTCGTCGATCTGGGGATTCTTCGACATCCCGGCGAGCCAGGGCTGTGGCACCATGCTGGCCGAGCGCAGGATGCCGGGCGCGGTCTGGTGCCCCGAGGGGCGGATGAACTTTGCGCAAGCCATGCTGCGTCCGGCGAAAACCCGCCCGGAGGCCGAGGCGGTGGTGGTCCGGTCGGAGACCTTCGGCGACAGTCGGCTGAGTTGGACCGAACTGTCGGCGCAGGTGGCCAGCGTCGCCGCGCGGTTCCGCGCCATGGGGCTGGGGCAGGGCGACCGGGTGGTCGCCATCCTGCCCAACACGGAAACCGCTTTGATCGCCTGCCTGGCCACCGCCAGCATCGGCGCGATCTGGTCGCTCTGCGCCCCCGACATGGGGCATGTGGCGATCCTCGACCGGTTCCGCCAGATCGAGCCGAAACTGATCGTCGCGCAGGACGGTTACGTGCATGCGGGCAAGATGATCGATCGGCGCGACGTGCTGGCGACCATCCTTGACGGGCTGCCGACGCTGGAGCAGCGCGTTCTGGTGCCAGTGGTCGGCGACGTGCCCGCGGGCGCTGTGGCCTGGGCGGACCTGACCGGCGATGCGGCCGCGCCCGAGTTCGCGCAGGTGCCCTTCGATCATCCACTCTGGATCGTCTATTCCTCGGGCACCACCGGCAACCCCAAGCCCATCGTTCACGGTCATGGCGGCATCATCCTTGAGGGGTGCAAGCAATCGCTGCACCAGGACCTGCGCGCGGGCGACCGGTTCTGCTGGCTGACCTCCTCAGGCTGGATCATGTGGAACGCGCAGTTTACCGCGCTGGGGCAGGGGGCAACGCTGGCGCTGTTCGACGCGGCGCCCAACCATCCCGACATGATGGCGCTGTGGCGCTTCGCGGCGGATGAGAGGATCACCTATCTCGGCGTCGGCGCGGCCTATGTCACCGTCTGCATCAAGGCCGGGATCCGGCCGCGCGACACGCTGGACCTGAGCGCGCTGAAATCGATGGGCACCACCGGGTCGCCGCTGACCTCGGACGGCTACGACTGGATCTATGACGCGGTGGACCGCGAGATCTGGCTGGCGCCGATCTCGGGCGGGACCGACCTTGCCGGGGCCTTCGTCTGCGGCAACCCGATGCTGCCGGTGCGCGCCGGCGAGATGCAGTGCAGGGCGCTTGGCAACGCGGTACGGTCCTTCGACGACAGCGGCAACGAGCTGATCGGAGAGGTGGGCGAACTGGTCTGCACCGAGCCGCTGCCCTCGATGCCGCTCTATTTCTGGGGCGACGACGACGGATCGCGCCTGCACGAGAGCTATTTCGACACCTATCCCGGCATCTGGCGTCACGGCGACTGGATCGAGATCACGCCGGAGGGCGGATCGGTGATCTTCGGCCGTTCCGACGCCACCATCAACCGCAGGGGGCTGCGGCTGGGCTCGTCCGAGATCTACCAGGCGGTCGAGGGGTTGGAGGAGGTTCTAGATTCTCTGGTCATCGACCTGGAGTTCCTTGGCCGCGAAAGTTTCATGCCGCTCTTCGTGGTGCTGGCGCCGGGTCTGACGCTGGACGAGGCGCTGACCGAAAAGATCAACGGCGCGATCCGCACCTCGGTCTCGGCCCGGTTCGTGCCGAACGAGATTGTGCAGATCCCGGAGGTGCCGCGCACCCTGTCGGGGAAGAAGCTGGAGGTGCCGGTCAAGAAACTGCTGCTGGGGGCCGATCCCGAAAGTGTGGTAAACCGCGACTCGATGGCCAACCCCGACAGTTTCGACACCTTCATCGCCTATGCCGCCGCGCGAAGCTGACCGTTTCAGAAAGGACCGTAAATGACCGATGTCGCCGCCGAACTTCTGGGCCTGCTGGATATCGAACGGCTGGAGGTCGATCTGTTCCGCGGAATCGGTTCCGGCGGCGAGACCAGCAAGCGGATCTATGGCGGACAGGTGATCGCCCAGGCGCTGGCGGCGGCCTATGGCACGGTGCCCGATCGCCTGTGCCATTCGCTGCACGCTTTTTTCATCCGCCCCGGCGACCCCTCGATCCCGGTGATCTACCAGGTCGATCGCGCCCGTGACGGCGGCAGTTTCACCACCCGTCGCGTGGTGGCGATCCAGCACGGCAAGCAGATCCTGAACATGTCGGCCTCGTTCCACGTGGAAGAGGAGGGCTGGGACTATCAGCATGCGATGCCCGAGGTGGAGGGCCCCGAAGGGCTGCTCAACCGCGGAGAGTTGCGCGACCGCTGGGCACCGCATGTGCCCGAGCATATGCGGCGCGATTTCCTGCGCCCGCGCCCCATCGAGATCCGCGAGGTGGACCCGCGCGATCTGGTCGACCCAAAGCCGGAAAGCGACGTCAACTACCTGTGGTTCCGGATGGAGGCCGCGGCCGGGGCCAGCCCGCAGTTGCAGCATATCCTGCTGGCCTATGTCTCGGACATGAACCTGCTGGGCTCCTCGCTGCGACCGCACGGGCTGACCTGGTTCAACGGCGAGGTGATGACCGCGAGCCTGGATCACTCCATGTGGTTTCACGGTCCGCTCGCCTTTGAGGATTGGCATCTCTACAGCATGGACGCGCCCTTTACCGGCGGCGCGCGCGGCTTCAACCGTGGCAAGATCTATGCCCGCGACGGGCGGCTGGTGGCCAGCACCGCGCAGGAGGGTCTGATGCGCCCCTACAAGCCGAAGTGACCGACCAGGCCTGGATTCCGGGGATGGAACTGCGCGACGACTGGCTTGCGCAGGACACGGAAGAGATCCTCGATCCCGGCCGCGAGATCGTCGATCCGCATCACCACCTTTGGCAACGCGGCGGCACCGGCTACGAGCTGCCGCAGTTCCGCGCCGACACCCAGTCCGGCCACAGGGTGGTCCAGAGCGTCTATATCGAATGCCGGTCCTACTATGACAGGGAGGCCGAGGAGCGGTTCCGGCCGGTGGGGGAAACCCGCGCGGTCGCGGCGATGGCGCTGGAGACCGCCGGCGACCCGGCGCGGATCGCCGGCATCGTCGCCTTCGCCGATCTGCGCGACGATGCCCTCGACGCGGTGCTGGACGCGCATGAGGCGGCCGGGCAGGGGTTGGTGAAGGGTATTCGGCAATCCGGCGCCCATGACCCGGAGCCCGATGCGCTGGCGATCCCCGGGCGCGGCGCGCCAGGGCAATATGCCGATCCGCTGTTCCGTCGCGGCGTGGCGCGACTGGGGGACCGGGGCCTGACCTATGACACCTGGCACTATCACCATCAGGCGGGCGATTTCCTCGACCTCGCGCGGGCTGTGCCGGGCACCACGATCATCCTAGATCATTTCGGAACCCCGTTGGGGGTGGGGCGTTTTGTCGGGCAACGCGGTGCGATTTTCGACCGTTGGCGGCGCGACATGGAGGCATTGGCGGCCTGTCCCAACGTGGTGGCCAAGCTGGGCGGGCTGGCAATGCCGGACAACGGCTGGGGCTGGCATCGGCGGTCGCGGCCGCCCACGTCGGAGGAATTCGTGGCCGCCCAGGGGCCCTGGTACAGCCACATGACCGACTGCTTCGGTCCGGACCGCTGCATGTTCGAAAGCAATTTTCCGGTGGACCGCACCGCGATCGGCTATCCGGCACTTTGGAACGCCTTCAAGAAAATCGCGGCACGCTATGATGCGGCGGCGCGCGATGCCCTGTTCGCGGGCACCGCACGGCGGATTTATCGCTTGCCCTCGACCGAGCCGCCATACTGACGGTTGAGCTTGCGCATGCCGCCGATCCAGCGGTCGTAATCGGCGGTCTTGAGGCGCATGTAATCGAGCACCTGCGGGTGTGGCAGCACGAGGAAGGTTTCCTCCTCGATCGCCTTGAGACAGGCCAGCGCCACCGGCCCGGGCTCCAGCATGCCGTCGAGCGCCGCGACCCCTTCCTCGTGGCCCCGCGTCATTTCCGAGCGGACCGCCTGCGGGCAGAGCACCGAGACCTTGATGCCCTGGTCGCCATAGGTCAACGCCAGCCATTCCGCGAGGCCGACGGCGGCATGTTTCGTGACCCCGTAGGGCGCCGACCCGACCTGGTTCAGGAGCCCCGCCGCCGAGGCGGTGTTGAGCAGATAGCCGCCGCCGCGCGCGGTCATGCGCGGCACCATGTGACGCGCGGCCCAGACATGGGCCATCACGTTGACCTCCCAGATCCGCTGCCACTCCGCATCCGGCACCTCGACCCCGCCGATGGAGAGAATGCCGGCGTTGGAACAGAACAGATCGATCGGGCCGACCTCTGCCTCGGTCCGCTCGATCAGCGCGGCGATCTCCGCCTCCACGCCCACATTGCACCCCATGGCGATGCCGTCGATGCGCCCGGCCACGTCCTGGGCGCCGGCCTCGTTCAGGTCGGCGCAAACAACCTTTTTCGCACCCGCCGCGGCGAAGCATTCGGCCATGGCTGCGCCGATCCCGCTGGCCGCGCCGGTGACGACGACGATCTTGTCTTTTAACTGCATGTCAGGTCCTTATGTCCACATGTTCGAGCCGCCGCAGACGGTCAACGCCTGGCCGGTCATGTAACGGCTGGCATCCGAGGCGAGGAACACCGCAAGCCCCTTGAAATCCTCCGGCTCGCCCAGCCGGCGCAGCGGGATATCGTTCTTGATCCGCGCTTCGACCTCCGGGTTGTCCCAGAGCTCGCGCGCGAAATCGGTGCGCACGAGGCCGGGACAGATCGCGTTGAACCGTACGCCCCTGGGCCCGAACTCGGCGGCAAGGTTGCGCACCAGCCCGATCAGCGCCAGCTTCGACATGCCGTAGGTACCCAGCATGACCGAGGGTTTGAACGCCCCGATGGAGGAGGTGAACATTACCGACCCTGCGCCCTTTTCCACCATGTCCGGCGCCGCCAGCTGCGCCAGCCAAAGATTCGACTGCACGTTCGCCGCCATGGTCTTCTCATAGGCCTCGTCGGGGATCTCCGAGGTCGGACCGTAATAGGGGTTCACGCCTGCGTTGCCGACCAAGATGTCGATCGGTCCGGCCTTGGCGCGCGCGGCCTCGACCAGCGCCTGCAACTGATCCTTGTGGCCGACGTTGCAGGCGACCGGGATCGCACGGTCGGCGCCGACCTCGGCGTTGATTTCCGCCGCGGCCTCCTCCAGCCGGTCCTGCTTGCGGGCCGAGATCACGACGGTTGCACCATGGTCGGCAAGTGCTGTCGCCATGGCCAGCCCCATGCCCTTGGACGCGCCGGTCAGGAGAGCGACCTTGCCGGAAAGATCGAATAAATTCATGTGTTTGATCCTATTTCATGATTTTTTTGTTCAGGAATTTCCGGTGTCGAAGGATCGTGCCAGTCGGGCAGGCAGGCGGCGCACAGGGCGCGGCGGTCGATCTTGTCGGTGGCGCCGCGGGGCAGGGGGCCGGTCTGCATCCAGATCCTTTCGGGCAGTTTGAAATGCGCCATGTGTTCGGCGAGAAAATCGCGCAGCTCGGCCTCCGGCACCGGGGTTCCAGGGCGAAGCTGCACCGCCGCGCCCACGACCTCGCCCAGACGGGCATGGGGCAGGGCAAAGGCACAGGCCTCGGCTACGGCCGGATGCCGGTGCAGCGCGCCCTCGACATCGAGGCAGGCGATGTTTTCGCCGCCCCGGATGATGATGTTCTTCTTGCGGTCGACGATAGTGACATAGCCGTCAACGTCGATGTGCCCCAGGTCACCTGTGCGCAGCCACCCGTCCCGCATCGTATCATTCGTGGCGTCCGGTTTGTTCAGGTAACACCGCATGTTGCAGGGGCTTTTTACAGTGATTTCCCCGATCTCGCCCGGTGGCACGTCTTGGCCGTCATCGTCGAGAAACCGCAACTCCTGCACCGGCGGATACAGCCGACCGGCCGATCCCGGCCGCATGAGGTAGTCCTTGCCCACCATGCCGATGCCGTTGGCGTTGGTTTCGGTCATACCCCAGCCGGTGGCGATATTGGCCCTGGGAAAGCGGCGCGAAAGCTCGGCCACCTGCGCCGCCGGGCGCTTGGCACCGCCGGCCCCGAGAAAATCCAGTGTTTCCAGCGGCTCCCCCAGCCGGTCCGCGGCCTCGGACAGATCTGCGCTTTGGGTTGGAACCCCCAGGAACCGCGTGACTTTCTCGTCCCGTATCAGGCGCACGGCAGAGTCGGCATCCCAGCGGTCCATCACCACCAGCTTCGCGCCCGCCGGAAGGCTCAGCAGGAAAACCGGATGGGTCGCGGTGACGTGAAACAGCGGCGTGGCGACCAGGCCGACGGGGCGCGGGGTGGTGGCCTTTGGATCGTCGGGCGGGTCCAGAAAGGGGGTGATATAGGCCTGCATAAGCCAGGTATAGACCGCGTTGATCGCGCCCCGGTGGGTTTGCACCACGCCCTTGGGGTGGCTGGTGGTGCCGGAGGAATACATGATCGCGAAATCGTCGTCGGTGTCGATCTCGACCGTTGGCCAGGAATCGTTTTCTGCTGTTTCAAGAAGGCTGGAAAACCCCTCATTTCCAGTGCTTTCTGCGTCACGGGTTCCGATCAGGATGAGGTTTCGCGCCGACCCCAGCGGGTGCAGCCGTGCCAGGCGTTTGCCATCGGCGAAGACCAGCCGCACGCCTGCATCCTCAAGCGCATAGTCCAACTCTTCACTGGTCCACCAGGCATTGAGAAAGACGACGACACCGCCGACCGAGGCGATCGCGGCGATCAGGAGCAGCAATTCGGGGCAATTGCGCATGGCAATGGCCACGCGATCGCCTTTGCCGATGCCGAAACGCGCCTGAAGGGACCACGCCAAGCGGTTGGAATCGGAACAGAATTCATCGTAACTCCAACGGTCGTCGTGGAAAACGAGGTACTCGGCGGCGCCGTCGCCCTGGGCCGCTCGGCTGGCCTGCATCAGCGCCCTAATATGCGGCGGCGTGTTGCAGAACGCGCGAAAGGGGGTGCCGCGGATTACCGCCTCATGGGTTTCAAAGATCGGGTGCTCAGCGGTGACGCGGCGTACAGCCGCTTCCAGCGTGAGGGCTGTCATAACAAAAGGCCCCGTGACCGCGGGGCGGCACAATTGATTGTGCGCATTGTTGTCCTCCCTTGGCCGGGCCGCGCGAGCGATACGCGCGACTCCCGGTCCTCCGGGAGGAGGTTAGTCAGGATTCTCTCATCTGCCAATACCGCAGATCGGAATGTAATTTCGCAAGCGGACGGTCAAGAATTTGGGTGGGCGCTGAATTTCACATTACCGATTGGCGAGGTTCAGAGTGACGGGACATCAGGATAACACCGTGAATTCAGCAAGTTCCACGATGGTCTTGCGTGCAAAAATATACATAATACCGATTATAGGAATTATAAATACCCGGAGCGGCGCCGACCTGAAATCCAGCCCGGCCCCTGCCTTCACCCGATCACGCGGCGGATTTGTCCCCGGTGTGCTTCCGCCCTGTCAGCGTGACAAAGGCGTCGTATTGCGACAGGAACACCTCGCCCGAAAGCTCGTCAAGGAAATGGCTGCATTTCAGCCGGTCCATCACCGGCCCCTTGACCTCGGACAGGTGCAGCTTGATCCCCTGGTCCGACAGGCGCTGGTTGATCGACTCCAGCGATTCCAGCGCGCTCAGGTCCACCTCGTTCACCGCCGAGCACATCAGGATCACGTGTTTCAGCTGGTCCCGGTCCCGGTAGACGCGCGCCTGGATCAGATCCTCCATCCGCCGGGCATTGGCGAAATACAGGCTCTCGTCGATGCGCAGGGTCAGGACCGCCGGATCGGTGACCACCTGGTGCCGGTGGATGTTGCGGAAATGCTGGCTTCCGGGCACCTGCCCCACCTCGGCCACATGCGGACGCGAGGTTTTCCAGACAAAGAGCGCCAGCGAAACCAGAACGCCGGTGGCAACGCCAATCTCGACCCCGACGCCAAGGGTCAGAACGATGGTGCCCAGAACGGCGGCAAAATCGGCCCTGGAATAGGACCAGGCGCGCGTCAGGATCGAGAGATCGACCAGCGACAGCACCGCCACGATGATGGTTGCCGCCAGCGTCGCCTTGGGCAGGAAATACAGCAGAGGCGTCAGCATCAGCGCCGCCAGCAACAGCCCCACGGCGGTAAAGGCCCCGGCGGCGGGTGTCTGCGCCCCGGCGTCGAAATTCACCACCGAGCGGGCAAACCCCCCCGTCACGGGATAGCCGCCCGACAACCCGGACGAGATGTTGGAGGCCCCCAGCGCGATCAACTCCTGGTTCGGCTCGATCCGCTGCTTGCGCTTGGCTGCCAGCGTCTGCGCCACCGAGACGCTTTCCACGTAGCCGATGATCGAGATCAGCACCGCCGGCCCGATCAGCGCCGACAACAGGCTGACATCCATGTTCGGCAGCCCCAGCGGCGGCAGGCCGGTGGGCACCGTTCCCACCACCGAAACCCCTGCCCCCGGCAGGTTCAGCGCCCAAGCGGCCACGGTGGTGCCGATCACCGCGAAAACCGGGCCGACGCGGGCTGTGGTGGCGGCGGCATGGGTGCTCATCCCGAAGCGGGATTTCAGCAGCCCCGCCAACCCCTTGCGCACCCAGAACAGGAAGGCCAGCGCGATCCCCCCGATCACCAGCGTCGGCCAATTGGTCTGCGGCAGCTCGGCCCAGATCGAGCCGAGGATCTCGGGCAGCGTGTGACCATGCGCCTTGATGCCCAGGATGTGTTTCATCTGGCTCGACGCGATCAGGATGCCCGAGGCGGTGATGAACCCCGCGATCACCGGGTGCGACAGGAAATTGGCCACCACCCCCAGCCGCAAGATCCCCATCCCCAGCAACACCAGCCCCGACAACAGCGCCAGAACGGCGGCGGCGGCGGTATAGTCCGCCAGGGTTTCAAGCCCCAGTGGCGCCAACGCCGAGGCGGTCATAAGCGAAACCACCGCCACCGGCCCCACCGCCAGCGCCCGGCTGGTCCCGAACACCGCGTAGAACACCAGCGGCAGGATCGAGGCATAAAGCCCGACCTCGGCCGGCAGACCGGCCAGCAGCGCATAGGCCAGCGATTGCGGGATCAGCATGATCGTCACGATCACCGCCGCTGTCATGTCCCCGGCGAATTGCGCCCGGTCGTAGCGCCGGCCCCAGTCCAGCACCGGGAACACGGATTTCAGCCGGTCGGGCGAGAGGCGCGGCAGCGCGTTCAGAAACGTCTTCAAGGGGGCGCACCTTTCTGTTGATCCCGCGTCCGCCGGACAGGGCGGCCCCCTGCCCCGGCGCAATCGGTCCTGTGCGGTTCCGGGACCGGATCACTTATATATCGTGATTTCTATATATGTAATTGCCCCGTCTTGTGAACCCCGGTTTCCGGTAGAAATGCCGCATTAGCCGGGAACGCGAAAAGACCGGGCGAACCCGGCCTTTCACCACTGAAATCAGTGCGTTACAATCAGAAGAACGCCTGCAGCCCGGTCTGCGCACGGCCCAGGATCAGCGCGTGCACGTCATGGGTGCCTTCATAGGTGTTCACCGTTTCCAGGTTCACCATGTGGCGGATCACCTGGAATTCCAGGCTGATGCCGTTGCCGCCGTGCATGTCGCGCGCCATTCGCGCGATATCCAGCGCCTTGCCGCAGTTGTTGCGCTTGATGATGCTGATCATCTCGGGCGCGGCATTGGCCTCGTCCATCAGGCGACCGACCCGCAGGCTGGCCTGCAGCCCCAGCGTGATCTCGGTCTGCATGTCGGCCAGTTTCTTCTGATAAAGCTGGGTCTGCGCCAGCGGGCGGTTGAACTGCTTGCGGTCCAGCCCGTATTGCCGCGCCCCGTGCCAGCAGGCCTCGGCGGCGCCCATCACGCCCCAGCTGATGCCATAGCGCGCGCGGTTGAGGCAGCCGAACGGCCCTTTCAGCCCCTGCACATGCGGCAGCAGCGCATCCTCGCCGACCTCGACGCCTTCCATCACGATCTCGCCGGTGATCGAGGCGCGCAGGCTCATCTTGTTGCGGATCTTGGGCGCGCTCAGCCCCTTCATGCCCTTTTCCAGCACGAATCCGCGGATCTTGCCGTCATGGGCATCCGATTTGGCCCAGACCACGAAGACATCGGCGATCGGCGCGTTGGAGATCCACATCTTGCTGCCGGTCAGGCGATAGCCGCCGTCGATCTTTTCGGCGCGCGTCTTCATGCCGGCGGGGTCCGAACCAGCATCGGGCTCGGTCAGGCCGAAACAGCCGATGAACTCGCCGCTCGACAGCTTGGGCAGGTACTTCTGGCGCTGCTCTTCGCTGCCGTAGGCATAGATCGGGTACATCACCAGCGAGCTTTGCACCGACATCATCGACCGGTAACCCGAATCCACCCGCTCCACCTCCCGCGCCACCAGTCCATAGCTGACGTAGCCGGCGCCGAGGCCGCCGTATTGCTCGGGGACGGTGGTGCCCAACAGGCCCATCTCGCCCATCTCGCGGAAGATTTCCGGATCGGTCTCCTCGGTCTCGAAGGCCGAGAGCACCCGCGGCTGCAGCTTTTCCTGCGCATAGGCACGGGCGCTGCCGGCGATCATCCGTTCGTCTTCGGTCAACTGATCGTTGAACCGCAGCGGGTCGGACCAGTCGAACCCGGCAAGGTCGGGGGCGTCTTTGGCGCGCAGGGCGGGGGTGTTCATGGCAGTCTCCTCATATCATATGCATTTGCATTCTTTTATCACATCCTTTCCGCAAGAAACAGCGAGACATTCGCATGGTTTCATGAGTAAACGGAATACATGCTTGCCCCACGCCGATTCCTGCCCTCGATTGCCTCTCTTCGGGCGCTGGAGGCGTTGGAGCGTCTCGGCAGCGCCTCGGCGGTGGCCGAGGAACTGTCCCTGACCCAAAGCGCCGTCAGCCGCCAGCTGCAGGCGCTGGAAGAACAGATGGGCGCCGAGCTGATCCAGCGCAGCCGCAAGCGGTTGTCGCTGACCCCGGCGGCGCGGGACTACGTGGCCGAGATCCGCCCCGCCCTGCATCAGATTGCCCAGGCCTCGATGCGCCTGCAGATGCCGCAGGCCGGTGGCGCGCTGAACCTTGCCATCCTGCCCGCCTTCGGCATGCGCTGGCTGATGCCGCGCCTGCCCGAGTTCGCGCGGCTGCACCCGGAGGTGACGATCAACATGGCCACCCGCCTGCACCCGTTCAACTTCACCGGAGAGCCCTTTGACGCGGCAATCCACTTCGGCAGCGGCGACTGGCCGGGCACCGACCGGCTCTTGCTGAAACACGAACAGGTCCTGCCGGTTTGCGCCCCGGCTCTGCTCAGCGGACGTGCCACCGGCGATCCGCGGGCGCTGCTGACCATGCCGATTCTGCACATCGAGACGCGCCCGCGCGCCTGGCAGGACTGGTTCGCGCTCAAGGGGGTGGCGACCGCCGGGCCGGTTCCGGGCACCATGTACGACCAGTTCTCGGCCATCACCCAGGCCGCGCTGCACGGGCTGGGGGTGGCGCTCCTGCCCGATTACCTGGCCGAACAGGATGTCGCCACCGGTCGCCTCGTGGCGCCCTTCGGCCCGGCCACGGAAACGCCCGGCGCCTATTACCTGGTCTGGCCGCAGGCCAGGGCGCACCATCCCCCGCTCTGCGTTTTTCGCGACTGGCTCAGCGGCCAGGCGCAGCCCGAAGACCCCCTGCCCCGGTAACGCCGCCCGGGCCGATGGTCCCGGGCTTTTTCTGGCTGAAAATACTCCCGCCGGAGGCTCCGACGGGGCGGGATTCGCAAACCTCGGGATTATCGAGACGTCTGCCCCTGGGCTCCGCCCGTTCGGCGCTGAAAAAGGTCCACCGGACCTTTTTCCAGGCGCGCCTCACCCCAAGGCATACCCCGCGCCGCGCACGGTGCGCACCGGGTCGGCGCCGCCATGCTGGGTCAGCGCCTTGCGCAGCCGCCCGATATGCACGTCGACAGTGCGGGTATCGACATAGATGTCGCGCCCCCAGACCCGATCGAGCAGCTGTTCGCGGCTCCACACCCGGCCCGGCTTCTCCATGAAGGTCGACAGCAGGCGGAACTCGGTCGGGCCGAGTTTCAGCGGCTGCTCCGCCCGGCTGACCTTGTGGGTCTCGGCATCCAGCACGATGTCCTCGTACTCCAGCCGCAGCCCCACGGTCGAGGGGCGCACCCGGCGCAACTGCGTGCGCACCCGCGCCATCAGCTCCACGACGGAGAACGGCTTGACCACGTAATCGTCGGCGCCGGTCTCCAGCCCGCGCACCTTGTCCACCTCTTCGGAGCGCGCCGACAGCATGATGATCGGGATCGAGCGGGTTTCCGGCCGGGTCTTGAGGCGCCGGCACACTTCGATGCCGCTGAGGTTCGGCATCATCCAGTCCAGAACGATGATATCCGGCATGTCCTCTTCGACCAGAAGAAGCGCCTCTTCGCCGTTCTCGGCCTTGAGCACGCGAAACCCCTCGGCCTCGAGGTTATAGGCCAGGACTTCGCGCTGTGCCAATTCGTCCTCGACGACCAGGACCGTCGGCTGATCGGCCGCCATGCCTTACCCCTCCAATAGGCTTGTCGAGGTGTCGTCGGCCTTCACGCGGCGGTCTTCCGGGCGGTCTCCGGTGACAAGGTAGACGACCTGCTCGGCGATACCGGTGGCGTGGTCGCCCATGCGCTCGATATTCTTGGCGATGAAATGCAGGTGCATGCAGGCGGTGATGCTGCGGGGATCTTCCATCATGAAGGTCAGGAACTCCCGGAACAGCGCGTTGTACATCTGGTCGACCTCGAGATCGCGCTCGACCACGTCGCGGGCCAGATCCGCGTCACGCTGGATATAGGCGTCCAGCGTATCCTTGAGCATGCGCTCGACCTCGCGCGCCATCCGCCGCAGCGATGCGGTGGCGCCGGGCACGGGCGGCATCTGCGCCAGCACGCCGGTCCGCTTGGCGATGTTCTTGGCATAATCGCCGATCCGCTCCAGGTTGCCGCTGATCTTCATCACCGTCAGCACCACGCGCAGATCGACGGCGGTCGGCGCGCGCAGCGCGATCAGCCGCGCGGTTTCCTCGTTGATCAGGTCCTCGAGCGCGTCGATGGCGGCATCGCCCACCGTGACCTTTTCGGCCAGTTCCTCGTCGCGCGCCTCGAGCGAGGCCGCGGAGTCCATGATCGCGGCCTCTACGAGGCCACCCATTTTCATGATGCGGGCCTGAATGGCCTCGAGGTCGCGATCGAAGGCCGTCGCAATGTGTTGGTCTGACATGCTGTTTCCTGTTCGCTTAGCCGATGCGACCGGTGATGTAGCTCTCGGTGCGCGGATCTTCGGGATTGGTGAAAATATGCCCGGTCTCCCCGAACTCGACGAGGTCCCCGAGGTGGAAAAAGGCAGTCTTCTGGCTGACGCGGGCGGCCTGCTGCATCGAGTGGGTTACGATCACCACCGAATAGCTCTGGCGCAACTCGTCGATCAGTTCCTCGACCTGGGCCGTGGCGATCGGGTCCAGCGCCGAGCACGGCTCGTCCATCAAAAGCACCTCGGGCTCGGTCGCGATGGCGCGGGCGATGCACAGGCGCTGCTGCTGACCGCCCGACAACCCGGTGCCGGGCGCATCCAGCCGGTCCTTGACCTCCTCCCAGATCGCGCCGCGGCGCAGGGATTTCTCGACGATCTCGTCCAGCTCGGCCTTGGACCTGGCCAGCCCGTGGATGCGCGGGCCATAGGCGATGTTGTCGTAGATCGACTTGGGGAACGGGTTCGGCTTCTGGAACACCATGCCGACCTTGGCGCGCAGCTGCACCGGATCGACACGCTTGTCGTAGATGTCGTCGCCGTCGATCAGGATATCGCCTTCGACGCGGCAGATGTCGATCGTGTCGTTCATCCGGTTGAGGCAGCGCAGGAAGGTCGACTTGCCGCAGCCTGACGGGCCGATGAACGCGGTCACCGTGTTGTTCTCGATCTCGACCGATACGTCTTTGATCGCGTGGTTGTCACCGTAATAGACCTGTACGTCTTTGGCTTTGATTTTGACGTCCGTCACGGCGGTCTCCTGTGTGTGGTGTGGTATATCGTACATGGGGCAGGGTCCAGTTTACCAGCGACGCTCAAAGCGACGGCGCAGAATGATGGCGATGATGTTCATCGTCAGCAGAAAGATGAGCAGGATGATGATCCCGCCCCAGGCTTTTTCGTAGAAGCCCGCATCGGCGCGCGCCGCCCATGTGTAGATCTGCGCGGGCATCGCAGAGTTGGGGTCGATAAAGCCGGATACAACGCCTTCGGGGTAGGCGCGGGCGATGAACCCGACCATGCCGATCAGCAAGAGCGGCGCAGTTTCGCCAAGCGCTTGTGCCAGACCGATGATGGTGCCGGTCAGGATGCCCGGTGCGGCGAGCGGCAGAACGTGGTGGAACACGGTTTGCATCTTGGATGCGCCGACGCCAAGTGCGGCTTCGCGGATCGAC
>NZ_JARGPK010000059.1 GCF_029212575.1 Antarcticimicrobium sp.
CGCGGCCCCGTAGGGCGGGCTTCAGCCCGCCACGCGCACCACGTGCACCACGCGCCTTGTCCCGGGCGACGAAAGCCCCTCATCCCCGCACGTAGTGCATTCCCTGGAACCGCGCCCGCAGCGCCGCGGTCTCGGGCGCCAGCGCATCGGGATCATTGCCGCGCAGCGCCCGGGCGATCAGCGCGGCAAGCTCCGCCGCATGTTCCGGGGTCACGCCACGGCGCACCAGTTCCGGCGTGCCGATGCGCAGCCCGTTCATGTCGCCCTCGACCGGCGCGACGGGCAGACCGATGCCGCAGGCCAGGAACCCCGCCCGGCGCAGGGTCTTCGATGCCGCCTGACCGCCGCCGAATGCCGCCGCCTCGACCGCGAACTGGTGCGACTGGGTCGCGCCGCCGGCGCCGTGGTACACCGGCAGCCCCTCGGCCTCCAGCGCGCGGGCCAGGGCCTGGGCCAGGTCGACCATCGCCCCCGCATAGGCCGGCCCGTGGTCGATCCAGTCCAGCAGCGACAGCGCCAGCGCGGCGGATTTCGCCGCGTCGAAATTCGCGGTCATGCCGGGAAAGGCGATCGCATCCAGCCGCTGGGCGATGTCGGCGTCGTTGGTGACGATCAGACCGCCGGCGGGTCCACCAAGGCTCTTGTAGGTGCTCATCGTCATTAGATGCGCGCCCTCGTCCAGCGGATTGGCCCAGACACCGCCGGCGATGATGCCGCATTGGTGGGCGGCGTCGAACAGCACATGCGCGCCCACCTCGTCGGCAATCTCGCGCACCTTGGCCACCGGGTGCGGATAGAGGTTCAGGCTGCCGCCGATGGTGATCACCTTGGGCCGCACCTTGCGCGCCAGATCGCGCAACGCGCCCAGATCGACGGTATAGCCGTCGGCGTTCACCGGTGCGGGATGGGTCTCCAGCCCGTAGAGCCCGGCACAGCCGTCATGGTGATGGGTGACATGGCCGCCGATGGTGGCGGGGGGCGCGATGATCGCGTCGCCCGGCCTGGCCAGCGCCATGAATCCGTAAAGGTTGGCCAGCGCACCCGAGCCGACGCGAATCTCCGCATAGCGGGCGTTGAAGACACGCGCCGACAGTTCGGCGGCGATCACCTCGATCTCCTCGATCGCCTCCAGCCCCATCTCGTACTTGTCGCCGGGATAGCCCAGCGAGGGGCGGCTGCCGAGGCCAGAGGCCAGCGCCGCCTCGGCGCGCGGGTTCATCACGTTGGTGGCCGGGTTGAGGTTGAAACAGTCGCGGTCGTGGATGCGCCGGTTGTCGTCGATCAGCGCCGCGATCCGGTCGTCGATCTGGCGCGTCACGTCGCCGTCGAGACTGGCGGCGATGTGCTGCACGTAGTCTTCGGAAAATTCCGGCACCCAGGGCCGGCGGGCAAGGTGGGTCATGGCGGTCCCTTTGCTGCGTCATTGGCCCATCCAACCGCGTGAACCGCTTGCCTGCAAATCAGATTTGCGGAAAACTAGGGTCAAGAAAATTGAGGCTAGTTCAGATGACCGTCGCCCCGCCGCGCCCCAGGCCCCTGCCGCTGACCGCGCTGCGCGCCTTTGAGGCGGCGGCGCGATTGGGCGGTTTCGCCGCCGCAGCGCAAGAGCTCGGGGTGACGCCGGGCGCGGTCTCGGCCCATGTGAAGGCGCTGGAGGATACGGTGCGCGCGCCGCTTTTCACCCGCGGCGCCAAGGGCGTGGCGCTGACCCCGCTGGGGGCCCGGGTGCTGCCGGAGTTCACAGCCGCCTTCGACCGGCTGGGCCAGGCGGTGCAGGTGCTGCGGGACGAGGCGACGCCGCAGGTCGTACATATCGCCTGCCTGCCCGCCGTGGCGCAGTTCTGGCTGTCGCCGCGCCTGCCTGCCCTGCTTGCGGCGATGCCGGAAACCGCCGTTTCGATCACCGCGCTGGAGGCGCCGCCGAACCTGAAGCGGACCCCTTATGACCTGTGCCTGTTCTATGGCGAGGGGCCGGGCGAGCCGGTGGCGCGCGATGCGATCTTTCCGGTCTGCGCCCCGGCCCTTGCGGCGCGGGTCACGCGGCCGGGGGATCTGCGCGATCTGCCGTGTCTGAGCGATTCGACCTGGACCGGGGACTGGCGGCTGTGGCTGGATACGGCCTGTCCCGGTGCCGGCATCACCCCGCGCGGGCCGGTCTACTCGCTCTACGCGCTGGCGGTGGAGGAAACCGTGAACGGCGCCGGCGTGCTGATGGGCCATGCCGCCTTGCTGGGGCCTCTGCTGGCCAGCGGCCGCCTTGTTGCCCCGTTCGAGACCCGCGCGGAGCTGCCGCATCCGCTGCGGCTGTGGAGCCTGGGGCGCCGCCGCAGCAACAGCGCCGCCGCCAGGGTGGCGCAATGGCTGCGGGAAAACGGCTGAGGTCAGGCCCTAGCTGAACATGCCGCCGTCGGAATCATCGCCGGCCTCGTCCATCAGGCGGCCCATGTCGGGGACGGTCACCCGGCGTTTACCTTCGAGCAGGATCACACCGTCCTTCTTCAGCGCCGACATCTGGCGGCTGACCGTCTCCAGCGTGAGGCCGAGATAATCCGCCATCGCCTCGCGCGTCAGCGGCAGGTCGAAGAGCATCGGCCCCGAGGGGCCATTCGGGCTGAGCGAGGCGTCGCGACGGGCGATGATCGACAGCAGCGAGGCGATCTTCTCGCGCGCGGTCTTGCGGCCCAGCACCAGCATCCATTCGCGCGCCGCGTCCAGCTCGTCCAGCGTCATTTCCAGCAGGCGGTGGGCGATGTGCGGGGTGCGCGCCATCATCTCCTCGAAAGGTTTCTTGCGGAAACAGCACATCACCACGTCGGTCGTGGCGGTGACGTCATAGGGCGAACCCACGCGCCCGGGGCGGCCGACGAAATCGCTGGGCAACAGCAGCCCGACCATCTGCGTGCGCCCGTCCTCCATGGTCTGGGTCAGCGAGGCGATGCCGGAGACGACCGACCCCACGAACCCCATCTTGTCGCCCGACCAGATGATGGTCTGGCCGGCCTCGAAATTGCGGTAGTACTTGATCTCTTCGAGCTGGGCGAGCTCGTCGCGCTCACAATGCGCGCACACAGCCCGATGCCGGATCGGACAGTCGGAACAGGCCCCGGCGGAAAACTGCGTTTGCACTGACATCTCGAAACCCCGGTTGATCTAAGTCAAGGAAAACCACTTACTTGTCTTATTTAGCTTAATGTCATGCAGGTAAATTCTCAATTGGCCAAACTGGGAGTATTTGACGCGAAAGTGCCGCGTTACACCAGCTATCCCACGGCTCCGCATTTCGGCTCCGGCGTTGGTCCGGAACAGTTTTCCGGCTGGATCTCGGCGATTCCGGCGGGGGCGTCGATCTCGCTCTATGTTCATGTGCCGTTCTGCCGCAGGCTGTGCTGGTTCTGTGCCTGCCGCACGCAGGGTACCAAATCGGATGATCCGGTCAACGCCTATGTCGAGATGCTCAAGGCCGAGCTGGCGCTGCTGGCGGAGCGCCTGCCCGAGGGTGTGACGCTGTCGCGGCTGCACTGGGGCGGCGGGACGCCGACGCTGCTGCAACCGGCGCGGATGACGGAACTGGCCGAGGCGATCTTTGCCATCGCGCCGCTGGGGCCGGAGGCCGAGTTCTCGGTCGAGATCGACCCGAACGAGATCGACGGTGCCCGGCTCGACGCGCTGGCGGCCGCCGGGATGAACCGGGCCTCGATCGGGGTGCAGGATTTCGACGAGCGGATTCAGCAGACCATCGGACGCATCCAGAGTTACGAGTTGACGCGCGACGCTGTGGAGATGATCCGCGCCCGCGGCATCGAAAGCCTGAACGCCGACATCCTGTTCGGACTGCCCTATCAGGACAAGGCGCGGATCACCGAGAGCGTGCAGAAGCTTCTGTCGCTGAACCCCGACCGGGTGGCGCTCTACGGCTATGCGCATGTGCCGTGGATGTCCAAGCGACAGCAACTGATCCCCTCGGACAAGCTGCCCACGCCCGAGGCACGGCTGGCGCTGTTCGACACCGCCCGGCGGCTGTTCCTGTGGGACGGCTATGCCGAGATCGGGATCGACCATTTCGCGCGCGCCGATGACGGGCTGACCCGGGCGCTGAAGGCCGGTACGCTGCGGCGCAATTTCCAGGGCTATACCGACGATCAGGCCGATGTCCTGATCGGGGTCGGCGCCTCGTCGATCTCGCGCTTTCCACAGGGTTATGCGCAGAACGCCCCGGCGACCTCGGCCCATACCGGCGCGATTCGCGACGGACGGTTTTCGACCACGCGCGGTCACGCCTTCAGCGAGGACGACAAGATGCGCGGGCGCATGATCGAGATGCTGATGTGCGAATTTCGCATCGACGCCGAGGAGATTCGCACCCGCTTCGGCATCGGCGCGGACCAGCTGAACGCCCTGTTCGCCGATGCCCAGTGCGCCTTTCCCGACATGCTGACTGTGAGCGACACGGGCCTTGCCATCAAGCCCGAGGCGCGGCCGCTGACCCGCATGGTCGCGCGCTGTTTCGACGACTATGACCTGAGCAAGGCGGGCCACAGCTCGGCGATCTGAAAGGGCGCGGCGGGTGCCTAGCCCGCCGCCGCCACCAGCGTGCGGGTGTATTCGGTCTGCGGCGCATCGAACAGCCGGTCCGCCGGCCCGGCCTCGACCACATCGCCCTGTTTCATCACCAGAACCTGATGCGACATCGCCCGCACAACCTTGAGGTCATGGCTGATGAACAGATAGGCGAGCCCGTGCTTGCGCTGCAGCTCCCGCAGCAGGTTCACGATCTGCACCTGCACCGTCATGTCCAGCGCCGAGGTCGGCTCGTCCAGCACCAGCAGACGCGGCCGCAGCACCATGGCGCGGGCAATGGCGATGCGCTGGCGCTGGCCGCCGGAAAACTCGTGCGGATAGCGGTCCATCGAGGCCGGATCGAGCCCGGTTTCCACCATCGCCTCGGCCACCAGGTCGCGCGGGGCGCGATGCGGATCGACCCGGTGGATCGCCAGCCCCTCGGCGATGATCTGGGCGCAGGTCATGCGCGGGCTGAGCGATCCGAACGGGTCCTGAAACACGATCTGCATGTCCTTGCGCAGCCGCCGCAACTCGCGCGTGGACCATTGCCGGATGTCCTGCCCGTCAAAGGTGATCCCCCCCTCTGACGCGATCAGCCGCATCAGCGCCAGCGCCAGCGTGGTCTTGCCCGAGCCGCTTTCGCCGACGATGCCCAGCGTCTCGCCCGCCCGGACCGAAAGCGTCGCGTCGTTGACCGCGCGCACGTGATCCACGGTCTTGCGCATCAACCCGCGCTGGATCGGGAACCAGACCTTCAGATGGTCGGTGCGCACGATCTCCTCGGCGGCTTCCGGCACCGGATCGGGCGCGCCCTGGGGTTCGGCGGCCAGCAGTTTGCGCGTATAGGGATGCTGCGGATTGGCGAACACCGCCTCGGTCGGGCCCGATTCGACGATCTCGCCCCCCTTCATCACGCAGACCTTGTCGGCCACCCGGCGCACGATCCCGAGGTCATGGGTGATGAACAAAAGGCCCATCTTCTCCTCGGCCTTCAGGTCGGCCAGCAGATCGAGGATCTGCGCCTGGATCGTCACGTCGAGCGCGGTGGTCGGCTCGTCCGCGATCAGGATGTCGGGCTTGTTGGCCAGCGCCATGGCGATCATCACCCGCTGCCGCTGGCCGCCCGAGAGCTGGTGCGGATAGGCGCCTAGACGGGTCTCGGGGTCGCGGATGCCGACCTTGCGCAGCAGGTCGAGGATGCGCGCCCGCGCCGCCGCCCCGGTCAGCCCCTGGTGCAGCGCGAGGCTTTCGGCCAATTGCTTCTCGATGCTGTGCAGCGGGTTGAGCGATGTCATCGGCTCCTGGAAGATGAAGCTGATGTCGTTGCCGCGCACCTGCCGCAGCCGCGCCTCGTCGGCGCCAATCATCTGCTGCCCGTCATAGGTGACCGAGCCCTGAACCTCGGCACTGGAGCCCAGCAGCGATACGGTGGAAAGCGCGGTGACAGATTTGCCCGATCCGCTTTCGCCGACCAGCGCCACGGTCTCGCCCCGGTCGACGGTAAAGGACACGCCATGCACCGCGCGCAGGCTCTGGCCGTCCTGCCGGAAGGCGACCGTCAGGTTTTCGACCTCGAGCAGGCTCATTGAAAGGTCTTCCTCGGGTCAAAGGCGTCGCGCACCCCTTCGAAGATGAAGACGAGCAGCGACAGCATGATGGCAAAGGTGAAAAAGGCGGTGAAGGCCAGCCAGGGCGCCTGCAGGTTCTGTTTCGCCTGCAGCGTCAACTCGCCCAGCGAGGGCGCCGAGGACGGCAGGCCGAAGCCCAGGAAATCGAGGCTGGCCAGCGCGCCGATGGTGCCGGTGACGATGAAGGGCAGCATGGTCAGCGTCGCCACCATCGCGTTGGGCAGCATGTGGCGGAACATGATGGTCAGGTTCCCCACCCCCAGCGCCTTGGCCGCGCGCACGTATTCCAGGTTGCGCGCGCGCAGGAACTCGGCCCGCACCACGCCCACCAGCGAGGTCCAGGAAAACAGCACCATCAGCGCCACCAGCAGCCAGAACCCGCGCCCCAGGATCGCGAACATGATGATGATCACGTAAAGCGAGGGGGTCGCCGACCAGATCTCGATCATCCGCTGAAAGATCAGGTCGATCCAGCCGCCAAAGAACCCCTGGATCGCGCCGGCAAAGATGCCGATCAGGCTGGCAGCGCCGGTGACCAGCAGGGTGAACAGGATCGACAGGCGGAACCCGTAGATCACGCGGGCCAGCACGTCGCGCTTGGTATCGTCGGTGCCCAGCAGGTTCTGCCCGTTCGGCGGCAGCGGCGCCGCGCCGGGGCGATCCACCGTGGTGTTGAAGGAATAGGGGATCGGCGGCCAGAGCGCCCAGCCGCGTTGGAAATCCTCAAGGCTCTCGTCCATCGAGCCCTGGTCGATCGCTGCGATGATCTCCTCGGGCTCGTCGAAACATTCCTCCAGCCCGCCCGAGGCGATCAGGCATTGCACCTCGGGGTCGCGATAGATCGCCTCGGTCTGGAAATCGCCGCCGAACGCGGTCTCGGGATAGAACTTGAACACCGGCATGTAATAACCGCCCCGGTACTGCACCAGGATCGGCTTGTCGTTGGCCAGGAACTCGGCGAACAGCGACAGGCCGAAGAGCACCGCGAAGATCCACAGCGACCACAGCGCGCGGCGGTTGCGCTTGAAGTTGCGCCAGCGGCGCTGGTTCAGCGGAGAGAGCGCCATCCGTCAGCCCTCCCGCTTTTCGAAGTCGATGCGCGGATCGACCAGAACGTACATAAGATCGCTCAGAATCCCCACAACAAGGCTCATCAGGCCGAAGATGAACAGGGTGCCGAAGATCACCGGGTAATCGCGCGCCACCGCCGCCTCGAACCCCAGCCGCCCCAGCCCGTCGAGCGAAAAGATCGTCTCGATGATCAGGCTGCCGGAAAAGAAGATGCCGATGAACACCGCCGGAAACCCGGCGATCACGATCAGCATGGCGTTGCGAAAGACGTGGCCGTAAAGCACGCCACGTTCGCTCAACCCCTTGGCGCGGGCGGTCATGACATAGTGTTTCTTGATCTCGTCGAGAAAACTGTTCTTGGTCAGAAGCGTCAGCGTCGCAAAGGCCGAGATCGTCGAGGCGATCACCGGCAGCGCGATATGCCAGAAGTAATCGGCGGCCTTGCCGATCAGGCTGAGATCCTCCCAGTTGTCCGAGGTCAGGCCGCGCAACGGGAAGATCTGCCAGTAGGAGCCCCCCGCAAGCAGCACCAGCAGCAGGATGGCGAAAAGAAAGCCGGGGATCGCATAGGCCACGATGATCAGCCCGCTGGTCCAGGTGTCGAACCCGGTGCCGTCCTTCACCGCCTTGCGGATGCCCAGCGGGATCGACACCAGGTAGGCGATCACCGTGGACCACAGCCCGAGGCTGATCGAGACCGGCATCTTTTCCAGCACCAGGTCGATCACCCCGACCGAGCGGAAAAAACTTTCGCCGAAGTCGAGCCGGACATAGTTCCACAGCATGTTGAGAAAACGTTCCACCGGCGGCTTGTCGAAACCGAACTCGCGCTCCAGCTCCTCGATGAACTCGGGCGGCAGCCCGCGCGCGCCGACATAGCGGTCATTGGCGGCGGTCTGGGTCTCCACGTCGGCACCGCCACCGGCGAACCCCTCGAACACGTCGCCGCCGCCCTCCATCTGGGCGATGATCTGTTCCACCGGGCCGCCGGGCACGAATTGCACCAGCGCGAAGTTGATGATCATGATGCCCAAGAGCGTCGGGATCACCAGCAGAAGGCGGCGAAGGATATAGGCTCCCATCGGGGCGGCGGACCTTTCGTTACTGTCTCAGCGCGCCGGAGGCGACCAGCGCCGCGGCCTTGTCGGCCTCGGCCCACCACAGATCCTCGATCCCCAGCGCATAGGGCGGCAGGATCTCGGGATAGGCGTACTTGTCCCAATAGGCCACCCAGTATTTGCCCAGATACCAGGTCGGCACCATGAACCGCTTGGCCCGCAGCACCCGGTCCAGCGCGCGGGTATTGGCGCTGAGCTCCTCCCAGTCGCGGGCGGCGACGATATTGTCGATCAAGGCCTCGATATCCGGGCCGTGGATGCCGGCGGGGTTGAACACGCTGTAGGCGGCGGCCTCTGTCCCGTATTGCTGATAGAGCCCGGTGGAGGGTTGCAGCGAGGTGCTGTAGCCGGACGAGATCATGTCGAAATCGCGCTCGCGCCGGCGCAGGGTGAACTGGGCGTTGTCGATCCGGTTGTAACTGGCGTCGATGCCCATGACGCGCAGGTTGTCGACGAAGGGCATGACGATGCGGTCCATCACCGGGTCGTCGGACAGGAACTCGATCTTCAGGGTGTCGCCCCTGGCGTTGCGGCGCACGCCGTCATCGCCCACCGCCCAACCGGCACCGTCCAAGAGCTTCATCGCGCGGCGCAGGTTGCCGCGGTCGGTCTGGCGGTCGGCGCGGCTGGTATGGGCCATCACCGGCTCGGCCTCCAGCAGAGCGGGGTCAAGGTCATCGCCCAGCGCCTCCAGCACCTCGCGCTCGCGGCCCTGGGCCACGCCCTCGGCCTCCAGCGGGCTGTTCTGCCAGAAGGAATGGCGTTGCCGGAACAGCCCGTATTGCAGGCTCTCGTTGGTCCATTCGAAGTTATAGGCAAGCTGCACCGCCTCGCGCACGCGGATGTCGCGGAACTGCGGCCGGTCCATGTTCATCACGAATCCGGTCGCGCTGGGTACGTTGCCGTCCTCCAGCTCCTCGCGCTTCACCCAGCCCTTGTCGATGGCCGGGAAATCATAGGCGCTGGCCCAGCTTTTCGAGTTGTTCTCCTGCCGGAAGGTGAACTCACCGGCCTTGAACGCCTCCAGCGCGGCGATGGAATCCGAGAAATACTCGATCCGGATGGTCTCGAAATTGTTGCGCCCGACGTTCACGTTCACATGGTCACCCCAGTAATCGGGGTTGCGCCGGTACACCACCCGGCGGTTGATGTCGTAATTGTCCAGCACATAGGGGCCGCTGCCGATGCCCGGCTCCATTCGCGGCTTGTCGAGGCGGCGGTTCTCCGGATCGGCCTCGAACCATTTTTTCGAGAACACCGGGGTGCCGCCGACCTGGGTGATCAGCGCGCGGCGCGGGATGTCGGGGGCGAAAAAGAACTTCACCCGGTGCGGTCCCAACGCCTCGGCCTTGGGGATGCGTTTGCGCACCGCCTCGGCATAGGATTGCAGCCCCTGGTCGAGCAGGATGTTGTGGGAAAACACCACGTCCTCGGCGGTGACCGGAGTGCCGTCGGAAAACCGCGCCTCGGGTCGCAGGTTGAAGATCACCCAATCCTGGCTCTCGGGGTACTCCAGGCTTTCGGCCAGCAACCCGTAATAGGCCGCCGGTTCGTCGTAGGAGGGGTAGAGCAGCGATTCATACTGGTCCGCCGACCGCGCCCCGGCGCGGCCCTGCCGGGTGAAGGGATTGAAGCTGTCGAAGGTGCCCTGCGCGGCATAGGACAGCTCTCCGCCCCTCGGCGCGTCGGGATTGACGTAATCGAAATGGTCGAACCCTTCGGGGTACTTCAACTCGCCGAATTCCGAGAACCCGTGGCTCTTGGCGACCGTCTCCTGCGCGCGCAGCAGCGAGGCGAAGCCGAGCAGGAGCAGCATCGCCAACAGCAACGGCGCGACATGGGGTATCCGCGACGGGACGATTGCGCGGGTGTACTGACGGACGCGCGTCGGAGCGCGCCGGGGGCCACTGGGTGGGATCATCTTGCGCATCCTCATCTGAAACGGGCAGCTCTGCCTCATGTCGTTGCGACCTAAGCTAATGGTCCGCCGCGCCAATGTTCAAGTTGCGATTGCGTGATGAAAAGTCACAAAAAATAAAGAAAGCCGCTGCGCGGCGGCAGCGGCTTTCGAAACGCACTCGACGTGGACGGGATCAGTCGTCCAGGCTGTCGAGATAGGCGATGACGTTGACCCGGTCCTGCGGCTTTTTCAACCCGGCAAAGCTCATCGCGGTGCCGGGAACCGAAGCGGAGGGCTTGGTCAGGAATTCGTCCAGCGCCTCGGGTGTCCAGTCACCGCCATGTTCGCTCATCGGGCCGGAATAGCCGAACCCGTCAACCGAGGCGACGGTGCGGCCAACCACGCCGTACAGATACGGGCCGGTGGAATTGGCGCCCTCCTCGAGCTTGTGGCAGGCCTGGCATTTCTTGAACACCTTGGCGCCCTTGCCGACATCGGCTGAGGCCATCATCTCGTCGAAGCTGACCTCGACGACCTCTTCGGCGGCGTCCTCATCCCCGGTCTCGATCACGTAGGACGCAACGTCTCCGTGGCCGCCCATGTGATAGATCCCCTCAGCCGCCCATTTCGCCAGAAGAAGAACCAGGAATGCACCCAGGAACCCGGCGGCGGCTTTGGTTACTGTCATCGTGTCAAACATTGATCGCGCATCCATTGTAGCTGTTTGCCGCGTTGTCTAAGGCTTCCCCTTGCCGCTGGCAAGGTATAGACAGCGCGACCAATCGACCAAATCGCCATTGTTGCACGGAATCCGAACCCATGACGAACCGCATCGCCTTTCAGGGGGAACCCGGCGCCTACAGCCACGAAGCCTGCCGCAAGGCGCGCCCCGAGATGGAGGCGCTGCCCTGCCGCACCTTCGAGGACGCGATCGAGGCGGTTCGCTCCGGCGCGGCGGACCTGGCGATGCTGCCCGTCGAGAACTCGACCTACGGGCGGGTGGCCGACATCCACACGCTGCTGCCGCACTCCGGGTTGCACATCATCGAAGAGGCCTTCGTACGGGTGCATATCAACCTGCTGGGCGTGCCGGGCGCACAACTGGGCGACATCACCCACGCGATGAGCCACACGGTGCTGCTGGGCCAGTGCAAGGACTTCCTGCAACAGCACGGCATCCACCGCATCACCGGCGCCGATACAGCCGGATCTGCGCGGCAGGTCTCGGAACTGGGCCAAACCGGCACCGCCGCGCTGGCCAGCGAACTGGCCGGCGAGATCTACGGGCTGAACCTGCTGGCCCGCCACATCGAGGACCATTCCAACAATACCACCCGGTTCCTGATCATGTCGCGCGAGGCCGATTCCTCGCGCCGGGGCAAGCACGGGATGATCACCAGTTTCGTGTTCCAGGTGCGCAACATTCCCGCTGCGCTCTACAAGGCGATGGGCGGCTTTGCCACCAATGGAATCAACATGACCAAGCTGGAAAGCTATATGGTCGATGGCTCCTTCACCGCGACCCGGTTCTATGCCGATATCGAAGGCCACCCGGATGATCCGAACGTCAAACTGGCGCTGGACGAACTCGCCTATTTCACCACCGACGTGGAGATCCTGGGCGTCTACCCGGCCTCGGCCGAGCGCGGCTAACCGGCCCGCCGCAGCGGGGGCCTGACACGTCAGGCGGTGCGGGTTTTGCTTTCCTCGATCGACTTGGCGAATTCCGCCACCTTCAGCTTGAATCGCTTGGTCAGCGAGGTCTTGGCCAGCTTCAGCGATTGCAGGAAAAGCCGCGCCGACAGCGTCTTGGGCGCCAGGTTGAGTACGATCGCCATACGCGTCCGCTGCGGTGACAGCGCCACCAGTTCAACCGTCATGACCCCGGTCAGGCCGGTGGACTCGGACTCGACCTGCATCTCTTCCGGCGCGGCAAGCCTGGCCAGGACCAGGCGGAGGTTGCGCCGCTTGCCGCGCAGGTCAAAGGCGGCGTCCCAGGCCATTCCGGGCGCAACCGCAGCCGCCTCGTCCTCCCGCCGCACCTCGATCCCGCGGCGGATCGCCGACCGTTCGAAACCGTCGAAATCGCTGACCGCTGCAAACACCTCTTCGATCGGGGCGTCGATATCTTCCTTGCTCGAAAACTGCATGCCTAATCCAACCTGATAAAACGCGTCGACAAGTGTCCCTTCAATCCAGGGTATCCGCAAGCCAGTTCTGCAACAGAAAATGCGCAATTGCGCCTTTTCGCGCCGGCTTCAGCACCGGGTGTTCGCCGGCAAAGGCGGTCATCATGTCGGCGCGGCTGACCCAGATCGCATCCTCGATCTCGACCGGGTCGATCGTGATCTCGCGCGCCAGCGCCTCGCCGGCGCAGCCGAACATCAGCGAGGCCGGGAACGGCCAGGGCTGGCTGGCGAGATAGCTGACCGCGCCCACCGGCACCCCGGCCTCCTCCATCACCTCGCGGCGCACCGCCGCCTCCAGCGTCTCGCCCGGTTCGACGAAACCGGCGAGCAGCGAATACATCCCCTCGGGCCAGCCCGGCGAGCGGCCCATCAGTACCGCGTCGCCATGGGTGATCAGCATGATCACAACCGGATCGGTGCGCGGGAAATGATTGCCGCCGCAGGCCGGGCAGGTCCGCTGCCAGCCGGCGTTGGAAATCGTGCTTTCGGTGCCGCAGCTGGCGCAAAACCGGTGGGTCGCGTGCCAGCCGATGATCGCCTTGGCGGTCGCGGCAAGTTCGGCGTCGCGGGGCGACATGCGGGTCATCACCCGGCGCAGCTCGGCGAACGCCATGTCCTCGGGCAGGTCCGGGTGGCGCTGTTCGCTGCCATCCACGAAACTGCCAAGCGCGCCGTAATCCAGTTGCTCCGGTTCCCAGCGCGAGAGATCATCGGCAAAAAGCGGCGCGCCCACCTCGTCCAGCCCAAGCAGCACCGGCGCGCGGATCGCCTTGCCCAGACCCGCCGCCAGCACCGGGTGGTCCATCGCGATCAGGCCGACCGCGTCCAGACCCGCCCCGCGCAACAGCGGCTTGCCCCGCCACATCGGCAGGCAGCGCGCCGCCGGGTCGGCCAGCGCCCGCGCCAGCGCCTCATCATCGCCGCGGATCTCCGCCGCCCGGTTCAACCCCGATCCGCCGAAGGTCACCTGTTCCGCCGTTTTCATCGCCTGCCCCTTTTCCGCTCCACCGCGACCGATCCTGCGGTGCCATGCATGGCGGCGCAACTCAACCGGTTTCGTTTGCGGCGTGGCGCTTCCGACACGCACCGGCGCCGTCTCATCATTCGGGTTTCACCGCCCCCGGCTTCATGCTTGAAAGGGTGCGATCCGCCCTTCATCTCGGAACGAGGCCCCCCATGACAGTCGCGGCGACGCACCTGCGCATCCTCGCCACCAGCGATCTGCACATGCATCTGGCCGGCTTCGACTACGGCGCCGACCGGCCCGATCCCTCGGTGGGTCTGACCCGAATTGCAAGCCTGATCGCCTCGGCGCGGGACGAAGCCGCGCAGATCGGCGCCCTGGTGCTGCTGCTCGACAATGGCGACGGCATGCAGGGCACGCCGCTGGACGCACGCGCCGCCGCGCCGGGGGCCGGGGCGCATCCGCTGATGCGGGCCTTTGGCCAGCTCGGCTACGACGCCATCGGGCTTGGGAACCACGATTTCGATTTCGGGCTGGAGGCGCTGGACCGGGCCTTGACGGTCGCGCCCTGTCCGGTGCTCTGCGCCAATCTGCGCCCCGAAGGGGCAGAGAGGCCCGCCGCGCTGCTGCCACGGACCATTCTCGAACGGCGGACGCCGGGCGGGGCCGCGTTGCGCATCGGCCTGTTCTCGGTGCTGCCGCCGCAAACCGGCATCTGGAACCGCCCCCTGCTGGAGGGACGGGTCGGGTTCGACGACATGGTCACGAGTGCTGCCCGCGAATCCGGGGCGCTGAGGCAAGCGGGCTGCGATCTGGTCATCGCGCTGGCCCATACCGGCCCCGAGCCGGAGCAGGCCCCCGCCGCCCCCTTCGCCGAGAATGCCCTGCGCGCGGTGGCCACCCTGCCGGGCGTCGATGTCGCGGTTGGCGGCCACAGCCATGAGGCGCGCAGCTGGGATGGCCCCGGCGCGCCCACCGTGATCCCGGGCTTTGCCGGCTCGCATCTCGGGGTGATCGACCTCGCCCTCGAACGCAAAGCGACCGGGCGCTGGACCACGGCGAGCGCCAATGCCACGCTGCGCCCGGTGGCCCGGCGCGATGCGGGCGGGCAGGTACAACCGCTTGCGGCAGAGGATCCCGCGCTGGTCCGGTTGATCGCCCCGGCGCATGAGGAAACCCGCGCCGCCCTGCGCACGCCGATGGGCCGGAGCGCGCAGGGGCTGCACAGCTATTTCAGCTTCTTCGCCCCGGACCGTTCCCTGGCGCTGGTGGCGGCGGCGCAGGCGGCGGCGCTGCGCCCGCATCTGGCCGGGACCGGGGCCGAGGCGTTGCCGCTGCTCTCGGCCACGGCGCCGGGCAAGACCGGCGGGCGCGGCGGGCCGACCCATTACACCGATGTCCCCGCCGGGCCGCTGCAGCTGCGCCACCTTTCCGACCTTTACCCCTTCCCCAACACACTGGCCGGGGTGGTTCTGACCGGGGCGCAGATCCGCGACTGGCTGGAACAGGTGGCCGGGCAGTTCAACCGGATCGCGCCGGGCGGCCGCGAGATGCCGCTTACCGATCCGCTGTTGCCGGGTCACGGGTTCGACGTGCTGCACGGGCTGAGCTATGCGGTCGATCCGGCCGCGGCACCGCTCTACGCCCCCGATGGCACGCCCCTGCCCGGCGGCGGCGGACGGATCCGGGATCTTGCCTGGAACGGCGCCACCGTGGGGGCCGATCAACGCTTTGCCGTCGCGCTCAACAGCTACCGCGCGGCCGGCGGCGGCGGTTTCGCCGCGCTGCGCGGCGCCCGGCCGATCCCCTTGCCGCCTCTGGCGATCGGCGATGCGCTGCGCCGCTATCTCTCGGGCGCGATGCCCCGCGACCCGCTCGAGGCCGCCCCGCCGCCCTGGCGGCTGGCCCCGGTGCCCGGGGCCGAGGCCGTCGCGCGGACCGGACCCGGCGCGCGCGCCCATCTGGACGACCTGGCCGGGCGCGGTATCGAGGACATGGGGCTGGACTCCGACGGCTTCCTGCGGCTGCGGCTGCGGCTCGGCTGAGCGCAAATCCCGCCGCCCCTCTCTTGTCATTGCCCTGACGCTCGCCTATGTTGCGGATCGAGAGGTTGGCGCGGGCAGGCACCTCGCCAACCCGGTCAGATCCGGAAGGAAGCAGCCGTAACGAGCCCCGCTTGGGTCGTTGTCCAGCCTCTCACCTGACGCCAATCGCGCCACTGGCGCCCCGAATCTGCCCCAGGAGGACATTTCATGACTGTCGCATCGTCCCGCCGGGCAGAGCGTTTCTGAGCGTCGCTGACGCCACCCTCTGCCTGACCAACCGACCGTTTCGCCCGCTTGTGCGGCGCGATGGTTCGTGCTGTTCAAGAACAAGGCAGACAGACCGATGTCACTCACACTTCCGGACCTGGGATGGTCCGTTTTCTTCTCCGGCCAATGCCCCGGGCAGGGCGCGGAGGCCACCGCAAACCCCTTTCGCATCGCCGAGGTTCACCGCGACCGGCTGACCGCGCTGTCGCCCGGGGGCGAGGCGATGCTCACCTGCGGCCCGGCGCTTACCACCGGCGACATCGCCGTGGGCGACTGGGTGCTGGCCGATGCCAGCGGCCGCATCACCCGCCGGCTCGACCGGCAGACGGAGATCAAGCGCCGCGCCGCCGGCACCGCAGCGCAGGCGCAGCTGATCGCGGCCAATGTGGACGTGCTGTTCCTCACCACCTCCTGCAACGCCGATTTCAACCCCGCGCGGCTGGAACGCTACCTCGCGCTGGCGCGCGGCGCCGGGGCCTTTGCGGTGGTGCTGCTGACCAAGGCCGACCATTGCGACGATCCGCGCCGCTACGCGCGCGAGGTCGAGCGGCTGGACCCGATGCTGCCGGCGATCCCGCTCGACGCGCGCGATCCGGCCGAGCTGGCAAACCTGGCCTCCTGGGTGCGGCCGGGGCAAACCGCGGCGCTGCTGGGATCCTCCGGGGTCGGCAAATCCACCCTGCTCAACGGATTGACCGGCGCGGCGGCCGCAACCAGGGGCATCCGCGAGGAGGATGCCAAGGGCCGCCACACCACCACCGCGCGGGCGCTGCGGCAGATGACCAACGGCGGCTGGCTGATCGACACGCCCGGCATGCGGGCGCTGCGGCTGACCGGCGCCGAGGCGGGGATCGAGGCGGTGTTTGGAGATATCGAGACGCTGGCGCAGAGCTGCCGGTTCTCCGATTGCACGCACGGGGATGAACCGGGTTGCGCGGTGCAGGCGGCCATCGCCGACGGCACGCTCGATCCCGCCCGCCTGGACCGATGGCGCAAATTGCTGCGCGAGAACACGCGCAACAGCGAAACCCTGGCGCAGGCGCGCGCCCGCGACAAGGGGTTCGGAAAGATGGTGCGCGGCGTGAAATCCTCGATGAAGGGCCGCAAGGGGTATTGAGGCCCCTCCGCCGCGCCCACCCCGGGCGCGGCCTGCCCACCCGATCCGGGCCGACGCGGGCCACGCGGACCGGACAAATTCTCAATCTTGACGAGCATAGACTTCGGCGTGTTCAATCGAGCAACCGCGCGCGCAAGAGGCGAATCGGAGGAGGGGGGAGACCATGAAATGGCAGCCTGAATTCGCAACCGGCGACGCCGGGATCGACGATCAACACAAGATGCTGTTCGAAACCTCCGATCAATTCCGCCGAACCCTTGAGGCGGGCGAGGGGCACAGGACCTATGACCTGTTTCTGGATTTCCTGACCGCCTATTGCGAAATGCATTTCTCGATCGAGGAAAAGTGCATGTTCGCCCGCAAATGCCCGGTCGCCACGCAGAACCACCACGAACACGGGCTGTTCCTGCGCCTTGTCGAAAAGGAAACTGCCCGGTTCCGCGAGGATGGCTTTGACGCCGGGTCCGCCACGAAACTGGTGGACACGATCGACAGCTGGATGGAAAGCCACATCTGCCGGATCGACGTAAGGCTCAGGGAAGTCCTGGCGTGATCCCGCTTGGTCGGCCCGGCGCACCGCCGCCACTGGACCTCGCGCTGCCCAGCCAATAGGTTCGGGGCGCACACCCCCCCTTCCACGCGCAGGTAGCCCCCTTGTCCGACAGCCCCGCCTATCAGGTTCTCGCCCGCAAGTACCGCCCCGAGACCTTTGCCGACCTGGTCGGCCAGGAGGCGATGGTGCGGACGCTGAAAAACGCCTTCGCCGCCGACCGAATCGCGCAGGCCTTCATCATGACAGGCATCCGCGGCACCGGGAAAACCACCACCGCGCGAATCATCGCCAAGGGCATGAACTGCATCGGCCCGGACGGCACCGGCGGGCCGACGACCGAACCCTGCGGCCAGTGCGAACATTGCCGCGCGATCATGGAGGGGCGCAATGTCGACGTGATGGAGATGGACGCCGCCAGCCGCACCGGCGTCGGCGACATCCGCGAGATCATCGATTCGGTGCGCTACCGCGCCGCCAGCGCCCGCTACAAGATCTACATCATCGACGAGGTCCACATGCTCTCGACCAGCGCCTTCAACGCGCTGCTCAAGACGCTCGAGGAACCCCCCGAGCATGTGAAATTCATCTTCGCCACCACCGAGATCCGCAAGGTGCCGGTCACCGTGCTGTCGCGCTGCCAGCGATTCGACCTGCGCCGGATCGAGCCCGAGGATCAGATCGCGCTGCTGCGCCGCATCGCCGATGCCGAGGGCGCCGAGATCGCCGAGGACGCGCTGGCGCTGATCACCCGCGCCGCCGAGGGCTCGGCGCGCGATGCCACCTCGCTGCTCGATCAGGCGATTTCCCACGGCGCCGGCGAGACCACCGCCGAGCAGGTCCGCGCCATGCTCGGGCTGGCCGACCGCGGCCGGGTGCTCGACCTGCTCGACCTGATCCTGAGGGGCGACGCCGCCGGCGCGCTGGCCGAACTGTCGTCGCAATACGCCGAGGGCGCCGACCCGATGGCGGTGCTGCGCGACCTGGCCGAGATCACCCACTGGATTTCCGTGGTCAAGATCACCCCGGACGCCGCCGAGGATCCCACCGTCTCGCCCGACGAACGCGCCCGCGGACAGGCCATGGCCGGGGCGCTGCCGATGCGGGTGCTCAGCCGGATGTGGCAGATGCTGTTGAAGGCGATGGAAGAGGTCGCCGCCGCCCCCAACGCGATGATGGCCGCCGAGATGGCGGTGATCCGGCTGACCCATGTGGCCGATCTGCCCAGCCCCGAGGAACTGCTGAACAAGCTGAACAACGCCCCGTCGCCCCAGCCCCCCGCTGGCGGCCCCGGCGGCGGCCCCGGCGGTGGTGCGCGCGCGGGCGGTGCCCCGATGGCGCGGGGCGGCGCGGCCCCGGTTCAGGGCCGCACGGTCAGCTCGGGCGGCGCCCCACGCGGTGCGCCGCAGGCCGCACTGGCGCAGGAAGTGGCGCAATCGCTGGCCCGCTATCCCACGTTTCACCACGTGGTCGAGCTGATCCGCGCCAACCGCGACGGCAAGCTGCTGATCGAGGTGGAGACCGGGGTGCGTCTGGTCAGCTACCAGCCCGGCCGGATCGAATTCGAACCCGCCCCCGATGCCGCCCGCGACCTGGCCCAGCAACTGGGCCAGCGGCTGCAATCCTGGACCGGCAATCGCTGGGCGGTGACCCTGGTGAACGAGGGCGGCAGCCCCACCATCGCGGAAGAGCGCGACGCCGCCGAGAACGCCCTGCGCGCCGAGGCCAGCGACCACCCGATGGTGCAGGCGGTGCTGGCCCGGTTCCCGCAGGCGAAGATCACCGGGATCCGCACGCAGGAGCAGATCGCCGCCAACGCCGAGGCCGAGGCGCTGCCCGAGGTCGAGGACGAATGGGATCCGTTCGAGGACGGCTGATTTTCGCGGCAAATCACCCGAACGCGACAGAGCGAAAACCCCGTTACCGCGGAGTCGCGCCCGGCTACTATTCCGGGCGCCGGTCTCTCCGCTTTCCTGTCCTTCCCGCACCTGTCCCCCTACCCCGCCAGAACCTCATCCGTCGTCATCACCTTGGCATAGCTCATCGCCAGGGGCGCCATGAAGGCCGCGTGCACCTGTTCGGCGCTCAGCGTCACCCCTCCGAACGCGGCCTCTTTCGCACCGCAGGCATCCTCGACCACCGTCACCGCAAGGCCGTGATCCACCGCCGCCCGGGTGGTTGCGTCGATGCACATCTGGCTCATTGCGCCGCAGATCGTCACCGCCTCGACGCCCGCCCCTTGCAGCCGCTCCAGCAGGTCGGTGCCGTGAAAGCTGTTGGGGCGGGCCTTGGTGATCACCGCCTCGCCGCCCTGCGGCGCGACCGCCGGGTTGATCGCGGCGCCGTCGCTGCCGGGGCGAAAGAACGGCGCCTGCTCCGATGGCATCTGGTGCCGCACATGGATCACCAACTCGCCCGCCGCCCGCGCCGCCGCCAGCAGCCGGGCGGCATTCGCCGCGACCGCCGCCATCTTTGACACCGGCCAGAGACCGCCCTCGAAATAATCGTTCTGGATGTCCACCAGGATCAGCGCGTGTTTTGTCATTGGTTCGGTCCTTTCACGTTTCGTACAAAATCCGGCCCAAACTGCCCGATCTTGACCGGGCGGAACATTGGCGGTTATGACAATTCACATGCAGAAACCGCCAAACACCCCGATCCGCCTCGCGCTTGTCGCCTATCCCGGCGCGCAGCGCGCGGCGCTGGAGGGGCTGGCCGACCTCTTTGCCCTGCTGCCCCGGCTGGCGCGCGGCGAGGACAGCTTGCCAGGGGTCGAAATCGTCACCGTCTCGGAGGACCACCTGCCGGAGGGGTCCTTCGATGCCCTCCTCTTCCCGCCCTCGCTGGAGCCGACCCGGCCGCACCCCGACCACCCTCTGTGCCACTGGGCCAGAGCGCAGCACGCCACCGGCGCGCTGGCCGCCTCGGTCTGTGCCGGGGCGTTCTGGCTGGGCCACGCGGGGCTGCTGGACAATCGCCCCGCCACCACGCACTGGGCGCTGGAACCGGCGTTTCGCGCCTGTTTTCCGCTGGTCGACCTGCAACCGGAACATATCCTCATCGACGATCTGGACATCGTAACTGCCGGCGGGCTGATGGCCTGGCTCGACCTCGGGCTGCACCTGACCGGCCTGTGGTTCGGCCCCGACATGGTTTCGCGCCTGGCGCGGCACCTGCTGGTCGATCCTGCCGGGCGCGAGCAGCGCCATTACTCGGGCTTTCGCCCGCCGCGCGACCACGGCGACGCCGCCGTGCTGCGGGTCCAGCGGCGAATTGATACCGGTTATGCCGAACCGCTGGGCGTTACCGCCCTCGCCACCCATGCCGGGCTGAGCGAACGCAGCCTGCTGCGCCGGTTCCAGGCCGCGACCGGCCTGACCCCGGCGGCCTACCTGCAACGGCTTCGGGTGGAAAAGGCGCGCGGCGCGCTGGAGCGCAGCGCGGACAGCACCGCCGAGGTCGCCTGGGCCGTCGGCTACCGCGATGCCTCGGCCTTTTCGCGCGCCTTCAAGGGCTGCACCGGGCTGACCCCCGGCGTCTATCGCGCCCGGTTCAGGGTTGGAGCAAAACGCCCGGTGACCACGGCCTTGTGCGAACCCGCCACCGCCCGTATCTAGGGGCCAACAGAAGCCTTCCCCAAAAAGGAGACAGCGATGCTGAAAGGTTTGGGCGGACTTGGTGACATGGCCAAGATGATGAAATCCGCACAGGAACTGCAGACCAAGATGGCGCAGATGCAGGAGGAGCTCTCCAATCTGACCGTCACCGGCGAATCCGGCGCCGGGCTGGTCAAGGCCACCGCCACCGCCAAGGGCGAGCTGACCGGGCTTGACATCGACCCGTCGATCTTCAACGGCGACGACAAGGAGGTGGTCGAGGATCTGATCCTTGCCGCCGTGAAGGACGCCCAGACCAAGGCGGCGGAAAAGGCGCAGCAGGAGATGGCCAGCCTGACCGAAAGCATGGGCCTGCCCAAGGACATCAAGCTGCCGTTCTGAACGGCGGCTTGACCTGAACGGGCGGCACCGCGCGTGAGTTCCACCGGCGAAATCGAGGCCCTGATCGACCTGATGGCCAGGCTGCCGGGGCTCGGGCCGCGCTCGGCCCGGCGCGCGGTGCTGCACCTGATCCGCAAACGAGCGCTGCTGCTGACGCCGCTGGCCGACGCGATGCAGACGGTCGCTGCCACCGCGCGCGAATGCCTCAATTGCGGCAACGTCGGCACCAGCGACATCTGCGACATCTGCACCAGCGAAAAGCGCGCCACCGGCGAGCTTTGCGTGGTCGAGGATGTCGCCGACCTCTGGGCGATGGAACGGTCGGGCGTGTTCAAGGGCCGCTATCACGTGCTCGGCGGCACGCTCTCGGCGCTGGATTCGGTCGGGCCGGAGGAGTTGCGCATTCCCCGGCTGATCGACCGGATCGCCTCGGAGCAGATTTCCGAGGTGATCCTGGCGCTGAACGCCACGGTGGAGGGGCAGACCACCGCCCATTACATCGCCGACCAGCTGGAGGGGCGGGTCAGGCTGACCACGCTGGCGCAGGGGGTGCCGATCGGGGGCGAGCTGGACTATCTCGACGACGGCACCATCAGCGCGGCGCTGCGCGCCCGCAAGGAGCTTTAGGGGCGCCATGCACCGGCCCGCCGCCGCCCCCGCATTTCGTGCGGGCACCCTTTATTTCCTGATCCTTTTCGCCTGCGGTTTCGGGCTGGGCACGATCCGCACGTTGCTCCTTGTCCCGGCACTCGGCCCCTTTGTCGCCGTGGCGCTGGAATTGCCGGTGATGCTGGGGCTGTCCTGGATCGTTGCCGGGCGGCTCACGCGGGGGCGCGCGGCGCTGGCCGGCGCGCGGACGCGGCTGGCCATGGGCGGTGTCGCCCTGGTGCTGCTGCTGGCGGCGGAGATGGTGCTGGCCGCGCTGGCGTTCGGTCAGGCGCCAGACGCCTACCTGGCGGCGCTTGCCAGCCCGCACGGCGGGCTTGGGCTGGCCGGGCAGCTGGGGTTCGGGCTGATCCCCTGGCTGCGATGGCGGGCCCGGCGGGGCTGACCGCCCCGACCCGTCAGCCCGTGGTCAGAAGCGCGGATCGCGCCCGTCCTCGTCGTCCTCGTCGTCCTCATCTGCATCCGGCAGGTTGAAGAAGCTGTCGGCGTCCGGCACCGCGTCGGAACGGTCCGGCCTGTCGTCCGAACCCGACAGGGTAAAGGTTTCCAGCCCCTCGATCGCGGTCGGAATCTTGGGTTCGGCCTCCATTCCCAGCGACTGCTCGGTGCTGACCAGCTTGCGGCGCTCGTCGTCACTCATCACCACGCCGTCGGCGGCCTTCTTGGCGGCGGCCTTCTGCACCGCGGCGTCAAGCTCGGACTGCTTGCACAGCCCCAATGCCACCGGGTCGATCGGCTGGATGTTGGAGATGTTCCAGTGGGTCCGCTCGCGGATCGCCTGGATTGTCGGCTTGGTGGTGCCGACCAGCTTGGAGACCTGACCGTCGGTCAGCTCCGGGTGGAACTTGACCAGCCACAGGATCGACGCCGGGCGGTCCTGCCGCTTGGACAGCGGCGTGTAGCGCGGGCCGCGCCGCTTTTCCTCGCCCTGGGCGGCCGGGTTGAACTTCAGCTTGAGCTGGTACAGCGGGTTCTTCTCGGCGTTGTCGATCTCGTCCTGGGTCAGCTGGTTGTTGGCAACCGGATCGAAACCCTTGACCCCGGTGGCGACGTCGCCGTCGGCGATACCCTGGATCTCCAGCTCGTGCATGCCGACGAAATCGGCGATCTGCTTGAAGCTGATCGTCGTGTTGTCCACCAGCCACACGGCGGTTGCTTTCGCCATAAGGGGTTTTGCCATGTGTACATCTCCTTCAAACAAAACTTCCCCGTCGCCTGAAATCGGCGGTCCCGGAGGGTCCGGAACGAGTTACCATTGTCGGGGAACTTGGCGCCTATATAGTGGCGCGGATCGCATAAGGAAAGAGTGAATGCGCTGGATCGCCCTGTGGCTGCTGACCTGCCTTTTTGCCCTCCCCGCGCTGGCCGACGGCGAAAAGGCCGGTGAATTCGACTATTACGTGCTCAGCCTGAGCTGGTCGCCGAACTGGTGCGCCACCGAGGGTGACGCGCGCCGATCGGACCAGTGCCACCCGCGCCATGATCACGGCTGGGTGCTGCACGGGCTCTGGCCGCAGTACCATCGCGGCTGGCCCGCCTTTTGCCGCACGGTCGAGGCACCGCCCACCCGTGGCATGACGGCGGAGATGGCCGATATCATGGGCAGCCCCGGCCTGGCCTGGCACCAGTGGAAGAAACACGGCACCTGTTCCGGCCTCTCGGCGCGCGACTATTTCGCCCTGTCGCGCCGCGCCTACGCGGCAGTGAACCGGCCCGAAATCTTTCGCAAGCTGGACCGCGAGGTGAAACTGCCCGCCAGCGTGGTGGAACAGGCGTTTCTCAAGGCCAACCCGGAGTGGTCCCGGGACATGCTGACCATCACCTGCAAGGACCACCATATCCACGAGGCGCGGCTGTGTCTCTCGCGCGATCTGAAACCGGTGCCCTGCGGCCGTGACACGATCGCCGACTGCCCGCTGAAGGACGCCGTCTTCGCGCCGGTGCGGTAAGGCCGGACCCGACAAACGATCCCACGGCGCCGCACCCGGCCCGCCGTGGCGGCGGGTCAGGGAAAGCGCGCGACGATCCCGCGCGCGACCCGCTTTGCCAGGTCCTCGTCCGCCTTGGGGCCGATCCCGCCAGCGGTGACGATCAGCATCACCCGCCCGGCGCGATACCATACCGTCAGTTGCCCGATCTCCTCGACCCAGAGCGCCGCCTCGCCGATCTCCGCAAGCTCGACCGCGGGGGCGTGGCCAAAGCTGTCGGTCAGGTCCGCGATCATCCGTTCGCGCGCCGCCGACGCCGGTTGCGGCCCGGCCGCAGAGAGGTCCTGACGCAGCAGTAACGTGACCGCGGGCAGGTCATCGCCGCCAACTGCGGTGCACATGCTCATCCGCATGTCAGCATCCGCGCGGTCCTGCGTGGTCCGATACTCCAGGCTCTGCCCGGTCAGGTCATCGGCCGGGAGCGCCCGCAGGACATCACAGGCCGAGGGCATCGCGTCTCCTGTCGGAGCCCGTCCCATTCCCGCCAGCAACAGCGTGCCCAAAACGACCGGGAAGAGACGCCGTGCAACCCTCATCGCCGCACCAGTTCGACCCGCCGGTTCAGCGCCCGCCCGTCGTCGGTGGCGTTGTCGGCCACCGGCGACAGCGGGCCGACGCCGGCGGGCTGCAGTCGGCCCACCGCGACGCCGAATCGCCCGGTCAACGCCGCCACCACGGCCGCCGCGCGGCGGCGCGACAGATCCATGTTGTAGTCGAAACCGCCGGTCATGTCGGTGTGGCCCACCACGAACAGCGTCAGCGCCGGATTGCCCTGGGTCAGAGCCGCGATCTCGGCCAGCGTCGGGTCGGAGGCCGACGTCAGCCGGTCGCTGTCATACTCGAACAGGATGCCGTACAGCGACACCCGGCCCTCGGTCCCCAGCGCGCCGGCCATCTGTTCGGCGGTCACCGTTTCCATCCGCCGCTGCAACGGCGCGGCCTCGATCACATCGAGAAGGACCAGAACCTTGCCCTCGGTCTCGGGGTGCAGATCGAAGGTCTCGAACGCGACATAGACAGACACCACGCGCCCGGTCTCGGGGTTTCTGGCGGATAAGTATTGCTGGTCGTCGCGCGGCGACGAGAAGGCGTTGCGGGTGATCCGACCCATGTTCTCAAGCCGCCCGTCCAGCGGATAGAAATGGCGGACCATGGCCGAAACCGGGCCGCAGTCGCGTTTGGCGCAGGCATAAACCGCCTCAAAGCCCTGATCGTCCAGTTCGGCCTGGTAATTCCGGATCACCTCGAGCGGCGACCGGTCGCCGGGCACCGCATAGATGATCCGGGTCCGCGGGCCCTCGACGCTGCGCAGCTGTTCGGCCCCGCCATAGCTGACCGGGCCGATCGGAAGGTCGAAGGAGTCAAAGCCCGACTGATCATAGCCGATAATCGCGGCGCCCTCTATCCGGGGCAGACCTTCGGGGTCGGCGGCCCCCGGAACATCGGTCAACTGTTGTGCCGCCAGCGGCGACCCCATCAGGACGACGGCGCAAAGAAGGATCCGCAAACGGTTCATGGCAACCTCGCTTTTCGGGCATCCTAGATTGGCGCGCGGCTGCCGTGATTGATTCAGGTCAACGCCCGGCGCCGGTCGGGCGCCGCAAGACCGGGATCAGCCCATGTCGTCCTGACACTCCAGCACGGCCTCCAGCCCGACATAAGTGCCGCCGAGGTCGATCGCCATGACCTCGCCGCCATCGTGATAGAGTGTCAGCGTGTATTTCTGCGCGATGTCGAACAGAAAGTCGGCGTTGTCGAAATAGATATCCGCGCCCGGCACCCCGGCGAGGTAGATGCCGGTGGCGACACCGTCGTACTGCTGGCCGTCGAGATCGAACCAGATGTCGTATTCCGCGCCCTCCTCAATCTCGCCCCAGGCCTCGTTGAAGGCGGTGATATAACCGCTGCCCTCGGTCCGGTCGAACCCGATGCGCACCAGCGATCCATCCTGATAGGCCGCCTGGATCAGGCAGCCGTCGCCCAGGCTGGGGTCGATCAGCACGTCCCAGCCCCCTGCGGTGCCCCATTGTTCAAGCTCCTGCGCCGGCAGAGAACCTGCTGCGGCAATCAACGCCACCACGGCGAGTGTCACCTGTTTCATTTCCATCCTTCCCCCCTGGGCGGAGCCCCGACGCCCATCGCGCGGGTGCCCTTCCCTAGGGTCAAGCCTATGCCAAACCCGCCACGGGACAAAGAAAAACCGGAACAGAGGCGTTGCCGGGCGAAGTCAGGGCTCCGGGGCCGTGCCGCCGGTGGTCGCCTGCGCCCCGGCACAGGCCCCCCTCCCGAAGGCGTGAGCACCGGCACCGCTTTTTTGTGCTAGGATAGGCGCGCACGTTGCCGTCCGGTCTGGCCGTCGGCGACATCAGGCCAGGGTCCGGGTCCACGGCGCAGAGCATCGCCATGGAGGATGAGAAATGGCACAGACAATCGGAAACCCGCTGTCCTGGACCGCGCGCAACCTCGGCGCGGCGGGGCGGCATCTGGGCGCGACGACAGAGCAGCTGGGCGGCGATCACGCCGCCGGGGTTCCGCAGATCCGCAAGCTGGAGATCGCGGATATCGGCCACGCCCTGCGTGCCGGCTGGCACGATTTCCTTGCCGGGCGGACGGACGTGATGTTCCTGGTGCTGGTCTACCCGGTCGCCGGGCTGGTGCTGGTGGGATTCGCGCTGCACATGCAACTCTTGCCGCTGCTGTTGCCGCTGGTCATGGGCTTTGCCCTGCTGGGGCCGGTGGCGGCGGTCGGCCTCTACGAGATCAGCCGGCGGCGCGAGGCGGGTCAGAGCGCCAGTTGGCTCGACGGGCTGGGCGTGGTGCGCAGCCCACGCTTCGGCGCGGTGCTGGTGCTCGGGGTCTACCTGGCGGCGCTTTTCGTCGGCTGGATGATCGCGGCGCATGCGATCCACGGCTGGACCATGGGACCCGGGGCACCGGCCTCGATCCCCGGCTTCCTGCGCGAGGTGGCGACCACCCCGTCGGGCTGGACCATGGCCATCGCCGGAACCCTCGTGGGGGGCTGTTTCGCGCTGGCGGCGCTGGCGATCAGCGTGGTGTCCTTCCCGCTACTGCTGGAGCGTGACGTGGGCGTGCCGGTGGCGGTGGCGACCTCGGCCCGGCTGCTGCGCGAGAACCCGCGCGTGGTGCTGAGCTGGGGCGCGCTGATCGGCACCGCGCTGGTGCTCGGGGCGCTGCCGTTGCTGCTGGGGCTTGTCGTGATCCTGCCGGTGCTGGGCCACGCGACCTGGCATTTCTACCGCCGCGCGGTGGAATGAGAGCGCACCAGACGGAATAGGATGCCCGGCTGCAAGGCCGGGCAGCGCCCGACCCTCCCCCCGGGAGGGCGCTCCCCTCACGCGACCTTCAGCACCACCTTGCCGATATGGCCCGCGCTCTCCAGCCGGGCATGGGCGGCGGCGGCCTCCTCCAGCGGGAACTCGCTGTCCATCACCGGGGCGACGCGGCCCGCGTCCAAGAGTGGCCAGACCTTCTCGGCCAGGTCCTGCGCGATCCGCGCCTTCGCCAGGTCGCTCTGCGGCCGCAGGGTCGAGCCGGTGATCGTCAGCCGCCGCGCCATCACCTGGGCAAAGTTCAGCTCCACCTTCGGCCCGGTCAGAAAGGCGATCTGCACCAGCCGCCCGTCATCGGCCAGCGCCCGCACGTTGCGCGGGATGTAATCGCCGCCCACCATGTCGAGGATCAGGTCGGCGCCACCCGCCGCGCGCAGCACCTCGACGAAATCCTCGTCGCGGTAGTTGATCGCGCGTTCCGCACCCAGATCGGTGCAAACCCTGCATTTCTCGGCCGATCCGGCGGTGGCAAAGACCCGCGCGCCGAAGATGTTGGCCAACTGGATCGCCGTGGTGCCGATGCCGGAGGTGCCGCCATGCACGAGGAACCGCTCACCGCCGGTCAGCCCGCCGCGGGCGAAGACATTGGTCCAGACGGTGAAATAGGTCTCGGGCAGGCAGGCGGCCTGCTTCAGGTCCATCCCCTCGGGCAGGCGCAGGCAATGGGCGGCGGGGGTGGCGACAAACTCGGCATAACCGCCGCCGGGCAGCAGCGCGCAGACCTGGTCCCCGACGCTCCATTCCGTGACCCCGTCGCCCAGCGCCACCACCTCGCCCGAGGCCTCCAGCCCCGGCAGGTCACTTGCCCCCGGCGGCGGCGCATAGGCGCCGGCGCGTTGCAGCGCGTCGGGGCGGTTGACCCCGGCATAGGCCACCTTGATCACCACCTGCCCGTGGCCCGGCACCGGCACCGGGCGCTCGGCCAGTTTCAGAACCTCCGGCCCGCCCGGCTCGCTGATCTCGACGGCTCGCATGGTTTCGCTCATCTGGTCATCCTTCCTGCTTGGCGCGGCCCCGCGCCCTGTACGATTTGCCCCCGACATACACCGAAATTTTCCACGGGGCGAGAGAGCGCTGCCGCTTGCCGCCGGTCCCCGATCCGGTAATGTGCCAGCCCATGTTTCCGTTGATGCTGTATCTGTCGCTGGGCGCCAATGTCGCCGTGACCCTGCCGCTGGGCTGGGTGGCCCTGCGGGGACATCCGGCCTTCCGTACAGTTCTGGGCCCGGTCTCCCCATCGCGCCGGATGCTCGGGAGCCTCTTGCTCACCCTCGCCCTGCTCAGCGCGCTGGGGCTTTACGCCTGGCCCACCGGCCATGACGAAACCGCCATGGCCGTGCTTCTGGGGCTGCTGCCGGTACAGATCATCTGGTCGCTGTTCTGCGCCCTGGCCTTGCCGCGCAATCCGCTGGTCTGGGGCGCCCTCGCCCTCGGCGCGCTGCATGGCGTGACATTGAGCCTGGTGATCTAACCGCCACCCACCGAGCCGGGAAGATCGCCGCGCCTGTCCTTTGGCGCGCGGATCTGACCGGCCAGCCATTCCGGCCCGGCAAGCAGGGGTTTGAGCAGCGGGTTGCGGCGGATCTTTGCCTTGGCCCCCTCGAAGCGCATCACGTCGTCGATCCGCCGGTCTAGAAAGGCCCAGGTCGCATCGTGCCCGGGGCTGTCGTCGCCGAGCCAGTAGAGCACGGTGGAGGAATAGACCGCCGAGAGCGTGGCGCGCTTGGTGTACCAGTTCACATCGCGCGACGTATCGCCCAGCGTGGTCCAGATCAGGTCGCAGGTTTCCCAGATCGCGCGTGCGCCGGCGGCGGCGTGCTGCGGCAGGGCAAAGAGGGTCACGCCCCGGCGCACCGCCTCCCTGTCCGGGACCGCCTCGAGCCGGAAGCGCACCGCGAGCGCGATCTTGTCGCTGAACCGCATACCGTCGAGATGCGCCGCCGACAGCAGATCGAGCATCGCCGCGTCGCCGCGCGCGTGAAAGGCCAGCGCCAGATCCACCGCGCCGCGCGGGCCGAGCGCCCGCGCCAGGACCCGGTCGATGGCGGCCGCGGTAACGGCCACCATGAAGGTGGCCTCGGACCAGCC
>NZ_JARGPK010000007.1 GCF_029212575.1 Antarcticimicrobium sp.
GTTTTACTTCCTGGAAATGAACACCCGGCTGCAAGTCGAACATCCCGTAACCGAAATGGTGACTGGCTTTGATCTGGTGGCCGAGCAGCTGCGCATCGCGGCTGGCGAGGGGCTGAGCGCGGCGCAGGCCGACATTCCGCAAACCGGTCACTCGATCGAGCTGCGCATCTGTGCCGAGGACGCCACAGAAGATTTTCGCCCTGCGATCGGGGATATCCTGTTGCTGGACGAACCCCGGGGCGAAGGCGTCCGCGTGGACAGCGGCATTCTGGACGGCGGCAAGGTGACGACCGATTTCGACCCGATGCTCTCCAAGCTGATCGTGCACGGGCCGGATCGGGCAGAGGCCATCGCCCGCGCGCGGCAAGCGGTGCAGAATTACGTGATCCTCGGTGTGACAACCAACACTGGCTATCTCGCTGCGATCCTTGCCCATCCTGATTTCGCTTCGGGCGACGTCTCGACCGGATTTTTGGCCGAGCAGGCCGATACGCTGACCGCGCCGGGCGAAGATGTGAGTGACCTGCTGATGGCGGTTGCGGCCCTGTCGGACGAACGGTTGGTGAACGACGTGATGCAGATACCTGAGATGCACCGCAAAATGGGCGGGTGGAGAAACTGATGCGGCGGATATTCCAGATCGACGGCGACGAGACCGAATGCTGGCTGTCCCATGACGGCAGCGGCATGATATTGAACACGCCTGACGGCGCAATTCCCTGCCGATTGGACCCGACCGGGCTGCCCGGTGGCCATGAGCTGCGGGCAAAGGGGCGGGTGCAGGACGTACGGTTGGCCGTCGGTCCTGACGCGACTTTCGTGCATATGAACGGGCGGACTTATGCGATCGGGCGGGTTGATCCCTCCGAACGTCTGGCCGGAAACGATAGCGGGGCCGCCGATGACCGCATTGTCGCGCCGATGCCCGGCGTGGTCGTGTCGGTAAACGCCAAGCCCGGCGATCACGTCAAGGAAGGTCAGCCGTTGCTTGTCATTGAAAGCATGAAACTCGAAACCAGCCTGACCGCGCCGCGCGACGGGGTGATCGCTGAAATGCCATTTGCCGCGGGCGACAGTTTCGGGCTGAAGGCCACGCTCGCCCTGCTGGCTTCGGAGGAGGACTGACCATGCGCCGGATCGAAAGCCTGATCGACACCAACGCCGCTGACTACAAGGCAAATTATGCCGCCATGTCCGAACGGCTTAAGGAATTTCACGCCCGCCAGCACGCGACGCGTTTCGAACGCCCGCAACGCGACATCGATCGCCTTGAGCGGCAAAACAAGCTGGGCGTACGCGAACGGCTGAAACTGCTGCTGGACCCCGGCACGCCGTTTCTGGAGTTTTCCACTCTCGCCGCCTGTCGCGAATATGACGGCGCGGTGCCCGGTGCCGCCGTGGTGACGGGTATCGGCATCGTGCAGGGGCGCGAGGTCGCCATTCATGCCAACGACGCCAGCGTCAAGGGTGGCGCCTGGTATCCACATACCGTCAAAAAGATCGTGCGGCTTCTGGATGTCGCGCTGGAGAACCGCCTGCCGGTTGTCCATATCTGCGACAGCGCCGGCGGCTTCCTGCCGCTTCAGCACGGCGTCTTTCCCGACCGCTATCTGGGCGGACGCGTCTTTCGCAATCAGGTCAAGCTGAGCCAGGCCAACATCCCGCAAATCGCGGTGGTCGGCGGGCATTGCACCGCTGGGGGTGCCTATGTGCCGACGCTCAGCGATTACAACGTCATTATCGAAGGCACCGGGGCGATTTTCCTTGGCGGGCCGCCGCTGGTCAAGGCGGCCACCGGCGAAGTGGTCGGCGTTCAGGAGCTGGGCGGGGCGGTGATGCACACCTCGGTCTCGGGCACCGGCGATTACCGCGCCGCCACCGAAGAACACGCCTTTTCACTGGCGCGCGAAATTGTCAGCCAGTGGAAGCGCACGCCGAAGACGATCATCGAAACCGCCGCCTATGAAGAACCTTACTATGATCCGAAAGAGCTTTACGGGATCATCCCCAAGGACCGGAAAACCCAGTTTGACATGCGCGAAGTTCTGGCCCGGATCGTAGACGGGTCGCGCTTTCACGAATACCAGCCGGATTACGGCACCACGATGGTTTGCGGCTTTGCTCATATCTGGGGCTACAAGGTCGGCATCCTCGCCAACAACGGGGTGCTGTTCAACGACAGTTCGCTCAAGGCCGCGCATTTCATGCAGCTGTGCAACCAGAACCGCACGCCTCTGGTCTTCTTCCAGAACATCACCGGCTACATGGTGGGCCGCGAATACGAAGAACGCGGGATCGCCAAGGACGGAGCCAAGATGCTGATGGCGCAGGGTGGATCGGTCGTTCCGAAGTTCACCGTGATCGCCAATGCCTCGTACGGGGCTGGCAACTACGGGATGTGCGGGCGGGCCTGGGATGCGCGCACGCTGTTCATGTGGCCTCAGGCCGAAATCGGCGTGATGGGGGCGGACCAAGCCGCCAATACTATGGCGGACGTCAAGATCCGGCAGCTTCAGCGCGAAGGCAAAGAGCTGACCGAAGAAGAAATCGCCGCGATCCGCGAACCGGTGCTGGAAAAATACAAACGCGATGTCGAAGCCTATACCTCGACCTCGGAATTGTGGGACGACGGCATCCTCGATCCGGCGGACACACGCAATGCGCTCGGCATGTCGATTTCCGCCTCACTCAATGCACCGATCGACGATCCGCACTACGGGATCTTCCGGCTGTGACGGCTTGAAGGGCCGGGCGGTACACCGGGGCACCGGAGGTATCGCCCGGCGTAAGCCGATACCTCCAGGCGCTCTCCGCGCCTGCTGAAACCCGCCTCTGTCCGGTGTCCGGACAGGTCAGGACGACTTCTGCCGCGCCTCCTGAATGGAAACGACGTCAGAGGCAGCCATCTCCGGCCGGTTGGCCTCGACCGCCTTCAGCGGCTCGACGGGCTTGAGTCCGGCCAGACAGTCGCGCGCGAGTTGCTGGTATTCCGCCGTGCCGCGGGTCTTCCACGCGACTTCTTTCTCGCTGACCTCGCGGATCACCTTTGCCGGCGCTCCGACCACCATCGAACGCGGCGGGATCACCGTCTCCCCCCGAACGAAAGCCTGCGCGCCGACGATCGATTCCGCCCCAAGTTCTACACCATCCATGATGACGGCATTCATCCCGACCAGAGCGTTCCGGCCCACAGTACAGCCATGCAAGATCGCACCGTGACCGATATGCCCGTCGGTTTCCACCACGGCGTCACGACCGGGGAAAGAATGAATGATGCAATTGTCCTGAACATTGGCGCCATCGCCGATCACGATCCTGCCGAAATCGCCCCGCAAGCTTGCTCCGGGTCCGATGTAGCATCCATGACCCAGGATGACATTTCCGATCAGAACGGCCTGGGGATGGACATATGTATTCTCGGGAACAACCGGTACAAACCCTTTGAATTCATAACAATACGCCATTTTCCCTGCCTTTCGTAGTTCGGGTGTCGCTGGTAGTCGGAACAAGGCGCCAAACGCTAATCGACCGTCTTGCCGGAACACTAAGCTCTTAATTTTACCATCCAAATAGCTTGGCCGACTATTTCTAACATATGTTCGAAAATTGTGCAAGCACCCGATATCACGACGTACCGGTGTTGACAGTTACCGGGGTCATGAGCTTAATTCTAACAAACGGTAGAAAACGGTTTGGCGTAGCGTTGGAATAGCCAGACCAAACTTGGGAGAGAAAGAGAAATGACAGGCAAAGCCTATGTCGCCGGCGTCGGAATGGTCCCGTTCCAGAAGCCCGGAAAATCTGAAAGCTACGATGTGATGGCGACCGCGGCGACCCATTCCGCTCTTGCGGACGCGGGACTGGATTATGACAAGGTCCAGCAAGCCTATGTCGGCTATGTCTACGGCGACAGCACCTGCGGCCAGCGCGCGCTGTACCAGGTCGGCATGACCGGCATTCCGGTTGTGAACGTGAACAACAATTGCTCGACCGGGTCGTCCGCGCTGTTCCTGGCTCGCCAGGCCGTTGAAAGCGGCGCTGTGGACTGCGCCCTGGCGCTTGGGTTCGAGCAGATGCAGCCCGGCGCAATCGGGGCGATGTTCAAGGATCGGATCAGCCCGTTTGCGGCCTTCGACGAAGAAACCAACGAACTGGTCGGCAACTCCGAGATCCCGCTGGCGCTTCGGTATTTTGGCGGCGCGGGCAAGGCGCATATGGAGGAATTCGGCACCCCGCTGGAAACCTTCGCGAAAATCCGCGCCAAGTCCAGCCGACATGCAGCCAAGAACCCGGTGGCCCTTTTCCGGCAGGAAGTAACGCCCGAAGATGTCATGGCGGCTCAAGTCGTCTGGCCCGGCGTCATGACCAAGCTGATGGCCTGCCCCCCGACCTGCGGCGCAGCTGCGGCCATCGTTTGCTCCAAAGCGTTCGCTGACAAACACGGTCTCGACAGCTCGGTCCGGATTTCGGCGCAGGCCATGACCACGGACGGCCCGGAAACCTTTGGTGCACACGATATGCGCGAGGTTGTCGGCTTCTCGATGGCCAAGAACGCGGCCAACCAGGTTTACGAGGCGGCGGGCATCGGACCCGAAGACGTGGACGTGGTCGAACTGCACGATTGTTTCGCCCAAAACGAGCTGATCACCTATGAGGCGCTGGGTCTTTGCGGGCGCGGTGAGGCGGCGAAATTCGTCGACGATGGCGACAACACCTATGGCGGCAAATATGTGACCAACCCGTCGGGCGGTCTTTTGTCCAAGGGCCATCCGCTCGGGGCGACCGGCCTCGCGCAATGCACCGAACTTGTCCAGCAGCTGCGCGGTCAGGCCGATGCGCGTCAGGTCGACGGTGCGCGCCTGGCGCTTCAGCATAACCTGGGCCTCGGCGGGGCCTGTGTGACCACGCTTTATGAAAAAGTCTGACGGCGTCATTCGGAAGGATAAGATATGACTGACAAACTCGACGGCCGCGTGGCGCTGGTCTCCGGTTCCGGCCGGGGCATCGGGCGTGAAATCGCGCTCAAACTGGCCTCTGAAGGGGCCCGGCTGGTGATCAACGATCTCGATGCCGACCCGGCCAATGACACCGCAGAGGCCATCCGCGCCGCCGGCGGCGAAGCGGTGGTCTGCGCCGGTAGCGTGACCGAAGACGGCTTTGCGGAACGTTTCATCAAGACCGGCGTCGACAGCTTTGGCGGGCTCGATATCATCGTGAACAACGCCGGCTACACCTGGGACAGCGTCGTTCAAAAGATGACCGACGAACAATGGCAGGCGATCATCGACGTTCACATGACCGCGCCCTTCAAGATCCTGCGCGCCGCCCAGCCGGTGATCAGCGCCAAGGCCAAGGAAGAAGCCGCCGCCGGGCAAGAGGTGTTCCGCAAGGTGGTGAACATCTCGTCCATCGCGGGCACAGGCGGTAACGCTGGCCAGATCAACTATTCCGCCGCCAAGGCCGGCATCCTCGGGGTCACCCGGACGATGGCCAAGGAATGGGGTCGTTACAAGGTCAACGTCAATGCCGTGGCCTTCGGCCCGATCCGCACCCGCCTGACCGAAGGCAGCGCGGATGGCGACAGCACGATCAAAGTCGAGGAAAAAGAGATCAAGGTCGGCGTGAATCCCGATCTTTTGTCCCAGATGGAACGCATGATCCCGTTGGGCCGGGTCGGCACCCCGGAAGAGGCCGCCGGCGCGGTCTATCTGTTTTGTGCGCCTGAATCGAACTTCATCTCGGGCCAGCACATCATCTGCGGCGGCGGCTTCACGATCTGAATTTACGCCGTTCAGGCCCGTGCTAGATGGCCGAACGACAATATCACCAAAGACAGGTGGGCGAGTTTCGGTCACCCGTCTGTATTTCCACCGATCCCGGAGAAACCGTGTTTTTTAATTGACACTCCGGAAGAGCGCACCTAACAAGTGTTAGTTATGCATGGAATTGGCTGGATACGATGGCAGACGCGGGGCGCACTAAAAAGAAGACCGAAACGCCCCGAAGCCCTGTCGGCCGCAAAGGGGTGCTTGACGTTGCCGCGCGACTTTTTCGCGACCAGGGCTATGGATCCGTATCTCTCAGAAAGATAGCCGATGCTGCCGGCATCAAGGCAGGTAGCATCTATTACCATTTCGGATCGAAAGACGAAATTGTGGAGGCCATTCTCGATGAGGGCATCTGGGCCGTTCACGAGAAGATGCGCCGGGCGGTTGCGGAACAAGCCGACACTGCTGGAGCCCCTGTCATCTTGCGTGCTGCGATCAGTGCGCATCTTCGCGCGCTTCTGGACGTGAGCGACTATTCCTCGGCCAATGTGCGGATCTTCGGGCAGGTTCCACAATCGGTGCGCGACGCGAATCTGCCCGCGCGCCGGGCCTATGAGACCGAGTGGGACGATCTGCTGGCGCGGTTGCAAAAGAAAGGTGAGTTGCGGGCCGATGTCGATGTCCGCCGTTTCCGCCTGATGCTTATCGGTGCGCTGAATGCTACGCTGGAATGGTTCGATCCCTCACGCGGCGACGCCGAAGCGTTGGCCTCTGCCTATGCCGATGTTTTTCTCAACGGCATGCTCGAATAGCAGAAAGGCTGATACATGGCACGTCTCGAAACAGCAGTACTGACCGCATCCGAAATCTTTATCCGCAACCACGCGGCGCAAAGCGAACGCGTCGAGGCCCTGCGCACGCGGATCGCCGAAGCCACTTCAGGCGGGCGCCCCGATATGGTCGAGCGGCACCGCAAACGCGGCAAGCTGCTGGTCCGCGAACGTATAGACCTTCTGGTGGATCCGGGCACCGCGTTTCTGGAATTGTCCTCGCTTGCAGCCTATGGCCAATACGGCGGCGAGGTTCCCGGCTCCGGGATTGTGACCGGCATCGGTATCGTCCATGGGCTGCCCTGCGTGGTGATCGCGAATGATGCCACTGTAAAGGGCGGCTCCTTCTATCACGAGACGGTGCAAAAACACATCCGTGCGCAGGAGATCGCGGCGGATAACCGGCTGCCCTGCCTCTATCTGGTGGATTGCGGCGGTGCCTATCTGCCCGAGCAGGACCGGGTCTTTCCCGACGCCCGCCATTTCGGCAATTCCTTCTATCGTCAGACCAATATGTCGGCCAGCGGCTTGCCGCAGATCTCCGCCGTCTTCGGTGGCTGCACGGCGGGTGGCGCCTATATCCCGGCCTTGTCGGACGAGGTCATCATGGTACGCGGGAACGCACGCATCCATCTGGGCGGGCCGTCGATTGTCAAGGTCGCGATCAACGAAGAGGTCGATGGCGAAACGCTGGGGGGGGCCGAGATGCACACCCGCGTCTCGGGTGTGTCTGATCATCTGGCCGAGGACGAACACCACGCGCTGGCGCTGATGCGCGACATCGTCGCTGAGCTTGGCCAATCGCGCCCGATGCAGCCTGACGCAGCCCCCGCACCGCCCGCGCATGATCCCGAAGAGCTGCTCGGCGTCATCAGCGCCGATCGCAAACAGCCCTATGACATGCGCGAGGTTCTGCTGCGCATGATCGACGCGGGCGAATTCCGCGAATTCAAGCCCGGCTGGGGTGAAACCCTGGTCTGCGGAACGGCCCGCATCCATGGCTATCGCGTTGGCATTCTGGCCAATAACGGGGCGCTTCTGTCCGACAGTTCTCTGAAGGGGGCGCAATTCGTTGCGATGTGCGACCAGCGTAACATCCCGCTTTTGTTCCTGCACAACATCTCGGGCTTCATGGTCGGCACCGAAGCCGAGCGCGGCGGCATCGCCAAAGACAGTGCCAAGCTGGTGTATGCCATGTCGGTGGCCAAGGTGCCGCGCCTGTCGGTTCTGCTGGGTGGCTCATACGGGGCAGGCAATTACGGCATGTGCGGACGCGGTTTCGCCCCGAATTTTCTCTTTGCCTGGCCCACGGCGGAACTGGCCACCATGTCCGCAGACATCGCCACCAATGTGATGCTGGAACTGCGCCGCCAGAAGGGGGGCGACCCGGACAAGGTGGAGGACGACATGAAGCAGATCGAGGCGCAGGTGCGCGCCCAGTACGGCGAGCAGTCCGATCCCTATTATGCCACCTCGCGGCTTTGGGATGACGGGCTGATCGAACCCGGGCAGACCCGCGAAATCCTTGGCCTGTGCCTGGCCATTGTGACATCGGTGCCCGAAGCCGGGCGCCATACGCCTGTATACAGAATGTGAGGCTTCAAGTTGACCAATACCTACAACACGATCCTTGTCGAAACCGATGCGCGTGGCGTCGCCACAGTGACGCTCAACCGCCCCGATAAACACAATGCGCTGAATGGCGATCTGATCGCAGAGTTATTCGATGCCGCCGAAAAGCTGGCTGCAGATGATGACGTGCGTATTGTGGTCCTGACCGGTGCCGGCAAGAGCTTCTGCGCGGGCGGCGATTTCAACTGGTTCGCCTCGAATGTCGAGAAAACTCGTGGTGAGAGGGTCGAACAAAGCGCCACCCTGGCGCGGCTGCTGCGCCGTCTTGACACGCTGCCCAAGCCCTTGATCGGGCGGATCAACGGCCCGGCCTATGGTGGCGGTGTCGGCATGATTTCGGTCTGCGACTATACCATCGGCGCCGAAGGCGCGCGCTTTGGCCTGACCGAGGTGAAACTGGGTCTGCTGCCCGCGAATATCTCGCCCTACGTCGTAGCCCGCATCGGCAAGGTACATTCGCGCGAAACCATGCTGTCGGGCGCTTTGTTCGACAGTACGCGCGCCGAACGGATCGGGCTTTTGACTGAGGTCGTGGCCGTCGATCGGCTGGACGGTGCGGTCGAACGGGTGGTGCTCGATCATCTTCAGGCCGCGCCGGGTGCGGTGTCCAATACCAAGGCGCTGATTGCCTATGTCGCCAGCCACGATCTTGAAACCAACATGACCTATACTGCGGACCGGCTCGCGGATGCCTGGGAAACCGAAGAAGGGATCGAAGGGATCAACAGCTTTCTCAACAAGGGCATTCCGTCATGGCGGGTGAAATGAGCTTTACCCGTGTCCTGATCGCCAACCGGGGTGAGATCGCACGACGTATCCAGAGCGGTTGTCGCAAGCTGGGTCTGGAGAGCGTCGCGGTCTTTTCCGAAGCAGATCGCGACGCACCTTTCGTCGCCGAGGCCGATCATGCGGTCTGTATCGGTGCCGCCGCCCCATCGGCAAGCTATCTGAACATCGAGGCCATCCTTGAGGCCGCGCGCGCGACGGGCGCGGGTGCAGTGCACCCGGGCTATGGCTTTCTGTCGGAAAACGCCGGTTTCGCCGCCGCGGTCGAGACGGCGGGCCTTGTGTTTATCGGGCCGGAACCGGACGCGATTGCCATGATGGGGTCGAAGATCGAGGCAAAGGCCGCCGCCGAGGCCGCGGGTGTGCCCGTCCTGCCCGGCTACCGCGGCGCGGACCAGTCCGACGCGCGTTTGTTGCAAGAGGCGCGGGCGCTTGGCACGCCGTTTCTGGTCAAGGCCAGTGCGGGGGGAGGTGGGCGCGGCATGCGCCTTGTCACCGATCTGGCCGACGCCCCCGAGGCCATCGCCTCTGCCCGGTCCGAGGCGAAAGGGGCCTTTGGCGACGCAGCGGTCTTTCTCGAACGCTACGCGCCTCGTGCCCGCCATGTCGAGGTGCAGGTGCTGGGCGACAGCCACGGCACCGTTCTGCATCTGGGTGATCGCGACTGTTCGCTTCAACGCAACCACCAGAAGCTGATCGAAGAGGCCCCCGCCGCCGATCTGCCCGAGGCGGTGCGCGATGACATGCTGTCGGCGGCGGTGCGGCTGGCACAGTCCATCGGCTATCGCTCGGCGGGAACGGTGGAATACCTCTACGACCCGGCGCGCGGCGAATATTACTTCCTCGAGATGAACACCCGCCTGCAGGTGGAACATCCTGTGACCGAGGCAATTACCGGGATCGACCTGGTCGAATGGCAGTTGCGCATCGCCCGGGGCGAGGCGCTGACCCTGCCGCAATCCGATGTGGATTTCGACGGGCATGCCATCGAGATCCGCATCGCCGCCGAGAACCCGGCGGAAAATTTCCGCCCCGAAACCGGCCAAATCACCCTTTGGGCCCCGCCCGCTGGCGTGCGGCTGGATAGCGGCGTCGCGGCAGGCTCGGTCGTCAGCCACCATTACGATTCCATGCTGGCGAAACTGATCGTCCATGCGTCGGATCGGGCAGGGGCGATCCGTCAGGCGGTTGCCGCGATAGATACCTTTGCCGTGGATGGCGTGGGGCTGAACCTGGCCTATCAGCGCGCGCTGCTGGAGCATCCGGATTTCCAGGCGCTTCGGCACCACACCTCGGGGTTGTCCGAGATGTTCCCGGGCGGCTGGACGGAACCGGCCCCCGATGCCCAGGACACGGCCCTCGCCGCCATCGCGCTGCACCTGCACCTGTCCCCGGCGGGCGCATCTCCCTGGCAGAGCCTTGGCGCCTGGCGGCTGACCGCGCCGGCGGGGCGGCCCGGCGCGTCCTCCTACTGGGCGATGCCCGACGACACCTCGATCCGCGTGGCCGGCACCGGGGAACAACTCGGCGCGCATTTGCTCGATGGACAGACAATCACAGCCATGACGCCCACCCTGACCCGGGGCCGCCTGAGCGGACGCATCGACGGCGTTCCCTTCGCGCGCGTCGCACATGTCGAGCGCGCTTGTGATCATTGGCGGGTGCACCTGCAGACTTCCGCAGGAATGATGGCAATAAACCTGCGCACTCTGGAGGATATGCACCTCGCCCGAACCACTGACGGGTCCGGAGGCATCGACATGTTGTCGGCACCCATGCCCGGCGCCGTCGCCGAAGTGCGCGTCGCGCCCGGAGACCGGGTCAAAGCCGGTGATACGCTGGTGGTGCTGGAAGCCATGAAGCTGTTGCAAAGCCTGCCCGCCCCCGTTGGGGGTGTGGTGGCCGAAATTTACTGCGCTCAGGGCGACACCGTCGCCGGGAACGCCCCCCTCGTAAAACTCGATCCGGAGGAACAGACATGACAAAACTGGAAAACGTCACCGCGGCCTCAAGCCCATTCAACGAAGACCTCGACATGATCCGCAGCCAGCTGCGCCGGTTCATCGAAACCGAGGTGACGGCCAAGGCCGAGCCCTGGGAAGAGGAAGGCATGGTGCCCCGTGACGTGCTGCGCCGGATGGGCGATCTGGGCGTGCTGGGTCTGCGCTATGATGAAGAATACGGCGGTGCGGGACTGAACGTGATGTCCAGCGTGGTTCTGGCCGAAGAGGTCGGGCGCTCCACCTTTGGCGGCTTCTCGGCGACGGTTCTGGTGCATACCGACATGGCCTCGCCGCACCTTGAAAACGCCGGCACACCAGAACAAAAAGCCCGCTGGATGCCCTCGATCACCTCGGGCGAAAAGATCGCCGCCGTCGCGGTGACCGAGCCGGGCGCCGGCTCGGACGTGGCGGGCATGCGCACCCGCGCGGTGCAGGACGGCTCTGACTGGGTGCTGAACGGCACCAAGATGTTCATCACCAACGGTGTGCATGGCGATATCTATTTCGTCGGCGCCAAGACCGATCCCGATGCCAAGGGCTCGCGCGGGATCACCATGTTCACGGTCGAAAAGGGCACCCCGGGCTTCTCGGTTGGCCGGGCGCTGAACAAGACCGGCTGGCTGTGCTCGGACACCGCCGAATTGATCTTTGAGGACGTCCGCGTCCCTGCAGAGAACATTCTGGGCGAGGTCAACAAAGGCTTCTATTCGGTGATGAAGAACTTCCAGAACGAGCGGATCGTTCTGGGCGCGATGGCCTGTGCCGAGGCGCAGACCGCACTGGACATGACCGTGGACTACGTCAAGCAGCGCAAGGCGTTTGGCGGTGTCCTGTGGGACAAGCAGGCGGTGCGCCAGCGGCTGGCCGACTGCCAGACCCGGGTCGAGGCGGGACGGCAGCTTGTCTATCACGCCGCAAGGCAGGACGCCGCAGGCCACGACTGCGTGAAAGAAGTCTCTATGGTCAAGGCCTATTGCGGCGAGTTGGTAAACAGCGTGCTCTACGACTGTGTCCAGTTCCACGGCGGCATGGGTTACATGCGCGAAACGCCCGTGGAACGCATGTCACGCGATGCCCGTGTCCAAGCGATTGGCGGCGGGGCAAGCGAGGTGATGCTCGAAGAAGTCGCCAAGCGCATGTGAACTTATCCATCCAGCAAATCAACGATCTGCAGAAACAAGGACGAAACAGAGGAATTTGGAAACCACTCATCGCCAACCAGTCGCAAGACTGACCCGAGAGATCTCAATAATACTCGTCGGTTCAATACTTCTGACACTGTCCGCCAAAATCATGGCGCCGTTCTACCCGGTTCCGATGTCAACACAAACCCTGGTTGTCTTGGGTCTGGGTCTTTTCCTGGGGGCGGTTCGCGGTAGTCTTGTTGTTGTTGTTGTGTACCTACTCGAAGGTCTGTTTGGCCTGCCGGTTTTCGCAGGCACGCCTCCCGCGCCGGCCGGACTGGCCTATATCGCGGGTCCCACAGGCGGATACTTGATAGGCTTCGCGCTTGCAGCGGCGGCTGCCGGATGGATTGTTAAAGAACTGGAAGGGCTTCGGCCTGCATTCAGAGCATCTGCCGCCGTATTTTTCGGTTCGATACTTATGTATTGTGCAGGGCTATTCTGGTTGGGTGGCTTTGTCGGCTATGGCGAGAAATTGCTGAACGCCGGTCTTTACCCGTTCCTTCTTGGGGATCTGACAAAGGCGGCGATTGCAGTGTTGCTTTATTCGCGCCTCCACAATCGCCGCAGAGTTTGATTGCCGACGCGCCCATGTTGCCTGAACTGCTGAACCAGATCCCGCCCGGTCAGGACATTGAATTGGTCCCTGCTGACGGGGCCTGCGACACACGCAAATGCCACGACGCGATTGCCGCTCGCAATGCTGCTCATGCTGTCATTCCACCGCGCAAGAACGCCAGGCCGTGAAAGCCCGCAAGTGCCGGAGCCATCGCCCGGAACAAGGCGGTCAACGCGTCGCGATACCTGGGCCGCGCGCTGTGGCGACGATGGCGCGGATATCACCGCAGGAGCCGCGTCGAGAGCAAGATGAACTGCATCAAACTCTTGGGCCAATCCCTGATGGCGTTGTTGCGCAACTCGCTCCTGAAGGATTCACAACGCGAATCCATGGGGTTAGAAGGGCTGCATGCGGAAGCCTTTAGCCGCCCGCTACCGCACAACGAACTGGTCCGCTTGCAACGCCGCGCTGCGGAAGCGCGGCT
>NZ_JARGPK010000004.1 GCF_029212575.1 Antarcticimicrobium sp.
CATTGCCGCGATAAAGCTCATCGGCCGTCGCATCGCCCGCGGCGATGTCGAAACGGTCGTCGCCTTCGCCGCCGATCATCGTATCCGTGCCGGTGCCGCCATTGAACACGTTGCGGCCATCCTCGGCGACGGTCACGTTAAATGCGCTGATGGCATAAAGCGCATCATCGCCCCCGCCGCCTTCCAACACGTTCGAGCCGCCAAACCCGTGCACGATCTCGTCGGCAGTGCTGCCGATAAAGCGGTCTACCTCGCCGGCCAGATTGGTCAGAAAAAAGCGGTCGATGTTGGCATAGGTGTCGCCCTCGGCCGTGTTGCGCGAGCCCCCGTTCAGGACGTCCACGGTCACGCCGCCAATCTGGTTGGCCAGATAGTTGGCAGTGTCGAGATCACCAACCGAACCGTTGATGGCTTCTGCCGCGAGAGTCGCTTTGAAATTCGCCATTATATCCCCACAGATTTAGAAGGACACGAAAAGCCAGGCGTCCTTGGATGAATCAATTCTGGTGCATGCGCACATTGGCAGGCTCGCCCTTTCTATATCGTGGACATTAACGAAATAGCAACAATTCTATGGGTGCCGCTTTAGAGTTCTTTACGGATTGCCATATTTGGCGGCGTAGAATTTGCACAACGCAACCCTGAGGAGAAATCACTCGACATAATAATCTTTATACTGGCCGCCGTAATAGCCGTAACCATAACCATCATAGGAATATTTCGCGGCCTTGGCTTCATTCACCATGGTCATGACGACACCGATCATGGGGGCGCCGATCCCGTGCAATTGCTTGACCGCCTCTGACGCGGCGCCACGCGGGGTGTCGTCCCATTTCACGGAAAACACCACCCCGTCGACCAGGCCCGACACGATGCGCGAATCGCTGACGACCAGGGTCGGCGGCGTGTCCAGAACCACCAGGTCGTATTCCGTTTTCAGCCGCTCGATCAGGCTGCGGAATTTCTGCGACGACAGGATGTCGGCGGCGTTCTGGGTGGGCCGTGTGTCGCCCGCGCGCATCAGCAGCACATGCAGCCCGGTCGCAGGCTCGGTGCTGACCGCATCCTCAAGCGCGCCGGGATCGTTCAGCGCGGCCATCAGACCGGGGCGGTCGGTGTCGATGTCGATCAGGGTCGACACCGCCGGCAGGCGCAGGTCGCAATCCACGATGATGGTCTTGCGCCCCATCTGCTGACTGGTCAGCGCCAGCAGCACCGCGGTGGTCGATTTGCCCTCGCGCGGGGTCGAGGATGTCATCATCACCACCTTGGGCGGCGCATCGACATTGGAAAACAGGATCGAGGTGCGCAGCCCGCGTATCGCCTCGGCCAGGGCCGAACCGGGCTTGTCGCGGAAATGCTCGACGATCTTGCGCCGCTTGTTGTCGGTGCCAGGAATCATCGGGATGCTGGCCAGTACCGGCAGGCGCAACTGATCCTCGACCAGCCCGGGGCTGCGGAAGGTGTTGTTCAGCCGGTCCAGCAGGAACACCAGCCCCGCCCCCAGCACGACCCCGGCCACGCCCCCGATGGCCAGCAGGCGACGCTTGCCATCCGTCACCGGGCCGCGCGGCACCTCGGCGGGCGAGATCACCCGCGCATCCGCCGATTGCAGGCTTTCCTGCTGCGAGGTTTCCTGCAACCGGCCCAGGAAATTCTCATACAGCAGCCGCGAGGCCTGCGCCTCGCGTTCCAGCTGGCGCAGCTCGATCGCATCGGCGCTTTGCCCCAGCGCCTTGTCTTCCAGGTCGCGCACCCGGCGGGCCAGCTCGGTCACCTGATCGCGCGCGGCGTCGCGCTCGACCGCGACGGACTCGACCACCCGTCGCGCCTCGGCCATGATCTTGCGCCGGGTCTCGTCCAGCTGCGCCTCAAGCCGGCGCACCGACGGATGATCCGGCCCCACGCTGGCGCGCAGCGCGGCCATTTGCGACATCAGATCGCTTTCCTCCTCGCGGTAGGTCTGGATCAGCGCGGTGCGGCGAAACTCGGGCACGGCGCCCACATCGGCCCCCTCGGTCAACGCCTGGCGCAGGCGCGTCACCTGCGCCGACAGCTCGATCTCGCGGGCGCGCGCCGCGCCAAGGGCGGCGTTGAACTCGGTCAGCTGGGCCTGGGTGATCTCGACGGTCTGGCCCGCATCCGTGGCCAGCCGCGCCTCGGCCGCGGCCACGGCGTTTTCGGCCGCTGTCACCCGTTCCTGCAAATCCAGCACCCGATCGCTCAGCCACTGTGTGGCCGAGCGCGTGGCCTCCAGCTTGCCCTCAAGCTGATCGACGATGTATTGCTCGGCGATGGCATTGGCGATCTGGGCGGCGGTGTTGGGGTTTGTCGCCACGAATCCGATCTGGATCACGGTCGAGCCGCGCACCGCGGTCAGTTGCAGGCCGCGGCGAACCCGGTCGATCATCGCCAAGCGCAGCCGGCGTTCTTGCAGGGCGGGATCGGGCGGCGGTGGCGGCGGGCTGGCCAGCCCCATGGATTGCAGCATTTCGGTTAGTTCGGGCGGCAGGGTCAGCCAGTCGAACCAGCCCGCCTCGGGGGGCGGGGCCATCGCCGGGTTGAACTCGGGGTTGCGGCCCAGGTTCAGCTTGTCGATCACCCGCTCGATCAGCGCGGTCGAGCGCAGGACCTCGATCTGGTTCTGCAAATCGGCCCCGCGTTCGTAATTGCGGTCGGCCACGACCTCTTGCACATTGACGATATTGCGCT
>NZ_JARGPK010000013.1 GCF_029212575.1 Antarcticimicrobium sp.
CCTCGCGGGGCTGCCGGTCTATTTCTGTGACCCGCACAGCCCTTGGCAACGCGGCACCAACGAGAACACCAACGGCCTTCTTCGGCAATACTTCCCGAAAGGCACAGATCTGAGCAAACATACACCGGAAGATCTGGAAGCCGTCGCAGTTGCACTGAACGGCAGACCGAGAAAGACGCTCAGTTGGAGGACGCCCACAGAGGCACTGGACGAGTTCATGATAATGGAACAAGATCGTGGTGTTGCGACGACCGGTTGAGACCGCCCTGCGATCCTTGGTCCGAGTTCATGATCTCCGGCTTTCCGAACCGGCGGATCGTCTCATTCAGCGCTTCAAGGCATGGCGCGGTTTCCAGCGACACTGACAGCCGCCAGGCCAGCACCTTCCGGCTGAACCAGTCGAGCACGGCGACCAGGTAGACGAACCCGCGGGCCATGGGAATGTAGGTAATGTCCATCGCCCGGACCTGATTGGGGCGCGTCACGGCCAGCTTGCGCAACAGATAGGGATAGATCTTGTGCCCCGGTGCCGGCTTCGACGTGTTCGGCCTGCGATACAGCGCCTCGATGCCCATGATCTTCATGCAGGTGGCCACATGTAGCCTCCCGGCGGTGAAGCCCTCCTGACGCAGCAGTCCCTTCATCATCCGGCTACCGGCGAACGGATATTCCATGTGCAATTCGTCGATCCGGCGCATCAGCTTGAGGTCCGCGTCGCTGGTCGGGCGCGGTTCATAGTGGAGGCTGCACCGGCTGATCCCCAACAACTCGGCCTGCCGCGACAGGCTCAACTTATGGTTTCGATCCGTCATTTCCTTGCGCTCGGCAACAAACCGGCCTTGTCGAGCGCGCCTTCCAAAAAATCGCTTTCCAGCGCAAGCTGGCCAATCTTGGCATGCAGGGCTTTGACGTCGATCTCCGGCTCTCTCAGGGCTCTCGGCTTGTCGTCGAACACATTCGACACGCCGTCCAGCAGCTGATCCTTCCACTGCTTGATCTGGTTCGGGTGCAGGTCGAACTGTGTCGAAAGCTCGCTCATCGTCCTGTCGCCCTTCAACGCCGCCAATGCGACCTTCGCCTTGAAAGCAGGGCTGTGGTTCCGTCTCGGTCGTCTTGTCATCTTCGCTCCTTCGTCCCGGCGAAGCTGCCGGATCGGAAGCAAGAAATCCACCTAACTCAACTGTTCAGATTTTTCGGGCCACCTCTCCTAGCAGCAGATCGCCGTTGTTGCCCAAAGCTGGCGTGAGACGTGAGGTTCCCTTTTCCCTTGGATGTCAGGCGATGCGGATGATCTCGGTTCAGACCCAAGGCCCCGTCACCCCCATGACAAACTCAGGACCAGTTCAATCTGGAGAAAGAAAAGAACGAAGGCGCTGTTCAGCGCCCAGGCAATGGTCAGCAATCGCGCCAGGTTGCTCCAGAACGGGCCCGCATTGTCGGCCGAGCGCCAGATCGCCACCACGATCCAGACAGTATAGGCCGCACAGACAAGGATCAGACCCTGCTGCAAGGCCACTTGCCCCAGGTCGAGCGCGGTTGCGTACAAAAGCGCAAGGGCAAGGCTCACCACGACACCGTATCCCCAAAAGACGGTGGCCAGCGGCATCCGTCCCTGCCAGGCGCGCCGTTCGGGAGCGACCATCAAAAGCAATGCGGCGCCGAGGCGATCCATCGTCCCTTCTCTGTGCTTGCTGTTCGCAAATCCTGCCACTTTGCGGCGGATAATCAACGGCCATTCGGCAACGGTGGCCGGGAAAGGCGCCAGCGCGCGGTCGCGGCGCGCCTTGGGTGCCCGGCCCCGCCCATCTGCGGCAAAAGGCGCAGGACAGGATGCAAATAGGTAACGACGATACCTATTCGTAGCGTTACACTGTCCCTCAGTTGAATTTCCGGAAGGCTCACGAAACCAGGAGACGCCGTATGGGAACCGGGCCTATCAGACTCTGCCCCCCTGCCGCCGGCTCCGCGCCGGGTGGCAACCCATGGTCGACAGGATGATCCGGGCCGCCTTCACGGGACTGCTGGAAACCCAGGTGCGCAAGCTGCTGCCGGCCAGCTTCGGCATGGTCATGGCAACCGGAATCGTTTCTCTCGCGTCAAGCCAGATCGGCCTGGAACCCCTTGCCTGGCTGTTGTTCGCGATCGCCTGTGTCGCTTACGCGATCCTCTGGATCCTCACGGTTCTGAGGGGTCTGTACTATCCACGAGAGATCTTCCTGGATGTGATCGACCATCTGCGCGGCCCGGGCTTTTTCACCAAGGTTGCGGCCACCGGCATTCTGGGCGGCGAGGCTCTGCTGCTGTTCGAGGCCGAGAAAACCGCCTTTGCCCTGTGGTTTTTTGCCGTCGGCCTGTGGCTCCTGCTCACCTACACGATCTTCACCGCCCTGACCGTGAAAGAGGAAAAGCCCACGCTTGAAACCGGGATCTCCGGCGCCTGGCTGCTGGCGGTGGTCTCGACCCAGTCGATTGCCGTGCTGTCCGCCCTGCTGGCGCCCCATGTCGAGCAGCCGCTGCGCCTCGACCTGAATTTTCTCGCCCTTTCGATGTGGCTCTGGGGGGGTATGCTCTACATCTGGATGATGTCGCTGATCTTCTACCGGTACACGTTCTTCCGGTTCTCGCCCGGCGACCTCTCGCCGCCCTACTGGATCAACATGGGGGCGATGGCGATCTCGACGCTGGCGGGGTCGCTGCTGATCCGCAATACCGCCGACGCCTGGTTCCTGAACTCGATCGCGCCGTTTCTCAAGGGCTTCACCATCTTTTACTGGGCGACGGGAACCTGGTGGATTCCGATGCTGCTGATCCTCGGGGTCTGGCGCCATGTCTACAAACGGTTTCCGTTCCGCTATGATCCGCTCTACTGGGGCGCGGTCTTTCCCATCGGCATGTACGCGGTCGCGACCCATACGATGAGCAGCGCGCTGGATTTCGGGTTTCTCGATCCATTGGCGCGGCTGTTCTCCTACGCCGCCATCGTGGTCTGGACCGTGACGTTCCTCGCCTTCCTGCGCGCCTCTCTGACCCGCCTGGCAGGCCGACGCTGACTCCGGTCACGCCGTCGGGGCCGCCGCACGACAGATGCGGCGGCCCCCTCACTCAGCGGCCTGTTCCGAGGTCAGGCACAGGCCCTCTCAGCGCTCGGACTTGGGGGTCCAGGCGAATTTCTGCATCACCGCGTCTACAGGCGTTCCGGCGACGTGGTTGGTGTAGTTGCTCATCACCTTCTGCGCGAGGCCGAGGATGATATCCAGCACCTGCCGCTCGCCATACCCGGCCGCGTAAAACGCCTCCATCTGCGCCTCGCTCGGGTTGCCGCGGCTGTCCAGCATCGCCAGCGTGAACGTGCGCAGCGCCTCCAGCTTTTCCGTGGGCAACGGCGTCTCGTCGCGCAGCGCGTTCGACAGCTCGTCGCTGACGCCCATCATCTTGGCGATGCCGGTATGCGCCGGAACGCAGTAATGGCAGGCGTGATAGACGTTGATGGTCTGCCAGACGACCGTTTTCTCGTCGGCGTCAAAGGCGGTCTCCTCGGCAAACAGGCGATGCAGCACCTGGTAGCCCTCCAGCAGCGCGGGCGAACCGGCCATCACCGCATGCAGACCGGGCAGACGGCCAAAGGCCTTCTTCGATTTCTCAATCAGCGGCAGCGCGGCCTCCGGGGCATTGGTTTCGTCGAACCGTTCGAACTTGCTCATTGGGCGTCTCGCTTTTTTCTGGGTTTTTTCGTCGATACCGGACATTTGGCCTTTCTTGAACGATTGCTCAAGTAAATTTTGAGTGATCGTTCAAGAAAACCCGCCTCCCCCCTTCAAGCGCGGAAAAATCCGGCCTAATGTACCCGCATGGCCAGAACTGCCTCATATGACCGCGACGCCGCGCTGGATGCCGCCATGGCCCTGTTCTGGGCCAAGGGGTACAACGCCACCTCGCTGAAGGATCTCGAAGCCGCGCTGCAGATGCGCCCGGGCTCGATCTATGCGGCCTTTCGCAACAAGGAGACCCTGTTCAAGGCCGCGCTCGACCGTTACGCTGACCGCACCGCCGAGGAATTGCACAGCCTGATCGACAACGCGCCCTCGCCGCTTTCGGCCCTGCAGGCGCATCTGCGCGGCATGGCCCAGCTCGATCCCTGCGACCGGCCCTCCACCGCCTGCATGATGGTCAAGACCCTGCTGGAACTCCCCCAGGGAACCGGGTTGCGGGACGTGGTCACCACCCATCTCGACCAGATCGAAGGGATCATTGCCGACGCGCTCCACCGCGCCAGATCCCTTGGCGAACTGCCGCCCGAGTGCGACCCGGAGTGCTTGGCCCGGCGTATCCAGACCTATATCTTCGGCCTCAAGATCCAGGCGCAGCGCGAAACCGACTCCGAAAGGATGCGCAGGCTGTGTTCCGACCTGGCGGAGGAAATCGGGGCCCTGCGCCCGAGGTCGTGACGCCCCCCCTATCCGGCGAATGGAGTGACGGCCCCCTCCCCTCTGGACCACCGGGCGCTGAACGCCACCCGACGGCCCTCAGCGGAGTTCCGCCACTGAATTTATCCCATTTGTTTGAAGAGCGCGGGCGTGGTAGTTTAGCTAACTCATTCAAAAGGAGATCCGAGGATGAAACGCCTGCTGACCGCAATGGTCGCAGCCTCTATCGGCATGTCTTCAGTTGCCGCCATTGCACAAACGACACCGCCAGCGCCGCAGACCCCTGCAGCCGACGCGAACGAAACCGTTCAAAATCAGGGATTCAGAGGTGAAGCCGCCGCCGCGGGCGCCGTAGGCGTGCTCGGTCTGGGCCTGATAATGTCCAACAACAACGAAGGCGGGACCACGACGACCACGACGACGACGGGCAATTGACGCGCCCGTTCGTGTAACAGCATCACGCATCGGCATCGTCGCAACACGGTGCCGATGCGCGACCCGGCCTGAAATCTGCGCCCTCCCCCGGCCCTTGTCATCCCTCCCCACACTCCGGCGGCGCATCCCCCGCGCGGCGCAAGGATTGACAGCACCCCCGCCGCGTGAACCACTGGACCCGCGGCCAATGCGCCGGAAAGATCGGGACAGGAGGCACAGAGCATGCATATCGAACCGGGGATCGTCACCGGCGCCAAGCTGGTGCTGGGCTATGCCACCGCCAGCGGCGCGGCGCTCTACACCGCGCGCGCCTGCGTTGAGGCCCTGCGCGCCGGGGGCCCTGCCCCGCTGGCCCTGCGCAGCACAGCCGCCGCCGGGCTGGTCTTTGCCTTTTTCGAACTCTTGCCGCATTACCCGGTCGGCGTGTCGGAGGTGCATCTCATCCTCGGCTCCACCCTGTTCCTGCTGTTCGGGGCGGCGCCCGCCGCGCTCGGGCTGGCGCTGGGGCTCCTGGCGCAGGGGCTGCTCTTCGCCCCCACCGACCTGCCGCAGCTGGGCATGAACCTGACCACGCTGCTGGTGCCGCTCTTCGCGGTCAGGGCGCTGGCCGGGCGGATCATCGCGCCGGGCACCCCTTATGTCGATCTGCGCTATGGCCAGGCGCTGGCGCTCTCCACCGCCTACCAGGGCGGCGTGGTGGCCTGGGTCGCCCTCTGGGCCCTCTGGGGCCAGGGCGCGGGCGCGCTGGGCCCGGTCGTCAGCTTCGGCGGAGCCTACATGCTGGTGGTCCTGATCGAACCGCTGGTTGACCTCGCGGTTCTGACCGGCGCCAAGGCACTGCACGGGCTGCGCGGCAGCGCGCTCATCACGCCGCGCCTTTTCCGCGGCTAACTGCCCAGCGGCGCCGTGCGGTAAAGCTTTACCTTGATCCCGCCATGGGCCACCGGGGCGCCCGGCGGCTTGAACGGCAGCCCGGTCGCCTTGGCCAGCCCGCCCTCGCTGGTCACCAGCCCGACGCGCCAGCCGGCGAACCGCGCCTTCAGCACGCCCCCGAGCGCAGCGTAGAGCCCGTAGAGCAGCTTCTTGTTGCCGATCCGTGCGCCATAAGGCGGGTTGACCATCACCAGCCCGGGCGGCCCCTCGGGGGGCTCCACATCGGCAAACGGCATCCGGGTGAAGCTGCACCACGCAGCGACCCCTGCCCGCTCGGCATTCTCGCCCGCCATCCGCACCGCGCCCGCGTCCCGATCACAGCCGTGGAACACCAGCCCCGGATCGCGTGCCGCGGCGCCCTCGGCCCGCATCGCGGCCCAGGCTCCGGCATCGGTGCCTGCGAACTGCTCGAAGGCAAAGCCGCGCGTGCGCCCCGGCGCCAGCCCGGCGGCAATCTCGGCCGCCTCGATCGCGAAGGTGCCCGAGCCGCACATCGGGTCCAGCACCGTCTCGCCCCCGGAATACCCACATTGCCGCAGGAACATCGCCGCCATGGTCTCGCGCAGCGGCGCCTTGCCCATCGCCTGCTTGTGCCCGCGCTTGTGCAGCGGCGCGCCGGAGGTATCGAGGCTCAGCGTGCACAGGTTGTCGTCGATGCGCAGCATCACCCGCACCGCGCCTTCGTCGGCACCCTCGACCACCGGCGCGCCCAACTCCTCGGAAATCGCACGCGCCACCCGCTGCGCCGCCGCCCCCGCGTGATAGATTTTCGAGGCCTTGCAACTCGCCTCCACCCGCACCGGCACGTCGGCGCGCAGGAAATCTCCCCAGGGAAACCTGCGCGCCCGCTTGTCCAGCTGCGCCAGGTGAAAGGCGCGGAACTCCCCTACCCGCACCAGCACCCGTGTCGCCCCGCGCAGCCACAGGTTGGCCCGCCAGACCTCCGGCCAGCCGCCACGCAGCGCCACCCCGCCCGGCACGATCCGCACCCCGGCAAAGCCCAGCCCCCGCGCCTCGTCACACAGCGCCGGTTCCAGCCCCGGAAGGGACACCAGAAAGATCTCGTATTCATCGCCTGTCTGCATCGCGCCTGATTACCCGGTTCGCCCCCAGCACGCGAGGGGATTATACGCGCAGGCCCCGGTCTTTTTCTGGCCGAAAATACTCCCGCCGGAGGCTCCCGCCCGCAGCACAGACGAGACGCCGCTCAACGATCAGCCCGGGCGCGCCTCACCCCGCCAGCGACGGCAGGTAGAGCACGATCCCCGGGAACGCCACCAGCAGCGCGATGGTCACCCCGTCGGCAATGAAGAACGGCATCACGCCGCGGAACACGTCCTGCACGCTCAGATCCGGCTGAACGCCCGCCACCACGAAACAGTTCAGCCCGATCGGCGGCGTGATCAGACAGAACTCCGCCATCTTCACCACCAATATGCCGAACCAGATCGCGCACATGGTGCCCGACATGCCAAAGGTGCTCTCCGCCGCCGTCACGTATTCGCCGCCGTTCAGCGCCATGACGGCCGGGTAGACCACCGGAAGCGTCAACAGCAGCATGCCGATCGCGTCCATGAACATGCCCAGCACCGCATAGGCCAGCAGGATGCAGACCAGGATCAGCATCGGCGGCAAGGTAAGCGAGGTGATCCAGTCGGAAAACGCCCCTGGCAGGTCGGCAAAGCCGAGAAAGCGCACGTAAATCAGCACCCCCCAGATGATGGTAAAGATCATCACCGCCAGCTTCGCCGTCTCCAGCAACGCCGATTTCAGCTCGCTCCAGCGCATGCCGCGATAAAGCGCCATCAGGAACACCACGAAGGCCCCCAGCGCGCCGCCCTCGGTCGGGGTGCCCCAGGCATCGCCGAACGGGTTGTAGACAAAGAAGATGATGATCACGATGACAAAGACGATCGGCAGCGCCGGCGGCAGCGACACCAGCCGCTCGCGCCAGGTGAACCCGCGCACCGGCGGACCCACCGATTTGAACACCACCGCGATCCCCACGATCAGGATCGCATAGATCACCGCCGAGAAGGCGCCGGGAATGAACCCGGCCAGCAGCAGCTTGCCCACGTCCTGCTCGACGATGATCGCGTAGATCACCAGGATCGCCGACGGCGGGATCATCGAGGCCAGCGTCCCGGCCGCCGCCACCACACCGGCGGCAAAACGCTTGTCATAGCCGATCTGGATCATCTCCGGGATGGCGATGCGGGCAAAGACGGCGGCCGTCGCCACACTGGCCCCCGACACTGCGGCAAACCCGGCGGTGGCGAAGACGGTCGAAACCGCCAGCCCCCCCGGCACCCAGGCGATCCAGCGTTTCGCCGCCTCGAACAGCGCCCGCGTCAGCCCGGCGTAATAGGCCAGATAACCGATCAGGATGAAGGTGGGGATCAGGCTCAGCGCCTGCGAACTTACCTTGGAATGCGGCACCTGCCCGGCGGTCTTGATCGCCACGGTCAGCGCCCAGCCCAGGTGTTCGCTGTCAAAGCCGCGCTTGGACCAGAAGATCAGGATCAGCCCGACCAGCCCGGCCAGGCCGGCGGCAAAGGCCACCCGCATCCCCAACACCACCATCGCCAGCATCCCGGCGGTAACCCAAAGGCCAATCTCGATCGGTTCCATGTACTATCCCCGCCCTTCGAGCTGTTCGGCCTCGGCCGCCGCCTGGCTCGCCGTATCCTGTATCAGCGGCACCGCCGCCGGGTTGTGCAGCCCCAGCAGCAGCGCCCGCCCATAGCCCAGGGCCTGCAGAACCAGCCGCAGGCAAAGCACCGAAAACGCCACCGGCGCCAACAGCTTGGCCGGCCAGATCGGCAGCCCGATATCGATCGAGCTGTCGCGGCTCCACAGCGGCACGCCGAAATCGAAGCTGCGCTGGAAATGCGCCCAACTGCCCCAGACCAGCGCCATCATCAGCACCAGCATCAGCAGCACCGAGACCAGTTCGGCCGCCCAGAGCGCGCGGCCCCGCAACTGCCCGATCAGGATATCCATGCGGATATGCCCGCCATCGCGCTGCACGTATGAGATCCCCATGAAGGCGATCAGCGGCATCACCTGCTCGATCCAGTCGACATAGCCGGGCAAGGGCGCGTTCATAAGGTTGCGCCCCCCGACCGAGATCACCGCCAGCACCATAAGGCTGAACACCGCCAACCCGCTCAGCAGGCCGAGAAACCGCTCCAGCCGCAATAATTGCCGGTCCAGACGGCTCAACAGGCTGCCGTCCTCCCGCACCGGGACATGTCCGGACATGGTTCAGACCCTCACTGTTGGTGGTTGCGCAGGCATTGCAACCGGGCCCCGTTGCGGGGACCCGGCCGGCATCGCAGCGATCAGTTGCCCATGCGGGCCTTTTCGAGGGTGGTCATCACCAGGTCATAGAGCTCCTGCCCCGGCAGGCCCTGGGCCGACATCTCGGCGATCCAGGCCTTGCTGATCGGATCGGCCGCCTTGGCGCGGAACTCGGCCAGCACCTCGTCCGAGATCACCACCTTCTCGACGCCCTTTTCATCCAGCACGTCGTCCCACTTCTTCAGCAGTGCGCCGTAGTTGGCCAGGTAATGTTCGATCGCCTCATCGACCGAACTGTCAAGCGCGGAACGCTCCGCGTCGCTCAGCGCGTCATAGGCATCGATGTTGACCACCACCGGGCAGTTCACCGTGCCGGGGTTCAGGTTCGCAGTCCACCAGTCGGCGCGGTTGATGGTGCCAAAGGACAGATGCGCATGCTGGGCAAAGGCGACGGTATCGACCACGCCCGATTCCATCGCGTTATAGGCCTCTGTCGCGGGCACCGAGGTCGGCACCCCGCCAACCGCCTTGAACGCCTCGCCCAGACCGCCGGTGGCGCGCACGCGCATGCCGTCGAACTCGGCCACCTCGTCGCGCGGCTCGCCGGTGCCCACAAGGTTGTACTGCGGCATCGGCGAGGTCATCAGCAACCGGGCGTTCCACTGTGCCATTTCCTTCTGCACCGCCGGGTTGGCATAGACGGCATGGCTCACCGCCACCTCCTCGGCCAGCGTGTTGACCCCCAGGAACGGCAGTTCCAGCACCGTGATCAGCCGGTTTTTGTCCGGGTGATAGCCGGCGCAGAACTGCGCCATCTCGATCGCCCCGATCGAGATGTTGTCCAGGTTCTCCTTCGGCTTGGACAGCCCGCCGTAGCTGACGTTGATGGTGAATTCACCACCGGTCTTTTCGGCCACCAGCTCCGCGATCTTCTCGACATGTTCGGTAAAGGCCCGCCGCTTGCCCCAGACCGAGGCGTTCCACTCGGTCGCGGCGGCCTCGCCGACAAAGGCCAGGCTGATTGCGGCAGTGGCGGCGCCACACATAAATCTCTTCATAACTCTCTCCCATGCTTGCGGTCAGTTTTCCAAACCGCTTGCCGGAAAGCTAGCTTCAACGCCGCCCGCTGCCAACCCCGCCCGGGGTCCGATCGCCGCCTTTTGGGCCGCGAGTCGGGGGCGCATCCGATCGGGATTTTCGGTATGCAATTGCATGCCGAAACAAAATGTCACACCGCCCGCCCCCCGCGCAACAGCCCGAAACCATGGCAACGCCCCGCCACCGCGCCGCCGTGCCTTCGCCACCCTGATCAAAGGTTGACAGTCAACCCTTTGCAATGGAAAACGTTTTTTCCTGATTGCTACATCGGATTTACTGATCTGGGCGGAAATTCGAAATTGATTTACAAGCAAATCGTTTCTTTTCGGTAAGTTATTCACTTATTTTCATGCCCGGATATTATACGCGACGGAGTGGAACCCACCGGCCATGCGTGTTTTAGATTGCGCGTGCCGTCGTACCGAAATCGTCAGAGGGAGGAGCCTGACATGACCAATCCTGCGCAAAGCGAAACCGCGGTTTTCCCGCCCTCGGCCGAAATCACCGCCAAGGCCAACGTCGATGCGACCAAGTACGACGAGATGTACGCCGCATCGGTGGCCGACCCCGACGCGTTCTGGGCCGAGCACGGCAAGCGCATCGACTGGATCAAGCCCTTTACCCAGGTCCGCAACGTCAGCTTCCAGCCCGGCGAGATCAACATCGAATGGTTCGCCGACGGCACCCTGAACGTTGCCGCCAACTGCGTCGACCGTCACCTCGAGACCCGCGGCGATCAGACCGCGATCATTTTCGAGCCCGACGATCCCGACGAGCCTGCCGAACACATCACCTACGCCCAGCTCCACCGCCGCGTCTGCCGGATGGCCAACATCCTCGAGACCCTGGGCGTGCGCAAGGGCGACCGCGTGGTGATCTACCTGCCGATGATCCCCGAGGCCGCCTATGCCATGCTGGCCTGCGCCCGCATCGGCGCCATCCATTCCATTGTCTTCGCCGGCTTCTCGCCCGATGCGCTCTCGGCCCGGATCAACGGCTGCGACGCCAAGGTGCTGATCACCGCTGACCACGCCCCGCGCGGCGGCCGCAAGACGCCGCTGAAATCCAACGCCGACGCGGCGCTGCTGCACTGCAAGGACACGGTGAAATGCCTGGTGGTCAAGCGGACCGGCGATCAGACCACCTGGGTCGACGGCCGCGATTTCGACTATAACGAGATGGTGCTCGAGGCCAACGACTACTCCCGCCCGGTCGAGATGAACGCCGAAGATCCGCTGTTCATCCTCTATACCTCCGGCTCCACTGGTCAGCCCAAGGGCGTCGTGCATACCTCCGGCGGCTATCTGGCCTATGCTGCGATGACGCATGAGATCACCTTCGACTATCACGACGGCGATGTGTTCTGGTGTACCGCCGATGTCGGCTGGGTCACCGGCCACAGCTATATCGTCTACGGACCGCTGGCCAACGGCGCCACCACCCTGATGTTCGAGGGCGTGCCGACCTGGCCCGACGCCAGCCGTTTCTGGCAGGTCTGCGAAAAGCACAAGGTGAACCAGTTCTACACCGCCCCCACCGCGATCCGCGCGCTGATGGGCCAAGGCAAGGCGTTCGTCGAAAAATGCGATCTGTCGTCGCTGCGCATCCTCGGCACCGTGGGTGAGCCGATCAACCCCGAGGCCTGGACCTGGTACAACGATGTCGTCGGCAAGGGCAGATGCCCGATCGTCGATACCTGGTGGCAGACCGAGACCGGCGGCCACCTGCTGACCCCGCTGCCCGGCGCCCATGCGACCAAGCCGGGTGCCGCGATGAAACCCTTCTTCGGCGTCCAGCCGGTGGTGCTCGACCCGCAGTCGGGCGAGGAGATCGCCGAGAGCCCGACCGAGGGTGTGCTCTGCCTCAAGGACAGCTGGCCGGGCCAGATGCGCACCATCTGGGGCGATCACGACCGCTTCGAGAAAACCTATTTCTCTGATTACAAGGGCTACTACTTCTCGGGCGACGGCTGCCGCCGCGACGCTGACGGCGATTACTGGATCACCGGCCGCGTCGATGACGTGATCAACGTCTCGGGCCACCGCATGGGCACCGCCGAGGTCGAAAGCGCGCTGGTGGCGCACGCCGCCGTGGCCGAGGCCGCCGTGGTCGGCTACCCGCACGAGATCAAGGGCCAGGGCATCTATTGCTACGTCACCTTGATGAACGACCGCGAGCCGAGCGAGGAACTCCGCAAGGAATTGCGCAGCTGGGTCCGCACCGAGATCGGCCCGATCGCCAGCCCCGACGTGATCCAGTGGGCCCCCGGCCTGCCGAAAACCCGCTCGGGCAAGATCATGCGCCGTATCCTGCGCAAGATCGCGGAGAACGACTTCGGCAGCCTCGGCGACACCTCGACGCTCGCCGATCCTTCGGTGGTCGACGACCTGATCGCCAACCGCGCGGCCAAGTAATGAGGGATTCGATGGACGCCAGCGCCCCCGCGACGACCGCCCCCGCCGTGCTGATCCTGCTGGGGCCTCCGGGCGCCGGCAAGGGCACCCAGGCCCGCATGCTGGAACAGCGCTTCGGCCTGGTGCAGCTCTCCACCGGCGACCTGCTGCGCGCCGCCGTGGCCGCCGGCACCCCGGCGGGCAAGCAGGCCAAGGCAGTGATGGAGGCGGGCGATCTGGTCAGCGACGAGATCGTCATCGCCATCCTGCGCGACCGCATCGCCGAACCCGACTGCGCCAAGGGCGTCATCCTCGACGGCTTCCCGCGCACCACCGTGCAGGCCGAGGCGCTTGACGATCTGCTGGCCGAAACCGGGCAACGGATCAACGCCGCCATCAGCCTTGAGGTGGACGACGCCGCCATGGTCGAGCGGATCTCGGGCCGCTACACCTGCGCCACCTGCGGCGAGGGCTATCACGACAGCTTCAAGACCCCGGCAAAGGCCGGCATCTGCGACAGCTGCGGCGGCAGCGACTTCAATCGCCGCGCCGACGACACCGCCGAAACCGTCGCCAGCCGGCTCGCGGCCTACCACGCCCAGACCGCGCCGCTGATCGCCTATTACGAGGGCAAGGGCGTGCTGCAAAGCATCGACGCCATGGGCGAGATCGACAGCATCGCCGGCGGCATGGCCGGGATCGTCAGCCGCGCCATGTCCTGAGCCACCGGGCCGGCCCCCTGCACCGCGCGGGCCGGACCCCCTGCACCGACCAGGCCATGGACAATCGCGCCACACCGTGGCACGCAGGACCCTTGCGACAGATTGACCCGTGACCAAGGCGCGCGACCAGATGACCGAAACCCGTTTCGTCCCCGGCCCCGACACGGCCCGCGACTATCGCGATGCGCTGGGCTGTTTCGCCACCGGCGTCACCGTGGTCACCACCGCCACCGGGGACGGCCCGCTGGCGATCACGGTCAATTCCTTCGCCTCGGTTTCGCTCGATCCCGCGCTGGTGCTCTGGTGCGCGGCGAAACGCTCGCTGCGCCACGATGCCTTTGCCGCCGCGCCGCGCTATTCCATCCACGTCATGGGCGAGGATCAGCAACCGCTCGCCGCCCGCTTCGCCGGCAGCGGCCATGATTTCTCGGGGCTGGACTGGGCGCCGGACGCAGGCGGCGTGCCGATCCTCTCCGGCTGCCTGGCGCGCTTCGACTGCGCCGCCGAGGCCTGCCAGCCGGGCGGTGACCATTCCATCATCGTCGGCCGCGTCCTGCACGCCATGCACCGCCCCGGCCAGGGGCTGCTCTACAAGCGGGGCCAGTTCGGCGGGTTTCTCGGGCTGGAGTAGATCGAAGCGCCTGACCTGTGTTACCCTTATGGCAACGGCCCGCGCGGCGAGATTCGCCTTAGGATTGCGCGGTCCGGTTCATTGTGTTGATCGGTATTTTGAGGAGACCGCTTATGGCCACCCTGTCTTTTCCTTCCCTCCCTGCGGATTTCCCGGACATTCCCTTCGGTCAATACACGAAAAAACTGTTCAAGGTAGACGGTCCGCTCAGCGCCGATGACAGCCTGATCGAGGCGGCAGCAACCCTGCTCTACTACGCCGGCCCCCCCGACTACGCCAGGGAAACCGTGGTCCTCTCGGTCGAGATCGCCGGCAGCTTCACCTATGGCCCGCTGGCGACCGTCTCAGGCACGGTGACGGGTATCACTATCAGCCTCGACGGCGCCGATGTGGTTACGCTGACCGACGTTACCGCCGATGCATCCGCGGTCTGGGTCGCGATGATGGGGAGCAGCACCCCCCTTGCCACCCTGCTTTCCGGCGATGACACCATCACCGGCACGGCCGGGTTCGACATACTTTCCGGCTATGGCGGTAACGATGTGATCAATGCGTTGGACGGCGGAAGCACCCTCTCGGGAATGGCGGGCAATGATCGGCTCTTCGGAGGCGACGGATTCGACTTTATCAAAGGCGGCGACGGGCGCGACCGGATCGTCGGCGGCGGCAAGGGCGACAGCCTGTTCGGCGGCGACAACCGCGACGTGATCCGCGGCCAGGGCGGGCGCGATTACATCAAAGGCAATAACGGCAACGACCAGCTGATCGGCGGGAATGGCGACGACACCATTTACGGCGGAAACGACGACGATACGATCTCGGGCGGCGCGGGAAACGACGCCATCTATGGCGGAAAAGGCGATGATAGCCTTGGCGGCGGGCTGGGCGACGACGAATTCCTGTTCTCGCGTTTCGGAGTCACCGGCAAGAGCGGCAGCGACATCATCACCGATTTCGAGGTTACCGATAAAATCTATCTGGGCCGGGTAAGCGATGCGGCGGATGTCATTGTCACCCAGATCGGTTCCGACGTTTCCATCGCCATGGCCGATGCCGCGATCGACAGCCTGATCACGGTGCTTGGGGCAACCGCCGCCGAGGTCGAGGCGGCAATCAGCACGTCATCCTGGCTTTACTACTGACTCGGGCGCGGCGGGCCCTGCCACGGGGCCGCCATTCCAACCCGCACCCCCGCACACCCTTGTCTTCCCCGCGAAAGCGGGGACCTCTCAACCCGAACACCAACGCCACTCGATCCACGCCTGCGCGGGGATAACAGCCCGTATCCAGCCGTCCGAGCGCCCCGCGGTTCAGACCACCCCCTGTGCCACCAGCGCCCGCGCCGCGTCGCGGAACGCCGCCGATTGCGCGCTGTCGGGATCGGCAGCCACGACCGGCGTGCCGGCATCCCCGGACAGCCGGATATCCAGGTGCAGCGGAATTTCCGCCAGCAGCGGCACCCCCAGCTTTTCCGCCTCGGCCTTGACCCCGCCATGGCCGAACAGGTGTTCTTCATGACCGCAGTTGGAACAGATATGGGTCGACATGTTCTCGATCATGCCCAGAACCGGGGTCTTGAGCTGGCGGAACATGTCGATCCCCTTGCGCGCGTCCAGCAGCGCCACGTCCTGCGGCGTACAGACCACCACCGCGCCGTCCACCTGGAACTTCTGGCTTAGCGTCAGCTGCACATCGCCGGTCCCCGGCGGCAGGTCGATCAGCAGCACGTCCAGCTCGCCCCAGGCGACCTGGGTCATCATCTGCTGCAAGGCCCCCATCAGCATCGGGCCGCGCCAGACCACCGCCTGCCCCTCCTGCATCATCAGCCCGATCGACATCATGGTGACCCCATGCGCCTGCAACGGGATGATGGTCTTGCCGTCCGGGCTCGCGGGGCGCTTGGTCACCCCCATCATGCGCGGCTGCGAGGGCCCGTAGATGTCGGCATCCAGCAGGCCCACTTTCTTGCCCTCGGCGGCCAGCGCCACGGCGAGGTTGGCCGCCACGGTCGACTTGCCGACGCCGCCCTTGCCCGAGGCGATGGCGACGATGTGCTTGATCCCCGGCACCGCCTGCGGGCCGGCCGGTTTCGGCTTGCCCGCCGATTTCAGATCCGGCGGCGCCTTGTCCGAATGCGCGGTCATCAGGACCGAGGCCTTGGCCACCCCGGGCAGCGCCCGCACCCGTGCCTCGGCCTCGGCGCGCAGCGGCTCCATCGCCGTCGCCTGCTTCGGGTCGATCTCGAAAACGAACCGAACCGTGTCGCCCTCGACCGCCAGCGCGCGCACGATCCCCGCGCTCACGATGTCCTTGCCGCTGCCCGGATCGGTCAGCGTCTTCAGCTCTTCCAGTACCGCCTCGCGCGTGGTCATCTCGCTCGCTCCTTGGTTCGTCTCGTTGCAGATCTTTCTGCCCGAGCCAACACCGCGCCACCAGCCCCCGCGACGCCGCAGGTGGTAAATTTTGAGTCTGACATGTGGCTTTGCACGGGCCCGCCTCGGCGGATTGTACAAAATGGCCCCTAAACTCCCCAATTCGGGGGCTTCGGCTGTCCGCCCGGCGCCGGAACCGTACAAAACGGCCCCCGAACTCCCCGAAACGAGGCTACTCGGCCGCTTCCGCCGCGCCCTGCGCCTCCAGCACCTCGGCGCGCTTCTCGACCTCTTCGACGATATGGTCGACCATCTTGTCGTTGCTCATCTTGTGGCTCGCCTTGCCGGCGAGATAGACCATGCCGGACCCGGCACCGCCGCCGGTGAAACCGACATCGGTCATCAGCGCCTCGCCCGGACCGTTGACCACGCAGCCGATGATGCTCAAGGACATCGGCGTCTTGATGTGCTCCAGTCTTTTTTCAAGGATTTCAACGGTCTTGATCACGTCGAACCCCTGCCGCGCGCAGGACGGGCAAGAGATGATGTTGACCCCGCGATGACGCAGCCCGAGGCTCTTGAGGATCTCATAGCCGACCTTGACCTCTTCCACCGGGTCCGCCGACAGGCTCACCCGCAGGGTGTCGCCGATGCCCATCCACAGCAGGTTGCCCAGCCCGATCGCCGATTTGATCGTCCCCGAGGTCAGCCCGCCCGCCTCGGTGATCCCAAGGTGAATCGGCGCATCCGTCGCCTCGGCAATTCCCTGGTACGCGGCAACCGAGAGGAAGACGTCCGAGGCTTTCACGCTGATCTTGAACTCGTGAAAATCGTTGTCTTGCAACAGCTTGATATGCTCAAGCCCGCTTTCGACCATGGCCTCCGGACAGGGTTCACCGTACTTCTCGAGAAGGTGTTTTTCCAGGCTTCCCGCGTTCACCCCTATCCGCATCGAGCAACCGTGATCGCGCGCCGCGCGGATCACCTCGCGCACGCGGTCCTCGCTGCCGATGTTGCCCGGGTTGATCCGCAGACAGGCCGCCCCCGCCTCGGCCGCCTCGATCCCGCGTTTGTAGTGGAAATGGATGTCGGCCACGATCGGCACCGGGCTTTCGGCGACGATCTCTTTCAGCGCCTTGGCGCTGGCCTCGTCGGGCACCGAGACCCGCACGATATCCGCCCCCGCCTCGGCCGCCGCCTGCACCTGCGCCACGGTTGCCGCGACATCGGTGGTGGGCGTGTTGGTCATGGTCTGCACGGTGATCGGCGCATCGCCCCCCACGGGCACGTTGCCGACCATGATCTGGCGCGACTTGCGGCGATAGATGTTGCGCCACGGGCGCACGGGGTTCAGCGACATGGGGCCTGTCCGTTCGATCCTGTCCGTTACGGGGTAGATAGGCCGCCCGCCGCGCCGGGGCAATGCCCCGTTGACCGCGACGTCACTGATCGGCGGGTTGCGGCTGCGCCTGGGCCACCATGCGCGCAAGGTCGCTGTCCCGCTCCAGGTCAGCGACCTGGTAGCGCGCCGCGATTTCCTCGGTCGAGAGCGGCAGGTTGGAGGTGACCACGCCGCGGTCGCCGACCGGGCCGAAATGCTGACCGTTCAGCGCGAAATAGATCGCCCCGGATTCACCTGCGCGCAGGGTCGGAGGCTCTTCGGTGGCCGGCACCTCGTAGGTCTGACCGCTTTCCATGATGCCTTCGAAAATCACCGTGCCGTCGGCCGCCCGCACCCGCACCCAAGAGGGGCGTACAGCCACCATCATTAGGTTCGGCGCGGCGGTCTCGACCACCTGAGGCACCGCTTCCCCGGTTCGGGACAGGGCCGCCGACGCGGTCTGCACCTGCGGCAGGTCCGGCGAGCGCAGCGTCCCGACGTTGCGCGGATCCAGGGTCGAAATCGGGGCGTCGCGCGCCACCAGAACCGGCACATCTAGCGCCTGCGGGCGATAGAGCCGGTCCAGCGCCTCGGCGCTCGGTTCGCGGAACCCGCCCTCCGGGTCGCGCGTAGCGCCCGGGCGCACGGCACCGGCCAGCGGATCGAGATCCGAAAGCACGACCGGCACCTGTTCGACCGGCGAGACCTGAACCTGCTGCACCTCTTTCAGAACCGTCCAGCCGCCGTATCCGATTCCACCGATCAACGCCAGGAGCACCAGCGACGACCCCAGCGCGCGCGGTTCGATCTGGCTGAACAACCCCTCGCTTTCCGGCACGAACGGGGTGTGGGGAGAGGTGAAGGGATCGCGCGCCGACGGGGAGGGCCTGTCCTGGGCTCGGGGCGGTTTCGCGCCCGAGGCACGCACGGACATGCCATGCGCCACCTCGAAACCGCTTTCCCGGCAAAAGGCGTCATAGGCGTCGTCCGGGTTCAAACTCAGATAGCGCGCGTAAGACCGGACATAGCCCGCGATGAAACCGGGCGTGTCAAAGGCGGTGGGGTCGGTATTCTCGATGGCGGCGATGTAGCTGGCCTTGATCCGCAGCTCCCGCTGCACATCCAGCAACGATTTGCCCATCGTCGCCCGCTCGCCGCGCATAACGTCGCCGAGTCGAAGCTCGAAGTCGTCGAACCCTTTCAGCCCGACAACCTGTTCCACATCGGCGTTGCGCTGCGTCTTGCGCCCAATCATCCCTGCCGTCCCGTGCCCCTGCCGCGTTTTTACCATATGCGCAGGACCATCGCCTCAGATTCGTCCTACGTCTCTTGTTGCGGCAAACCTACCACAGCACAAGCGATTTGCACAGGTTACGGGTGCTAGCCGGCCAGTTCGGCGCGATTCAGCGCACAATGCGACCACAGTTCGTCCATCGCGCGCACCAGCTTGTCCATCTCGTCTGGCCCGTGCACCGGCGACGGCGTGAAACGCAGCCGCTCGGTCCCGCGCGGAACGGTTGGATAGTTGATCGGCTGGACATAGATGCCGTAGTTCTCCAGCAGCATGTCGGACAGCTTCTTGGTGTGCACCGGATCGCCCACGATCACCGGCACGATGTGTGAGCCGTGGTCGATGATCGGCAGGCCCATCGCCTTGAGCCGGGTTTTCAGGATCTTGGCCTGGGTCTGGTGCTGCGCACGCAGCTCATGGTCGCGCTTGAGGTGCGCAACGCTGGCGGCGGCCCCTGCCGCAACAGCCGGCGGCAGCGAGGTGGTAAAGATGAAGCCCGGCGCATAGGAGCGGATGGCGTCGCACATCTTATCCGAGGCGGCGATATAGCCGCCCATCACGCCGAATGCCTTGGCCAGGGTGCCGTTGATGATGTCAAGCCGGTGCATCAGCCGGTCGCGTTCGGCCACGCCGGCGCCGCGCGGGCCATACATGCCCACCGCGTGAACCTCGTCAATATAGGTCAGCGCGCCAAACTCGTCGGCCAGATCGCAGATCGCCTCGACGGGTCCGAAATCGCCGTCCATCGAATACACCGATTCAAAGGCGATCAGCTTGGGCGCCTTGGGATCGTCGGCGGCCAGCAATTCGCGCAGGTGATCCACATCGTTGTGGCGGAAAATGCGCTTGGAGCCCCCGTTGCGGCGCACGCCCTCGATCATCGAGGCATGATTCAGCGCATCGGAATAGATAATCAATCCGGGGAACAGCTTGGGCAGAGTCGAAAGGGTGGCGTCGTTGGCGATATAGGCGCTGGTAAAAACCAGCGCGGCCTCCTTGCCATGCAGATCCGCCAGTTCGGCCTCCAGCCGTTTGTGAAAAACTGTCGTGCCCGAGATGTTGCGGGTACCGCCAGAGCCGGCGCCGGCGGCGTCAAGCGCCTCGTGCATGGCTTCGAGCACGACCGGGTGCTGGCCCATGCCAAGGTAGTCGTTGCCACACCAGACGGTGATGTCCTGTTCGGTGCCGTCGGGACGGGTCCAGACCGCGTGGGGAAAATGACCGTTCTTGCGTTCGATATCGATAAAGGTCCGATACCGGCCCTCGTCATGCAGCCGCGCGATTGCCTCGTCCAGTTTCTCGCTGTAGTTCACCGGCTTTTCCCCCTCTGGCTGGTCTCGAACTGCCCATATGGACAAATTCATAGACTTGCATACTACCTTCTTAAACTAGAATGAATAGAGTTTGCACATCTTTCGATCAACCTGTTACCCCCGGTTAGTTTGTCGCATCCTTGATCTGGATCAACGGTTCGCCTCTGGACAGGGGCACGGGCGTTGATAGGGTCGCCCCGAATTCCACTATAGGAGACATGAGATGTCGCTTGATGCCGTGCTTGCCCGAATTGACGCCGATCTTCCCAAATCCATCGACCGGCTGATGGAGTTGCTGCGGATCCAGTCGATTTCCACCGATCCGGCCTACAAGGCCGAGGTCGATAGCGCGGCCGACTGGCTGGTGGCCGATCTGGCCAGCATCGGCATCGCGGCCGAGAAACGCCCGACCACCGGGCATCCGATGGTGGTGGGCCATGTCGGCGAAGAAAACAGCGATGCGCCGCACCTGCTGTTCTACGGTCACTACGACGTGCAACCGGTGGACCCGCTGGAGTTGTGGAAGACCCCCCCCTTCGAGCCGCAGCTCGAAGACACGCCGGCGGGCAAGGTGATCCGTGGCCGCGGCGCCAGCGACGACAAGGGCCAGCTGATGACTTTTGTCGAGGCCTGCCGCGCCTGGAAGGCGGTGAACGGCACCCTGCCCTGCCGCATCACCTTTTTCTTCGAGGGCGAGGAGGAGAGCGGATCGCCCTCGCTGGTGCCGTTCATGGAGGCCAACGCCGAGGAGCTGCAGGCGGATCTGGCGCTGATCTGCGATACCTCGATGGTGTCGCGCGGGGTGCCCTCGATCGCCTCTCAACTGCGCGGCATGCTCAAGGACGAGTTCACCATCACCGGCCCGCGCATCGACCTGCATTCGGGCCATTACGGCGGACCGGGCCTGAACCCGCTGCGCGAAATGGCGCGCCTTGTCGCCTCGTTCTACGACGAGGACAGTGGCCGCATCGCCGTCGAGGGGTTCTACGAGGGCGTCCACGAGGTGCCCGCAGACCAGCTGCGGCAATGGCAGGGCTGTGGCTTCGACGAGCAGGACTACCTGACCTCGGTCGGCTATTCCGTGCCGCATGGCGAAAAGGGCTATTCCACGCTGGAACAGCAATGGGCGCGGCCGACGCTGGAGGTGAACGGCATGTGGGGCGGCTATACCGGCGCCGGATCCAAGACCGTGATCCCCAGCCAGGCCCATTGCAAGATCACCTGCCGGCTGGTCGGCGACATGGACCCCGACGCGCTGCGCGGCAAGATCCGCAAGCACGTCGAGGAGCGGCTGTCGCCCGACGCGACGGTCGAATGGGACCAGGACCTGGAAGGATCGCCCGCACCGGTGATGAACATCACCCGCCCCGAGTTCGAGGCCGCGCGCGGCGCGCTCAGCGACGAATGGAACCGCGAGGCGGTGTTCACCGGTATGGGCGGGTCGATCCCGGTCGCGGGGTTCTTTAAGTCGGTGCTGGGGCTCGACGCGATGCTGATCGGGTTCGCCAACGACGACGACGCGATCCACAGCCCGAACGAGAAATACGATGTGACCAGCTTTCACAAGGGCATACGCAGCTGGGCGCGGGTGCTGGAGGCGCTGACCAAGTCGGCATAAGGGGCCGCGATTGCAACATTCGGCGCCGGGCGGCTTGCCTGTCCGGCGCCGCCCAACGTGCACCGCGCGGGCGCTGCTGCCGGCCCTGGCCAGCAACAATGCAGCATGGGTCGCCTGCTTAATCCTCAGAAGGTTCGGACATCGCGTCGAAATATGCTTTGACGTTGCGGTATACGCCAAAGGCGAGCGCGGCGCTCAAGGTCACGGCGATCATTTCCCCACCATCTTCGATCACCTGCATCAGCAAGTCGAGGTAAGGTGGCATCACGTTGTGCAACATGTCGGCACCGATACCGCAAAGCGCCAGCAGCACGAAACACAGGAAAAATGGCGCGATCACCCCGCCATCACCGCCCCGGCGCCCGGCCCAGGACCACAGAAAAACCAGCGCCAGGATCACGCCGAGGATGGCCCAGGCAAGCAACTCGCCGTATTCCTGCGGCCCGAGGCCGAATCTATAGGGCAGGTCCAGCGCACGGCCCAGTTTTTCCCCGGCACGCTCGTGATACCGCGCCGAGTCGTCGAACCAGATAGCTCCGTAAAGCACTGTCAGAAACACCAGTGCCCGAGACCGCACCTGAAGGCGCGCGATCAGCAGGAAGAACGCCGCAAGAAAGGCAAGCCCGTGATTGAATTTTTCGGCGACGCTGCTGTCCAGACCGAGATTGAAATTGTGGTGGAGGATATGCGCCACCGCGAATCGGTCGTCCCAGATCCCGGACAGCGAGAAGATCAGGATGATCCCCAGGGTCACACAGAGCAACACGGCGAGAACCTGCCGCACAAGCCGGTCCGCCCGGATGAGAGCCAAAAAGCGGCTCGCTTCTGGTATTGCGCCACGAAATAGCGGCGCCTTGGTGGTACCATGTCGCCAAGACGGATGGACCATAGTTCTCAACCGGAAGAAACGCTGGAAAGAGGCATCCCTGAACTGTCGAACGTGACCACCGGTTGTGTCAAGCCTGACAGGCCCTCCACCGCCCCGAAACCGGACCTCACCCTCCCGATGCGCTGTTCTGCCTGAACAGCGCCCGCCCCGCCTTGGTCACGAGCAGCAGCCAGGGAAGCCCGTGCATGGTGAAATCAAAGATGTCGAGGGGGCGGCTCAGCGTTCCGGCGGCAAGCATCTGCAGCTTCTGCCAGATATGCGGCTCGGGCAGAAACGGGGCCAGGCCCAGCGTGACCGCAAGCAGAAACGCCAGTTCCCACGAGAGCCGGTCGATTAGCGCACCCCTTTTCCCGGTGATCCCCGAATGGAATGTGGCGCGGTTGACGGGGCTCGAACCCGCGACCCCCGGC
>NZ_JARGPK010000093.1 GCF_029212575.1 Antarcticimicrobium sp.
CGGCCAAGCGCTTGCCAGCGGGGACGAATTTGGCCAGAACGTGGACAGGTCGGCCCCGTGGCTCAACTGGATAGAGCAGCCCCCTCCTAAGGGGCAGGTTGCAGGTTCGAATCCTGCCGGGGTCACCATACGCGCCAGATAGCATCAGAAAGCTGTCCGCAACCGGTGCCGCCGGGCGATCGTTGCGACGTCAACGACGGCATCCGGGAACAGGTTGCCGGGGTCAAACCTGAAACCGCATGACCCGGTGCACCCGGTCGTCAGGCCTCGGCCTCCAGACGCGCGTGCGGGAAATGCGCCAGGGCATCCGTGCCACGCGCGGGCGGCAGCAGACAGAGCGCGGTCGATAGCCCATCGGCCACGGCCGCGGTGGGGGCCGAGACCGAAACCAGCGCGCGCGAGGGCGCACCGCCGGCAGGGTTCAGGATATGGCCCTGTCCGGTTGTGGCATTCAGCAGGGTGCCTTGCGGCGCAGATGTGGCGAGCGCGCGGTCGCTCAGGGTCATGCGCCGAACGATTCGGCCCGCGGGGTCGGCGATGCCCACCGACCAGGGCGCACCGTCGGCGCGGCGGCCCGATGCGGCGATCTCGCCCATGTCGATCAGCACGTCGCGCAGCCCCCGTGCCCGCAGAAGTGCGGCGATCCTGTCGGTCACCGCGCCCTGGGCGATGCCGTTCAGCGTGATCGCCATGCCCGGGGTGTCGAAGCGCACCGCAGCGGCGTCAAAGCGCAGCCCGGTCCAGCCGATACGTGCGCGGGCCGCCTCGATTTCCTTTCCGGTTGCCAGCGCCAGCCACAGCGGCTGCACCGTCGGATCGAACGCCCCGCCGGTCGCATGATACAGAGTGTCCGACAGGCTCAGAACCTGCAGCAACTCGGGCGAAGGTGCGGCCAGCACGCCGTCACGGTTCAGCCGGGCGATCTCGGAGTCGGTGCGGTAGAGACTGAAGATCGCTTCCAGCCGAATCAACTCCCGCTCGACCTCGGCAAAGATCGGCGCGGCTTCCTCCTCGGACAGCCCGGCCAGTTGCATCGACACCCCGGCGCCCATGGCGCGGCCCTGCCAGCGGGCGGTAACGGGTGTCGCCCCGGCCGGCAGGGCGGCGCAGGCGGCGGCGATGGTCAGAAATCTGCGGCGGCTGAAAGGGGTCATGACGGAATCTCCAGTAGCGGGGTCTCAAGGATTTTTTCCAGATCGACGGGGCCAAGGGCGGCATCGTCGGGAATGTCGGATATCGGCAGTGCCTGGCCGCCGTAGCGGGCGATGAATCCTTTCGCCTCTGCCGCATCGGCAAAGGGCACGATCTCGGGCGCACCCATGCCGCCGGCGACTTCTGCACCGACCACGAATATCGCAGTCCCGGCGGCGGTCCAGTTCTCGGGGCCGGGGTTTTCCCAGCTTCCCGCGCGGCCCATGTCGCTGACATAGACAGCGGTGATTTCGGCGTCGCGCTCGGGGCTTTTCAGATAGGCCACAAGGTCACGTACCTGGGCAAAGAACAGCGGCTGCTCGTGGCCGTCCAGGTGAATCTGCCCCTTGGGTCCGCCGTGTTCGGCGATGCTCATCTGGCAGAAATAGCTCAGCGCGGTTTCGGTCAGCGGCGCCGGGGGCGGGGGTGCCGCGGCCTCATCCTCCTTGCAGGCGGTCAGCGCCAGCAGCGCGGCAAGGACAAACCCATGTTTCATGGCTCGACCCTCCGGAAGGCGGCGCGGGCGGCGGCAAAGCCCAGCACCGGCCAGACCAGCAGCGACACCGGCGCCGCCCAATCGGGCAGGGCGCGCGCCGCACCGGCCATGCCGCTGCTCAGCGCGACACCATCCGAGGCGGCGATATTCCAGACCCGGAACGCATCGGCGGGGTTGGCCACCATCACCCAGGGAAACACCGATTGCGTGAAGGCACCGCCCTGGTCCATCACCACCGCGCCGAGCAACCCGAGGTCATAGAGCACCACGAAGATCAGCCACAACCCGGCCGACATCCCCGCCGCGGCGGTGGTGCCCGGCGCCAGGGCCGAGATCAGGTAACCCAGCGTCAGGAACACCGCGCCCAGCAGCACCGAGGTGCAGATCAGCCGGGCCAGCGCGATGAGGCTGTCTGATCCCGCGCCGCCGGACCATGCCGCCACCGCCCCGGCGCTGCCGAACCCGATGACCATGGCGAAGGCAAGGGCTGCCAGTTGCGCGGTGAACTTGCCCAGCAGAACCTCGCCGCGCCCGGCCGGGTAGGACAGCAACAGCGCAAGGCTGCCGCGATCGGCCTCGCCCGCGATGGCGTCGAAGGAGATCATCAGCGCCAGCAGCGGCGCGAGATAGACCGACAGCGTGGTCATCGAGGCGACGGAAACCGTCAGCATGTCGACCCCCAGCGTGCCGGTGGGCGCGCTTCCCGCAAAGGTCAGTGCCAGCGCGAACAACACCATGATCAGCGTCGCGACCACCAGCCAGCGGTTGCGTTTCAGGATCAGCATCTCGGTTCGGGCGATGGCGAGGAAACGGATCATTGCGGCACCTCCTGCGCATAGTGGCGATAGAGGTCCTCCAGCCGGGGCGGGGTGATGTCGATGTCAGTCACGGCCTCGCCCATCGCGGCGACCCGGCGCAGCGCCTCCATCTTTTCCGCCGGGCTGCACAGGATCTCGACCGAGGCGCCGTTGACCCGCCGCCCGCCGGTCTGTTCGGCAATCGCCCCGGCATCCTCGCGGGCGCGGATGCGCAGGCGGATCGGCAGACCGGCCCGCGCGCTCAGCCCGGCAAGGGTATCGTCGGCCACGAGCACACCCCGGCGCAGGATGGCGATCCGGTCGGTGCGCGCCTCGACCTCGGTCAGGGCATGGCTGGCAATCAGCACTGCGGTTCCCTGCCCGGCCAGTTCGTCGATGATGTCATAGAGATCCTGCCGCGAGATCGGGTCAAGCCCGCTGGTCGGCTCATCCAGCAGCGCCACGCGCGGGCGGCCCAGCAGCACCTGTGCCAGACCCAGCCGCTGCCGCATGCCCTTGGAATAGGTGCCGATGCGGCGGTCGAGCGCGTCGGCCAGCCCGACCCGGTCGAGCAGCGCGGGCACATCGGCGCGGGCGCCAGCCAGCCGGGAAAACAGCGTCAGCTGTTCGCGCCCGGTCAGCGCGGGATGAAAGCTCACCGCCTCGGGCAGAAAGGCGGTCGCCGCCCGCGCCGACCCGCTGCCCGGGGCTGTTCCGGCGACGGAAATGCGCCCGCCGCTGAGCGGAGTCAGCCCAAGAATGGCCTTGATCAGGGTCGATTTTCCGGCCCCGTTATGGCCCAGCAGCGCCACTCGTTCGCCGGGCGCGACCGACAGCGACACGGCGTCGAGAACCCGCAGCTTGCCGCGGGTCTTGCTGGCCTGTTCGATCTGCAGAACATTATCCGTCATTTGTCACCTTCTGGCTGGCCTCGGGCCGCGCCGGTTTCATCACCGGATGGGAATCGATCACACCGCCGGGCAGCAGCGCCGGGAACGCCGATTGCGACCAGCGTACCAGTTGCACCGCCGGCGATCCCATCAAAAGCTTGGCCGCCGGCTGGGTCCACAGCACGTGGTCCATGCTGTCGTTGGGCCGATAGGGCGCGTCGGCAATGCCGTCACCATCCACATCGAAGCCGGCGAAATCGCTCCAGTAGTTGCCGCGACCGTCCTCGGACCATTCCACCCATTTGGTCGAGACATACTTGACCTGTGTGCGATTGCCGACAAAGGCATTGCCGCTGATCCGGTTGTCCTGCGATCCGGCGGTGAAATGGATTCCGATGCCGCAGCCCTCGAACCAGTTGCCGGCAAACCGGTTGCGGTGCGCGTTGTAGAGAAAGGCGCATTTGCCCTTGGTGCCCTTCACGTAATTGCCGCTGATCTCGCCCTTGTTGGCATAGTTCAGCATCACCCCATGGTCGCGATCCCCGACCGAGACGTTGTCGGTGACCTTGACCCGGGTCGAGAACATCACCGCATAGCCGAGGTGATTGCCGATCGAGACATTGCCGCTGACCTCGCTGTCATCGGCATACATGTAATGTACCGCAAAGCGCAGATCGCGGAACAGGTTATCGCGAAAGATGTTGCGCTTGGACGAATTGACAAAAATCCCGTCGCGGCCAAACCGGATGTCGTTGCCCTCGACCACCGCGCCGGGTGCGTTCCAGACATAGACGCCGTTGCCGCGGGCATTCATGCGGGCATCAAGGCGCCCCTCGATCCGGTTGCCGGCAACGCGAGCGTCCCTGGCGCCGTGGATGTCGATGCCATAGAGATTGCCCAGCAGCACGTTGTCCAAGATCTTCGGCGCGCGCGCCGTCTTGGTCAGCTTGATGCCGCTGTCGATCCCCTCGTGCCCCGAGCCTGAGCCGATGACGGTCAGGCCGCGCAGGGTGACGCCGGGGCCGGTGACGGTGATTACGCTGCCCGCGCCCTGGCCGTCGATAGTTGCGTGCCCTTGCCCGTCCAGCACCACGGGCCGGTCGAGCACGAGGGTTTCGGCATAGGTGCCGGGACGCAGCCGAAGGACGTCGCCATCCTCCGCCTGCGCCAGGGTTTCGGCGATGGCCCCCGGCCGGTTCGGCACGTCCCACTCCGCCGCGGCGGCAACCGCGGCGAAGAGGATCGGCATCAGGGCAAGAAGCCAGCGCATCGGTCAGACCGCCCGCGGCTCGACCAGCATGCGGCCGCGCATCTCCATGTGCAGCGCGTGACAGAACCACTGGCAATAGTACCAGTGCACGCCCGGACGGTCGGCGGTGAAGGTGATCGAGGCGGTCGCCTGCGGTGCAACTTCCATCGCCACGCCATAGTTCGAGATGGTCAACCCGTGCGTCAGGTCGTCGATGTCGTCGATATTGGTGACATAGATCGTCACCTCGTCGCCCTGTTTGACGGTGAACTTTTCCAGGCTGAACACAGGCGCCGAGGAATACATGTAGACCCGCACCTTGTTGCCATCGCGGATCACCTCGTCATGGCCGTCCTCCAGCACCACACCATCGGCGGCGGCCTGTTTGACCGCATCGGCGAACATCGGATCGTCCCGCGACCAGACCCGCGCAGGGTTGACGATATCCGACCGGACCAGGATCACGTCATGCGGTTCGGCAAAGGTCGGGCCGTCATGCACGACCTTCATGTCGTCCGTGGAAATGTCGATGATCTGCTCGTTCTCGGGCTTCAGCGGACCCACGTTCAGGAACCGGTCTTTCGAGAACTTGTTGAGCGAGATCAGCCACTTGCCGTCGGCCTCCTTGGTTTCGCCCATGGTCGTGTGGTTGTGGCCGGGCTGGTAATGCACATCGACCTTGGAGATGATGGGATCGACATCCTCGCCGGCATAGGCGCGCACTGCCTTGGCCATGTCCCATTTCACCACCTGGCTGTCGAGGAACAGGGTGGTATAGGCGAACCCCTTGCCGTCAAAGGCGGTGTGGAGCGGCCCCAGCCCCAGTTCCGGTTCGGCCACCACGCAGGAGCGCGGGTCGGCATCCTCGTCGAACAGCGCATCGACCTTGGTGACGTCGATCACCGAGCAGGTCGGCGACAGCTTGCCGTTGATCACCACGTATTGCCCGTCCGGGGCGGTGTTGCAGCCATGCGGGCTGTTCGGAATCGGGACATAGCGGGTGTATTTCTTGTTCTGGCCCTTGCGCCCGTCGATCACCGGCACGCCGTTCAGCACCTGCACATCGCCCGACGCCACGCCCTTTTCGATCTCCTTGAGGTTGAAGATCACCACATGGTCCATCTCGTTCTCGGTCATCTCGGTCAGGGTCATGCCCATTTCCGAGTTGTACGAGGTCGAGAACGCGTATTTGCCCTGATAGTCGCAGTCGGTGTTGTCGAGGTTGCCCGAAACGATCACCTGCCAGGACACATCCATCGTATCGCCGTCGATGGCGGAAAAGATGTTCACGTATTTTTCCGGCTCGTCCAGAATCGACCCGTCGTTGACCAGCGGCGCCTCGTGTTCGCCATTGGCAAAGACATATCCGGTGCGCGGGAATTTCTGCGGCCGCAGCCCATGAATGTCGCTGGCGTTGGGGATCTCGGTGATCTTGTCGCATTTCATCACGTCGCAGCGCACCCGCGCGACACGGGTATTGGCCTTGTCGTTCATGAAGAGATAGCGGCCGTCATAGGTGCCGTCGGTGAACGACATGTGCGGGTGGTGCAGGTCGCCGTTGTCATAGGTGACCTTGCCACGCTTGGCGAGGAACTCCTTGGTTTCGGGCAGCAGCCCTTCGGTCAACACCTTGAGGCTTTCGTTGGTCTGGCCCCAGCCGGTGGCCGAGCAGCGGTTGAACACCGGCACCCGGACCAGCTCGCGCATCGAGGGAATGCCCAGGATGCGCAACTCGCCGGACTGGCCCGAGGACCAGAAGCCATAGTATTCGTCCAGTTCTCCGGGCTCCAGGTTGATCTTGCCGGCGGCGTTGGCCGCGGGTGCGCTCATCAGCGTCGCACCAAGGCCGGTTCCGGCCATCACGGCCCCGGTTGCCGTCGCGCCCAGCAGGCCGCGACGTGTGACATTCAGTGTCTTTTCCTGTTCCGACATTGTGTGCTCCTTTCAGGAAGTGGGTGTTGGTTTCGCGTTGGGGTGGTTCGCCGGCGGATCGCCGAGCGGCATCTTCAGATCGGCGGTCCCCACCTTGGCCCGGCGCTTGATCCGCTTGATTACCACCGGGCATTTGCTTTCCGACTGGTAGAGAACCTGGCAGTGCAGGCAGTCGATGCATTCGTTGGGGTTGATCTCGCCGGTCGGGTGGATCGCCTGCACCGGGCATTCGTTGGCGCAGGTCTGGCACGGGTTGCCGCATTCCTTGTAGCGGCGCAGCCAGTCGAACATGCGCATCCTGGCCGGGATCGCCAGCGCCGCGCCCAGCGGGCAGAGATACCGGCAATAGAACCGCTCGACGAACAGCCCCAGACCCAGCAGCACCAGCGCGAACACCACGAAGGGCCAGTCGCGCATGAACTTCAGGATGATCGCGGTCTTGAACGGCTCGACCTCGGCATAGGTCTCGGCCATCGGGATCGAGACCATCGACAGCCCGAACAGCCCCAGGAATATCATGTATTTCACCGGCCACAGCCGTTCGTGCAGCCCCCAGGGCAAGGTCCATTGCGGCAGCCGCAGGGCGCGGCCGATCTGGTTGACCAGCTCCTGCAGCGCGCCAAAGGGGCACAGCCAGCCGCAATAGGCCCCCCGCCCCCAGAAGATCAGCGCAGCGGCCACCGCAAACCACTGGATGAAGACCAGCGGATCCAGCAGGAAGGCATCCCAGGTAAATCCGGTGCGCAGCGTGCCGGCCAGCGCCATCAGGTTGACCACGCTCAGCTGCGCATTGGCATACCAGCCCAGGAACACCAGAGACACGGTCAGGAACCCGATCCGGAACCAGTAGAACACGCGCTCGTTCGCGGTGGCCTGGAACTGGAAGAAGAACACGCCCGTCAGCACCAGCAGCATCGCGGCCAGTCCGGCGATCTGGCCGGTGCGATCCTTCCAGATGCGTTGCCAAAGGGCGGTCTTGGCGGCCTCTTCGCCGCTGGTATCGCTGACCAGCTCGGGCGCGGGCGCCCGCGGCAGCAGATATCCCTCGGGCAGGCGATAGCCCAGGTCGAAGGTCAGATAGCTTTTCTGGACCGCCCCGACCGCGCGCTGCACCAGCAGTTGCAGGCGGTACGGTTCCGCCGGATCGAACCCGGCATCGGCGGGAATGCGGAACAGGTCCAGCTCGGTGAATTCGGGGGCGTCGGCCGCGGCCAGCGCGCCGATCCGCTTGTGCTGGCGATCGACGAAGCGCACCGATTGATCGCCCTGGATTAGCTGGATACGGTCGAAGATGCCGCCGCGGACATAGCCCGATCCCTTGAAGCTATAGCGCCCCCGTCCCATCACCAGGATCGCCTGTTCGCCCGGCTCCAGCGCCTGGGTCAGATTCTGGTACTCGGAGTCGCCCAACAGGCTGCGCCCGATGCTGGGAACCGAGACCAACGCCATTTGCAGGTCGATGAAGGTGTCGGATGCCTCGCCCGGCTCCGGTCGGCTGATCGCGCGGGCATCGCCGCTGGCCTCGAACGCCGCGTTGATCTGGCCCACGTCCAGCGTCAATCGCCGCACCGATCCGTCGCCCGCCAGGGTGATCCAGTCGGTCACCTCGGTCTGGCTCATGTCGATTTCACGCGGGGGGCCGCTTGGCCGGGCCGGTGACAACCCGCCCAACCCCAGCGCGCGCGCCACCTTCAGCCCGCCGCGCACGATGCTGTCGTCGATCACCATGATCGTCACCGTCGCGCCCGAGATGATGTCCAGATCATGCGACTCGCCGCCGGTCTCGGCCTCGGCCTTGAGGTCCAGCCCGGCATAACCTTCGGTCAGCCGAATCATCTTCGCGTTGGGAATGCCAACAAGAACAATGGGTTCGGAGTGCTTGACCAGCTTGACACCGGTCATCACCGCGTCGGGGTCGATCGCGGCCACCACGTGGATCGGCTTGCCGGAATATCCGGTGGTGCCGACGAAATCCGAGGTCAGGAACGCCCAGGCGACGGTTTCGCCGCCCTTGAGCACCGGTGCGACCGGCACGTCCTCGCGGATCGGGCCAAAACTATCGGCGCCGGGAACCAGTTCGTCTGGGGAAATGTCGGGAAGGAAACTGGCCAGGCTGTCTGCCCGGGCCGGAGTGGCGAGGATCGGAGAGAAGATCAGGGCCAGGGCCATCAGCCAGGAAGATATCGCGCGCTTTACGTCCACAGCGCACCTCCTTTGTTGGGGATTGACGCTTTGGACGCGACCGGGGCGCGGTCGGTCATGTTCTTGGGCGCGGACGGGGGGCCGCGCGGGCTGGGCCAGACCGCGCGCGGCACGGCACGGTCGGTTTGTGCATCAGGCAGGGTCGCGGCACGCGCCGCACCGTGAAGAAGGGTCAGTGAAATCGGGTCAGGCGGAACCGCCGCAGCAGTGCCACCGTGGGACAGGCAGAAACCGCAGCAATCACAGGGGCCGTCAGGGACGCGTGGCGATTGCGGCGCCTCTTCGTCCCCGAAATCCACGGGCACCACCACGACACCCTGATCGGAACAAATCTCCATCCAGTCGGCCTGCGACGCCCGCGCCAAACCCGGCGCCAGCAGTTGCAGGATCAGCGCGAAAATCCCCAGAATCGTCGCCACCGGGCACGCGCCGCACCGGCGCCGGGGCGCGGCGTCGGACACGAAGGCCGGGTGCTGGATCCGGAGAAACATGGTCACTTCCATACTCTTGTTCTGCGTCGGGTGTATGCCCCAGTGGTGCGGATCGACTTGATTCATGTCAAGCAAACCCATTCATTTATCCAGAAAACCCAGCCTGAGGGATTTCACTCGGAAGGAACCGCGACCCGTTCTTCAAATATCGTAATTTCGCAATATTAACAGGAAGTTGAGCAAATCTGTTGAAATCGGCTCAGATGGTGCGAAACCGCGATCCCACACACCCGACAGCCCCGTGCCCGGACATAAGCAAGCGATTTGGAACCGGCTTCGCGACGACGGATCTGCCCGGACGAAACGGCCTCTCCACAGCGGTTCAAAGGCGGACCATTCCTTTGCCGCTTGCGATGTCTCCGCATCCGTCAGTCGATCCGGGCAAGGTGACGGGCTCCTCTGGGTGCATTGGTCTGGACCACGACCCATGCAGACCGGTCGGCTCACCTCGATCCCCGCCCGTCGCCGTGGACGATCGGCTCGCTTTTTGCTAGCACAGGCGCGGGAACCGGCGGCAGACCCTGCCCGTGCAGGACAGCAACGAAAAAGGACAGGTCTTGATCCAGGAACACCACAGGGTGATCGCGCGCAAGTCCGTGCTGCTGCGCTCCCTGCCCGATCAGCACGTCGAACCGCTGTTGTCCCGGGCGATCCACCGCCACTACGAACGGGGCGAGACGCTTTTCCTGCAGGATGAGGCCGCCGACGCGATCCACATTGTGCTAGAGGGGTGGGTCAAGCTTTATCGCGTCACCCCGAACGGCAACGAGGCGGTGGTCGGGGTCTTCACCCGTGGCGAAAGTTTCGGCGAGGCGATCGCGCTGCGTCACCTGCCTTATCCGGTCTCGGGCGAGGCGGCGACCTCGGCCGAGGTTCTGTGCCTTCCGTCCAGCGTCCTGATCGACCTGATCAAGCGCGACGCCGAGGTTGGGCTTTCGATCCTGTCCTCGACCTTCACCCACCTGCATTCGCTGGTGGCCCAGCTGGAGCAGCTCAAGGCGCAGACAGGGGCGCAGCGGGTGGCCGAGTTTCTGCTGGATCTCTGCGATGGCGATGGTGGCAGTTGCATGGTGAAGATGCCCTATGACAAGGTGCTGATCGCCGGGCGGCTGGGGATGAAACCCGAAAGCCTGTCGCGCGCCTTTGCCCGGCTCCGGCAGTCCGGGGTGACCGTCGAAAGGAACCAGGCCCGGATCGAAAATGTCGAACATCTCCGGGATCTGGTGGAAAACAGCGGCTGAGCACGAGGAAAAACGAGCAGATGACCGGACATCTTGACCAGGCGCTTGCCGCCATCGACACCGCCAACGCCGCCGATCCGCGCCGTGAATCGGGGAGTCCAGAGGCGCTTTTGTACGGTCAGCGCATGAGCGCGGAATGTGACCGCCTGTTCCCCGATGCGCCGGAGGTGCTGAAGATCGCCGCGCGCGGCCAGCATATCGAGCGTTGGGTGCTCAGGCGCGCCGACTACCCCGAGGGCCGGGCCGGATACCTGGCCTGGCGCCGGGACCTGGCCGAGCACCACGCGACCCGCGTGGGTCAGATCATGGCAAAGGCCGGCTATGATGCCGAGGCGGTGGAACAGGTCGGCCGGATGCTGCGCAAGCAGGGGATCAAGCGCGACGACACTGTGCAGGCGCTGGAGGACGTGATCTGTTTCACCTTCCTGAAATGGTATTTCGCCCCCTTTGCCGCCAAGCATTCCCCGGAGAAGGTGGAGGACATCGTCGAAAAGACCGCGCGCAAGATGTCGCCCGAGGCCCGTGCGCGGGTGCTGCGCGAGTTCGACTTGCCGGAAACATTGGCCGCCGCCTTCAGGACGTGACCCCGGGGACCAGGTAAAGCGCCAGCAGCAACAGGCCGAACAGCGTGAGCGTCAGGTTGAAACCACGCCGCCAGGACGGTGCCCGCCACAGCCCGAGGTATCGCGACAGGATCAGCCGCGATTTGACCAGCGCCAGCGCCAGAACCACCGCGCCGGCCAGCCGGCGGTCGATCTGCACCCCGGCCAGCGCGGCGACCAAAGCCGATGCGCCGCTGAGCGCGACAAGCGCGATCCAGGCCCGCGTGAGCGCATCGGGGCGCAATCCGGGCCGCGTCGCCGTTTGTCTTGCCGGTTTCAAATCCTCCATCGCATCGCCCTACCCAAGCAAATAGACGACCGGGAACAGCAGCACCCAGACCAGATCGACCATGTGCCAGAAGGCGGCGCCGGTCTCGATATTGGCGGGTTCGTCCCGCCAAGCCACCAGCAACAAGATCACGACGCCGGCGGCGACATGGGCGGCGTGAAATCCGGTGAGCAGGTAGTAGAAGGTAAAGAACGCGTGAGTATCCCAGGCGATCCCCTGTGCCGCCTTGTCGGCATATTCCGCGCCCTTGATCACCAGGAACACCGCCCCGAGCGCCGCCGCCGCGACCAGCGCCAATCGCGCAGCACCGCGCCGGGAAGCTTCGCGCAACCGCAAGGCCCGCGCGGCCAGAAAGCCGCTGGTCACAAGAACCACGGTGTTCAGCGCCGCGCCGGTGCGGTGCAGATGGTCCTGCGCCTCGGCAAAGCCCAGCGGGTCGGTCAGCCGCACCGCAAGGAACACGGCCAGCCCGGCGCCGAACACCAGCAACTCGCTGACGATCAACACCCAGATCATCAACTCGCCCGGCAATTCGTCCAGAATCGAGGGGGTTTCAACGTTCTGGGTCATCCGATCACCAGCTGGCGATAGATCTGCGGCAGCGCATGGGTCAGCTTGTCGGGATCGGGCACGATGGCAAAGCCGCCCTGTCCGAACATCCGCGCAAACCACGATTTTCCGGCGCGATCTACCGTCACGCCGTAAACCGCCTGACCGGCGCGGCGCGCCTCGCGCACCGCCATCGCGGTGTCCTCGATGCCGTGGCGCCCTTCGTAATGATCCAGGTCATTGGGCTTGCCGTCGGTGATCACCAAAAGCAGCCGGCGCTTGCGCGCCTGCACCGCCAGATCGGCCGAGACATGGCGGATCGCCGCACCGAGACGGGTGTAGAAGCCGGGGCGCAGCGCGCCGATGCGCTGTTCGACCTGCTCTCCCATCGGCTCATCGAACCCCTTGCAGCGCTGCACATAGACCCGGTCGCGCTTCAACGACGAGAATGCGTGGATCGCGAAACTGTCGCCGCAGGCCTCCAGCCCCCAGGCCAGCGCGTCCAGTGCCTCGCGCTCGATGTCGATGACCGCGCGGCCTGACACCGCGCTTTCGGTCGAACGGCTGACATCCAGCAGGATCGACACCGCCAGATCGCGCGCCTCGGGGCGCGACTGTAGCCAGATCCGGTCGCTGCCCTCGCTGTTGGCGCAGCGGTCCACCTGCGCGCGCACCGCCGCGTCCATGTCCAACCCGTCGCCGTCCAGATGCCCGCGCGTGGTCACCCGACCGGGGCGCAGCGCCTCGAACTGGCGCTTGACGGCGCGGATGCGGCGGGCGGCGGCGGCGTCATGGGCATAGGCGGCATTCGCCTCGCCCGCCTCGGCGATGGAGGTCAGCACGCAGCAGTGATCAGGCAGGTAACGCCCGGTGCGGCAATCCCATTCGGGATACATCACCTTGCCCGACAGCCGTTCGCGGTCGACGTCCTCGGGCGCCAGGTCCAGGTGCAGTTTCAGCCGCGTCGCCGGCGCCTTGGAGATCTGGCCAAGCCCGATCTCGTCCTGGTCGTCGGCGGCCTTGCGGGCGCTGTCGGGATCGTCGTCATCGACCCGGCGGTTAAGGTTGAGGAACTCGGCCCAGCTGAGGATCGCCTCGAACTTGTGCAGGATGAGGCTGTCGTTGCGTTCGGCCTGATCGGACTTGCGCCGCCGGGCGCGGTGGGTTTTCTCGCCGCTCTCCTCGGGCGGGCCGTCGGTGTCGCGGCTTTCGGCCTCCTGCGCTTCGGAAAACTGCACAGGTCGCAGATCGGGCCAGAGCGGCACCGGCCGGAACGGCCGGTAGCCGCGCGGTGCGCTCACCGCGTCCAGCGCCCCGGCGGTCATCCCCTGCCACATCGGCGTGGCGTCGGCCGACAGATCGTCCCCCAGCATGTGCCGAATGATCTGTTCCACCGCCGTCTCACTCGACGGCAGGTCAGGGGCAGCCCGGTGATGCAGGACACCTCCGCACAGCGCCTGATACAGGTCCGTCAGCCCCGGCGCGTTCTTGAGCGTTGCTGCCACCATGTGCCGCGCGGCGGCCAGTGCGCGCAGGTCGGCGTGCAGCGGGTCCTCCGCCTCGATCCGGCCCGGCGCATGGGCGGCGCAGGCCGCCAACCAGACGTAAAGCGCGCCGTTTGCCGCCCGCGTGGGCAGCACCGCCAGCCGGTCCGGCAGACGCAGCACCTCGCCGTCGAAACTGGCGCGCGGCAGGGCCTCGGCCTCGGTGCCCAGCCGCCGCCGCCAGCCCAGCCGGTGGCGCGAGATTTCGTCGGAGACCGGGCGCAACTCCACGCTCGGGTTGCCGCCCAGCCCCCGGAACAGAACGGCCAGCCGTCCGCCGACCTCGGAAAGATCGACAGCGGCCTCATCATGCGCCTGCGGCGCATCCAGACGGCTGGCAAAGCTGTGCCACAGTTTCCCGACGGTTTCCTCGGGCTCCCATGGCTCAAAATCGATCCGTGCCATCGCGGGCCTCACCCGAAAACAGCGGTGACAAGATCGAAGAGGCCGCGTTTTACATCCTCGTCATCGGTCAGGGGTTCGATCATCGCCGCGCGAATGGCGCGATCCGGCCCCATGCCCTGGGCGATCAGGGTCGCGGCATAGACCACGAGGCGGGTCGAGACCCCCTCTTCCAGGTCCTGTCCCTTGAGCCCGCGCAGTTTGCCCGCCAGCCGCACCAGCGGCTTCACCCGATCACGCGCAAGGCCGCTTTCGCTGGCGACCACCTGCTCCTCCAGCTCCGGCGGGGGAAAGTCGAATTCGAGTGACAGGAACCGCTGCCGGGTCGAGGGTTTCAGCGTTTTCAGGATGTTCTGGTAGCCCGGGTTGTAGGAGGCCACCAGCATGAAGCCGGGCGCGGCCTGCAACTCCTCTCCGGTGCGGTCGATCGGCAGGATACGGCGATCGTCGGTCAGCGGGTGCAGCACCACGGTGACATCCTTGCGCGCCTCGACCACCTCGTCGAGGTAACAGATCGCGCCCTCGCGCACCGCGCGGGTCAGCGGCCCGTCGACCCAGACGGTTTCCCCGCCCTTCAACAGGTAGCGCCCGATCAGGTCGGCGGCGGCCAGGTCATCGTGACAGGCCACGGTATAGAGCGGTCGACCCAGTTTCGCCGCCATATGGGCGACGAACCGGGTCTTGCCGCAGCCGGTCGGCCCCTTGAGCAGGACCGGCAGGCCGTTGTCATGGGCGGCGGTGAAGACTTCGCATTCATCCGCCTGCGCCAGGTAGAAGGGGGCGTTAGCCGCCCCCGTTCCAAGGGTCAAGGATCCGTCCATCGGCCTCACTCCGCCGGCGCCCGGGCGGGCCCGGGTTCGATCACCTCGCGGCGCGGCACCCAGAGCGCGTAGAGCAGCAGCAGCGCCCCGACGACAACCGCCACACCGGCGCCGAAGCGCATCCAGTAGAAGATCGCCAGCTGGTCCTGCACGTCCATGTAGTAGTCGCCGATGACCCTTTGCATGTGGGTCTGGATGGTGCCGGCAAAGGTCAGCGTGAAGGTCATGAAGACCATGCCGCCCGACATCAGCCAGAAGCTGCCCATGTTCAGCACCTGGTTATAGGGATCTCGCCCGCGAAGGATCGGCATCGCATAGGTGAAGATCGCCAGGTTGAGGCAGACATAGGCCCCGTAGAACGCCAGGTGACCGTGCGCGGCGGTGATCTGGGTGCCGTGGGTGTAATAATTCACCCCGTGCAGCGTGTGCATGAAGCCCCAGACACCGGCCCCGAAAAAGGCCAGCGTGGCACAGCCCAGCGACCAAAGCAGCGCCGCCTTGTTGGGATGGTCGCGGCGGCCCTTCCAGACCATGACGAAGGCAAAGGACATCATCGCAAAGAACGGAACCACCTCGAACGAACTGAAGATCGACCCGATCCACTGCCAATAGCCCGGTGTGCCGATCCAGAAGTAATGGTGCCCGGTGCCCAGGATGCCCGAGAACAGCGCCGCGGCGACGATGACATAGAGCCATTTCTCGACCACCTCGCGGTCGACCCCGGTCAGCTTCAGCATCAGGAAGGCCAGGATCGAGGCCATGATCAACTCCCACACGCCTTCGACCCAGAGGTGCACGATGTACCACCAGTATTGCTTGTCCAGCGCCAGGTTCGACGGGTTGTAGAAGGCGAAGAGGAACAGCAGCGCCAGCCCCCAGAGCCCCAGCAGCAGGATGCCGGTGATCGCGGTCTTCTTGCCCTTCAGCACCGTCATGGTGACGTTGTAAAGGAACATCAGCGCCGCCACGACGATGCCCACCTTGACCCATTTGGGCTGTTCGATGAACTCGCGCCCCTCCTTGCCGAGCAGCCAGTTGCCCTCGAACAGGTTGAACATATAGGTCAGCACCGCGCCCAGCGTTCCGATCACCAGGATCGCCAGTTGCAGATAGGCCAGTTTCGAGCTGTGGATCTCGCGTTCGGCCTCTTCCGGGATCAGGAAATAGGCGGCGCCGAAGAACCCCAGCAGCAGCCAGACGATCAGCGCGTTGGTATGAATCATCCGCACGATGTTGAACGGCAGCAGTTCCGACAGGGTATTGGGCGCGACATAGATCCAGCCGGCCAGCAGCCCGAAGCTCACCTGCGTTGCGAACAGCGCCATGGCCACGCCGAAATAGGCCAGCGCGATTTTCTGTGTTTGGTATTTCATGATTTCAGCCTCCTCAGCCCGCGTCGTTGGGCGGCCAGTCCTGCGCGTCGATCGAATCGACCCACAGCAGGAAGTCGGCCATGTTGCGAATTTCCTCGTCGTTCAGGTTGAACTGCGGCATCTGGCGGCGCCCCTCGATGCCGGTGGGCTGGGACTCCATCCAGCCCTTGAGGATGTCAAAGGCGCCCTCGGGGTCGTCCTCGACGCCCCAGCGGGTCATTACGTTGGCCAGTTCGGGGGCGAAATAGGCGCCCTCGCCCAGAATCGTGTGACAGTTGATGCAGCCCTTGTCCTCCCAGATGTGCTTGCCCGCCGCGACGCTGTCGGTCAGCGTGGCCGCGTCGGTTGAGGTGGTGACGATATAACGGTGTGAATGGACCGACAGGCCCAGAAAGATGATGATGAAGAACAGCGACCCGCCATAGAAAATGTTGCGGGCCATGCTCTTTGTCATGACATCGCGCATTGGGCTCTCCTTTGCGCCAGGTTGATAATGGCGGCAAACTGGGCCCGGACGGGCGGCACAGCCTTAACGAAAGTCAAGCCGGGGTCGGTTTCGCGCCGCGTTCATGCACCACGGGCCCGGCGTTTCAGCACCGGGCAGGTTTCGGGGTCGTGCAGGACCACCTGGCAGCGCAGGCACAACACGCATTCGTTCGGGTTGATTCGGCCAAGGGGGTCGATCGCGCCGACGGTGCATTTCTGTTCACACAGCCGGCACTCGCGGCCGCATTGCGGGCGCCGGTGCAGCCAGTCGAAGATCTTCAGCTTGGCCGGGATCGCCAGCGCCGCGCCCAGCGGACAGAGGTAGCGGCAATAGAACCGCTCGATGAACAGCCCCGCCGCCAAGAGCGCCAGCACAAAGACGACGAAGGGCCAGGCCCGGATCATCCGGAACGAGATCGCGGTCTTGAACGGCTCCGCCTCGGCCAGGATCAGCGCGTCCTTCATCGAGTAGAAGGACAGCGCCAGAATGGTGATGAACAGCGTGTATTTGATCACCCACAGCCGTTCGTGCAGCGCGTTAGGCACCGCGATCTGTTTTACTCCCAGCCGCCGGGCCGCCGCGTTCAGCAATTCCTGCAACGCGCCGAACGGGCAGAGCCAGCCGCAATAGACCCCGCGGCCCCAGAACAGCAGCCCCAGCGCCACGAAGCACCACAGTACGAAGATCACCGGCTCGGTCAGAAAGGTCTCCCAGCGGAACCCGTTCAGCAGAGATTGCAGAAAGGCGACCACCTGCACCACCGACAATTGCCCGCCCACGCCCCAGCCCAGCCAGAACAGCGTGACCGTCAGAAAGCCCAGCCTGAACCGCAGCCAGGCCCGCTTGCGCCGCACCAGCGCCTCTTGCGCGAACAACGCGGTGGTCAATACCACCAGCATCGCCAGCACGCCGATTACCACCGGCCATTTGCGCTGCCAGATCTCGCGCCACAATGGTTCGGGCTCCGGCGGCGGCGGGGTCAGGAAGTGCTCCGGCAGGCGGTAATCGACGCCGATCATCATCGACACCACGCCGCCGTCCTCCGCCGGGCGGCTGGCGGTGACCTCGACACGGAAGGGTGCTGCGGGATCGAACCCGTCGCCGCCCAGCTGGAACAGGCTGCGCTCCTTGAACTCCGGCGCGTCTTGCGCCGCCAGCCGGTCGATCCGGGTGTACCCCTCGGCGCGCAGGGCATGGCGCCGACCGCCCTGCAGCACCGCGATCCGGTCGAACACGCCGCTGCGGCGCCAGTTCAGGCCGCGATGGGACTGCACCCCGCGCGAGGCGACGAACAACGCCACCTTGCCCGCCGGAAGCGCCCCGACCGCGCGGGTGTACCCCTGTTGGCCAAGGATGTTCTGGCCGATTTCCGGCGGATCGAGCAGCGCCACATGCAGATCGATGAAATCCCCCGCGCCGGGCTCCGGGGGGTGTTTCGCGCCCGCCAACGCTTCGGCCGCCCGGGTCCGGTCGATCCGGGTCGCGGCAATGGCGCCCATCGCGGAAAGCTCTGCCCAGCCATGCGGCGCAAAGCCTAGCCGGTCGATTCGGTCGCCGCCCATGAGACCCTGCGCCAGCGCCAGCGTGCGCCCCACCCTCAGGATCGAATCGCGAATCACCCCGGTTGACACGGTGGCGCGCGAAATGATGTCGGGCTGGTCCGCCTCGACGCGGGCGGCGGTTTCCAGCGGGCGGGTCAGGTCGATCCCGGAAAACCCTGCGACGAAACCGGCGATGTCGGCCTCGGAGAGGCCCAGGGTGAGAACAGGCTCGCTATGCCGCATCAGCCGGGCGCCGGTGATATGCGCCTTCGTGTCGATCGCGACCAGCATGTCGATCGGGCGGCCCGAGTAGCCGACCGAATGCGTAATCGCCCAGCTGGACCCGATATATCCCAGGATCCGGCCCTCGGGGCCGGTCACGCGCCAGCCGGGTCGATCCGGGCCCTCTGGCCAAACCGTGACGGTTCCATCGACACCGAGCAGGGCGGCGGCAATCGCGGAGTCGGGTTCCGCCGCCGGTACGCTGGCCTCGAACGAGGGCCGGGTCTGCGCGGCCCCCATTCCGCCCAGCAGCAGGAACAGAAGACCTGCCAGCGCGGCGCGCGCATGTCCGAGGAATCGATCCATGCGGTCTTGGCTACGCCGCGTTTTGAATCGCCACCTTAACATAAATCAAGGCGAAGCACTTTGCGTTCCCGCAACCTCCGGCCAGCCTCACCAGCACAACGGAGATACCGTTATGAGACCAAGAACCCCCATTCGCGCGCGCCTGTTTTTGACAAGTGCGGCCTTTGCCATGGGGCTGGCCGCGCCGCTCGCCGCGCAGGACAAGCCCAAGACGCACGCCGATACCCCGGCCGCCGCCTATGAGCCCAGCATGACCACGCTGGGAGAGTTGCGGGTGGAGATCCCCGGTCGCAGGGAGGGCGATCCGGTGATGACCGAGGACGAATACAACATCGCCAACAAGATCTATTTCGAACGCTGTGCCGGCTGCCACGGCGTGCTGCGCAAGGGGGCCACGGGCAAACCGCTGACCACCGACATCACCCGCGAGAATGGGTTTGAATACCTGCGCGACTTCATCACCTACGGCTCGCCCGCCGGCATGCCCAACTGGGGCACCTCGGGCGACCTGACCGAGGAAGAGGTCGACATGATGGCGCGCTACATCCTGCTGGAGCCGGCCGCGCCGCCGGAATTCGGCATGGCCCAGATGCGCGAAAGCTGGAAGCTGATCGTTCCGCCGGACCAGCGCCCGACCGAGAAGATGAACGATATCGACATCGACAACCTGTTCTCGGTCACCCTGCGCGACAGCGGCGAGGTGGCGCTGATCGACGGCGCGACCTACCAGATCCACTCGGTGATCAAGACCGGCTACGCGGTGCATATCAGCCGGATCTCTGCCTCGGGGCGCTACCTGTTCGTGATCGGGCGCGATGCGCTGATCAACATGATCGATTTGTGGATGGAAACCCCGGCCACCGTCGCCCAGATCAAGATCGGCTCCGAAGCGCGCTCGATCGAGACCTCGAAAATGCACGGGTGGGAGGACAAATACGCCATTGCCGGCGCCTACTGGCCGCCGCAATACGTGATCATGGATGGCGACACGCTGGAACCGCTCAAGATCAAGTCGACCCGCGGCATGATCTATGACGATCAGGAATATCACCCCGAGCCGCGCGTTGCGGCGATCCTGGCGTCGCACTTCCGCCCCGAGTTCCTGGTCAACGTGAAGGAAACCGGCAAGATCCTGATGGTCGATTACTCGGACATCAAGAACCTGAAGGTGACCGAGGTCGAGGCCGAGCGATTTCTGCATGACGGCGGGCTGGACAGCTCCAAGCGGTATTTCCTGACCGCCGCCAACGCGCGCAACAGGGTGGCGGTGATCGACACCAAGACCGGCACGCTCACGGCCATCGTGGATACCGACGGACAGACCCCGCACCCGGGGCGCGGTGCCAACCTGATGCACCCGACCTACGGGCCGGTCTGGGCGACCTCGCACCTGGGCGACGACACCGTGGCGCTGATCGGCACCGACCCCGAGGGGCATCCCGACCAGGCCTGGAAGATGGTTCAACAGCTTTACGCGCTGGGCGGCGGATCGCTCTTCGTGAAATCGCACCCGAGTTCGGAACATCTCTATGTCGATGCGACGCTGAACCCGGATGCCGAGATTTCCGGCTCGGTCGCGGTGTTCAGGATCGCGGACCTGGACCAGGAGGAACCGGAGTTTGCCACCCTGCCGATCGTCGAATGGGCCGATATCTCCGAAGGCCAGCCGCGCGTGGTGCAGGGCGAGTTCAACCGGGCCGGCAACGAGATCTGGTTCTCGGTCTGGAACGCCAAGGACCTGCAAAGCGCCATCGTGGTGGTCGATGACAAGACGCTGACGCTCAAGGCGGTGATCAAGGACCCGAGGCTGATCACCCCGACCGGCAAGTTCAACGTCTACAACACCCGGACGGATACCTACTGATCCGCAGGCAAAAATCGGCGCGGGCCGGACGCGATCCGGCCCGCGCCTTTCCCAAACGCCCCTGAAGGACATTGCCATGACACAGCCGGGAAAAGTCTTTCTGATCGGCGCCGGGCCGGGCGACCCGGAGCTGATGACCCTGCGCGCGCTGCGCCTGCTGCAAACCGCCGACACGGTGGTCTACGACCGGCTGGTGTCGCGCGAAATCCTCGCACTGGCGCCGCCGGAGGCCCGGATGATCCCGGTCGGCAAATCGCCGCATAATCACCCGGTCCCGCAGGAGCGGATCAACGACATCCTCGCGCAAGAGGCCGGCGCCGGGCACATCGTGGCGCGGCTGAAGGGGGGCGATCCGCTGATCTTCGGCCGTGGCGCCGAGGAGGCGGCCCACCTGGCCGAGCACGGCATCGCGGTGGAGCATGTTCCCGGGATCACCGCCGCGCAGGGCGCGGCCAGCGTCGCCGGCGTGCCGCTGACCCATCGCGGCCTGGCGACCGGCGTGCAATATGTTACCGGCCACCGCGCCGCGGACCAGGTGCTGGATCTCGACTGGAAACGGCTGGCCAATCCCGACACCACGCTGGTGATCTACATGGGCGTCGCCAGCATCGGCCAGATCGCGGTCGGCCTGATGACCGAGGGGCTGCCCGGCAGCACCCCGGTGCTGGCGGTCTCGCGCGCCACCACGGCGGAGGAAACCCGGCTGCTGTCCTCGCTGGGGCGGATCGGAACGGACAGCCGCGACAGCGGGCTGGCGGCGCCGACGCTGTTCATCATCGGCAAGGTCGTCTCGCTCTATCGCGGCCAGGTGGTGCCGGACGAGGCGATAACTCAGGTCAGCGCCCGTGGGTGATCCGCGCGGGCATAAGGTTGCGCCGATCCTCGGGCTGGCGTGTCTGGGTTTGGGCCTGCTCCTGCTCCCCGACACAGCCCGCGCCGCCGACGCGCCGGATCCGGCGCCACTGAAACGGCTGGTGCACCAGGATTGCGGCTCTTGCCACGGGCTCACGCTCAAGGGCGGGCTGGGTCCCGACCTGCGCGCCCCGGCCCTGGCCCATTACGACCCCGAAACGCTCCGCACGGTGATCCTCGACGGTATCCCGGAAACCGCGATGCCGCCCTGGCGCCCGCTCCTGACTGAGCAAGAGGCTGCCTGGATCGCCGACTACCTGCTGAAGGAGGCTCCGAAATGACCCGGGTTTTCGCCGCGGCGCTGGCCCTGCTCCTGGCCGCGCCCGCCGCCCCGATGGCCGAAACCGCCGCGCAGACCGTCGCCACCGGCGACCTTGGCCTTGTCATCGAGCGCGCGACCGGCTCGGTTCTGCTGGTCGATCAGTCCGACCGCGCCGCGCTGGCCCGGATCGGGGGGCTGGGCGATCTCAGCCATGCCTCGCTGGTCTATTCGCCGGACGAACGGTTCGCCTATGTTTTCGGCCGCGACGGCGGGCTGACCAAGGTGGACATCGTCACGCGGCAGATCGCCGCCCGGGTGATGCAGGCGGGCAATTCCATCGGCGGTGCGATTTCCGACGATGGCAAACTTGTCGCGGTGTCGAACTATGAGCCCGGCGGGGTGCATATCTTTGACGCCGATACGCTGGAGATGGTCGCCGACATTCCGACCGGGTCCAAGACCATCGGTCTGGTCGATGCGCCGGGCCGCCGCTTTGTCTTTTCCCTGTGGGACGCGGGCGAGACCTGGATCGCCGATCTCTCGGGCGAAGTGCCGCAGATCACCAAGATCCCCGGCATCGGCAAAAACCCCTATGACGCGCTGATCACCGCCAACGGCCGCACCTATATCGCCGGGCTGTTCGGTGAGGACGGGCTGACCGCGCTGGATCTGTGGGACGACACCCCCACCCCAATCCGGGTGCTGCCCGGCTACGGGCGCGGTGAGCGGCAACTGCCGGTCTACAAGATGCCGCATCTTGAGGGGTGGGCGCTGACCGGGCGCGACTTTGTCCTGCCCGCTGTCGGGCACCATCAGGTGCTTTGGATCGACGCCGCCACGCTTACGGAATCCGGCCGCACCGATACCCACGGCCAACCGGTCTTTGCCATGGCCCGCCCCGACGGGCGACAGGTCTGGGTGAATTTCGCGCACCCGCTGAACGACACGGTGCAGGTGATAGACACCGTGACCAAGCAGGTGATCCACCAGTTCAAACCCGGACCGGCGGTGCTGCACATGGAGTTTACCCCGCGCGGGCACCAGGTCTGGATCAGTGTCCGCGATGCCGGAAAGGTCATGATCTATGACACCCGGAGTTTTGAAAAGATCGGCGAGATCGACGCCGACAGCCCCTCCGGCATTTTCTTCACCGCGCGCGCGCACCGAACCGGGTTGTAACCGATGCAGATCGTCGCAGACCCCATCGACCGCGACCTGCTGGACAACTGGCAGCGCGATTTTCCGGTCGAACCGGCGCCCTTTGTTGCGCTCGCGCAGGCCCTTGGGCTGACCGAGGGTGAGGTGCTTGGGCGGCTCGAAAAGATGCGCCAGAACGGCCGGATCACCCGGGTCGGCGCCACCTGCGCGCCCAACACGGTGTCGGCCAGCACGCTGGCCGCCATCGCCGCGCCGCATCCGCGCATCGACGAGGTCGCCGCCATCATCGGCACCGAACCGGGGGTCAACCATTCCTACCTGCGCGAGGATATGTGGAACCTGTGGTTCGTCCTCACCGGCCCGGACCGCGCCTATATCGACGCCGCGCTGGAACGGATCGAGGCGCGCGCCGGGCTGCGGGTGCTGGATCTGCCGATGGTGCGGGCCTTCAACGTCGACCTGGGGTTTCGCATGGGCGGAGGTGTACGGATGCCGGTGCCCCCGGCGCGCCCGGCCGACCGTGCCGCCCTGCGCCCCGGTGACCGCGACATCCTGCAGGCGCTGACCCGGGGTCTGACCCTGACCGCGCGCCCCTATGCCGCGCTGGCCGAGCGGCTGGATCGCCCCGAGGCGGAGATTTTGACCCGTATCGGCGCCCTGCTGGCGGCCGGCCTCATCACCCGGCTGGGGGTGATCGTGCGGCACCGGGCGCTGGGCTGGCGGGCCAACGCGATGGTGGTCTGGGACATCGCGGCGGATCGCATCGACCGTGCCGGCCCGGCGCTGGCCGCGCATCCCGGCGTGACGCTGTGCTATGAGCGGCAGATCGTGCCGGGGGTCTGGCCCTATCGGTTGTTTTCGATGATCCACGCCCGCAGCCGCCCCGAAGCGCTGGAAATCCTGCGGGGCGCTGCCACCCTGTCCGAGCTGGCCGGCGCGACGCACAAGGTGCTGTTCTCGACCCATTGCTACAAACAGACCGGGGCGATGATATCGGCCAAGAGGGGGCATTCCGCATGATCCGACCGGACAAGACCGACCGCGCACTTCTGAACCTGTTGCAGGAGGATCTGCCGCTGACCCACCGCCCCTTTGCGGCGCTGGCCGCGCGGTTGGAGCTCACCGAGCCGGCGCTGCTGGACCGTGTGACCTGGCTGCGCGACGAAGGTTACATCACCCGGTTCGGCCCGTTCTTCGACGCCGCCGCGATGGGCGGGGCGTTCTGCCTTTGCGCGATGGCGGTGCCAGCCGCAGATTTCGACGCGGTCCTGACCAAGGTCAATGCAAGACCGGAGGTCGCGCACAACTATGAACGCGCGCACCGGCTGAACATGTGGTTTGTTCTGGCGACCGAGACGCCCGAGGGGATCGCGCAGACAGCCGATGCCATCGAGCGGGAAACCGGGCTCAAGGTGCTGCGGTTTCCCAAACTGCAGGAATTCTACATCGGGTTTCGGGTGGCTGCATGAGCATCGACAGCACAGACCGCGTCCTCATCGAGGCGCTGCAGGGCGGGCTGCCGCTGGTGCCGGCGCCCTATGCCGAGGTCGCCGACCGGCTCGGCCTGACCGAGGCCGTGGTGACCGACCGGCTGGCGGCGATGAAATCCACAGGCGTGATCCGCCGCATCGCCGCCGCGCCCAATCACTTTCAGCTGGGCATGACCGCCAATGGCATGACAGTGTGGGACGTGGGCGATGATCGCATCGCCGAACTTGGCGCGCAGATCGGCGCGCTGCCCTTTGTCACGCACTGCTATGAACGCCCGCGCGCGCTGCCGGACTGGCCCTTCAACCTTTTCGCCATGGTGCACGGCGAGACCCGAGAGGAGGTCGAGGCCAAGCGCGCGCAGATCCGCGATCTGCTGGGCGAGGCACGGCGCGGCGATGATATCCTTTATTCCACCCGGATCCTGAAAAAGACGGGGCTGCGGCTCCGCAAGCGGGGGTAGCCGCATGTTCCGCCTGACCGAGTACATGCACCAGCTGGTTGCGCCCACGCCGCCGCGCAAGCGACGCGGCAGCGGGCCGGTCAAACCGGTGGTGATCTGGAACCTGACGCGCCGCTGCAACCTGAAATGCCGCCATTGCTATACCGTCTCGGCCGATGTGGATTTCCCCGGCGAGCTTTCCCCGCAACAGGCGATGCAGACGCTCGAGGATCTCGGGCGGTTCCGCGTGCCCGCGCTGATCCTTTCGGGCGGAGAGCCGCTGGACCGGCGCGACCTGTTCGACATCGCCACCCGCGCCCGCGATCTGGTGCGGGTGCTGGCGCTCTCCACCAATGGGACGAAAATCCACGGCGACACCGCCGACCGCGTCGCCGACATCGGGTTCGACTATGTCGGCATCTCGATCGACGGCATCGGTGCCACCAACGACTGGTTCCGCGGCGTCGATGGCGCCTTTGACGCCGCCCTGCGCGGGGTGCGAGCACTGAAGAAACGCGGGGTTCGGGTCGGGCTGCGGTTCTGCCTGACCGAGGGCACCCAGCATCACCTGCCCGACCTGTTGAAGCTCTGCGACGACGAGGGCGTGGACAAGTTTTACCTGTCGCATCTGGTCTATGCCGGGCGCGGCGACAAGAACCGTGGCGAGGATGCCGCGCACGCCCGCAGCCGCCACGCGCTCGACCTGCTGATCGACCGCGCCTGGCAGGCCGCATCGGGGGGGGCGCCGCTGGACATCGTCACCGGCAATAACGACGCGGACGCCGGTTATCTGCTGCACTGGGCGGCGCGCCATTTCGATGCCGACCGGGTTGCCAACCTGCGCGCGCATCTGGCGGCCTGGGGCGGCAACTCCTCGGGGCTGGGCGTGGCCAATATCGATTTCCTCGGCAAGGTGCATCCGGACACCTACTGGTCGGATTACACCGTCGGCAATGTGAAACAGACTCCGTTTTCCCGGCTCTGGACCGGCGATGACCCGATGCTGGCCACCCTGCGCACCCGGCCCCGGCCGCTCAAGGGGCGCTGCGGCGCCTGTGCGCTGCGCGATGTCTGCGGCGGCAACACCCGCATCCGCGCGCTGCAACTGACCGGCGATCCCTGGGCCGAGGATCCGGCCTGCTACCTGACCAACGAGGAGATCGGCGTGGATGCCGCCGATCGCCTGCAAACCACCCCGTTCCGAGGCAAGCGCCATGATCCGCAACACCGGTTTTTCTGACCCCCTGCACCCGGCCCCGAGGGCGGATGCCTCCGGCGGGAGTATTTGGAACGAGAAGAAGACAGGACGCCTGGCCCGATTTGCGGCGGTGGCGCTGCTGGCGCTGGCCGGGCCGGTTCAATCCGACCCGGCACAGAGCTACGCCGCGCATTGCGCCGCCTGCCACGGGGGCGACCGGCTGGGCGGCACCGGGCCGGCGCTGATTCCGCAGACGTTGGGGCGGATGCGCGGGCCGAACCTGACCCGGACGATCCTGCAGGGGCGGCCGGCCACCCAGATGGCCGGTTTCGCGGACAGGCTGGATGCCGCAGAGGTGGAGGAATTGGCGGCCTGGCTGAAGACCCCGCTAGCCGAGGTTCCCGACTGGACCCGAACCGAGATCGAGGCCAGCCGGAAGGTGAACCCCGATTACCTGCCGGTTGCGGCACCGGCCTGGGAGGCCGACCCGATGAACATCACGCTGGTGGTGGAAACCGGCGATCACCATGTCAGCGTTCTGGACGGCGACACCTTCGAGGTGCTTGACCGGTTCCCGACCCCCTTTGCCGTGCACGGCGGGCCGAAGTTCACCCCCGACGGGCGCTATGTCTTCATCATGTCGCGCGACGGCTGGGTGCAGAAATACGATCTCTGGGCCCTGCAGGAGGTCGGCCGCCTGCGCGCCGGTCTGAACAGCCGCAACATCGCCATCAGCCATGACGGCAAATGGCTGGCGGTGGCCAACTACCTGCCGATGACATTGACCCTGCTCGCGACCGAGGATCTTTCGGTGGTCCGGGTGATGCCGGTGGTGGCCCGGTCCGGGCAGTCAAGCCGTGTCTCGGCGGTCTACCAGGCGCCGCAACGCAAGAGCTTTATCCTCGCGCTCAAGGACGCGCCGGAGATCTGGGAGGTCGCGACCGACCCGGAGGCCGACCCGGTCTATGAAGGGTTCGTGCACAGCCGCGAAAAGGATATGGTCGAGGCGCTGCCTTCCTCGCAGGGGTTGTTCGCGCGGCACCGGATCGAGGTGTCGGAACCGCTGGACGATTTCTTTTTCTCGGACGATTACCGCAACCTGATCGGTGCTGCGCGCGACGGTATGCGCGCGGTGGTGGTCAACCTGAACGTCGGTCGCGAGATCGCCGAACTGCCGCTTGAGGGGATGCCGCACCTGGGCTCCGGCATCAGTTGGGAGCGGGACGGCCACCGGGTGATGGCGACGCCGCACTTGAAGGAGGGCAAACTCTCGGTGATCGACACCGAAAGCTGGGAGCGGATCGCCACGATCCGGACCGAGGGGCCGGGGTTTTTCCTGCGCAGCCACGAGAACACGCCGTATTTCTGGGCCGACGTGTTTTTCGGCCCGAACAAGGACGCGATCCATGTGATCGACAAGCAGAGCCTGGAAATCGTGAAAACCCTGCGCCCGGTTCCCGGCGCCACCGTCGCGCATGTGGAGTTCACCCGAGACGGGCGTTTCGCACTGGTGTCGGTCTGGGAGGAGGACGGCGCCGTCATCGTCTATGACGCCGCCACGCTGGACGAGGTCCGACGCCTGCCGATGCGCAAACCCTCGGGGAAATACAATGTCTGGAACAAGATCACCTTTTCCGAAGGCACCAGCCACTGAGACGCCCGGCCAGTCCGGGCGCTGGCCGGTGCGGCGACTGGCGCTGCTGCTCTACCCCTTCGCGGCGGCGGCGGTGGCGATCAACCTGTTCATGCTCGGGCTGATGGGCCAGGCCATCGGCCTGACCGCGCCAACGCCGGTGACCGCGCTGCTGCTGTCGGTCCCGCTGGGCGTGCCGGCCGCCTGGGCGGCGGGCCGATGGGTCCGCCGGCTGATGGACGCGGCCGACGGGCGCTGACGACGGACACTGAGGACGGGCGTTGAAGCCGGGTTTCAGGAGCCGAGCGGAGGCCGCTCACCCGCCCTTCGCCGCCCGTTCCACCAGCCTCAGGCACAGGTTTGTCGCCGCGCCCATGTCCTGCACCGAGATCCATTCCAGCGGGCCGTGGATGTTCTGCATGCCGGTAAAGAGGTTGGGGCAGGGCACTCCCATCTCGGTCAGGCGCGAGCCGTCGGTGCCGCCCCGGATCGGAACCGAGACGGGATCGAGCCCCAACTCGCGGCAGGCGTCCAGCGCCAGCTCCACCGGCGTCATGTCCTGTTCCAGCCAATAGCGCATGTTGCGGTACTGCGGGCGGATCTCGCAGGTGATGGTGGCGCGCGGCTCGGTCGCCTGCACCGCCGCGCAGACCGCGCGCAGCATCTCGCCCTTCTGCTCTAGCCCGTCCATCTCGAAATCGCGCAGGATGAGCTTGATCTTCATTTCCGACGAGCCGCCGGTCATCTCGGTGGCGTGCCAGAACCCTTCCAGCCCTGCGGTCACCTCCGGCGTCATGGTGGCCTGCGGCAGGCATTCGATGATCTTCGACGCCAGATGGATCGCGTTGACCATCTTGCCCTTGGCAAAGCCGGGGTGGATGGAGACGCCGGTGATCATCACCTCGGCGGCATCGGCGGAAAAGGTCTCGTACTCCAGTTCCCCGACCTTGCCGCCGTCGAAAGTATAGGCGAAATCGGCGCCCAGGTCCTTGGGCAACCGCTCGTCCACGCCGCGCCCGATCTCCTCGTCAGGGGTAAAGGCGATGCGGATCGGCCCGTGTTCGATCTGGCGATTTTCCAGCAGGTGCCGCGCGGCGGTCATGATGATCGCAACCCCGGCCTTGTCGTCCGCGCCCAGCAGGGTCAGCCCCGAGGCGGTGATGATGTCATCGCCGATCTTGTCCGCAAGATAGGGCGAGGCTTCGGGCGAGAGCACCAGTGCGGGATCGTCGGGATAGGTGATATCGCCGCCGTTATAGCCCCTGATCACCCGCGGTTTCACGCCGCTGGCGTTGAACTGCGGCGCGGTGTCCACATGCGCCAGCAGGCCGACGGTAGGGCCGGGCACAGTGCCGGGGATGGTGGCCAGCACGGTGCCGTAACCGGTGAGCGTCACATCCTGCGCGCCGATCCCCGTCAACTCGGCCTCCAGCAGGCGCAGCATGCCGAACTGCACCTCGGTGCTCGGCGATGTGGGCGAATCCTCGTCGCTCTGGCTGTCGATGGCGGCATAGCGGGTCAGCCGCTCTTCGAGTTCCTGGTCGAATGGGGTTTGCATCTGGCCTCCTGTCTGTTGCGCGAAAGAAGGGCGGCCACGCCGGGTGAAGTCAACCCCGCCGCAACCCGTCCCGCGTCGGCTCCATCCGTTTGCGGCTCAAACCGGCCCCCGGGCGGCAACCAAGACGCCCCTCATACCATCCGGATCACGTCCTTCTCGATCGCCAGCATGTAGCCGCGCCGCGCGATGTTCTTGACCAGAAGCTCGCTCACCATCTGGTTGCCCAGCGTGTCGCGAAGCCGCTTGATTCGGGTGGCTCCGGCGGCCTCTTCGCAATCCGCCGCGTCGCGCCCCGAGATCACCGCCTCGATCTCCACGCCCGAGAGCACCTCGTCATCCAGCCGCGCCTCGGCCAGAACCGAGAGCGTCTCCATCGCCGCCGCCGTCAGCTTGAAATCCATGTTGTTGAGATAGACGGTATTCTCCTCGCGGCTGATCAGCAGCGAGTTGACCTGGATTCCCGCACGCTCGATCTGGGCCATGCGCCGGTTCAGCCCGGCCAGCAGCACCAGGAACACCAGGGCGGCCACCATCATCGCGGTGGCAAATAGCAGCAGCACGAAGATCACCATACGGTAGCTGGCCAGCGTGTCGGCAAAGGCGGTGCCCGATTGCGCCAGGATCTCCAGCAGCTTGATCTCGGCGCCCGTGGTCAGGTCGCTCTCGACGAACAGCCGCTCCACCCGCGCGTTGAACGCGTTGGCGTCGGGCAGCGTCAGCAGCAGCACAGCGCCGGCAACGACCAGGATCGCCACGATCGCCGCGATCCCGATCCCGACGATCCGGGCGCCGGGGCGGCGCGCCTCAGAACCGGAGATAGAAGCGTCCGGCATTGGCCCTCCTCCCGTCCAGCCCCTCGGGGCCGAACACCGACATAACGTTCAGAAGGGTCCAGCCGTTCTGTTGCAGCCGGGCCGAAACCTCGGCCCGCGCCGATTGGCGGTCACAGCCGCCGCGCAATTGCATGACGCCGTAATGCAGCTTCAGCGGGTTGTCGCGCTTGGCCTTGTAATCGGCAAAGCACTCCGCCGCCGAGGCTGGCGCGGCCGCCACGAGACCGGCGATCAGGGCGATGGAAAGCAGGATCTGTTTCATGCGGCCATCCTGACCGCAGCGCGCCGGATATTCAATAACCACAGGGCCTTGCGGCAGCTGTTATCCGATATCAGCGGGCCGTTATTGCCTGTCCGGACGGGTCGGGGCGAGGGTGGCTGCATCACCGCTGCGGCATTCCCCCGCCGCGACCCAACCCCGAAAGGAAACACATAATGACCCGCAAGAATTTCTCGCACCGCTCCTTCATCGCCCTGGTTTCGGGCCTCGCGCTGGTGGTGGCCATCACCGGCGCCACCGCCGCCCCGGCCCGTGCCGGCGACGACGCCGCGCGCATCTTTGCCGGTCTCGTCGGCCTCGCCATCCTCGGGGCCGCCATCGAGGACAGCCGCAACGACCGCGCCACCGTCGTGCATCAGCGCAAGGTCGTGGTCCACCAGCCGCCGCACCACGTTTATCAGCCGCCGCGGCCCGTCTATCAGCCGCAGCACCACTACAACCCGCAATACCGTGCGCCCCGCGTTCAGCAGCCGCCCCGCGCCCATCAGCCCCACGTGCAGCGTCCCCCTCAGCGGCAGGTGCAAGTGATCCGCAAGAAGGTTGTCAACAAGCGCGTGGTGCACGTTCACCGCTGACACCGGGCGACACATCCTCTCGATCCCAAGGGCGGCCTTTTGGCCGCCCATTTTTTATATCGTGGGGAGTTGCAACTGGCGCGTCCATCGCTTTTTATGCGCTGATTCTTATCTGGACAGGATCCCGCTTGGCTGCCGCGTCGACTTCGACGCCCCAGCGGGGCCGCGTGCAAACCCGCCCGCGACCGACGTCACCCCGAACGGGGCGACGCGGGGACCTGCCCTTTCAACTCGACATGCATGGGCCCGTTTAATGAAACCCAAGATCCTGACCACTTTGCAATCCTATACCCTGCCCGATTTCGGCACCGATGTTCTGGCCGGTGTGACCGTGGCGATGGTGGCGCTGCCGCTCAGCCTCGCCATTGCCATTGCATCTGGCGCCGACCCGGCCGCCGGGCTGGTCACCGCCATCGTTGCGGGTTTCCTGATTTCGGCCTTCGGCGGCAGCCGGGTGCAGATCGGCGGGCCGACCGGCGCCTTCATCGTGGTGGTCTACGGGGTGATCGCGGAACACGGATATGACGGGCTGGTGCTGGCCACGCTGATGGCCGGGATGCTGCTGCTGATCGCGGGCTACCTGCGGGCGGGCAATCTCATTGCGCACGTGCCGGAACCGGTGATCAACGGGTTCACCATCGGCATCGGGGTGATCATCGGCACCAGCCAGCTCAAGGATTTCTTTGGCCTTTCGATGGACGAGGTGCCGGCGGATTTCGTCGAGAAGGTCCCGGCGCTCTGGGCGGCGCGCGATTCGATGGGCTGGGAAAGCCTTGGCATCGGGCTTTTCACGCTGATCGCCATCGTGGCGCTGCGGCGCCTGTTCCCGCGCTTTCCGGGGTTGATCGTTGCGGTGGGGGCAGGCTCGGCCATTGCCGCGGTGCTGACCCTGCCGGTGGATTCGATCTATTCCCGCTTTGGCGCCTTGCCCGATCACCTGCCGATGCCCAAGCTGCCCGAGCTCTCCTATTCGCGGGTGATCGAACTGCTGCCCTCGGCTGCCGTCATCGCCTTTCTGGCCGGGGTCGAATCGCTCCTTTCGGCGATGGTGTCCGACCGGATGATCGGCGGTCAGCACCGTCCCAATGCCGAGGTCCGCGCGCAGGGTCTGGCCAATATCGGCTCGGCGCTGTTCGGCGGGTTGCCCGCGACCGGCGCCATCGCCCGGACAGCGACCAACGTGCGCGCGGGCGGCAAGACGCCGGTCGCCGGGCTGGTGCACGCGCTGACCATTCTCGTGGTGATGATGCTGGCGGCCCCGCTGGCGGGGTATCTCGCGATGCCGGCGCTGGCGGCGCTGCTGATGCTGACCGCCTGGAACATGAGCGAGCCGGACAAGTGGCGCAGCTACATGCAGGGGCGGATGTCTGATCGGATCCTGCTGCTGCTGACTCTGGTGCTGACCGTGGTGACCGACCTGACCGTCGCCATCGGCACCGGCGTGGCCATCGGTCTTGCGCTGCGGCTGCGGCGGCGCGACGTGCCGCCGGCCGAGTGGCACACCCCGGATCGCTGAAACACCCTTGCGCTGCCCCGCCTGCCGGGGCAGCAAGGCGGGCATGAGCACAGCCGACGACAGCCTTGAACAGGCACTGCGCGCGCAGGGTTTCCTGCGCATCGCCGGGGTCGACGAGGTCGGCCGCGGCCCGATCGCCGGCCCGGTGACCGCCGCCGCCGTGATCCTTGACCCGCAAGCGACGCCCGAGGGGCTGAACGATTCCAAGAAACTCACCGCGCGCCGCCGCGAGACGCTGGAGCGCGCGCTGTGGGACAGCGCCGAGGTCGCCATCGCCCATGCCAGCGTCGAAGAGATCGATCAGATCAACATCCTTCGCGCCAGCCACCTGGCGATGGAGCGCGCCATCGCCGCGCTTGATCCCGCCCCCGATTTCCTGCTGATCGACGGCAACATGATCCCTGCCGGGCTGACCCTTCCCGCCCGCGCCGTGGTGGGCGGCGACGCGCGCTCGGTGTCGATTTCGGCGGCCTCGATCATGGCCAAGACCTGCCGCGACAGGCTGATGGTGGATTTGGCGCAACAGCATCCCGGCTATGGCTGGGAGAGCAACGCCGGATACCCGACCAAAAGCCACAAAGAGGCGCTGCGAAATCTCGGTGTCACCCCACACCATAGACGTTCCTTCAAACCGGTACACAATATCTTGTATCAAGAAAATACGTAAGTAACTGATTCAAAAAAGAAATTGACGACGAATCGGGTTTGACTCATCTTTGCTGCTAATAATCGAGCGCGCCAAAGCGCCGGGACAGAGGCAGAAAATGACGAAAACAAGATCCACGGGCGCCGCGGCGCTCCCGCTCAACGTGATTCTGGATGGTGACTGCATCGAGGTGATGAACAGTCTGCCCGAGAACAGTGTCGATCTCATTTTTGCCGACCCGCCCTACAACCTGCAACTCAAGGGCCAGCTTCACCGCCCCGACAACAGTCAGGTCGATGCGGTCGATGACCATTGGGACCAGTTCGATTCCTTTGCCGCCTATGACGCTTTCACCCGCGACTGGCTCGCCGCCGCCCGTCGGCTGCTGAAACCCAACGGCGCGATCTGGGTGATCGGCAGTTACCACAACATCTTCCGTGTCGGCGCGGCGTTGCAGAACGAAGGCTACTGGATTCTCAACGACGTGGTCTGGCGCAAGGCGAACCCGATGCCGAATTTCCGCGGCAAGCGATTCACCAACGCCCATGAGACGATGATCTGGGCCTCGAAATCCGAGGGCGCGAAATACACCTTCAACTACGAGGCGCTGAAATCCCTGAACGAGGGGATCCAGATGCGCTCCGACTGGGTGCTGCCGATCTGCACCGGGCATGAACGGCTCAAGGACGACAACGGCGACAAGGCGCACCCGACGCAAAAGCCGGAATCGCTGCTGCACCGGGTGCTGGTGGGCTCCACCAACCCCGGCGACGTGGTGCTCGATCCGTTCTTCGGCACCGGCACCACCGGCGCCGTGGCCAAGATGCTGGGCCGCGAGTTCATCGGGATCGAGCGTGAGGCAGCTTATCGCAAGGTGGCCGAGAAACGCATCTCGCGCGTGCGCAAGTTCGACCGCGACGCGCTGCAGGTCAGCGCCAGCAAGCGGGCCGAACCGCGCGTGCCCTTCGGCCAGCTGGTCGAACGCGGCATGCTGCGCCCGGGCGAGGAACTTTACTCGATGAACAAGCGTTACAAGGCCAAGGTGCGCGCCGACGGCACCCTGATCGGCGGCGAGGTGCGCGGCTCGATCCACCAGGTCGGCGCCGCGCTCGAGGGCGCGCCAAGCTGCAACGGCTGGACCTACTGGTGCTTCAAACGCGACGGCCAGACCGTGCCGATCGACGTGCTGCGCCAGCAGATCCGCTCGGAAATGCGCGAATCCTGATCACCGACACCCGGAATGACCGCCGGTGCCCGCGGGCCACATGTTGGCCCCTGCGCGGCACCGCACCTTGCCCCGCCGTTCCGGCGGGGCTTTTTTCTGCCGGATTGCTTTGCCTTGGGGGCCCGCGACCCGCTAGGAAGGGGCCGTCGCGAAACCCTGCAAGGACCGCCCCCACATGAGTGAAAACGCATCCCGCCGGTTCCGCTCGCCCCGGGCACTCATGGCGGGCCTCGATCCGGCCGGGGGCACGCCCGGCAAGTACACCGAGGCCGCGCTGCTCCGGCACAAATGCGAGGGCATGGACCTTGCCGTGCGCGCCCGCTGGGTGGCGCTGGCGGTGATCGCCGTCTTCCTGATCTTTCTCACCCCCAGCCGAGAGGTGTTGTTCTACCACGGGTTCCTCGCCCTTCTGGCACTCAATGGCTGGCTGTTGCGGCGCGTCGCGCGGGTCGGGCAATCGCGCGCCGAACTGGCGCTGATCTTTGCCGACCTGGCGATCATGACCCTCGGCATCGTCATGCCCAACCCGCTCAGCGACGAACATCTGCCGCTGGCCATGCAGTACCGCCATGGCAATTTTCTCTATCTGTTCGTGATCCTCGCCGCCGGCACGCTGGCGTTTTCCTGGCGCACGGTGATCGGCATCGGGCTCTGGACCGCCGCGATCTGGACGGGCGCACTGATCGTGGCGTGGTGGTCCTCCGCCCCGTTTCCCGGGTTGTCACAGGCCGCGCAGACCGTCTTTGCCGGTCACTCGGACCTCGCGGCGCGGCTGGACCCGAACGCCTTTCAGCTGCGCCTGCGGATTCAGGAGGTCGTGGTCTTCCTGATCGTCGCGGTGACGCTGGGCGTCTCGGCCCGCCGGTTCAAGCGCCTGCTGATCGACAACGCGGCGCTGGAACGCGAACGCGCCAACCTGTCGCGCTATTTCTCGCCCAACGTGGTCGAGGAGCTGTCGCAGAACGACGAACCGCTCAAACAGGTGCGCCGGCAGGACATCGCCGTTCTGTTCGTGGATATCGTTGGCTTCACCCGGTTTTCCGCCGATCTCGACCCCTACGAGGTGATCGAGGTGCTGCGCGGGTTCCATGCCCGGATGGAGGCCGAGGTCTTTCGGTACGACGGCACATTGGACAAATACCTGGGCGATGGCCTCATGGCGACCTTCGGCACCCCGCTGTCCGGGGAAACCGACGCCACCAACGCTCTGGACTGCGCCCGCGCCATGGTTCGGGTGATCGACGGCTGGAACCAGGAGCGCCGCCAGCGCGGCGAGGCCGAGATCCACGCCGGGATCGGCGTGCATTTCGGCACCGCCGTTCTGGGCGATATCGGCGCCAACCGGCTGGAGTTCGCCGCCATCGGCACCTCGGTGAACGTCGCCAGCCGTCTGGAGGCGCTGACCCGGCCCCTCTCGGTCCGGCTGGTAATCAGCGACGCGCTGCGCGCGCAGGTGCTGCAAGAGGCCGGCGGCGCGGTGACTGCGCTCGACGGGTTCACCCGCCGCCCGGATCAGAGCGTGCGCGGGATCGAAGAGACGATGACGATCTGGACGCTTGGCTAACCGGAAGCCTCCGGTCAACTGCCCTTCGGCATCGGGTTCGTGGCCCGGGCGTAGGGTGTCCAGTCGGTGATCTCGGGGTAATACATCGCCCGCCATTGCCGCACCCGCGGGTTCATCACCCGGCGCCACAGCGGCGGGATCATCGCCGCCACGGTCATGACCGGATATCCGTAGGGCAGTTGCGGGGCGTCGGCGGAGGTATAATTCTGCAACAGAGGAAATCGCCGGTCCGGCTTGTAATGATGATCCGAATGGCGCTGCAGGTTGATCAGCAGCCAGTTCGAGGCCTTCTGCGCCGCGTTCCAGGAATGCTGGGGAAGCACATGTTCGTACTTTCCCTCGCCCAGGTATTTCCGCGTCAGCCCGTAGTGCTCGACGTAATTGACCAGTTCCAGCTGCCAGACCGCCGTCCCGGCCTGGATCAGAAACAGCCCGATCCCCGCCCAGCCCCCGAGCAGACCCGCCAGACCCAGCATCGCCGCCTGCAATGCCCAATAGCGCCAGAACGGATTCGCCGAGTCGGTCCAGGGCCGGTCCTTGCGCGCCAGCCGGTCCCTTTCCGCGCGGAAGGACGAGATCAGGCTTTGGCGCAGCACGCGGGGATAGAACCGGTGGAACCCCTCGTTGAACCGTGCCGTGACCGCATCGCGCGGGGTGCCGACGTAACGGTGATGCACCAGCAGGTGTTCCGAGCGGAAATGCGAATAAAGCACCATCGCCAGCAGCAGATCGCCCAACAGCCGCTCCAGCCGGTTCTTCTGGTGCATCAGCTCGTGGCTGTAGTTGATCCCGATCGTGCCGGTGATCACCCCCATGCCGAAGAACAGCACGAGTTTTTCCAGCACGGAGAGGTGTCCGGTATGGGTCACGTACCAGATCATCCCGAACAGGGTGACGAATTGCAGCGGCACCCAAAGGCTGGTGAGCAGCCGATACCAGACCAGATCCTCCGGCGGCGTCTCCGGGTCGGCATTCTCCAGGTTCAGCCCGACCACCCCATCGAGCGCGGCGAACAGATACCAGGTGATCAGCGGCAGCAGGATCACCGTCCAACCGCCCTGAACCGCGCCCAGCCAGGCGACCGGGATCAGCAGGAACGAGATCCAGAAGGGCAGCGCGCTCTGCCAGCGGCTCAGTGTTTCTGCGCGGATCATCGGCGACCTCGTCGGGTTGTACGAAACAGGGCGGATTCTACCCAATTAGCGGCGCCTTGCCTATGGGTCATGGGGCCCCGTCGCGCCAAAGATCATAGGCCTTGCGCATCACCGTCGGCAGGTCGCCGGGCCGGAACGCCGCGCGCGGAATCACCTCGCCCACCTCGGTGGTGACGGCCTTTGGCAGCGGCGCGCATTTGATCGTCAGGATCAGGTGAAAATGCGTGAAGGTATGGCGCACCTCTGCCGGCAGGGTGATCCAATCGGCGGCAAACGGCGGGTTTTCTTCCGGCGCCTCCGACCAGTCCGAGCCCGGCCAGCCCAGCATGCCGCCCAACAGCCCCTTGTCGGGCCGCCGTTCCAGCAGCACCGCGCCATCGTTCCTTTGCGCCAGATAGACGATGCCGCGCCTTGTGGGCTTGGGTTTCTTCGGCGTCTTCTTCGGCAGTTCGGGCGCGGTTCCCGCCGCCCTTGCGCGGCAGGGGGTCCGCAACGGGCAGATGCCGCAGGCGGGGGATTTCGGCGTGCAGATCGTGGCGCCCAGGTCCATCACCGCCTGCGCGTAATCACCAGGCCGGTCCGCCGGTGTGTGGGCGGCGGCCTGCGCCTTCAGCGTGGGCTTGGCGGCGGGCAGGGGGGTGTGGATGTCATGCAGCCGCGCCATCACCCGTTCCACGTTGCCGTCCATCACCGTTTCCGGCCGGTCAAAGGCGATGGCGGCAATGGCGGCGGCGGTATAGGGGCCGACACCGGGCAATTGCAGCAGCGCGTCATAGTCCTCGGGAAAGCGCCCGTTCAATCCATCCGCGACAAAACGCGCGCATTTCAACAGGTTACGCGCCCGTGCGTAATACCCAAGGCCCGCCCATTCGCCCATCACCTCGCCGTCCTCGGCTGCCGCCAGCGCACTCACGTCGGGCCAGAGTGTGGTGAAGCGGTGGAAATAGTCGCGCACGGCGGCCACTGTTGTCTGTTGCAGCATCACCTCGGACAGCCAGACACGATAGGGATCGGGGCGCACCCCGGCAGCCCGCGCCGCCGGGCTCACCCGCCAGGGCAGGTCGCGGGCGTGGGCATCGTACCAGGCCAGCAGGTCGCCGGCGATCGGCGCGGCGTCGGGACCGGTCTCGAAATCTGAGTCACGCAATCTTTATCCGCCCTGGTTTCGGGTTTCGCTGGTACTCGCTGTCTTGTGACATAGAATAACGCGCAGAAGATGGGAATCCACGCATGGCACCGCGCCGGTCGACAACTCGGGGCTTCAAACGCACCGCGACGCTGCTGAACGAGCAGATCCGCCGCGCGGGCGAAAGCCGGGGCTTTGCCGTGACCCGGGTGCTCACCCATTGGGCCGAGATCGCCGGGCCCGAGATCGCCGCCATCGCCCGCCCGGTCAAAATCGGCTACGGGCGCACCGGCTTCGGTGCCACGCTGACCGTGCTGACCACCGGCGCGCAGGCGCCGATGCTGGAGATGCAGAAGGACCGGCTGCGCGAGCGGGTGAACGCGGCCTATGGCTACAACGCCATCAGCCGGGTGCGCATCACCCAGACCGCGCCAACAGGTTTTTCCGACGGGCAGGCGCGTTTCGAGGCTCCCGCGCCGGTGCAGCCCGCCGAGCCCAGCCCGGAGATATGCCGTGACGCCACGCAAACCGCAGGCGATGTCGCGGACGACGGATTGCGCGCCGCCCTTGAACGTCTGGGCCGCAACGTTCTATCCAAGCAACGAAACTGAGAAAGGGGTTCAGATGACCCGTATCATTCCCGCGATATTCGCGGCAATCCTGCTGACTGCGGGCGCAGTCCTGTTCACCGGACGGTCCGACGGCCTGTCGGAACCGCTGCTGATCGGCGCAGCCCACGCGCAGGAGGCGGCTGAGGTCGATACCTCCTCGATCGTCGACATGGTCCAGGGCGCCGAGGATGCGCCGGTGACGATCATCGAATACGCCTCCTACACCTGCCCGCATTGCGCGGCATACCACGAGGGCCCGTACAAGAAGCTCAAGGCCGACTACATCGACACCGGCAAGGTGCGATTCATCTACCGCGAGGTCTATTTCGACCGTTACGGCCTCTGGGCCTCGATGATCGCGCGCTGTGGCGGCCCCGAGAAGTTTTTCGGCATCTCCGACCTGATCTTCAAGGGGCAGGGCGAATGGATTCGCGCCGGCGGCCCGACCGAGATCGTCGATGAGTTGCGCAAGATCGGTCGCCTCGCCGGGTTGGACAACGACAGGCTCGAGGCCTGCCTGCAGGACGGCGCCAAGGCGCAAACCCTGGTCGCCTGGTATCAGCAGAACGCGGAAGAGCATGGAATCGACGCGACCCCCAGCTTCATAGTCAACGGCGAGAAGGTCTCGAACCAGTCCTACGAGGACTTCAAGGCGCTGATCGAGGCGGAGCTGGCCAAGCAATGAGTGCACCGCTTGCCGGGCTGAAAGTCGTCGAACTGGCGCGCATCCTGGCCGGCCCCTGGGCCGGCCAGACGCTGTCGGATCTTGGCGCAGAGGTGATCAAGGTGGAAAGCCCGGCGGGCGACGATACCCGCGCCTGGGGCCCGCCCTTTGTCGAGCGCGGGGGGGATGTCTCGGCCGCCTATTTCCATTCGACCAACCGCGGAAAGGCCTCGGTCCTCGCCGATTTCTCCACCGAGGAAGGGCGCGAAAAGGTCCGCGCGCTGGTGCGCGACGCCGACATCCTGATCGAGAATTTCAAGCTGGGCGGGCTGAAGAAATACGGGCTGGATTACGACAGCCTCAAGGAGATCAACCCGCGGCTGATCTACTGTTCGATCACCGGGTTCGGCCAGGACGGCCCCTATGCGCATCGCGCCGGCTATGATTTCATCATCCAGGGCATGTCCGGGCTGATGTCGATCACCGGAGAGCCGGATGGCCAGCCGCAGAAATCCGGTGTGGCGATCACCGATATCTTTACCGGCATCTACTCGGTTGCGGCGATCCTGGCGGCGCTGCATCAGCGCGAACGCACCGGGCGCGGCCAGCATATCGACATGGCGCTGCTGGACGTGGCGGTGGCGGTGACTGCCAACCAGGCGATGAACTATCTCACCACCGGCAAGACGCCGGGGCGGATGGGCAACGCGCATGTCAACCTCACCCCTTATCAGGTGTTCGACTGCGCCGATGGTTATATCATCATCGCCACCGGCAATGACGGCCAATACCAGCGTCTGTGCCGGATCCTCGGGCTCGACGACATGGCCGAGGCGCCGGAGTTCCTGCACAACAAGGACCGTATCGCTAACCGGCGCGTGATGATCGCGCGGCTCAACGGCGCCACGGCGCAGCGCAGCAAGGCCGATCTGCTGGCCGCCTGCGAAGGGCAGGGGGTGCCGGCCGGCCCGATCAACGACCTGGCCGAGGTGATGGCCGATCCGCAGGTCGTGGTGCGCGGGATGCAGATCGAACTTGACGGGGTGCCGGGGGTGCGCGCACCGTTCCGGTTCTCGGATGCCGAGCTGGCGCTGCATCGTCCGGCGCCGAAGCTGGGCGAGGACGACGCCGAGGCCTAGCGCGGACAGGCTTCAGGCCGGGGGCGGCGCGGCCTTGCGCAACAGCTGCGTGACGTGATCCGCCTCTTCGACCTGCAGCCGGACCGGCAGGGTAATGACCTTGAGACGAAACTCGGCGGGCAGGCGCACGGCATCCTTTTCCGTCGTGACCAGCTGCGCGCCGAGCGCCTGCGCCTCGGCCTCCAGCCGGGTCATCAGCGCGGTTGACAGCGGCTGATGATCGTCCAACGGTTCGGCCCTGCGCAGATCGGCGCCAAGTCGGCGCAGGGTGGCAAAGAACTTATCCGGGTGCCCGATCCCGGCAAAGGCCAGTACCGGCGCATCGGACCAGTCCATCCCGGTCTGCAGCGGCGCCAACTCGGCCCGGGCGCGCGGCAGGGCAATCTTGGCGCCCCAGAGCTTATCGAATTGCGCCTGCGCCTCCGGCCCGCCGACGGAAAGCACCAGATCGGCGCGCTTCAGGCCGGTGTCGACGGGTTCGCGCAGTGGCCCGGCGGGCAGGCATCGACCGTTGCCGAATCCCTGCGCGGCATCGACCACGACGATCGAGAGATCCTTTTGCACGGAAGGGTTCTGGAACCCGTCGTCCAGCACGATCACGCTGGCCCCCGCCTCGGCGGCCTTGCGGGCACCGGCGGCGCGGTCCCTGGCGACCCAGACCTCGGCGAAGGCGGCGAGCAGAAGCGGCTCGTCCCCGGTCTGGGCGGCGCGGTGGCGGGCAGGATCGACCCGAACCGGACCGGGGAGCGTTCCGCCATAGCCGCGGGTGACCACGTGGGGCTCGTGCCCGGCGGCGCGCAGGGTCTCGACCACCCAGATTACCGTCGGCGTCTTTCCGGTCCCTCCGGCATTGAGGTTGCCGACACAGATCACCGGCACGCCGGCGGCAATGCCCGGTCCGCGGGCCACCCTCCGGGCGGTGGCGCGGGCATAGAGCGCGCCCAGCGGCGCAAAAAATCGCGCCCGCCAGCCGGGGCGGTCGGGCGAACGATTCCAGAACTCAGGCGCGCGCATGTCGGGCCTCCGAAAGGTCCAGCCGATCCTGGATCAGGTCGACCAGATGATCGGTGAGCGCGGCGCTTTCGGTGATCGCATCCCATCCGGCCAGGGCCATCGCCGCCGCGTGATCCGGCGAGGAAAGCTGCATCACCGCTTGGGCCAGGCTTTCGGCGTCGCGGACGGGCTGCGCGGCCTTGATCCGCTGCAACCGGTCATAGGCCTCCACATGGGCCGAGACGTTCGGCCCGAACAGCACCGCCGAGCCAAGCGCGGTGGCCGCGAAGGGGCCCCGCCCGGTCGTGCCGGGGGTCAGCGAACTGGCCATGAAGGTCACCGGCGCCATCCGGTACCACAGCCCGAGATCGGCGCTGTCGTCACAGATCAGAACCTGCGTTTCCTCGCCGATCGAATCGCCGCCGTGCCAGTCGGCATGGCGCAGCCCGGCGGTGGTGATCGCCTCGACCAGCCTGCCGGTCTGGCCCGGGTCCGCCGGAACCGCGATCAGCAGCAGCCGGTGTTGCAGCCGCAGCGCATCCCGGTGGGCGGAGAGGACCGGCGCAAACTCTTCAGGCTGCAAATAGGCGGCCAGCCAGAGCGGTCGGCCCGACAGCGCCTGTATCGCCGCGGTCAAGGCGGTATCCGGGCAGGACGGCGGGCTGACCCCCATGACCAGACGCGATTGCACCTCGACCTTGTCCCCGGGCAGGCCCAGCCGCGCCAGATGGGCGGCGGCGGCGTCGGTCGCGGTCAGGATTGTCTCGAATCGGCCGAGGCAGGGGCGCGTCACATCGGTGAGCCATCCCGCGCTGCGCCGCGGCAGGTCCTCGATGGTCAGATCGGCCAGGATCATCGGGATGCCCAGATCCGCGCTCTGGCAGATCAGGTTCGGCATCAGGTCGCCACCCGTCCACAGGCAGAGATCGGGCCGCCAATGATCGAGAAATCCGCGCGTGGCCTGCGGGTGGTCCGACAGCATGGGTATCGGGGCCGGAATGTGTCGCGCCCCGCCCGAGACCGGGACCGAGGCATTCACGGTGATCAGCAGGTTGTCCCCGGGGCTCTGGGCCTGCAACCGGACCCCGAGATCGCGGAGCGCCGAGTACCGTTCCGGGCTGGTGGCGTGCATCCATACCAGGCGGCCACGCGGTCGCGGCGGCGGAACCTCCTGCGGCGGCAGGGCCGACCGCCAGGACAGGGCACGATAGGTCGCGAGTCCCAGCGAAAGACGCATGGCGTCAGCCCAGTTCCTCGGTCGAGGAGGCTTCCTGTTCCTCGTCGCGCAACCGGTGGATATGGGCGATGAAATACCGCATGTGGGCGTCGTCCACGGTGCGCTGCGCCTCGGCTTTCCAGGCGGCATAGGCCGACTCGTAGTCAGGAAACATGCCGACGATATGGATGTCATCCATATCCTTGAACGCGCTCTTCGACGGATCGACCAACTCGCCGCCGAAAACCAGGTGAAGTCGTTGGGCCATGTCGGATCCTTTCCGAATTGGGTCAGCATTGCGGGCGCCCGTTTCGCCGGCACCCTACGCCTTGGCCGTGCCGCGTCAAGGCAGGGTGGTTTCAGGCCGGGGCGATGTCGGGATCCTGCGGGGCAAGCGCCGCGCTCAGCCGTGCGTGCAGCGGCGCGCCGGCCGCGATCACCCCGTTGACCTGTGGGTGCGGGTTGTTGAAGCGCAGCGTCCCGCCGCGCCGGTCGGTACAGACCGCGCCGGCCTCCTGCAGGATCAGGTCGCCCGCGGCGATGTCCCATTCCCAGCTCGGGCGCAGCGTCATCATGCCGTCGAAGCGGCCCTGCGCCACCAGCGCCATGCGGTAGGCCAGCGAGGGGCGGTAGGCGCGGCGAAACCCGGGCACGGCCCCGGCGCGCCAGTGTTCCGGTTCCAGGTTGGGGCGGGCCGCGAGGATTTCGGCGCTGCCCATGTCGCGTGCCGAGCTGGCATTGATCGCGGCGCCATTGAGCTGCGCCCCGGTTCCCCGCGCCGCGCTGTAGAGCAGATCGCGCATCGGCAGGTAGATCACGGCGGCTGTCACCACCCCACGCTCGGCGATGGCCAGGGCATGCGCCCAGGTGGTTTCGCCGGCGGCAAAGCTGCGGGTGCCGTCGATCGGATCGATGATGAAGACACGCTCGCGCCCCAGCCGGTCGCTGCCGTCCTCGCTCTCCTCCGACAGCCAGCCGTAATCGGGGCGGGCGCTGCGCAGGCGGTCCTCCAGCATGTCGTTTACGGCGATGTCGGCCTCGGTCACCGGCCCGGC
>NZ_JARGPK010000018.1 GCF_029212575.1 Antarcticimicrobium sp.
GATCGCGCCCTTGGTCACCAACTGACCAATCGCTTCGGGCGTATCCCCCCAAAAACCGGAGGCGCACCCGATGCGCAGTTTTCGATCCGTCATATCCCCCTCCCTATCTGCCCGTCCATCTCGGCGCGCGTTTCTCCAAAAACGCCGAAAATCCTTCCCGCGCATCCTCCGTCGTCGCAATGCGTGGCAGCATGGTTTCGGCAAAGCGGAACTGCTGTTCGATCGTCATATCCTGCATCGCATGATAGGAGTACTTTCCGAGCCGAACCGCCGAGGGGGAGCGCGCCGTGATGAGGTCGGTCAACTCTGCCACCTTCGCGTCGAGCGCGTCCGGTTCCGTCACATAGTTGACGATGCCGTATTCCAGCGCCTGTTCCGCACTCCAAGGTTCGCCGGTGATGTACATTTCCAGCAAACGGCGGCGCGGTATCACCCGCATCATCTGCGGCATGATCATCATCGGAAACAGGCCGATCTTGACCTCGGGGGTCGCAATCCTAGCCGTGCTCGACATGACGGCAATGTCGCAGGCGCAGACAAGCCCGGAACCGCCGCCCATGGCATGACCGTTGATCCGGCCGATGATCGGCTTGTTGCAGGTTTCCATCAGGGTGAACAGGCGAACAACGAAATGCCCCGGCTGCGAGATGTCTCCGGTGAAGGGTCCGCCATCCTTGCCGGCCTTGAGGTCCCCGCCAGCGCAGAATGCACGATCCCCGGCCCCGGTCAGCACGATGACGAGAACGTCGTCGTCATTCTGGGCCGTCTCGAAGGCCTCGATCAGTTCCTCCACCGTCGGCACGTTCAGCGGATTGCGTTTTTCCGCATTGTCGATGGTGATTTTCGCGACCCCGTCCCGGATTTCCAGCAACACATTCTTGTCAGACATCTTTTTCTCCGTTCTTTCGGGGTTCTACCCCTCATGCATTCAATCGCGCCAAAGTTGCATTGCTCGAAAACGATCCGGAACCTCACGGCTGCGCGGCAGGCCCCTTACCGCGCGAAGCTTCGAACCCGTATTCATCGCAATGCGGTTCTGTCGGCTCCCTACATTCTGAAGACACCGTAGTGCGGCGCGTTGGGTGCAACACCCGCCGCACAGGACAACGCGATGCCGAGCATGTTGCGCGTATCGAGCGGGTCGATGATCCCGTCGTCATAAAGCCGCGACGTAAACCAGTAAGCGGAGGTTTCGTCTTCGGCCTTTGCACGCACCCGGTCGCGCAGTTCCTGCACCGATTCCTCGCTGAGGTCGGGGTCGTTGCGGCGCATCTGGGCCAGCTTGACATCGCCGAGCGTACGCGCGGCCTGTTCGGGGCCCATCACCCCCATTTGCGCATTGGGCCAGGACATCAGAAGGCGCGGGTCCCAAGCGCGACCGCACATACCGTAGTAACCGGCCCCGAAGGCGCCGGAAGTCAGTACCGTCAGCTTGGGTACCTCTGAGCCGGCCTGCGCCATCAGCATCTTGGCACCGTCCTTGGTGATGCCGCGTTCCTCGTACTCCCGACCGATCATGTAACCGGTGGTATTCTGAAGGAAGATGAGCGGCGTTCCGGTCTGGTTGCACAGCTGAATGAAATGCGCTGCCTTCAACGAGCTGTCGTTGAACAACACCCCGTTGTTGCCAAGAATTCCGACCTTACAGCCCCAGATACGGGCATAACCCGTTACCAGCGTGGTCCCATAGTTCGGCTGGTATTCGTGAAACCGTGATCCATCGACGATACGGGCAATAACCTCGCGCATGTCGAAACGGACGCGATAATCTATCGGCACAATACCATAGATTTCGGCGGGATCGTAATAGGGATCTTCGGGGGCGGACCAGTCGAAGGCGCGGGGTCTGCGCGGGAAAGTCTCGACGATTTCACGCGCCAGCAAGATGCCGGCTTCTTCGGAATCGACCGGATAGTCGCCCGTGCCCGAGATCGACGTATGCATGTCGGCCCCGCCCAGGTCGTTGACCGAGACCTCTTCGCCGGTGGCGGCCTTGACCAGCGGTGGTCCGCCCAGAAAGATCGCGCCGGTGTCACGCACGATGATGGTGTGCTCGCACAGAGCGGGCACATAGGCGCCGCCCGCCGTGCAATGGCCGCAGACGATGGCCACCTGCGGGATACCTTTCTTCGAAAGGATGCACTGGTTGCGGAATACCCGCCCGCCCGGTGCGAAAACGCCTGACATTTCTTCGAGATAGCCGCCCGCGCTGTCGCAGATATGCACAACCGGCAGTTCGTTTTCCAACGCGAATTCGAGTGCGCGCACAATTTTGGGCACCGACATGGGATACCATGCGCCGCCCTTGTTGGAACTGTCGTCAGCATGAATGACAACCTCGCGCCCGGCGATCACACCGACCCCGGTGATAATGTTGGCGCCCGGTGCCTGACCATCGTAAAGGTCGTTCGCCGCCAAGCTCGAAAACTCCAGGAACGGTGTCCCGGGATCGAGCAGCAGTTCCAGCCTCTGGCGCGCCAACATCTTGTTCTGCCGCTTCAACCGGTCAAGATCGCGGCGGGGACGGTCATGACGGGCCTTGTCCTGCATCTCTCGAAACCGGTTGACGACCGCCTGCATCCGGCCCGAGGCTTCCTTGAATTCCGTCGATTCCGGGCGGATCAGGGTTTCCATCCGTCTCATCAATCCGTCTCCTCCTGCGGTTCCAGACGCAGCAGGACGTCCTTGCCGCCGAAACTTTCGCCTGTGGCAAAGGGCACCTCCGCGACGATTCCGTCGCGCGGCGCTGTGACCGTGGTTTCCAGTTTCATGCTTTCGATCACCAACATCGGCGCGCCTTCTTTCACCGCATCGCCGGGCGCTACAGATACCGACACGACGACGCCGGGCATGGGTGCAACCAGCTGGTCGCGCGAGGCACTGCTTGCAGTCCTGTCTAGGGTATCCGCGGGATCGGTCCGCGCGATTTCATAGGTCCGACCGTCGAAATGTATGAATGTCGCGCTCTCGTCCACGGCGATCCGCATCGGGATACGGGTGCCCGATAGCTCGAGTATATACGCGCCCTTGCCCGCGCCGTCTTCGAGGGCGCAGGGAATCTCTCGGCCACCCATGTGCAGGACATGGCCCTGGCGCGTCGAGGCCAGCCAGACCGGGATCTCTTCTCCGTCAACTTCCAGAATGCGGCGCATCAGTTTCTCCAGCTCCCCATAAGTCGATAGATTTCCGGCACATTCTCCAGCGCTATCACGAGGCGCGCGTCGGAAAGCACGGTGGCGGCCGCAAGAATGTCGGTGGTGGCAGCGGGATCGCGCTCCTGGTTCAGCGTATCAGCTTCGTCTGCCAAGAACCCGGTCGAGACGTCGCCGGAACGGAATTTCGGATGCGCAAGGATCGCATCGAGATAGCCCAGATTAGTGGTTACCCCGAGGATAACATAGTCCTGCGCGGCGCGGCGGCCCCGCGCGATGGCCTGCGCCCGGTCGCGGCCATGCACGATCAGCTTGGAGAGCATCGGGTCGAAATCGGTCGTCACCTTGCCGCCGTCCAGAATGCCGCTGTCCACGCGGACGCCTTCGCCCCGGGGTTCGTCCAGCAGCAGGATGTCGCCGATGGCGGGGCGAAAATCTTCGGTTGCGTCCTCGGCGCAGATCCGCAGTTCGATCGAGTGACCGGACTGCGGAATGTCGGCCTGCGCCGCGCTCAGCCCCTCGCCAGCCGCGATGCGCAGCTGCTCGGCCACCAGATCAAAGCCAGTCACCATTTCGGTTACGGGATGTTCGACTTGCAGCCGGGTGTTCATTTCCAGGAAGTAAAAC
>NZ_JARGPK010000036.1 GCF_029212575.1 Antarcticimicrobium sp.
CCAGCCCTGCCAGCCGCCACAGGCTCGCCACCATCCCGGCCGTTTGTCTCAGGGGCAGTTTGAACAGAACCTGGATCGTCAGGCAGAACCGGATGGCAGCATTGCAGAATACCGGAGGGCGCCCGGCCCCCCCCATCACGCGGAGCGTGCCATATCATCTCCTTGTCCAACCAGATCAACAGGGAGCCGCGCTTCCGCAGCGCGGCGTTGCAAGCGGACCAGTTCGTTGTGCGGTAGCGGGCGGCTAAAGGTTTCCGCATGCAGCCCTTCTAAACCCATGGATTCGCGTTGTGAATCCTTCAGGAGCGAGTTGCGCAACAACGCCTGTACGACCGAGCGTTGCACATCCCAGCAATAGGCGATTGGCTGTACCCTCGCCGGCACCGCCTGAACTAGTCCCCAATCGTCCGGCGCGTCAGGCGGTCCGCGCCTCAGGGCCAGCGCCGCCAGGGAAACTCGTCGAACCGGCTGTCATGGCAATACTGCCGCGCAATCGCCGCGCTCAGGTTCTCGCCCGCGCGCCGCACCGTCAGGGAATAGCCGGTCGCGGTTTCGGCCCCCGGCGGCGGCGACAACGCGAAGTGAACCGCCTTGCGTCCGGGCCGCACGACCGAAGGGCCGACCGGTCGCCAGACATAGATCCGCTGCACCACCGCGACGCCCAGCACGACAGTGGCAAAATCGCCGATGCCGCACCAGTAGTCGGCCGCGCCCGAGCCGACCCGGCCGACCACCTCGTACACCCCGCCGCCGAGGGGCTGAACCTCATGTCCGTTCACCGCGCGCCAGGCCAGCGCCGCCCCCGGCAGGACGATCAGCAGCGCCGCCAGCGCCAGATTCGCGTGTCGGGCCAACGCACTCAGCGCCGCACCGGCGGCGGCGCGCAGTACATCGCCGCAAGTTGCAGCGACAGGTGATTGCCGGGCTTCATCAGATTGAGAATCTGGGCCAGATCCTGTGATTGGGGCGGCACTGCATCCAGGGTGAATTGCACCGCCGTGCGGCGCCCCGTGGTCACGCTGGGGCCCCGCTTGCGCAGCACATAGATCTGCGCCGTCCAGGGCGCGTTCAGCACCCGCCGCGCATAGTCCGAGGCGCCGCACCAGTAATCGTCCGCCGAGCCGGCGGTGCGTGCGATCACCTCGAAGGTGGTGTCGTCGATGGCAAAGGCCCGCGTATCACGCCGGCCGTTGAACGCCCCGGCAGGGATCGGCAAAACGAGACAAAGGGCGGTCAGCGCCGCGAGGGATCGGGAAAGGGGGGACATGGTTGCTCAACATCTGAAAGGAAAACAGGGCCAGTTTAGCGCGGATCGGCCGGGCGCGGTAGGGGCGTACACGCGGGCGTGATCTCCGGGAAGAAGACAAGCCGCACCAAGAGGCCAAACGGCCCAAGAAGAAAAGGCGCCCTAAGGGGCGCCTTTCAACCTTACTGATCGAGGAAGCTTCGCAGCTTGCGCGACCGCGACGGGTGCTTGAGCTTGCGCAGCGCCTTGGCCTCGATCTGGCGGATGCGTTCGCGGGTCACGCTGAACTGCTGGCCGACCTCTTCCAGCGTGTGGTCGGTATTCATGCCGATGCCGAACCGCATCCGCAGGACCCTCTCCTCGCGCGGGGTCAGGCTGGCCAGCACCCGTGTCGTGGTTTCCTTGAGGTTTTCCTGAATGGCGCTTTCCAGCGGCAGGACAGCGTTCTTGTCCTCGATGAAATCACCAAGCTGGCTGTCCTCCTCGTCGCCGATCGGGGTTTCGAGGCTGATCGGCTCCTTGGCGATCTTCATCACCTTGCGAACCTTCTCCAGCGGCATCTGCAGCTTTTCCGCCAGTTCCTCGGGTGTCGGTTCCCGCCCAATCTCGTGCAGCATCTGGCGCCCGGTGCGCACCAGCTTGTTGATGGTCTCGATCATGTGCACCGGGATCCGGATGGTTCGGGCCTGATCCGCGATCGAGCGGGTGATCGCCTGGCGGATCCACCAGGTCGCGTAGGTGCTGAACTTGTAGCCGCGGCGATACTCGAACTTGTCGACGGCCTTCATCAGGCCGATGTTGCCTTCCTGAATGAGATCAAGGAATTGAAGGCCACGGTTGGTGTATTTCTTGGCGATCGAGATCACCAGCCGCAGGTTCGCCTCGACCATTTCCTTCTTGGCCTGACGCGCCTCTTTCTCGCCCTTCTGGACCTGCTGAACGATGCGGCGAAACTCGGAGATGTCGAGACCGACGTATTGGCCAACCTGCGCCATGTCGGCGCGCAGCTCCTCGACCTTGTCGGTCGAGCGTTCGATGAACATCTGCCAGCCGCGGCCCGGCTTTTCGGCCATCTCGTCCAGCCAGGTCGGGTCCAGCTCGCGCCCGCGGTATTCTTCCACGAACTCGCGGCGGTTAATCCGGGCCTGGTCGGCCAGTTTCACCATCGCGCTGTCGATCGCCATCACCCGGCGGTTGATGCCGTAAAGCTGGTCGATCAGCGCCTCGATGCGGTTGTTGTGCAGGTGCAGTTCATTGACCTGCTCGACGATCCGCGCCCGCTGCGCCTGATAGCTGTCCTCCTGCCGCTGCGAGAAGGCGCCGGTATCGCCCAGGGTCGCCGCGATGCGGCTGTCCTGCATTTCCGACAGTTGCGCGTAATCGAGCGAGATCTGCTCCAGCGTGGTCAGAACCTGGTCCTTGAGCGCGGCCTCCATCGCGGCCAGCGACATGTTGGCCTGCTCGTCCTCGTCGTCGTCGTCATCCTTTGCGATGGGGTTGCCGTCGGCGTCGAGTTCCGGGCTGTTGTCGGCCTCCGGCGTCTTGGTCGCGGCCACCGCCGAGGTATCGACCAGCGGCTCTGCGGTGGCGTCGTCGCCCATCTGGTTGCCGAATGTGGCCTCCAGGTCGATCACGTCGCGCAGCAGGATGTCCTCGGACAGCAATTCGTCGTGCCAGATTGTGATCGCCTGGAACGTCAGCGGGCTCTTGCACAGCCCCGCGATCATCGTGTTGCGACCGGCCTCGATCCGCTTGGCGATGGCGATCTCGCCCTCGCGGCTCAGCAGTTCGACGCTGCCCATCTCGCGCAGGTACATGCGCACCGGATCATCGGTCCGGTCCAGCTTCTCGGTCTGCTGACCGGCCAGCGTGACCTCGCGCGCGCTCTCGGTGGTGGCGACCTCGGTCGAGCCTTTCTGCTCTTCTTCCTCGGCCTCTTCGTCCTCGATGATGTTGATGCCCATCTCCGAGAGCATCGACATCACATCCTCGATCTGTTCCGAACTGACCTGGTCGGGGGGCAGAACCTGGTTGAGCTGGTCGTAGGTGATGTAACCTTTTTCACGGGCCTCGGCGATCATCTTCTTGACCTGGGCCTGGCTCATGTCCAGCGTGATTTCCGGTTCCTGCTCCTCGGGTTTCTGGTCCTCGGTATCCTTGGCTGCCATTCAATGCTCCTGCAGGGGCTTGAGGTGATTCGTCCGGATGCGAATCATTTGGAAAGTTCCGGTGATTCGGTCACCCGACCACCTGAATGTCCACCTCTATTCGATATAAAAAGCCGCCTCAACGGCCCGGTTTGGAATAACTGATCCGATTCGTGTCTGCGTGTCCCCGTCTCACCCGCGCGACCGGCCACCTCGGGTGAAATCGATATTGTCGAAGACCTTGTCGCGGTACTCGACATCCGACTTGTCCAGGGTCAGCCCGTTTTCCGCCACGACCGACTCTCCACCTCCGTCCAGTTCGACGCGATAGGACCGCGACCGCGCCTCTGCCGCCTGTCCCAGCCGCCATGTCATGGCCTCGTCCGCCATGCCGCTCAACTCCTCCTCGGCCTCGGCGACCTCGGCATATCCCCCGCGCAGCGCTTCGATTTTCGCGAATTCCTGCGCCAGGGTCATTCTGGCCAGATCGATGTCGCCGGGTTTGCGCATGCAGGGGTTTATTGCCACATGGCGCAGCCGTTGGAGGTTTTCAAGGGCATGCGGCCCGGCAGCGGCGGTAATCCTGTCCTTCAGACCGGCCGGATCGGCGCCGGGGTCGCGCAGGATCAGGTCGCGCAGCAGCGCGTGGTCGGGATCGGCGCAGCTCATCGCCTCGATCCGGTGCTCGAATTCCACGATCAGCTCCGGCGCGGAAATCGCTGCCGCCAGGATCACCGCCTCGCGCATATGGGTCTCGGCGGCCTCTCCGGCGGCGACAAGGAACGACGATTTGGTCGTCTGAGCCGGTCCTTCCAGCACCGCCCCCCGGCCCTTCCAGCCCCCCGCCACAAAGGCCGCCTGCCCGCGCGGGCGCGGCTGTTTCTTCGGGCGTAACAAGTCCCAGCGCAGGTCCTTGATTGCCTGCCCGTAGTGGCTTCGGATCGACGGATCGCGGATCGCCCGGATCCGCTCGCGCAGCGCCTTGTCCAGTGCCGCCTTGCGTTCGGGGCTGTCGAAATCCCTGCCCTCGGTCTCGCGCCGCCACAGCAGCCGCACCATCGGCTGGGCCTGATCCAGCACTTTTTGCACCGCCGCCGCCCCCTCGGCGCGCAGCAGGTCGTCGGGATCCTTGCCCTCGGGCATCAACGCAAAGCGCAGCGATTTGCCCGCCTCCAGCAGCGGCAGCGCCAGGTCGATCAGCCGCATCGCCGCGCCGAGCCCCGCCTTGTCGCCGTCGAGCGCGATGATCGGTTCGTCCGATATTCGCCACAACAATTGCAGCTGCGTCTCGGTGATCGCCGTGCCCAGCGGCGCCACCGCCGCCTCGAACCCGGCCTCGGCCAGTGCGATCACGTCCATGTACCCCTCGGCCACCACCAGCGGCTGGCCCTTGCCCGCCGCCGCCCGCGCCGGGCCGTGGTTGAACAGCGACCGGCCCTTGTCGAACAGCTCGGTCTCGGGGCTGTTGAGGTACTTGGCGTTGTCGGAGGGGTCCATCGCCCGCCCGCCAAAGGCGATCGCGCGGTCCTGCGCATCGCGGATCGGGAACATGATCCGGTGGCGAAAGGTGTCATAGGGCTTGCCGCCCTTGGTCGAGGGTTTCGCCAGCCCGGCGGCAAGGATCAGCTCCTCCTCCACCCCCTTGCCGCGCAAATGGTCCCACAGGTTCTGCCAGCCCGCCGGGGCAAACCCGATCTCCCAGCGCTCCAGCGCGGCCGCGTCCAGCCCCCGGCGCGCCAGGTAGTCGCGCGCCTCCGCCCCGGCCCCGGCTTTCAGCTGCAGGCGGAAGAACTGCACCGCCTGCTCCATCACCTCGGCCAGTTGCCCGCGCCGGTCGGCCTTTTGCTGTGCCCGGGGGTCACGCGCCGGCATCTCCATCCCCGCCTCGCGCGCGAGGATCTCAACCGCCTCGATGAAGCTGACGTTCTCGGTCTCCTGCACGAAACCGATAGCGTCGCCCTTGGCCTGGCAGCCGAAGCAGTAATAGAACCCCTTGCGGTCATCGACGTGAAAGCTGGCGGTCTTCTCGTGGTGAAACGGGCACGGCGCCCACATGTCGCCCTTGGCCTGGTTCGACTTGCGGCTGTCCCAGATCACCTTGCGGCCGACCACCTGCGTAAGCGAGGTGCGGGTGCGCAATTCGTCGAGGAATCCGGGGGGCAGTGACATGGGGTGAAGTATCCTCGCATTGACGAAGCCTGTCCAGAGCCGGACGGCGGCACATGCACCGCGCCGCCCGAACGGAAAGCGAAAGACCGCCGCGGCGCGCGCAGGCACTGCGGGGCGGTCACAGACGCATCGGCGCCCCGGCTATTGCTGCAGGCAAAGCTCGTTCCAGGCCGCCGAGAGATCCTCGTTGCGGATCACCTGCATCTTCTGCTCGTAAACCCAGGGCGCAATCAGCGGAATCGCGTTGTTGTAATTCTCCGGCCATTCCGGGTCGGTCGCCGCGATCGCCTTGGGCACATCACGCTCCTTGACCCGGTCCAGCCGCGCCTGCTGGATCGCCGCCACCACCTGGGCCTGATAGGCGCAGCTTTGTTCCTTGCTGTCGGCGGCCAGAGCGGGCGAGGCCAGAAGGGCTGCAACAAGGGTCAGGCGGATCAACATCGGGGCAACTCCTGAATCGGTTGGTGTTCGCCCGTCACCCTAGCCGCGCGCCGCGACCGCTTCCATCGCCGTTTTCAGATCGTGAACCAGTGTCGCGGCCATCGAGCGGAACACCAGGATCATGAACGCCCGCTCACCCACCCGGGTGACCGATCCCGACATATGCGCCACCTGGCTGCACACTGTGTGCCCCCGCTTGAAGACCGCGGCGCGCAGATCGACCGGCACCAGCCGCGCCAGCACGTCCTCGGCGCCCGCCCCCTCCAGCCGCACCGCCGCCCAGGCGTCGCTCTGATCGCTCAGCGCCGCATGCTCGGCCAGCGCCGGATCGGGGTCCGGCCCGGCCAGCAGCGCGCCCTCGCGGCCGAACCACAGCCCCCGCGCCCCGGCCTTGCCGGTGGCCCGGTTCGGCGCCGGGAACGCCATGCCATGCGCCGCCTGCAACGCCTGCGACAGCGCCTTTTGCCGCCCGCAATAGGGCAGCACCATGGTCAGCGTGCCCAGATCCGCCTCGCTGGCCGTGACCCCGCCCAGGGTCAGCGGAAGCAGCCCGTCACAGGGGGATTTCGCAACAAGTTCAGCCACGCACGCGCCCTCCCTCGGGATCGAAGAACACCGGATCGACCACCTCGCAGAGGGTCTCGACCCCGCGCAGGTGATCGACCATCTTCACCACCTCGCCGATCCGGTCCGGCCCGCGCCGCAGAAAGCCCAGCGCAACCACATGCCCCAGCGTCGACGAAAAGCCCGCCGATGTGACATAGCCCTGGTCGTTCTGCCGCACCGGCGCGGCGTCCTGCGCAAAGAGATGCCCGCCGGCGGTGATCAGCTTCACCGCCCCGGCGGGCTTCAGCCCCACCAGCCGCTCACGTTCCGGATCGGTCAAGCCGGGCCGCTGGCTCAGCGTCTTGCCGATGCAGTCCTTTTTCGCCGAGACCATCCGCCCCATGCCAATGTCAAAGGCGGTGGTGCGCCCGTGGATCTCGGCATGGGTGATCAACCCCTTCTCGATCCGCAGCACGTTCAGCGCCTCCATGCCGTAGGCGCCGCCGCCCATCCCCTCGGCCCGCGCCACCAGCGCCCGGAACAGGCTGTCGCCATAACGTGCGGGAACCGCCAGCTCATAGGCATGTTCGCCCGAGAACGAAATCCGGAACAGCCGCCCTGCCACCCCCAGAACGCGCACCGCGCCGCAGGCCATGAACGGCCAGTCGTCCGCCTCCAGCGGTGCATCGAGCACCCCGTTCAGCAAGTCGCGCGACTTCGGCCCGGCCACGGCGAACTGCGCCCATTGCTCGGAGACCGAGGCAAAGCGCACATCCCACTCCGGCCGCAACCCCTGGTGGACGAAGTCCAGGTGCCGCATCACCTCGCCCGCCGCCGCCGTGGTGGTGGTCATCAGGTAATGATCCTCGCCCAGCCGCGCGGTGGTGCCGTCATCCATGACATAGCCGTCCTCGCGCAGCATCAGCCCATAGCGCACCCGCCCCACCTTCAGCGTGCTGAACATGTTGGTATAGACGAAATCGAGCAACCGCCCCGCGTCCGGCCCCTGGATGTCGATCTTGCCCAGCGTCGAGACATCACAGATCCCCACCGCCGCGCGCACCATCGTGACCTCGCGGTCGCAGCTCTGCCGCCAGTTGCTCTCTCCCGGCGCCGGGAAATAGCTGGGCCGATACCACAGCCCGGCCTCGATCATCGGCGCGCCGCGCTCCCGGCTCGCCTTGTGGCTGGTGGTGAGGCGTTCGGGCGCAAACCCCTTGCCCTGCCCGCCGGCGCCCAGCGCCGCGATGGCGATCGGGGAATAGGGCGGCCGGAACGTGGTCGTCCCGGTCTCGGGGATGCCGCGCCCGGTGGCATCCGCCAGCACCGCCAGCGCCGCCACGTTCGAGCTTTTGCCCTGGTCGGTGGCCATGCCCTGCGTGGTGTAGCGTTTCATATGCTCGACCGAGCGGTAATTCTCCGCCGCCGCCTGGCGCACATCCTTCACCGTCACATCGTTCTGGAAATCCAGCCAGGCGCGCCCCTTGCCCGCCACCGCCCAGAGCGGCGCGATGCGATACTCCGTATCCTCGGCCATCGGCAGATCCGGCTTCGGCGGTTTGATCCCCAACTCCTCCAGAGCCCCACGCGCCGCCTCGGCCCCCTCGCGCAGGCAGGCCTGCGTCGAAAACGCCCCGTTGCAGGCCCCCGCCGCGACCATCCCCGGCACCGCGCCGGGCGTGGGCACGAAGGATACGATGTCCTCGCGCCAGACCGGCCGCCCGTTCATGTGACAGCTCAGGTGCACGCTCGGGTTCCAGCCGCCCGACATCGCCAGGCAATCGGTCTCGACCCGGTGCTCCGCCGCGCCGCTGCGCAGGGTGATCGCCTCCAGTCCCAGCCGCCCGGCGCTGCCCACCACATGGGCGCCGCGATGCACCTCGAAGAGGTCCGATCCCGGCGCATCGGCGCGACTGTCGATCACCGCGACCACGTCGACCCCGGCCTTAACCATGTCGCGCGCGGTACGGTGGGCGTCGTCGTTGTTGGCAAAGACCGAAACCCGCCGCCCCGGGCTCACCCCCCAGCGATTGAGATAGGCGCGCACCGCCCCCGCTGTCATGATCCCGGGCCGGTCGTTGTCGGCAAAGGCGATCGGCCGCTCCAACGCCCCCGCCGCCAGCACAGCGCGTTTCGCCACGATGCGCCAGAAACACTCCACCGGCAGCCCCTCCTGCGGCGCCCGGTGATGCCCCACCCGTTCCAGCGCCGCAAAGGTGCCCTGGTCATAGGCTCCGGCGACCGTGGTGCGGGTCATCAGCCGCACGTTCTCCGTCGCCGCCAGTTCGGCCAGCGCCGCCTCGGCCCACTCATGACCCGGCCGCCCCTCGATCGTCTCGGTCTCGGCCAAAAGCCGCCCGCCCATGCGGGCCTCCTCGTCGGCCAGGATCACATCGGCCCCGGCGCGCCCGGCCACCAGGGCCGCCATCAGCCCGGCGGGACCGGCCCCGATCACCAGCAGGTCACAGAACGCAAAGGCGCGCTCGTAGCGGTCCGCATCCGGCTCCCCCGACAGCGCCCCCAATCCGGCGGCGCGGCGGATCGCCGGCTCATAGATCCTTTCCCAGAACGCTTTCGGCCACATGAAGGTCTTGTAATAGAACCCCGCGCCAAAAAACGGCGCGGCCAGGTTGTTCAGGCTCAGCAGGTCGTGTTTCAGCGACGGCCAGGCGTTCTGGCTGCGCGCCTCCAGCCCCTGGTGGATTTCCTGCACCGTGGCGCGGGTGTTCGGCGTCCGCCGCCCGCCGGTCCCCACCGTGACCAGCGCGTTGGGCTCCTCGCTGCCCGCCGTCAGGATGCCGCGCGGCCGGTGATACTTGAACGACCGCCCGACCAGCCGCACCCCGTTTGCAAGCAACGCCGAGGCCAGCGTGTCCCCCTCCAGCCCGGCATAGCGCACCCCGTCGAACCGGAACGGGACCGAGCGCGAGCGATCCAGCAGCCCCTTGCCCGCAACCCTCATGCCCCCGCCTCCCCCGCCAGGCGCGTCTCCAGCACCGCGTGGCTCACCGTGTCGCGGGTGACCACGATCCAGGCGCCGCAGCCATCGGCGTGATACCACAGATCGCGGGTCTCGCCTGCCGGGTTATCGCGCAGAAAGACATGCTCGTCCCAGGCCTCCGCGCCTGCATCGGGCTCCGGTCTGTCCAGCGCCAGGGCCGCCCCCTTGTAATAGAACTCCCGGCGGTCCCGCTCGCCGCAGAGCGGACAGGTGATCCTCATCGCGCGCGCCCCTGCTTCTTCTCGTTGCAAATACTCATATCCGGCCTCTCCGCCGGCGCTCAGTGCAGATTGTGCTGCGCACCGGTGCCCTCCTCGTCCATGATCCCCGCGCCGGTGCGGAACCGGTCCAGCCGGAACTGCGCCGCCGCCGCGTGCGGCCGCCCGGTCGCCAGCAGATGGGCGAAACAATGGCCCGAACCGGGCACCGCCTTGAACCCGCCGTAGCACCAGCCGCAATTGAGGTAGAGCCCCTCGATCCCGGTTCGGTCGATCACGGGCGAGCCGTCCGGCGACATGTCCATGATGCCGCCCCAACTGCGCAGCACCCGCGCCTTGCCGATCATCGGCATCAGCGCCATCCCCGCCTCCATCACATGTTCCACCGCCGGCAGGTTGCCGCGCGCGGCGTAAGAGGCATACATGTCGATGTCGCCGCCGAACACCAGCCCGCCCTTGTCCGACTGGCTGATATAGAAATGCCCCATGCCGAAGGTCACCACCGTGTCGATCACCGGCTTCAGTCCCTCGGTGACGAAGGCCTGCAAGACGTGGCTTTCGATCGGCAGCCGCATCCCCGCCATCGCCGCCACCTGGCTGGAGCGTCCCGCCACGACGATGCCGACCTTGCCGGCCCGGATCGCGCCCCGGCTGGTCTGCACCCCGGTCACCTTGCCGTTCTGGATGTCGATGCCGGTGACCTCGCAGTTCTGGATCAGATCGACGCCCCTCTGGTCCGCCCCCCTGGCATAACCCCAGGCCACCGCGTCATGCCGCGCGGTGCCGCCGCGCGGATGGTAGAGCCCGCCGTAGACCGGAAAGCGCCCATTGTCGAAGTCGAGATAGGGCGCAAGCCTGCGCACCCCGTCACGGTCCAGCAGGATCGCATCGTCGCCCTGGTTCACCATGGCGTTGCCGCGCCGGGCATAGGCGTCGCGCTGGCCGTCGGAATGGAACAGGTTGATCACGCCGCGCTGCGAATGCATGACGTTGAAGTTCAGCTCCTGTTCCAGCCCCTCCCACAGTTTCAGGGAATGCGAATAGAACTCCGAGTTTCCGGGCAGCCCATAGTTGGCCCGCACGATGGTGGTGTTGCGCCCGACGTTGCCGCCGCCGAGATAGCCCTTTTCCAGCACCGCGATATTGCGCAGCCCGTGTTCGCGGGCCAGGTAATAGGCGGTGGCCAGCCCATGCCCGCCGCCGCCGATGATGACGATGTCATAGGCCGGCTTCGGCTCCGGGTCGCGCCAATGGGCGGTCCAGCCCCTGTTGCCGGTCAATCCCTCCTTGAGGACTCGCAGCCCGGAAAATCGCATCTCGGTCTCCTGACAGGTCGGCGCCCGACGGCGCGCCGGGCAGCTGTGACACTAACACCAGAGCCGCCGGAGGCCAGCCCGAGAATCCCGACACGCAACGGTCTGCCAGCGACAAGATGCGGCCCCTTGCGGGTCGGCGCCCGCGCAGCGCCCCGGAGTGTACGAAACGGCGCCGGAACTCCCCGATCCGGCGCCGCTTGAGTCGTCATCGGTGCGGGATCACAGCCCCTTGGCGCGGTAGCTCGCCGCCACCTTTCCGATCGACACGATATAGGCCGCGGTGCGCAGGTCCTGGACATCGGACCGATCGTGCCACACCTCACGCATGGATTGATAGGCGGTGCGCATGGTGTCGTCCAACCCCGAGCGGACCAGCTCCAGCTCGTCGGCGCCGCGCAGGTATTTCTGTTTGAAATCCGGGCTCGGCGACCAGGTCTTGCCAAGGGCATCGCTCAGGGTTTCAAGCTGCTCGACCACCAGCTGGTGGCGCGCCTCTTCCTGCCGCCGCTGCATCCGGCCAAAGCGGATGTGGCTGAGGTTCTTGACCCACTCGAAGTAGGACACCGTCACGCCGCCAGCGTTGGCGTACATGTCGGGAATGATCACCGTGCCCTTGTCGCGCAGGATCTCGTCCGCCCCGGCGGTGACCGGACCGTTGGCGGCCTCGATGATCAGCGGGGCCTTGATCCTGTGGGCATTGGCGAGGTTGATCACCCCCTCCAGCGCCGCCGGGATCAGGATGTCGCAGTCATGTTCCAGCACCGCCGCCCCCTCGGCGGTATGGGTGGCGTCGGGGAACCCGGTGACGCCGCCGTGGCGCGTGATCCAGTGATGCACCGCCTCCACGTCCAGCCCCTCCTCGTTGAACAGCGCGCCATCGCGTTCGATGATCCCGGTGATCCGCGCGCCGTCCTCCCGAGCCAGGAACTTGGCGGCGTGATAGCCCACGTTGCCCAGCCCCTGCACGATCACCCGCTTGCCCTCGAGCCCGCCCGAGAGCCCGGCCTTTTCCGCATCGACCGCATGGCGGAAGAATTCGCGCAGCGCGTATTGCACGCCGCGCCCGGTGGCCTCGACCCGCCCGGCGATGCCACCGGCGTTCAGCGGCTTGCCGGTCACACAGGCGCGCGCGTTGATGTCGGTGGTGTTCATCCGCGCGTACTGGTCGGCGATCCAGGCCATCTCGCGTTCGCCGGTGCCCATGTCCGGCGCCGGTACGTTCTGCGAGGGGTTGATCAGGTCGCGCTTGGCCAGCTCATAGGCGAAACGCCGGGTGATCATCTCCAGCTCGTGCTCGTCGTACTGGCGCGGGTCGATGCACAGCCCGCCCTTGGAGCCGCCAAAGGGCGCCTCGACCAGCGCGCATTTGTAGGTCATCAGCGCCGCCAGCGCCTCGACCTCGTCCTGGTTCACCGCCATGGCGTAGCGAATGCCGCCCTTGACCGGCTCCATGTGCTCCGAATGCACCGAGCGATAGCCGGTAAAGGTCTGGATTTTCCCCCGCAGCCGCACCCCGAACCGAACCGTGTAGGTCGCGTTGCAGACCCGTATCTTTTCCTCAAGCCCGGGCGGAAGATCCATGATCGCCGCCGCCCTGTTGAACATCAGATCCACGCTCTCGCGAAAACTCGGTTCCTGCAGGACCATGGGTAAGCCTCCTCATACCGTTCCCCGTGCATACGCGACTCGCCGTCGGCGGCCACTTGTCCGTCAGACTATGATCTTCGCCAGCAGGCCGCGACCTTTTTAAGCATTCGCGTTCTTGCAGCCGTTTTTTCCGGCAATTCCCGAACCCGCCATCGCGGATCACGACCGGCGGCAGAGGGCCGGAATACCCCCGGAAACCCCGCCCGCTGCCGCCGCTTCCCGCGAAATACCGTGCATTCGCCAAACTTCAGCCACGATCCGGGCCGATAAGGACGACGGTGAGTTGTGTTCCGCAGTCTGCGGCACACCGATTGAGCGTAACGAGGACCTGATGTGTCAGCGACCTGATAACCGGATCGACTCCCGCAGCGCGCGCCCCTGCCTCGGGCGCGTCTCGGTGCACTGGCTTTCCACCCACGCCCGCCGGTTTGCGGCGCGCGAGGATGGCTCGCTGATCGTCTTCGCCGTCTATATCTTCATCATCATCCTGATGTTCGGCGGCATCGGCATCGACCTGATGCGCTACGAGCGGGACCGCGCCAACCTGCAATACACCATGGATCGGGCGGTTCTGGCCGCCGCCGACCTCGATCAGACCCTCGCCCCGGAGGACGTGGTCAAGGATTACCTCGACAAGGCCGGGATGCGCGATTTCCTCACCAGCGTCACGGTTGACGAGGGGCTGAGCTATCGCACGGTGTCGGCCACCGCCTCGAGCGACATCAAGACCCAGTTCATGCACATGACCGGCGTCGATACCCTGACCGCGCCGGCTGCCAGCACCGCCGAGGAACGTATCGAGGGGGTGGAAATCTCGCTCGTGCTCGACGTGTCGGGGTCGATGAACAGCAACAGCCGCCTGACGAACCTCAAGATCGCCGCCAAGGACTTCGTCGACCAGATGGTGGACAACACCAAGGACGGCGACATGTCGATCTCGATTGTGCCCTATGCCACCCAGGTTTCGACCCCGGCGGTCTTTCTCGATCAGTTCAACGTCACCGACGAGCACAGCTATTCCAACTGCGTGAACTTCGACGGCAGCGATTTCGACTCAACCGCGATCAGCCCGTCGTCCGAGTTGAAACGGACCATGCATTTCGATCCCTGGACCAGCCGGTTCGAGGGGCGCGACAACGACCCGCCGGAACTGGTCCCCTCGCCGGTCTGCGAAGCCAAGGCAAGCCGCGAACTGGTGGTGCTGGAAAAGGACCGCGATACGCTCAAGGATTTCATCAGCAACCTGTCGGCTGACGGCAACACCTCGATCGACATCGGGATGAAATGGGGCACCGCGCTGCTCGACCCCAGCCTGCAGCCGGTCATCGACGCGATGATCGCCAGCGGCGATGTCTCGGGCGATTTCTCGGACCGTCCGCACGATTACACCGACGGCGAAACGCTGAAGGTGCTGGTGCTGATGACCGACGGACAGAACACCAGCCAGTACTACCTGCCCGACGACTATCGCTCCGATCCGACCAACGCCTGGTGGAACGCCGAGGAACAGGTCTATTCGGTCAACACCGGCCCGGATACCTACGACCGCGACGACGATGGCAACACCTCCGAGGACATGTACTACTGGAACGAACTGGAGGAATGGGGCGACCACCCCTATGGCAACGGCACTTACGAGGGCGAGGGCGAGGGCGAGGTCTGCAAGAAGTACGACAAAAAAACCGGCGACTGCAAGAAATACAAGACAGTCAAAGTCACGACGGCCGTCGAAGAGGACGGCACGGCGGTAGAACTGTCGATGGGGGACCTGTTCGCCTATACAACCGCGCTGGAGATTGCCGACAATATTTTCGCGCCGACCATGGGACAGGACGATGCGCGCGACAAATGGTACTACGGCACACGCTATGTCTATGTGAACAGCTCCACCAAGAACGCCCGCACCAAGGCGATCTGCGACGCCGCCAAGGCGGAAAACATCATCGTGTTCACCATCGGATTCGAGGCGCCCTGGAGCGGGCTTCAGGTGCTCAAGGACTGCGCCAGTTCCGACAGCCATTTCTTTGACGTGGACGGGCTTGAGATCGCCGATGCCTTTGCCTCGATCGCCTCGTCGATCCGCAAGCTGAGGCTGACGCAATGATCGCGCGGGCGCTAGGGCGGTTGCGCCGGTTCTGGCGGGCCGAGGACGGCAACGCGACGATCGAGTTTGCCATCACCTTTCCGGCGATCATCACCATCCTGCTGTCGGGGCTGGAACTGGGCTTTGTCACCATGCAGCATTCAATGCTGGAACGCGCGATGGACATGACGGTGCGCGACATCCGCCTGGGCACCGGCACCGCGCCGCAGCACGACGACATCAAGGACATGATCTGCGCCCGCGCCGGGTTCATTCCCGATTGCGACACAAGCCTGCGGCTGGAGATGATCCAGGTCGATCCGCGCGCCTGGAGCGAGATCTCGACCGATCCCGACTGCACCGACAAATCCGAAGAGGTCTCGCCTGTGCGCAGTTTTGTCAACGGGCAGGAGAACGAGCTGATGATCCTGCGCGCCTGCGCCAAGATCGATCCGGTCTTTCCCACCTCGGGACTGGGCAAGAACATGGTCAAGGACGAATACGGGCAGTATGCGCTGACCTCGACCTCGATCTTCGTTCAGGAACCGAGGTGATGGCGATGATGGATCGGTTCCGTTCCCTGTTGCGCCGCTTCGCCGGCGACACCCGCGGCAGCGTCGCGGTGGAATTCGTGATCGTCATGCCGTTCCTGTTCTGGGCGTTCATGGCCACCTACGTCTATTTCGACGGCTACCGGCAGAGCGCGCAGAATCTCAAGGCGGCCTTTTCGATCGGCGACATGATTTCGCGCGAAACCCAGGCGATCGACGACGATTACCTCGACAGCATGGAGGCGGTACTGCGGTTGATGACCCGGTCGGACATGCCGATCAAGCTGATGGTCACGGTGGTGCGCTGGGACGAGGACGACGACCGCTATTACGTCGATTGGTCCGAGAGCCGCGGATTCGACGCCGCGCGCACCAATGCCGACATGGCCGATATCGCCGCCGACTTGCCGGTAATGCCCGACAACGAACGTGTCATCCTGATCGAGACAGAGGCGAGTTACGAGCCGGTGTTCGATATCGGGTTGGGCACCCGGTCGATCGAGAACTTCGTGTTCACCCGGCCCAGGTTCGCGCCGCAGGTGGTCTGGTCGGACAGCTAGGCCCGCTCGGCCAAGAGCGCCGCCAGCACTTCCGACATCGCCTTGGTCTGCGGCGCCGAGGTTACCCCGCCGACGCCGATGCGCCGCCCCAGCCGCCACCACACTCCGGGCCGCCAGGCCCGTCCGCCGGGCGCGCGGGTGCGGATCAGGAACCCGTTGGAGGGCTTGAAGGCAAAGAGCCCGCGATCCAGCGCCTCGATCTCATCAACGGCTGCGATGCGGGTGCCGTCGCTGGCGCGCAATTCGTTGCGGGTCAGCTCGATCCGGTGCGCGGTGGCGCGCCGCATCCGCTCGGCGGTCCAGAGCGCTGCGGCCCCGGTGAGCAGCAGGAAACCCTGCCATTGCGGCGCCGGCGGCCGGGCCAGCGCGACATAGATCACCAGCCCGCCGATGGCGGCCAGAACCCCGACGCCCAGCCAGCGGCGTATCGCCGAGACCCGCACCGTCGCCAGAATATCGTCCTCCATGGGCCCCTCCGCCTGCCTGCGCCGGCGGGCTTACCCGAATTCCCCGACCGCGAACAGCCTATTCCGCCGCCCCGCGCATCGGCAGGACCTCGGTGCCGGACGCCTCGGGTTCGTCATCCGTCATCTCGGCCGGAAAGCCCGGCGCGCGGATGTCGAGACCGGTGGCCTCCTCCAGCCGCCGGATGATGTTCGGCGACAGCTCGCGCGGGCCGAACCGCGCGATCCCGTCGGCGAAGATCCCGATCAGCAGCGGGCTCAGCTCCAACGGAACCCCGGCGCGGTCCGCGACCTCCTGGAACAGGCCGATATCCTTGGCCACCAGATCCATGGTGAAGGAAATGTCGCGACTGCCGTTCAGGATCACCTGGCTTTCGGTCTCGTGCACGAAGGAGGTGCCCGAGGAAATGCGGATCGCCTCATAGGCCACGCCCAGGTCCATCCCCGCCCCCTTGCAGACGGTCAGCGCCTCGGCGCAGCTGACCAGGTTGGCGGTGGCCAGGTAATTGGTGACCACCTTGAGCACGCTGGCGCTGCCCAGATCGCCGGTGTGCAGGACGCGCCGCCCCAGGATCGTCAGCAGCGGCAGGATGCGCTCGAAGGTGGCACGGTCGCAGCCGGCAAAAATGCTGATGTTGCCGGTGTCGGCCCGGTGGCAGCCCCCCGACACCGGGCAATCCACCGCCGCGCCGCCGCGCGCGATCACCAGCGCGCCCAGCCGCTGCACCTCGGCGGCATCGGTGGTGGACATCTCCATCCAGATCTTGCCCTCGGTCACCTCGTCCAGCATCTGCCGCATCACCGCGTCCGAGGCCGCCGGGCTGGGCAGGCAGGTGATCACCGCGTCGCAGGCCCGCATCATCGCCGCCGGATCGCCGCCCGCCGTGGCCCCGCGCGCGACGAAATCCTGCACAAGATCGGGGTTCAGATCGTGAACGCTCAGATCGACGCCGTTGCGCAACAGGCTGCCCGCCAGCTTGCCGCCCACGTTCCCCAGCCCGATAAATCCGACGTCCATGCTTATCCCTCCTGCACCATCCGCCTGGATCACCCTAGGGGGCGGAAACCGACCGTCGCCTCTGTTTGCGACATGCCCTGACGCACGCATCCGTGCATTGGCGCACAGCATGCGTGACCCCAGCGACCTTTGCCCGAGGCCGCCGCCCCCCTATCTGAGCATCGACCCACCAGCCAGGAGGCAACCCCATGTCGCTGAGACCCACCATCGAGACCCGCCGTGCCGTGCCCGCGCTGGAAGGCGCCGGTGTGAAACTGCACCGTGCCTTCGGGTTCCAGGATCCGAGCGAGCTGGATCCCTTCCTGCTGTTCGACGATTTCCGCAACGAGCGGCCCGAGGATTACCTCAAGGGCTTTCCCTGGCATCCGCACCGGGGGATCGAGACCATCACCTATGTGCTCTCGGGCACGGTGGAGCATGGCGACAGCCTCGGCAACACCGGCACCTTGGGCGCGGGCGACGTGCAATGGATGACCGCAGGGTCGGGAATCCTGCACCAGGAAATGCCCAAGGGCAACGCGCAGGGGCAGATGCACGGGTTCCAGCTCTGGGGCAACCTGCCCAGCAGCCAGAAGATGACCGCACCGCGCTACCAGGACGTGCAGGGCAGCGAGATCCCCGAGGTGATCGACGATGACGGCACCCGCGTGAAGGTGATCGTGGGCGAATTCTGGGGCCAGACCGGCCCGGTCGACGGCATCGCGGCCGATCCGCAATACCTCGACATCTTTGTGCCGGCCGGGGTGAAAAAGACATTCCGGATCGACACCTATCGCCGGGCCTTTGCCTATGTCTTCGACGGGGCCGGTGCCTTTGCCGATGCCTCCTCCCCCTCCGGCGTGCTGCTGGAAAAGGAAGTGGCCGGCGCGGAGGTCAATATCCGCGACCTCTCCGGCGACCGTACCCTGGTCCGCTTTGGAACCGGTGACGAGATCACCGTGCAGGCCGGCCCCGAGGGCGTGCGGTTCCTGCTGATCTCGGGCGCGCCGATCGCCGAGCCGGTGGCCTGGCACGGCCCGATCGTAATGAACACGCAGGAAGAGCTGATGCAGGCGATGCGCGACCTGCGCAACGGCAATTTCATCAGACCGGCGCACTGACACCAGGCAATCCGCCGCGCCGCCCCTCCCGACCGCATCCCGCGCCTTGGTTATACCATGGCGCGGGATGCGGTCGATTTTCTTGAAGGCAAATCCGTTTTTCGATGTATAGTTTTTCCGATCCGGTGCCCCGGCCCGGAGACCACAGTTTTGAATGAATACATTTTTTCAAGAAAAAGGGGGCTGCCATGTCAGCCAAGACCGCTCAGGATCTCGTCAACAGTTCCGTCGTACAGAAATACATCGAGAACATCGACCGTGACTCGGAAAAGGCCCTGAAAACCGCCAAGACCGTGCTCGGCTCATCCACCGTAAAACTCTATTCCTCGACAACGCTCAGCGAATACAAGGCCGACCGCGACCGCCTCGACAAATGCTGGGGCGAGTTCAACGGGGCCTGGAACAAGGTCATGTTCGGAAAGGCCAGGGACTCGAAGGAACTGATCAAGACCTATACGAAGTATGTCCTCGCCCTGACCGCGCTGGAAGAGGCCAACGCCAAACATGAAGCGATGATGAATGCCGGCTTCGCGGCGCTTGCCGCGACGCTGCTCAGCCTTCTGGCGGACTGGATCAAGGAAATGCACAAGCGCTGCAAGGCGCTGGAAAAGGATCTGAAGGATCTCGAAAAACTGCTGAAAAAGGCCCAGAAGGAAGTGACCGAGGCCAAGTGGCAGACCGGGTTGAACATCGCGGTGACCGCGGTGTCCTTCTGCCTCGGACCCGTCGGCTGGGGCGCCCGGATCGGTGTGGCCCTGGGCGGTGTCGCGGTGCATTCGGTGATCGATGGCGCCCTGGGCCCCAGTTCGGGCAGCCCGCTGGGCGCGGCCAACACGGTGGCGGGCGAATCCGTCGAGCTTGCCGACAAGCTGTCCAAGGGCTCAAAGAAGCTGACCGGCGCCGCCTCGGCGGTGATCACGCTCAAGATGGACACCGACGAGATCGCGCAGGCCGAAAAGATCGTGAAGGAGGTTCGCAAGAAGCTGAACTCCGTTGCCACCGAATATGACCGGCTGGCGCGCGCCACCGCGAACTGGAAAACCGATATTGCCAAGGTTCAGAAACAGGCCGATGCGGCGCTGAATGCGTACAGATCCGCGGTCAAAAAGTACAAATCGCACGAGAAGGAACGCCAGGCCCTGCTCAAGGAATTCAAGCAGTGGAAATAGCCGCCGGTGCCACCGCCTTGCGCACCATGTCCCAATAGACCGTCTCGACCTCGTCCAGCGACAGCCGCCCGCCGGCGCGATACCAGGTATTAACCCCGTTCAGCATCGCAATCACCGCCAGCGTCGCAATCTTGGTATCGGCGACATCGAAGACGCCGCCTGCGACCCCGCGCTTCAGGATCGCCTCCAGCCCATCCTCGTAGCGGCCGCGCAGGGCGCTGATGGCGGCGTGGTTCTCCGGCGTGAGGTTGCGCAGTTCCATGTAGGCGATGAACACCTCCTCCGGGCGCTCCAGGTGGAACCGGATGTGAAACCGCGTGAATGCCTCGAGCGCCGCGACCGGGCCATTGCCCTGCGGGCGCGCGCCCCAGGTTGCCAGCAATTCCTGCATGTGGTCCTGCATCAGGCCGAACAACAGGCTCTGCTTGTCCCTCGTGTAATTGTAGAGCGCACCGGCCTGCACCCCGACCTCGCCCGCGATCTGGCGCATCGACACCGCGGCATAGCCGTGGCGCGCGAACAGCCGCTGCGCCGCCTGCTGAATACGCGGCCCGGTGATATCGGAATGAGAACCTGCTGTGCGTGCCATGGGTGAAACGCTATCTGAACAGATGTTCAGAAAAAACCCCCTGCTTGCGCCTTTTGCGCCGAACGGGCATGAAAGGCCACGCCCTGCACCGGATTGCCCATGTTCCAGCCTCGCCGATTTTTCACCGCCCCTGCCTGTCTTGGCCTGCTCGTTGCCGTGGTGCTGTTCCTGCCGGGTTGCAACCGGGTGCCGGAGCTGGCCTCCGCGCGCGGCGATGCGCTGCGTCACGCCCCCTACCCCACCCTGATCCCGCTGGAACCGGCGCTTGCGATCAACGCCGCCGAGCCCGACAGCGCCGAGCGGCTGGAGCGCGAACTGGGCTGGCGCCGCGCCCGGCTCGAGGCCCGAGCGGCGCGGCTGCGCGCGGCGCAGTCCGAGTGACGCACGGCGGCCTGCGCCGTTGCGCCGCCTAGCCGAACCGGCTAAGGCACGGCGCAGCATTTCGCGACTGACCAAGGGATCGAAACACGATGACGAACGCTCTGCGCCTGGGGATTGCCGGATTGGGAACAGTCGGTGTGGGCGTGGTCCGCATCCTGCGCAAGCAGACCAGGCTGCTGGAGGCCCGCACCGGGCGGCGGATCGAGATCAGCGCCGTCAGCGCCCGCGACTCGGGCAAGGACCGGGGCGTCAACCTGTCGGCCTACGCCTGGGAAACCGACCCGGTGGCGCTGGCCCGGCGCGACGACATCGATGTCTTCGTCGAGCTCATGGGCGGCTCCGAAGGGGCCGCCAAGGACGCGACCGAGGCCGCGCTCGCCAGCGGCAAGCATGTTGTCACCGCCAACAAGGCGCTCTTGGCCCTGCACGGTCAGGCGCTGGCCGAACAGGCCGAGGCGGCGGGGCTTTCGATCCGCTACGAGGCGGCGGTCGCCGGCGGTATCCCGGTGATCAAAGCCCTGGCCGAGGGGCTGGCAGGCAATGAGATCACCCGCGTGATGGGGGTGATGAACGGCACCTGCAATTACATCCTCACCCGGATGGAGGCCACCGGCCAGGGTTACAACGCCCTGTTCGAAGAGGCCGACAAGCTGGGCTATCTCGAGGCCGACCCCAACCTCGACGTCGGCGGCATCGACGCCAGTCACAAGCTGGCGATCCTGGCGGCAATCGCCTTTGGCACAAGGGTGAATTTCGACGGGGTCGAGATCGAGGGCATCCAGCGGGTGACGCTGGAGGATATCCGCCAGGCCGCCGACATGGGCTATCGCATCAAGCTTCTGGGTGTGGCGCAACGCAGCCCGCGCGGGCTGGTTCAGCGCATGCAGCCCTGCCTGGTGCCGGCCGACTCTCCGCTGGGCCAGCTCGAAGGCGGCACCAACATGGTGGTGATCGAGGGCGACGCGGTCGAACAGATCGTGCTGCGCGGCCCCGGCGCCGGCGAGGGGCCGACCGCCAGCGCGGTCCTGGGTGACATCTGCGACCTGGCGCGGGGCTGCCACATGCCGGTCTTCGGCCAGCCGGCCACGACGCTGGAAAAGGCCAAGGCGGCACAGACCGGCCTGCCCGCGCCCTATTACCTGCGCATGTCGCTGCTGGACAAGCCCGGCGCGCTGGCCAAGATCGCCAGCATTCTCGGCGAGGCCGGGGTTTCGATCAACCGGATGCGCCAGTACGGCCATTCCGAGGCCGCCGCCCCGGTGCTGATCGTTACCCACAAGACAACCCGCGCCGCGCTCAATCAGGCGCTGGAGGCCATGGGCAAGACCGACGTGATGGCGGGCGAGCCGGTGGCGCTGCGGATCGAACACCTCTGAGCCCGCGCGACCGGCAGGGCCTTGCGGCCCCTGCCCCGGGCAGGCTATGCGACCCGCAGGATTTCTGACAAAGGACTTTGCCATGACCGCCAAGGATACCTCCACCGCCTTCGAAGACCGGATGCTGTCGCTGGGCCTTGCCCGGGTCGCCGAACAGGCCGCGCTCGCCTCGGCGCCGCTGGTCGGACGCGGCGATGAAAAGGCCGCCGACCAGGCCGCCGTCAATGCCATGCGCGAGCAGCTGAACAAGCTGGACATCGCCGGCGTGGTAGTGATCGGCGAAGGCGAACGGGACGAGGCGCCGATGCTGTTCATCGGCGAAGAAGTGGGCACCGGCAACGGCCCGGGCGTGGATATTGCGCTCGATCCGCTGGAGGGCACCACGCTGACCGCCAAGGACATGCCCAACGCGCTGACCGTGATCGCGATGGGGCCGCGCGGCTCGATGCTGCATGCGCCCGACACCTACATGGACAAGCTCGCCATCGGCCCCGGCTTTGCCGAGGGCGTCGTCACCCTGGACATGAGCCCGACCGAGCGGGTCGAGGCGCTGGCCGTCGCCAAGGGCTGCAAGCCCACTGACATCACCGTCTGCATCCTGGAGCGTCCGCGCCACGAGGCGATGATCGCCGAGGTGCGCGGCACCGGCGCGGCGATCCGGCTGATCACCGATGGCGATGTCGCCGGGGTGATGCACTGCGCCGAGAGCGACCTGACCGGGATCGACATGTACATGGGGTCCGGCGGCGCGCCCGAGGGGGTGCTGGCGGCCTCGGCGCTGAAATGCATGGGCGGTCAGATCTATGGCCGGCTGCTGTTTCGCAACGACGACGAAAAGGCCCGTGCCGCCAAGGCCGGGATCACCGATCTCGACCGGATCTATTCCCGCGACGAGATGGTGACGCAGGACGTGATCTTTGCCGCCACCGGGGTCACCGGCGGCACCCTGCTGCCGGGGATCAAGCGGATGCCGGGATGGCTGGAGACGACGACGCTCTTGATGCGCTCCAAGACCGGATCGGTGCGGCGGATGCAGTATCGCACGCCGGTCTGAGACCGGGTCCGCGCCCCGGGCAACCCGGCTTGCGCCGGTGCCTCCGGCGGGAGTATTTTCGGCCAGAAAAAGGGGTGGGTCCACCGTGGTCCGACCTTGAGTCATTGGAGGTAAGCAGGTGGCATTCCTGGGGGTCGAGACCTCTCTGACCGGGCGGCGCTGGACCGGCCCCTCGGTCGAATTGGACCGCGCCTCCGAGGCAATGGTCCAGGCCACCGGCCTGCCGCGCCCGGTTTGCCAGGTTCTGGCCCGCCGGGGGGTGCCACCGGAAGAGGCCGAACCGTTCCTGACCCCGCAGCTGCGCGACCTTCTGCCCGACCCGCGCAAGATGAAGGACATGGAGGCGGCGGCCGCCCGCTTCGTCGAGGCGGTCAAACGTGGCCAGCGCATCGCGGTCTTTGCCGATTACGATGTCGACGGCGGCAGTTCGGCGGCACTGCTCCTGACCTGGTTGCGGGGAATGGGGCGCGATGCCACGCTCTACGTGCCCGACCGGATCGACGAGGGCTATGGCCCCAACGAGCCTGCGATGCGCGATCTGGCGGCGCAGCACGACCTGATCGTCTGCGTCGATTGCGGCACCCTCAGCCACGGGCCGATCGCGGCGGCCAGGGGCGCCGACGTAATCGTGCTCGACCACCACCTTGGCGGCGAGACGCTTCCCCGTTGCGTCGCCGTGGTGAACCCCAACCGGCAGGACGAAAGCGGCGATCTGGGCTATCTCTGCGCCGCCGGCGTGGTGTTCCTGATGCTGGTCGAGGCGCGGCGACAGCTGCGCGAGGGCGGCGGCGGCACCGGGCCGGACCTGATGGCGCTTCTGGATCTGGTGGCGCTGGCCACGGTGGCCGACGTCGCCCCGCTGATCGGCGCCAACCGGGCGCTGGTGCGCCAGGGGCTGCGGGTGATGGCCCAGCGCAAGCGGCCCGGTCTGGTGGCGCTTTCGGACGTGGCGCGGATGGATTCGGCGCCGAGCAGCTATCACCTGGGGTTCCTGCTCGGGCCACGGGTCAACGCGGGCGGACGGATCGGCAAGGCCGATCTGGGCGCGCGGCTGCTGGCGACGCAGGATGCGAACGAGGCGCAATCGCTGGCCGAACGGCTGGACCAGCTCAATACCGAGCGGCGCGAGATCGAAGAGGGGGTACGCGCCGCCGCGATGGAGCAGGCCGAGGCGCGCGGCTTCGACGCACCGCTGGTCTGGGCGGCGGGCGAGGGCTGGCATCCCGGCGTGGTGGGCATCGTCGCCTCGCGCCTGAAGGAAGCCGCCAACCGCCCCGCCGTGGTGATCGGGCTGGAGGGCCGCGAGGGCAAGGGATCGGGGCGCTCGGTCTCGGGCGTCGACCTGGGTGCTGCGATCCAGCGGCTGGCCGGCGAGGGGCTGCTGCTCAAGGGCGGCGGGCACAAGATGGCCGCCGGACTGACCGTGGCGCGCGACCGGCTGGAGGAGGCGATGGCGCGCCTGTCCGATCTGCTGGCGCGGCAGGGCGCGGGACAGGCCGGGCGCGCCGATCTGAAACTTGATGGCGCGCTGATGCCCGGCGCAGCGACGGTGGAGCTGATCGAGCGGATCGAACAGGCCGGCCCGTTCGGCGCCGGGGCCCCCGCCCCGCGCTTTGCCCTGCCCGATCTGCAGGTCCGCTTTGCCAAGCGCGTCGGCGCCGCGCACCTGAAACTGTCGCTCAGCGACGGCATGCAGGGACGGCTGGAGGCGATCGCCTTCGGCGCCTATGACAGCGATCTGGGCCCCCGGCTTGAGGCGCATGGCGGCGCGCGGTTCCATTTTGCCGGGCGGCTGGAGATCAACACATGGGGCGGGCGGCAGAGCGTGCAACTGCGCCTCGACGACGCCGCGGAGGCCTGAGGCGGACCAAGGCGCTCGGGGGGTGAAAATTCTGCAGCCCGTCGCGGATTTTCACTTGCGGGGTTCGGCGCGATTGCCTAAAGAACCGCTCACCACAGCGTGGCCCGTTCGTCTATCGGTTAGGACGCCAGGTTTTCAACCTGGAAAGAGGGGTTCGATTCCCCTACGGGCTACCACATCCCAAACGCCTCCGAAAAGTTTCATGAACGCCAAGGGCTTGGCCCCTGTGCGCCGCGTCATGCGGGGCGCGTGCCGGCCGGCGGAATTTCCCCCGGCCCCCCTTGCGTCCCGTCGCGCAATTGCATAGTCAGGCGCTCACCACGCCGTGGCCCGTTCGTCTATCGGTTAGGACGCCAGGTTTTCAACCTGGAAAGAGGGGTTCGATTCCCCTACGGGCTACCAGTGCTTCCCGCTCAGATTCCGGCACCGACGGCACCGCGCGTTCCGCGCCGCGCCGTCGTGCAGTTTGGGGAATTTTCGCGCCGAATTGTACGATCCGCACGACGCCCGGTTTCAGGCGCCGGAGAACCGCACCAGGTGGTTGTCCCAGCGCACCGGGGCGCGGGTGACCGGGGTTTCGCCCGCAGGGTCCAGCCGCGCCAGCCGCCCGGTCCCGGACGACAGCAGGAAGCCCCCCGGCGCGGCACCGAGACCGCAGACATCCTCCATCGCGAGGCTCTGCGCCAGCGCGCCGGTTTCCACGTCAAAGGTCTGTACCCGCCCCCCGCGCGGCGAGGAGACCGCGAGCAGGCTACCATCGCCGGAAAAGGCGACGCTGCCGCCATAACCGTTCATCTGGTCCGCGGAGCCTGCGCCCAGCAGGCGCGGCGCGGCACCCCGGTGGTGGGTGCCCAGAACCGGGGGCAGAGCACCCTGCCCGCCCTGCCATTGCATCGCAAAGCCCACCAGCCCGTCACCGCGCAGGTCGAGGTGGCGGATCGAATTCATGTGCAACGCGGGGGGGAGTTCGACCAGTTCGCGCAACGCGCCCTCAAGGCCAAGGTAAACCAGGTTGGGCTGCATCACCGGGATGTTCAGCTTGGCCCGTCCGCTGTCGGGGTGGGTTTCGATCCCTCCGTTGGCGATCACCAGCGTCGCGCCATCGGGCATCAGGCGGATGTCATGCGGCCCGACCCCGTGCGAGGCGAATTCGCCCAGCCGCCGGTAACCCGCTGCCACGTCCCAGACCCCGATCACGCCGCGCGCGGCGTCGTAATCGTTCTCGGGCGTGTAGAGCAGCGATCCGTCGCGGGAAAACACCCCGTGGCCGTAGAAATGCCGCCCCTGCGGAGCGGAGAACTCGGCCACGGTGCGGCCGGTGACGCAGTCGAGGACAAAGGCGAAGGTGCCCGGGCGGCGGGCAAAGCCCACCGCATGCGCCCGGTGCGGGTGGGCGGCGGCGGCATGGCCGCGCCCGGGGATCGGCTGGCGAAAGCGGATCGCGCCATCCCCGGTCAGCCCGTAGAGCGCATGGGTGCCATCCGCCCCCTGCCCCGCCGAGAGGTAATCGGGCGCGCCCGCCTCGGCCCATGTCGCCGCCGGGGCCAGCCCGGTGGCCAGCATCCCCACCAGAAATCCGCGCCGCGATGTCATGATCAGTCTCCGTCCAGTGAATTGAACCCGGCGGCAACGCCCAGCGCCGGGCCGAGGCTCTGGCTGGCCTCGGTGCGGATTGCCGCGATCGCCTGTTGCAACACCTCAATGCGCAGCCACCCCTGCGGCGTGGCGACCCCGGCAAAGACCGGATCGTCGAGTTTGGCTGCCCGGGCCAGCGCGGTATCAAAGCCGTGATCCAGCCGCGCGGCGAGATCCGCCTCTCCGGCGGCAAGACGCGCGGCCAGGTCGCGCAGCGCGGTGAGAGAGACCACCACGTGGTGCAGCGACCGGCCAGAGCGGCGCGCCTCGGCCCGCAGCGGGCGCGGCTTGCCGACCTGGCCCATGGGGCGGCCCAGCCGCAGGTCGGCGTTGATCTCAAGCCCGGTGGTCAGCGCCTTGAAAAACTCCTGCAGGACCTCCGCGTCATTCTGGTAGGGGCCGCCCACGCCGGGCGCGCGCATCAGCGCGGCGTAATTGCTCTGCCAGTCGCGGGAGAGGTCGGCGGCGGTCGCGGCGATATCGCCGGCGACGGCGCGGGTGAGTGCGCAGCGATAGGCCGCGTCGCCCAAGCTGGCGATCCCGGGATCGTAGAGCAGCAGTTCCAGCGCATAGAACCCACGCCCGGCAATCGAGACGGTGGCAAACTCCCCGGCGGTTTCGACCACGGGATCTTCGCCGGCGATCAGGCTGCGCAGGATCTTGGGCGTCAGGCCACGTGTATCGGGCCAGAAGGCGAGGGAAAATCCGCGCGCCTGCGTTTCGGCGGGGCCAAAGCGCAGGTGGCTGACGGCGATCCAGGCGTCGAAGGCGGTTCCGTAGGCGCTGCGCAGCGCCGCGCTGTCCGCCGTGCAATCGGCGCGGGTGGCGGCATCGAGCGCGGCGGTGGTTTCGGCCAGGGCCCCCATTCCCGGCAGCACGTGATGGTCGAGGATGTCATCGGATTTGGCACCCGCCTGTGCCGCGCCCGCGCTCAGCGTCAGGAACCCGGTGAGGAGGAGGGAAACGAAGAATCGCATGATCTACAGGCTCTCCAGAAAGCGGATCAGGGCGGCGCGGTCGGCGGGGGGCATGGCAATCACCCGGTCGCTGTGCGGCTGCGCCTCGCCGCCGTGCCAGAGGATCGCCTCGATCAGGCTGCGGGCGCGCCCGTCGTGCAGAAAGCTCGCCCGGCCGCTGACCGTTTCGGTCAGGCCGATCCCCCACAGCGGGGCGGTGCGCCACTCTCGCCCTGTCGCACGCCCCTCTGGGCGGTCATCGGCCAGCCCCGGCCCCATGTCGTGCAGCAGCATGTCGGAATAGGGCCAGATCAGCTGGAAGCTTTGCGCCGATTGCTCGGGCAGCACATGGGTGACGAATTTGGGCCGATGGCAGGCGGTGCAGCCGGTATCATAGAACAGGCGCTTGCCACGCAGCACCTGCGGGTCGCCCGGATCGCGGCGGGCGGGCACCGAGAGGTTGCGGGTGTAGCGGGTGACGAGATCGAGGCCGGTGTCGTCCACCTCGAACACCCGCGCGTCGCCGTCGCCGTGCGGGGCGGCGCGGCAGGCGGTTTGCGCGGTGGTACAATCGCCCCAGCCCGCCGGGACAAGAGGGGTGGAAAGGCCGATGTCGTCGGCAAAGGCGCGCGCGCTTTGGTCGCGCAGGGTGGGCTGGGCGGCCTTGCGTCCGAACCGGCCCAGCATCGGGCGCTGGTGCGTCATCGACCAGGTGATATTGGCGCGCCCCGAGATGCCGTTACCGTCGCGGTCGTCGGGATCGGTGCCGGCGAGGATCTCTTGCGCCGGGATCGCCTCCAACAGGCCCAGGCCGATCATCTGCGGCGCGGTGCGGGCGCTGATCCGGGTTGCGGGGTCGAGCGGGCCGTGGGCAAGGTCGTTCAGCCGATAGCGCGGGGCGTGGAGCGTTGCGCTCCCGCCACCCGAGAGCGGGATCTCGATCGCGTCATGGTCGATCGTGAGGCGGTATTCGGGCATGAGGCCGGGCAAGGCGCGGGTCTGCAACTGCCGCCCATAGACCGGGTCGGGGGCGGCGAAATGGTATCCCGGAATCTCGGCCATCGGCCCCGCCGCCGCGCCCGGTTGCGACAGGTGCAGGACCAACCCGACGGGCGCCTCGCCCGGTGTGGGCGGGTGGCCGCGCCCGTCGCGGATGTGGCAGCTTTGGCAGGCCCGCGCGTTGTAGAGCGGCCCGAGACCGTCGGAGGCCAGCGTCGAGGAGGGCGACGACACCCAGAGCTTTTCGAACAGCGCCTTGCCGGTGCGGAAATCAAGCTCCTCCTCGAAATCGAGCGTGGTGTCGGGCTGGGCAAAGGCCTGTTTGTCGGCGCGCTGCACGGTGCCGACGCCGGCGAGCCTGGCCTCGAAGGGTTCGGGGGTGGAGAAATCCCGCGCCGGGCGGACCGCACGGGCGGCGCGCAGCGCCTGCGCCGCGCTGGGGGGCGCGGGTGCGAGATGCGGATCTTCGGTGTTGCCGGTCAGACCGGAGGAAGAGGCCGCCAGCCCGATCAGCGACAGACCCGCCAGCCCCCAGAGACGGCGCGTGGCGGGCGGACCCTTGTAACGCCACATGATTTTCAGCATAGCTGCCTCTTTCAGCGAGGGGCGCCCTCTGCCCCAAGATGTCCTGCGGTGCAGGGTGCACCGGGGACGGACCGGGATCAAAGGCCAATGTCCCCGGCCCGCCGTGGTTGTCCTAGCCGCCCAGCGGGATCACCAGGTTCACACCGAACATGGTGTCCTCGGTGCCGGCATCATCGACCCGGGCCAGCGCGCCGTCCAGGGTCATGCCGTTGGCCAGTTCGTATTCGGCCCCGACCGAGATCAGGTCGGTGCGCCCGGCGCTGGACAGGTCGCGCATGGCGTAGGTGCCCGACAGGGTCAGCTGGCCGATGGCATAGGCCGCGTTCAGCGTGGCATAGGTGGCGTCATCCGCAGTGCCGCCGTAGCCGTCAAAGGTCGCCACCTCGCCAAAGAGGTCGAGCCCGTTGCCCAGCGAATGACCCAGACCGGCGACGATGCCGGTCTCGTCGCTGACGTCGCCCAGCCCGGCCGAGAGATAGCGCAGGCCGACATAGCCAAAGGTGTCGTTCCATTCGTTGGACCATTGCAGCGCGGCATTGTTCAACTCTCCGGTGTTGCCGGCGCCGCCGAGGGTGGTGGAATTGCGGCCCCGGTTGAAGCCGACAGAATCGCTCAGCCCGGTGTCGTCGGCATAGAACACACCCAGCGCCAGCGTGCCTGCGGCGCCGAGATCAACCTCGGCCAGGGCGCCGATCTGTTCGGCCAGTTCGTAATCCTCGGCCAGCGCCGCGCCATAGAACCCGGCGGCCGCGTCCCATGCGGTGCCGAAGGCCGGCGAGACTTTGCCGATCCGGAAGGTGGCCGCGCCGGTTTCGAACTGCAGGCCAAACTCGTGGAAATAAAAGCCGTATCCGGTGTTGCCACCGGCGTCCTCAAGCTCTTCGAAGGTCAGCCCGCCGAAGATCGACAGGCTGTTGGTCAGGGCAAAACCGCCGTTGAATTCGCCGCTGGCATAGGCGCTGTCGCCCTCGTTGGCGGGCAGGGTCGAGTCGAAGGTGGATTCGTAGCCGATCTCGACCTCGCCCTCCCAGGTGAAGCGGCTGGCCTGCTGCGCCATCACGGAGGGCGCGCACAGGAGTATCGGCGCGCCGAGGGCCAGCGCCGCAGTCAGGGTCTTACTCATGTCTTGGTCTTTCTTGGAGAGCAAGGCCGGGCTGGCGCGGGCGCGGGCTGGGCCGGATTGGGTGGGGTTACTGGAACACGGCGGTGGGGTTATCCAGGCTGTCGGAGCCTTCAAATTCCGCCTGGTCGATGTCGAGCGTGGCGACAATCCGCTCGATGGTCCTGGTCTGGTCGATCAGCGCATCGACGCCGCCCATCACCAGGGCCTCGCCCGCCGCGTTGCCGCGCGCCAGCATCTGGTCATAGGCGAGCCCCGCCTCGGCGGCGATCTTGATGCGGCCCAGTGCGTCCATCGTCGCGGTCAGCTTGGCGCGCATCTCGGCGTCCAGTGCCGGGTTCGCCTCGGCCACCAGATCGGAGAGCGAGGGGCCGGAGACCAGCGAGCCGTCGGCCCGCACATATTGGCCCAGATAGACGTTCTGGATGCCTTTGCCGTCGTAGAAATGGCTGTTGTGGGTGTTGTCCGAGAAACAGTCGTGCTCTTCCTCCGGGTCGTTCAGCATCAGGCCCAGCCGCATCCGTTCACCCGCCTGTTCACCGTAGGACAGGCTGCCCATGCCGGTGAGCATGGCAGAGATCCCGGCGCTCTCGTCCTGTTCCAGCGTGCCGCGGGCGGCGCCGCCCTCGGCCCATTGCGCCGCCATCCAGTCGAGGTCGCTGACCAGCAGGTCGGTCGCCGCCTTGAGGTATTGGCCGCGGCGGTCGCAGTTGCCGTTGGTGCAGGCCCCGCCCCTGGCGTAATCGGTCCAGGGGCGCATGCCGGCGCCGGGTCCGGTGCCGTTCAGATCCTGCCCCCAAAGCAGGAAGTCGATGGCGTGATAGCCGGAGGCGACGTTGGCCTCGATCCCGTCGGCCTCGTGCAGGGTGGTTTCGATCAGCGCCGGGGTGATCCGGGTGGCATCCACTTCGGTGCCGCCGATGGAAAGCCGGGGCTGCGCAACTACGTACAGCGCCGCCAAGGGGTTCTCGTCGGAGGCGCCACCATAGGCGGCATCGACATAGTCGATCAGCCCCTCGTCCAGCGGCCAGGCGTTCACCTTGCCCTCCCACTCATCGACGATGGGGTTGCCAAAGCGGAACACCTCGGTCTGCTGATAGGGCACGCGGGCGGCGCGCCACGCGGCGCGGGCGGCGGCCAGGTTTTCCGCAGACGGGGCGGCGATCAGCGCATCGACGGCGGCCAGCAGGCGGCGCGCGGTGAGCGCGCTGTCGCCATAGGCGGCCTCGGCGATGTCGGCGTAGGTATCGATCACCTCGGGTTTTTCGACGGCATGGGCGGCGGTACTGGTGAATCCGGCAAGCAGCGTCGCGCACAGCAGTTTGGTTTTCATGTCACATGTCCTCTGGTTCGGTTTTCCGGGGCCCGATCCGGCGCGTCGTGGCGCGGATGTGCGCAGCTGTGCAGGTCGTCCAGCCAATCAAGCTGGAAACAGCCCCCCTCGCCGCAGGTTTCCATCAGCGCGCACCACTCGGCGCAGCACAGCGCCGGCGGCGCGGCCGGAATCGACGGCATTGACGGAAGATCGGTTTCACACGGCATCGAAGGCCCCTTTGAGATGGAATGCGGGCTTCCATGTCGGGGACAGGGTGGCTGTGCGCGTTATAACTGAGTGATTAAGTCAGAATTGTCAACGGGTGCGTTTGTTGGTTTTGCCGTGCAATGTGACAGAGTGCGGCGACCGGCGGCGCTTCGCGCCTTGAGCCCGGACGAGAATGGGGCGCCGGGCTGAAGCCCGGCCTACGGCGGGCTGTTTTCCGCATATGCGGTCTACATCACCGCTTCGATCAGCACCGGACCGGAGGTGGCGAGCCCATCCTCCAGCGCAAGCGCGAAGGCGGCGGTATCCTCCACCCGGGTGGCCTCAACCCCCATGCCGCGAGCCATGTCGACCCAGCCCAGCGTCGGCCGGTCCAGCGACAGCATGTCGATGGCACGCGGGCCGGGGTTCTGCACCCCGACATTGGTCAGCTCGCCGCGCAGGATCTGGTAGGACCGGTTGGCGAAGATCACCACGGTAACATCCAGCCCCTCGCGCGCCAGCGTCCAGAGCGCCTGCAGCGTATACATCGCGCTGCCGTCGCCGATCAGCGCCAGCACCTTGCGGCCGGGCCGGGCGATGGCGGCGCCGATCGAGACCGGCAGGCCGTAACCGATGGAGCCGCCGCAGTTGTTCAGCCAGTCATGCGGCGGCGCGCCCGCCGTGGCCGGGCCAAAGCCGCGCCCGGTGGTCACCGATTCGTCCACCACGATGGCGTTTTCCGGGATCGCGCGGGCGATCACCGGCGCGATGCTGTCCGGGGTGAGCGGACCGAGGGGGGGAAGGTCGGGCAGTTTCGGTCGTGCCAGCCGCGCGGCGGCGCCCCCTGCCCCGGCGGCCTGGACCAGCGCGTCGAGCGTGGCGGGCAGGTCATCGCCCGCCCCGGCCAGCTCGAGGATCTCGGCCTCGGGGTGGGTCAGCCGCGCCGGTTTGCCCGGATAGGCGAAAAAGCCGATCGGCGCGCGGGCGCCCAGCAGGACGATGCGGCGGTAGGGCGCCAGCGCCTCCATCGCCAGGTCGATGGGATAGGGGATCTTTGCCACCGGCACCCGGCCCGCGCCGCGTGCGGTGCGGGCGCTGGCCCATTCGGCCATCAGCCCGCAACCGGTTTTCGCGGCGATCCGACCGGCCATCTCCAGCGCCCCGGCCGCCATCGCGCCGCCACCCAGCAGCAGCAGGCTGTCGGGCCCGGTCAGTATCTGCGCCGCCTGCTCGATCCGCGCGTCGCCGGGCCGTTTCGGCGCGGCGGGCGCCAGCCGGTCGGCCACCACGCCGCCCATCGTCCAGGCGGTATCGCCCGGCAGGATCAGGCTGGCCACCTGGCCCGGCGCGGTGCAGGCCGCGCGCACCGCTCGGGCGGCGTCGAAGCCCACGTCGGCGGCGGAGGACGAGGAGCGCACCCAATGCGACATGGGGCGCGCGATCCCCTCGATATCCGAGGTCAGCGGCGCGTCCAGCGCGATATGGCTCGAGGCATGTTCGCCGACGATATTGACCACGCCGGATCCGGCCTTTTTCGCGTTGTGCAGGTTGGCCAGCCCGTTGGCGAGGCCGGGGCCGAGGTGCAACAGGGTCGAGGCGGGCTTGCGCGCCATCCGCCAGTAGCCGTCGGCGGCGCCGGTCGCCACCCCTTCGAACAGCGCCAGAACCGAGCGCATGCCCGGAACGTGGTCGAGCGCAGCGACGAAATGCATCTCGGAGGTGCCGGGATTGGTGAAACAGATCTCGACCTCGCTGGCCAGAAGGCTGCGCACCAGGCTTTCGGCACCGTTCATCGGGTCTCTCCGGATCTATGGACATGAAAAGGGCGGGGACCGGTTGGTCTCCGCCGCTCACCTTTCCATGCCGCCGCGCGGGGCACCAGCCAAGAATTCTAGAGGCCGCGTTCGATCCGGTCCAGCGTCTCCATCGCGGGCAGGGTCTGGGCAACCGAGGCGTTGGGTTCGCGCCCCTCGCGGATCGCGGCGACAAATTCGCGGTCGATCAACTCGATCCCGTTGTTCGAGACCGTCACGCCGCTCAGGTCGATCTGGTTTTCGTTGCCGTCAAACAGATCGTCATAGCGCGCCAGATAGGTGCCGTTGTCGCAGATATAGCGGAAGAAGGTGCCGAACGGCCCGTCGTTGTTGAACGACAGCGACAGGGTGCAGATCGCGCCCGAGGGGGTCTTCATGCCGATGCTCATGTCCATGGCGATGTTCAGATCGGGGTGCAGCGGCCCCTGCAGGCCAAAGGCCTCGGACGCGGTCTCGCCGGTCTGATACTGGAACAGGTCGACGGTGTGACAGGCGTGGTGCCACAGCAGATGGTCGGTCCAGCTGCGCGGCTCGCCCTTGGCGTTGGTGTTGGTGCGGCGGAAGAAATAGGTCTGAACGTCCATCTGCTGGATCTTCAGCTCTCCGGCCATGACCCTGTTGTGGATCCACTGGTGCGAGGGGTTGAAGCGGCGGACCTGACCGGCCATGGCGGTCAGCCCGGTTTCGCGCTGCTTGGCCACCACCGCCTGGCTGTCGGCGAGGCTGTCGGCCATCGGAATCTCGACCAGAACATGCTTGCCCGCCTCCATGCACTGGATCGCCTGGGCGGCGTGCATCTGCGTCGGGGTGGACAGGATCACCGCATCGACATCCTCGCGCGCAAGGCAGTCGGCCAGGTTGTCGGCGGCATGGCCGATGCCGCGTTCGGCGGCGAAGGCCTCGATCTTGGCCCTGGTCGGCCCCATCACCGAGGTCACCTCGACCTCGTCGATGTTGGCCAGCGCATCCAGATGCTTGATGCCAAAGGCGCCATAGGCGCCGGCGACGCAAATTCTCATCTCAATTCCTCCGATAGCCTCGGTTTACGCGTGGTTTTCCAGAATGATATGCCCGACCGCCGTGTTGGAGGCAGGCACGTGATAGTGGCGGTGCACCTCGGTCACCTGTTCGTCGAGCGCGCCGCGCATGACCAGCCACATCACCATCTCGATGCCCTCCGAGCCGGTCTCGCGCAGGTATTCGATATGCTGGATCTGGCTGGCCGCGACTGGGTCGTTCGCCATCATGTCGAGAAAGCGGTTGTCCCATTCCGGGTTGATCAGCCCGGCACGCTTGTACTGCAACTGGTGGCTCATGCCGCCGGTGCCGAAGATCATCACGTTGAGATCCTCGTCATAGGCGTCGATCGCCCGGCGGATCGCCTTGCCGAGGTTATAGCAGCGGTTGCCGGTGGGCGCGGGGTATTGCACCACGTTGACCGCCAGCGGGATCACCAGCGCCGGCCATTCACCGTCCTGCGGCACCTCGCCGTACATCACCGAGAGCGGCACGGTCAGCCCATGATCGACCTCCATCTCGTTCATGATGGTCATGTCGAACTCGTCCAGCACCAGCGACTGGGCGATATGGCTGGCCAGTTTCTGGTGGTTCCTGACCACCGGCACCGGGCGCGGGCCCCAACCCTCGTCGGCGGGCTGGAACTCGGCCGCGCAGCCCAGCGCGAAGGTGGGGATGCAGGAGGCGTCGAAGGCGGTGCAGTGATCGTTGTAGACCAGGAAAATCACGTCCGGGTTCTGCTCTTTCATCCACTCTCGGGATTTCTTGAAGCCGTCGAACACCGGTTTCCAATAGGGCTGGTCGGTGATGCCGGTGTCCATCGCGACGCCGATGGCCGGCACATGGGAACAGCCCACACCTGCGGTGATCCGTGCCATTAGTCTTTCTCCCATTCCGATTTGGTGCGGTTGCCCTCGATCGGGCGGCCGCCGTGCAGCATCATGTCGCGATAGGCCTCGACCCCCATGCCGGTCATCAGCCCGGCGAGGTTCTGGAAGTTGATCCCGTCGTTGGCGGCGAGCTTGGAGGTGTAGTAGATGTTGCCGCCCAGTTCGAGCAGCCGGTTCCAGTCGCGGGCCAGCACCGCCGCGCGTTGCTCGGCGCTCATCGGGTATTTGTCGAGATAGATCTCTTCATCGGCGTTGAAGGCATCGCGGTTTTTCTGCAGGCGCAGCGAGATGCAGAACTGGTTCAGGTGATACCCCTCGCGCGAGCGGTCGGCGTCGAACACGAAGGTCCCCGGAATATCCTCATAGGGTTTTTCTGGTCGGTCGGTCATCTGCCACTCCCTCCGGCACGCGGACGGCCTGTCCGCCCCGCCCTTCACTCTAGCGCGCCGGACCCGGAATCGCACCCGGTCCGGCGGCAGCTTCCGCCCTGACCTATCAGCCGCGCGCCCGGGGCAGAAATTCTTTGCCGCCAGATTTCATTCGTTTCTGTTATAGCGGCCCCTATGCCACCTGTTTGCGGATCAGATCGAGAAACCGCGCCTGGGTCGGCGTCGGACGCCAGTTGGCCCTGTATGTCAGGCCGATGGGGCGGGCGCTGTCGCCCAGGTCGATGGGCAGCGGCGCCATGATGCCGTATTGCTGCTCGACCACGATCTGCTTGTGCGACATGATGGTGATGTAGTCGCCCCGCATCATCAGCCCCCGGACCAGCACCAGCGAATTGGCCACCACCCGCACCGGCGTGTCGGGCAATTGCGGGATGCGCAGGCTTTCATAGAGATAGCTGCCGGTGGGCGTCGGCTGGGGCGGCGCGATCCAGGGATAGGCCAGGGTATCCTCGAGCGTGAGGTTCGGCTTGCTCGCCAGCGGATGGGCGCGCGCGGCGACCACCGAGAGCGTATCCGAAAACAGCGGCTCCTGCACCACGTCGTCGGCCGGTGCCGGATCGCGCAGGGCGCCGATCAGCAGGTCAAGCTCGCCAAAGCGCAGGTCGCGCAGCAGGGTGCCATAGGGGCCGTCCACGCAGTGCAGTTGCAGCTGCCCCTCGCTCTCGCTGAGCAGCTCGTCGATTGCGGCCGGCAGGATCGCGGTGCGCGACAGCGGCATCGCGCCGACCGCGATCCGGGTGGAGTCGCGGCCGAGGTATTCGCCCACCTCGTAATGCCCCTGCCGGATCTCGGCCCGGGCCAGCCGCACGTCGTGGGCGAATGCCTCGGCTGCGGGCGTCAGCATCACGCCGCGCCGGACCGGTTCGTAGAACACCAGACCGGAAAGCCGTTCGAGATCGCGGGCGGCGCGGTGCACGGCAGGTTGCGAGACGCCAAGCTGTTGCGCGGCATGGCTGAAGTTTCCGGTCTGGGCCACGGCGGTGAGCGCGCGCAACTGCACCGAGGTGGTCAACCGGTGGAAATCCCGCCGCCCGGCGGGGCCGGGGCGCGGCGCCTTCTTGCGCGCCTGCCGCTCGCCCTCTTTCAGCAGATCGAGCGCGCGATCGACCCGGCGCAGAAAGATCTCGCCCACCTCGGTCGGGAACATCCCCTCGGGCCGGCGGTCGAACAGGCGCGCCGACAGCGCCGCCTCCAGCTTGGCCACGGCCTGGGTCACCGCCGGCTGCGACAGGTGGACCGCCGCGGCGGCCAGATTGATGCGGTGCTGCGCCGCCACCTCCTGCACCGCCAGAAGGTGGCGCACGTTCGGAAACAGAAAATCCACGGAATGCCCTCGAAATCCACAACATCTATAACATAAACCAATCCCCGTTTCCAAGCTTCCAACTGGCGCATCCGGGCCCGGCCAGCCTATTGTCCCGGCAAGCCCGGATGCGGCCCCGAAAGACCAAGGAGAGCGCCAGATGGATCCCGATTACCTGCCCTTCCACCCCAGCCCCAAGGTGCCCGATTTCACGCCGCCGGCGGGGGCGGTCGATGCCCATTGCCACGTCTTCGGCCCGGCCGACAGGTTTCCCTATTCGCCGAAACGCAAATACACCCCCTGCGACGCGCCCAAGGAAAAGCTGTTCGCCCTGCGCGACCACCTGGGATTTTCGCGCAACGTGATCGTGCAGGCCTCGTGCCACGGCACCGACAACGCCGCGCTGGTCGATGCGCTGGAGACCGCCGGCGATCTGGCGCGCGGTGTCGCCGTGGTCTCGCCCGATGTGAGCGACGAGGAGCTGCGCGAGATGGATGTCGCCGGGGTGCGCGCGGTGCGCTTCAACTTCGTCAAGCGGCTGGTCGATGCCACCCCGAAAGAGGTGTTCACCGGCATTGCCGAACGCATCGCCAGGCTGGGCTGGCATATCGTGGTCTATTTCGAGGCCCCCGACCTTGAGGAGTTGATCCTCTTCCTCGAAAGCCTGCCGACCGTGATCGTGGTCGATCACATGGGCCGCCCGGACGTGAGCAACGGCGTGGATCATCCTGATTTCCAGCGCTTTGTCGATCTTCTGGCGCGCAACGACAACATCTGGACCAAGGTGAGCTGCCCGGAGCGGCTGACCGTCGCGGGTCCGCCCTATGACGACGTGGTGCCCTTTGCCCGCCACCTGGTCGAGCGGTTTTCCGACCGCGTGCTCTGGGGCACCGACTGGCCGCATCCGAACATGAAATCGCATGTGCCCGACGACGGGCAACTGGTGGACGTGATCCCCCGGATCGCCCCCACCGAGGCGCTGCAACAGGCGCTGCTGATCGACAACCCGATGCGGCTTTACTGGCCGGACCGGGCCTGAGCGGAGGAAAGACGATGGATATTACCGAGTTCGACCATCACAGCCCGATCCCGGGCACCACGGTGTTCGACGGCAGGATGGCGATGAAGGGCTATGCGCTGAACAAGATGTGCTATTCCTTCAACGGGGCCGAAGCGCGGGAGGAATACCTTGCCGATCCAGAGGCCTATATGGAGAAGTTCGGCCTGAACGACGAGCAAAAGCAGGCCTGCCGCGACAAGAACGTGCTGGCCCTGATCGCCGCTGGCGGCAACATCTACTACCTTGCCAAGTTTGCCGGCATCTACCGGCTGGACGTGCAGGACATCGGCGCCCAGCAGACCGGCATGACCAAGGAAGACTTCAAGGAAAAACTCCGGAAAGCGGGAGACTGACCATGGCCAAGATTCTGGGTGGGCTGACCACCTCGCATATCCCCGCCGTCGGCAACGCGATCCACAACGGGCTGTTCGACGATCCCTATTGGAAGCCGTTCTTCGACGGCTATCCGCCGATCCGCGACTGGTTGGATGAACACAAGCCCGACCTCGCGATCAACATCTACAACGATCACGGGCTTGGCTTCTTCCTCGACAAGATGCCGACCTTTGCCATCGGGGCGGCGCATGAGTATCGCAACGAGGACGAGGGCTGGGGCATTCCGCAGCTGCCGCCCTTTCCCGGCGCGCCGGAGGTGAGCTGGCACATCATCGAGAGCATGGTCGAGCAGGAGTTCGACATCACCTCTTGCCAGGAGCTGGCGGTGGATCACGGGTTCGTGGTGCCGATGCAGCTGTTCTGGCCCGGCGCGCCGGGCAATTCGGACATGCCGCGCAGCATCCCGATCAGCGCCAACACCGTGCAACACCCGATCCCGACGCTGAAACGGGCGCTGGATTTCGGCAAGGCGCTGCGCCGGGCGATCGAAAGCTACCCCGAGGATCTCAAGGTGGTGGTGCTGGGCACCGGCGGGCTGAGCCATCAGCTTGACGGCGAACGGGCGGGGTTCATCAACAAGGAATTCGACCAGTACTGCATGGAAAAGATCGTCGACGATCCCGAGGCGCTGACGAAAATCAGCCGGATGGAACTGGTCGAGAAGGCCGGCGCCCAGGGCACCGAGTTCCTGATGTGGATGATGATGCGCGGCGCATTGGGCGACAAGGTGGTACGGCGGCATTCCAACTATCACATCCCGATCTCGAACACCGGGGCGGGCACCATGCTGCTGGAATGCGTCGAGTGATCTGAGCGGATTGCACTGGGGGCGCTGCCCCCGTCGCCTGCGGCGCCTCCCCCGGAGTATTTCGCGCCAGAAAAAGGAACCGGCGTCCATGGCGGCGCTGGTTCCCGTGCGTTTGCGGGCTATAATGTGGGTCCCGGCGAGCGAGAGAATACCCCGACCATGACAGATGCCCCCGCGCTGAGCGCCCTGATCGTCTCCCATGGCCAACCCTCGGACCCGGAGCCGCCCGAGGCGGCGCTGGCCGCGCTGGCCGGGCGGGTTCAAACCCACATGCCCGGCCGTGCGGTCGGCTCGGCCACGCTGGCCGCGCCCGGCACGCTGGAGGTGGCGCTGGAGCGGCTGGCGCCCGGCGGGGCGATCTACCCGTTCTTCATGGCCGACGGCATCTTCGTGCGCAAGACCCTGCCGGCGCGGCTGGGCGGGCATCCGGCGCGGGTGCTGGCGCCGCTGGGGCGCGACCCAAACCTGTCGGCGCTGGCGGCGCGACATCTGGTGGCGGAATGCGCGGCGCGCGGCTGGAGGCCGGAGGAGGCCTCGCTCCTGATCGCGGCGCATGGATCGGCGCGGGGGCCGCGCGCGGCGGCGGCGGCACGGGATTTCGGTGCAGCACTGACCGCACTCTGGCCGGGATCGGCCCCCCTGTTCGGCTTTGTCGAGGAGGCCCCGACTTTGGCCGAGGCGGCGCGGGATCTGCCCGCGCGCACGCTCTGCCTGCCGTTCTTTGCCGCCGAGGGCGGGCATTACCGCGAAGACGTGCCGGAGGCGCTGGAGGCGGCCCGGTTCGCCGGCGCGCTGCTGCCGCCGCTGGGCCAGCACCCAGGGGTGCCGGCGCTGATCGCGGCCGCGCTGGGGGGCTGACCGCGCCGCCGGGTCAGATCCGGAAGATCGGTTGCAGCAGGCGCGGGATCAGGCTGCTGAACCGCAGCGGCGCGTCGGTGGCGGCGAGACAGATGCAATCGGCCCCCGCCCCGGCCACCGGGGTATGTTCCAGCGTATCGTCGGCAATCTCGACGTCGCCGACGCGGAACTGGCCGGCCTCGTCGCTGAAACTGCCCTGCAGCACCAGTGTCAGCTCAAGGCCGTTGTGGCCGTGGTCTGGCACCGCCTGACCTGCGGGGATGTAGAGCAGCCGCGCGCTGCCGGCCTCTCCGGCGCTCAGGATGGTCTGACGCACGCCGCCGCCCAGCCGTTTCCAGCGCGGTGGACGGCCCTTCAGCGCCGCCATCACCGGGCCGGGATAGGCGCCGGAGCGGCGGAAGACGGGTTCAGGCTCGAAAGGGGTGTCCAGCAGTTCCATCAGCCCGGATTTGAGATCGGGTGACAGCGCCTCGGGCGCGGTGTCTTCCAGCAGGGCCCCGCCCAGGACCTCATGCGCCCCGAAGCTCGCCCGGCAGTCATCGCAAAGCGACAGATGCGTCGCCACGACCAGCGCAAAGGGATGCTCCAGTGCCCCGGCGGCATAGGCCGCGAGAATGGGCTCGGGGATATGGTGGGTAATCGTGTTCATGGCTCTCGGATACTCTTCAATTCGTGTCGCAGCCGGTCCAGGCCAAGGCGGATCCGTGATTTGATCGTGCCCAGCGGCAGGCCGGTCTGATGTTTGATCTGCTGATGGGTCAGTTCGCCCAGATAGGCCTTTTCGATCATCTCGCGCTGCTCGGGCTTGAGCCGTGCCAGCGCCCGTTTGAGCTGTGACGTTTCCTGTTCCAGCGCGACGACCTGGCCTGCGTCCGGTTCGCTTTCGGGCTCATGCGCCAGCGCCTCGGGCAGCGGCCGGTTCTCGCGCCGCATCTTGTCGATCTGGCGGTTGCGCGCGATCTGGTAGATCCAGCTTGAGACCTGGGCGCGCTCGGGGTCGAACATTGCGGCCTTGCGCCAGACTGTCAGCATGACCTCCTGCACCACCTCCTCGGCCTGGCCCGAGCCGATGCCGCCGCGCATCACGAAATGCTTGAGCCGGGGCGCGAAGAAATCGAACAGCGCGGCAAAGGCCGCCTTGTCCCGATTGTCCCGGACGGCGATCATCCACAGGGTCTGCTCGGACATCTTCGGCTCGGCTTTCACCGCGGTGCGATCTTTCCCCGCCCGGCCCGGCGCAGGGGGTGCGGGCGGGGTGGACGGCCTGTCGAGGGTTTCACTTTGCATCAGCATACCCCGGATACGCGGCTTTGAAACAGCCGGATCAAAAAATGATCCGGTTCTTCAAGGGCCGCGTACTCCTTTCATGTAAACCAGGGCGAGGGCAGGATGACATTTCACGACGATCGGATCGCGGCGCAGCGGATCGCCATCATCGGCGGCGGGATCTCCGGGCTGGCCGCCGCCTATCTGTTGGCCCCGCGCCACGCGGTCACCCTGTACGAGGCAGCGCCTCGGTTGGGCGGCCATGCCCGCACCATCCTGGCGGGCCGCAACGGCGATCAGCCGGTCGATACCGGGTTCATCGTGTTCAACGATGCCAATTACCCGCATCTGACCGCCATGTTCGATGCGTTGGGCGTGCCGGTCGAGAACAGCGACATGAGCTTTGGCGCCACCATCGACGGCGGCCGGATCGAATACGGGCTGAAAACGCTGTCCGCCCTCTTTGCCCAGCGCCGCAACATTACCCGGCCCGGCTTTGCCCGGATGATCCGCGACATCCTGCGGTTCAACGCCCATTCCGAGCGCGCGGCGATGGATGACAGCGCCACCGTGGGCGATCTGATGCAAGAGCTACGGCTGGGGCGCTGGTTCCAGGAGTATTACCTGACCCCGCTCTGCGGCGCGATCTGGTCGACGCCGACGGAACAGATCCGCAGTTTTCCGGCGCGGTCTCTGGTGCAGTTCTTTCGCAACCACGCCCTGCTCTCGACGCGCAACCAGCACCAGTGGAAGACCGTCTCGGGCGGGTCGATCGAATATGTCCGCCGGCTCGAGGCGCACCTGCGCGCGCGCGGCGTGGCGATCCGCAGCGGCACCCCGGTGCAGGCCGTCACGCGCGACGGCACGCAGAGCACGATCCGCACCGCGCACGCCCCGCAAGAGCGGTTCGATCACGTCATCTTCGCCTGCCATTCCGACGATGCGCTGCGCCTGCTGGAGCGCCCGACCGGAGCCGAGACCTCGGCGCTGTCCAACCTCACCTACCAGGACAACCACATGGTGCTGCACCGCGACACCGAACAGATGCCGCGCCGCCGAGCGGTCTGGTCCAGCTGGGTTTACCAGGCCGACAGCGCAACCGTGCGGGACCGGATCGGCGTCACCTACTGGATGAACCGGCTGCAGAACATCCCCGAGGATGATCCGCTTTTCGTCACCCTGAACCCGGCCCGCCCGGTGGACTCGCGGTTGATCTATGACCAGACCACCTTTCGCCACCCGGTGTTCGACCACGCCGCCCTGCGCGCTCAGCGGGAATTGACCACGATCCAGGGCGACAACAACACCTGGTTCGCCGGCGCCTATACCCGCCACGGCTTTCACGAGGACGGCATCCTGAGCGCGGTGAAGATCGCCCGCGCGCTGGAGGGCACGCCCGAGACCGAGACGCAGGCGGCATGACCCGCTGGCCGGAACATATCGCGGGGGTCACCACCCATGCGCGGCGCGGCGCGATCCGCAACGCCTTTCGCTATGGTGTCGATTACGTGCTGATCGACCCCGAGGCACGGTGCGGGCCGTGGCTCTTCGCGCGCAACCGCTTCAACCTCGCCTCGGTGCATGACTGCGACCACGGCGGGTCGCTCAAGGCCGGGCGCGGGGCGGTCTGGGCGCGTGAGGTGCTGGCCGACCAGGGGCTGCGCGACGCGCGCATCCTGCTGCTGACCCAGCCGCGCTTTCTGGGCTACCAGTTCAACCCGGTGAGCTTCTGGCTGGCCTATCGTGGATCGGACCTTGCCGCCGTGATCTGCGAGGTGAACACCCCCTTCGGCGACCGCCACAGTTACCTGTGCCACCTGCCGGGGTTCGCGCCGATCACCCCCGGGGCCCGGATCGAGGCGCCCAAGCGGCTGCATGTCTCGCCGTTCCAGGACCGCGAGGGCCAGTACAGCTTTCGCTTTGACATCCGGTCTGACCGGATCGCCATCCGGATTACCCACACGAACGGCACGGAAGGGGTGATCGCCACCCTGTCCGGGCCGCGCAAACCGGCGACCAGCCCTGGCCTGCTCTCTGGCCTTCTGCGACGCCCGGCGGGGGCGGTTCGCACCATCGTGCTGATCCACTGGCAGGCGCTGAAGCTGAAACTCAAGGGCGCGCGCTGGCGCCGCCGCCCCGCCCCCGTGCCCGAGGCGTTGACCGCTTCAACCGGGCCGGCACATGACATAAGGAGACACGCTGATGACCGCCGTACTCACGATCCTTCTGGCCGTGCTCCTGCTGGCGCTGATCGCGCGACGGCTGCTGTCCTTTCCGGCGCAGAAACCGGCTGACTACGCCGCCGCCGGCCCCGCCTTCGAGTTGCGCCGCCACCTGAACGGTCCGCTGACCTGCGACGGCATGATCTACGGGCCCACCGGGCGCGTCACCTCGCGGTTTTCCGCGCGGATGGAGGGGCGCTGGGATGGCGAGAGCGGGAGGCTGACCGAGGCCTTCGTCTATTCCACCGGATCGCGTCAGGACCGGGCCTGGGATCTGCGGATCGGCAATGACGGACGTTTCACCGCCACCGCCGAGGACGTGATCGGAGAGGCGCGGGGCGTGATCTCGGGCGCGACGATCCGTATGACATACCGGCTGCGCCTGCCCGCTGAGGCGGGCGGTCACATTCTGTCGGTCACCGATTGGCTCTACCTCTCTGAGGGCGGCGTGATCCTCAACCGGTCGCAGTTGCGCAAGTTCGGGATCAAGGTTGCCGAGTTGTTCGCAGTGATGCGCCCGGCAGAGGGAACTAAGATCGGCTGACCGGCCTGCGCGCGCCCGCGTCCGGCGGGCGCAAAACCGCCCCACGCGCCGCTGTCACTGCGCTTGCGTCACCCCGCATGTTCGATAAAGTCGCGACTCGCAGGGGCTGGCACCGCCGCGCCCTGCCCGGCCCAGCCTATCGCGAGGAATGCAGATGCAGTACCACCGACCCGCCACGTTCGAGGACGCCGTGACGCTTGCCGCCGGGGCCCAGGGGGTGACACGCTTTCTCGCGGGGGGCACCGATGTTCTGGTGCAGATGCGCTCGGACATCGTCACCCCGGACACGCTGATCGACATCAAGGCGATCCCCGGCACCCACGACATTACCCGGCAGGAGGATGGCGGCTGGCGCATCGGCGTCGCCGTCACCGGCGCCGAGATGCGCGAGCATGCCGAATTGGACCGGGACTGGCCGGGGCTGGTCGAGGCGATGGACCTGATCGGCTCGACCCAGGTGCAAGGGCGCGCGACGCTGACCGGCAACCTCTGCAACGCCTCGCCGGCCGCCGACTCGGTCCCGGCGATGATCGCCGCCGGGGTCACCGCCACCATTACCGGGCCGGACGGCAGCCGCACCGCCCCGGTCGAGGAAATCCCCGCCGGGCCGGGCAAGACCAGCCTTGCGCGGGGCGAGATGATCACCGCCCTGCATGTGCCGCCGCGCGGCACCGGGGGCGGCGATGCCTACCTGCGGTTCATTCCCCGCACCGAGATGGACATCGCCGTGGTCGGCTGCGGCGTGAACCTGGTGGTCGAGGGCGACACCATCACCCATGCCCGCGTGACGCTGGGCGCGGTCGCGCCCACCGCCGTGCTGGTCCATGCCGCCGAGGACGCGCTGGTGGGCCGGACGCTGGACGAGGAGGCGCTGACCGCGCTGGCCGACCTGGCCGAGGCCAGTTGCAACCCGATCGACGACAAGCGCGGCACGATCAGGTTCCGCACCCATGTCGCCGGCGTGCTGGCCCGCCGCGCCGCCAAGATCGCCTATGACCGCGCGAAGGGAGCCGCGAAATGAGCAAGCTGCACGTTACCACCAAAGTGAACGGCGACACGGTCGAGTTTCTCTGCGACCCGCGCGAAACCCTGCTGGACGTGCTGCGCGACCGGCTCGGCCTGACCGGCGCCAAGGAGGGCTGCGGCACCGGCGATTGCGGCGCCTGTTCGGTCACCGTCGACGGACGGCTGGTCTGTTCCTGCCTGATGCTGGGCGCCGAGGCCGAGGGCAAGGAGATCGCCACCGTCGAGGGCATCGCCGAGGGCGGGGCCCTGCATCCGCTGCAGAAGAAGTTCATCGAATATGCCGCCCTGCAATGCGGCATCTGCACCCCCGGCATCCTGGTCGCGGCCAAGAACCTGCTGGAAAAGACCCCGGACCCGACCGAAGAACAGGTCCGCTACTGGCTGGCGGGCAACCTGTGCCGCTGCACCGGGTATGACAAGATCATTCGCGCCGTGATGGACACGGCCGCCGAAATGCGGGAGGCCTCGTGATGGCGCTGGACAGTTCGAAAACCACCGGTTTCAAATATGTCGGCACCCGCCCCGACCGGCCCGACGGGTTCGACAAGGTAACCGGCCGCGCCAAGTTCGGCGCCGACGCCACCGCGCCGGGCATGCTGTTCGCCGCGATCAAGCGCAGCCCGCATGCTCATGCGCGCATCCTGCGGATCGACACCACCAAGGCGCTGGCGATGGAGGGGGTCAAGGCCGTGGTCACCCGCGCCGATTTCGCCACAGGGCTGACCGGTGAGAACTGGAACATCCTGGAAAACGTCATGGCCGGCGACACCGCCCTTTATGACGGTCACGCGGTGGCCGCCGTTGCCGCCACATCGGCGCTCTCCGCGCGCGACGCGATGAAGGCGATCGAGGTCGAATACGAGATCCTGCCGCATGTCACCGATGTCGACAAGGCGATGGAACCGGGCGCCCCTGTGATCCGCACCGGTGCGGCGGACGCCTCGGTGCCCGAGGGGCTGCATCCCAACGTGGTGCGCTACCACAAAAGCGGTCACGGCGACGTCGAGGCGGGCTTTGCCGAGGCGGATCTGGTGATCGAGGATCATTTTGTCACCGAGGCCACCCACCAGGGCTATATCGAACCGCACGCCTGCCTTGGCACGCTGGGCGCCGACGGCAAGGGCGAGCTCTGGTGCTGCACGCAAGGGCATTGGAACGTGCAAAAGGTCTGCGCCGCGCTGCTCGGGCTGGAGACCAGCCAGTTGCGCGTCACCGCGTCCGAGATCGGTGGCGGCTTTGGCGGCAAGACCACGGTGTTCATCGAACCCGTCGCGCTGGCGCTGTCGCGCAAGGCCAACCGCCCGGTGAAACTGGTGATGACCCGCGCCGAGGTGTTCAAGGCCTCCGGCCCGACCTCCTCGACCTCGATGGACGTCAGGATCGGGATGAAGACCGACGGCACCATCACCGCCGCCGAGGGCGTGTTCCGCCTGCAGGGCGGTGCCTTTCCCGGCGCGCCGATGGAGTTCACCGCCATGTGCGCCTTTGCGCCCTATGACCTCAAGCATGTGCGCCAGGTCGGCTATGACGTGCTGACCAACCGGCCGAAACAGGCGGCCTATCGCGCGCCGGGATCGCCGATGGCAGCCTTTGCAGTGGAATCGGTGATCGACGAGCTTTGCAAGAAACTCGACCTCGACCCGATCGACACCCGCCTGAAGAACGCCTCGCACGAGGGCACCCGCGCCAGCTTCGGCCCGAAATGGCCCCGCATCGGGCTGGTGGAAACGCTGGAGGCGGCCAAGGCGCATCCGCATTACACGGCCCCGTTGGCACCGGGCCAGGGGCGTGGGATCTCCTGCGGATTCTGGTTCAACCACGGCGGCGAAACCTCGGTCTCGCTGGCGATGTCCGAGGACGGCTCGGCGCAGATCATGGTCGGCACGCCGGATATCGGCGGCTCCCGCGCCTCGATGGCGCTGATGGCGGCCGAGGTTCTGGGCATCCCTTACGAGAACATCCGCTGCACCATCGCCGACACCGCCTCGCTCGGCTACAACGAGATCAGCCATGGCAGCCGGGTGACCTATGCCTCGGGCCTCGCCACCATCAAGGCGGCCGAGGCCGCCGTCGAAGAACTGTGCGCGCGGGCGGCGGCGAAATGGGGCATCCCGGAGGACGCGGTCTATTGGGAGGACGGATGTGCCAAGCCGTCGGGCCCCAACGCCGGGGATTTCGAGCCGCTGCCGATCGCCGAGATCACCGCGACCATGGGCGCCACAGGCGGGCCGATCAACGGCCACTTCGAGGCCACGCCCGAGGGCGCCGGCGTCAGCTTTGCCACCCATATCGTTGATGCCGAGGTCGACCGCGAGACCGGCTCCACCAAGGTGGTGCGCTATACCGTGGTGCAGGACGCCGGCAAGGCGGTGCACCCCACCTATGTCGAGGGTCAGTTCCAGGGCGGCGCGGCGCAGGGCATCGGCTGGGCGCTGAACGAGGAATACATTTATGGCGAGGACGGGCGGCTGCAGAACGCCGGCTTCCTCGATTACCGGATTCCCGTCGCCTCGGACCTGCCGATGATCGACACGGTGATCGTCGAAGTGCCCAACCCGGGCCATCCCTTTGGCGTGCGCGGGGTCGGGGAAACCTCGATCTGCCCGCCGCTGGCGGCCATCGCCAACGCGGTCTCGGCCGCCGCCGGTGTGCGGATGCGGCAACTGCCGATGCGCCCCTCGCGCATTCTGGAGGCCCTGGACAGCGCGGCGGATGGTTGACGTCGCGCTCTGGTCCGGCCTGCGGCCTCTGGTCGGGGGCCGGGACAGCGTGACGGTCGAAGGCGGCACCGTGGGCGAGATCCTGACCGCCCTGCGCCGGGATCACCCGGCGCTGGGTCCGACGCTGGACGCCGGCGTCTCGGTGGTGGTGGACGGCCGGGTGATCGCCGCCAGCCTGACCGAACCGGTCCACCCCGACAGCGAGGTGGTGCTGATGATGCGGCTGAAAGGGGGCTGAGGCCCGCGCCCGGCGTGGTCAATCCGAAGGTCAGGATTTCCCGGCGCGACTCTGAGAGCAATCAACAATGGTCCCGTAGGGTGGGCATTCTGCCCACCACCGAAATGGGCAACCGCCCCCCGTGCAATGGTGGGCAGAATGCCCACCCTACGGACCCGCCTTCGTACCAGCACATAGCGATCAGTCGACGGTATACTTGATGCTCAGCTTGGCCGGAACGCGCGCATCAACATACGCCTGAAAACTGTAACCTTTAATGAATGTGAAATCACTCGCGAGGAACTCGTCGGTATCTCCGTCATAAAACCGTATAGTAAGGAGGCCCTCCCGACATGTCGTGGCACCGCTGATAAACAGGTACTTCGACTTCTTCTGGTACGTGAAGTCTTCAATTTCACACTCGTCCGCAAATGCCATATTCGCGTGAAAAAGAAATACAAGCATAAGAAAAAGTCTGCGCATCAGATTTCCCCTTAAGTTGAGCACTTGAAAGTTCGACTATGAGGGACGCAAGGTCAAGGCTTAACGCTTTTTCTCTACAGGCTTCTGCGCGCAGATAATTCCTGCTCTCGAAAACAAACGGGCCTGAGAAGTCGTTGCTCGCCGTTTCTGGACGAAAGAACAGTCACGCTCCAACCTCCTGACAGTGGATGCACGACGTGTTCCAGATCTGTTCGACAGCCTCCGTAGGGTGGGCATTCTGCCCACCGCCAATTTGGGCATCCGACCCCTGTGCAATGGTGGGCAGAATGCCCGCCCTACGGGTCCGCCGTCGCATCGTTCCGCCATAGAAACAGCCAATTGAGCTTTCCCGCCCAATCCCGCACAAAGGCGGCAACAGACGACCGGGGAGGACCGCCTTGAGAACCGTCGCCAATTTCGACCGTATCGGCGAGGAGAACGCCTTTGCCGTGCTGGCCCGCGCCACCGCGCTGGCCGGGGGCGGTATGGACGTGATCAACCTTGGCATCGGACAGCCGGATTTTCCCACGCCCCCGCATATCGTCGAGGCCGCGGTGAAGGCGATGCGCGACGGCCAGCACGGCTATACCGCCGCCGAGGGCATCGCGCCGCTGCGCGTTGCGGTCTCCGCCGACCTTCACCGCCGCTTCGGCGCCGAGGTCAGCCCCGAGCGCGTGCTGGTCGTGCCCGGCGGCAAGGTCACCATGTTCACCGCGATCCTGATGTTCGGCGAACCGGGGGCCGAGATCCTCTATCCCGATCCGGGGTTTCCGATCTACCGCTCGATGATCGAGTTCACCGGCGCCACCCCGGTCCCGGTGCCGGTGCGCGAGGAGACCGGCTTTGCCATTTCTGCCGAGGAAACGCTGTCGCTGATCACCCCGCGCACCCGGCTGCTGATCCTGAACTCCCCCGCCAACCCCTGCGGCGGGGTCACGCCGAAGACGGAGATCGACCGGCTGGTCGCAGGGCTGGCCGATCACCCCGGGGTCGCGGTGCTGTCGGACGAGATCTATGACCAGATCCTTTATGACGGCGAATCCCATGTCACCCTGCTGGACTACCCGGAGATCCGCGACCGGCTGATCCTGCTCAACGGCTGGTCCAAGACCTATGCCATGACCGGCTGGCGGCTGGGTTATTCGGTCTGGCCCGATACGCTCTTCGACAAGGCGCGCAAGCTGGCGGTCAATGCCTGGTCCTGCGTCAATACCCCGGCACAATACGCGGCACTGGCGGCGCTGACCGGGCCGCAGGACGCGGTGGCCGAAATGGTCGCCGTCTTTGACAGCCGCCGCCGGGTGGTGGTCGACCTGCTCAACGCCATGCCCGGCGTCAGCTGTGCCGTGCCCAAGGGCGCCTTTTATGCCTTTCCCAATATCTCCGGCACCGGCTGGGCGTCGAAACCGCTGGCCTCGGCGCTGTTGGAGGAAACCGGCGTCGCCACCATCGGCGGGCCGGATTTCGGTATCCTGGGCGAGGGGTTCATCCGCATCTCCTATGCCAACAGCGAGGAGAACATCCGCCGCGCGCTGGCGCGGATGGGCGATTTCCTGAGTCGCTGAACACGGCTCAGTCCCCGCCCGCCGCCACCTGCACCAGCTGCTCCCGCAGCCAGCGGAACATCGGCGAATGATGGCTGCGCGGGGTCCAGTAGAGATCCACGTCGAAAGGCGCCGGGAACGGGCAGTCCAGAACCGCGACCGCCGCGCCAAAGGCCCGGGCCACCCGCGACGGCACGGTCGAGATCAGATCGGTGCCGGCCAGCGTCTCCGGCAGGGCCGCCGGGCTCGGAACCTCCATACGGGTGTTGAGTGCCGCCTCTGCCGCCTCGATCTCGACGAGGAAACGCGACCGCCATGAGCCGCCATAGGTGACGGTCACATGCGGCGCCGCCAGATAGGCGTCGCGATCGAGCCCCCGGGCCGACAGGGGATTGTCCGGCGCCATCACGCAGACGTAATGGTCACGCAACAGGTGCCGCTTGTAATAGCTGCTGTCGTCGATCCGCACCGGGCCGATGACCAGATCGGTTTCGCCCCGGTCCAGTTGCGCCTTGCCCTGCACGGTCGAGGACAGGACGTTCACCTTCAATCCCGGCGCCCGGCCGCGCAGGGTCCGCATCAGCCCCGGCACCAGGCTGATCCGCTCGAAGAAATTGCACGATATCGTCACCTCGGCCCGCGCCTCGGCCGGCTCGAATGCGGTGGGCTGCGACAGCGCCACGAACTCGTCCAGCATCCGCGCCGTGGCGCTGACGATCCCGTTGCAGCGTTCTGTCGGCACCACGCCGCCGCCCTGCCGCACGAACAGCGGATCGCAGAACGCCCGCCGCAGCCGCTCGATCGTATAGCTGACGGTGGACTGGTTCACGCCGAGGCTCTCCGCCGCCCGCGAGAACGACCCATGCGCATGCACCATCCGCAGCGTGCGCAACGCGGCGAAATCGATCGACAGCGAATCCGGTCCCGGCATGTTGCACCTCCAATAACATTGAATAATTCGATATTATGAATCGGCTCCATCGGATTGCAAGATGGTTCGCTTCGACTAGGATCGGGCGTCTTACCTACCGGGGGGAGGACCGACCATGACGACCGCCACGCGCGACCGCGCGCCGATCGACGACAGGATCACCATCGACCAGCTGACCCGAGATCCCTACGCGATCTATCGGCGGCTGCGGGCAGAGGCGCCGGTGCTGCGGATCAAGGCATTGGGCCGCACCCTGCTGACCAGGGCCGAACACACCAGACACGCCAAGGGCACGCCCGAGATCTTCAGCACCGACGATCCCGACACGCCGATGCAGCGGGCGTTTCTGGCCCATACGCTGATGCGCAAGGACGGCGCCGAACATCAGCGTGAGCGCGATGCGATGGCGCCGACCTTTTCCGGACGCAACATCAAGAATTGCTGGACGCCGATCTATACCCGGATCGCCAAGCAGTTCGTGTCCTCCCTGCCCCGCGGCGAAACCGTCGATCTGTTCCCGGCCCTGGCCGGTCCGTTCGCGGCGCATTGCCTGAAACACCTGCTGGGCATCGAAGAGGCCAGCGACGAAGAGATGCAACGCTGGAGCCAGCACCTGATCGACGGCGCCGGCAATTTCGGCTGGCGCGACGAGCCCTTTGTGCGCAGTGACCGCTCCAACGCCGAAATGGATGCGCTGTTCGAGCGGGTTATTCCGCGCCACCTGGCCGAGCCCAACCCCAGCGCCTTGTCGATGATGGTCAATGCCGAGGACCCGATCCCGAGCAGCCAGATCCATGCCAACGTCAAGATCGCCATCGGCGGCGGCATCAACGAGCCGCGCGACGCGCTGCTGACGATCCTCTTCGGGCTGCTGACCAACCCCGATCAACTGGCCGCCTGCAAGGCCGACGGGCTTTGGACCGCGGCCTTCGAGGAGGGGGTGCGCTGGGTGGCTCCGATTCAGGTCAGCTCGCGCCGGGTCAAGGAAGATATCGAGATCGGCGGCTACCTGATTCCCGCCGGTGATACCGTGATGACCGCGCAGGCCTCGGCCAACCATGACGAGGACCTCTACGAGCAGCCCGAGCGCTATGACATCTTCCGACCGAAACAGCCGCACCAGGCGTTCGGCAACGGGCCGCATTTCTGCCAGGGCACCCATATCGCCCGCCGGATGCTGGCCGACATCCTGCTGCCGATGCTGTTCGACCGGTTCCCCGACATGACCCTGCCGGACCCGTCGCAGGTGACATTCTGGGGCTTCGGTTTCCGCGGGCCGCTGAACCTGCCGGTCACGCTCAACTGATCCGGTCAACTGATCCGGCACCGCCACCGGGAGGAATACCGGGGCGGCGTCGGGCACTCTGCCCGCAATGAACGACAAGGGGCACAGGCCCGCAACTGGGAGGATACCATGAAGAAACGCTCGATCCTGAAAGGCATGGCCGCCGCCGTTCTGGCCGCTGCCCTGACCCCCGCCGCGCTGTCGGCGCAAGAGGTCACGCTGCGGCTGCACCAGTTCCTGCCGCCGCCGGCCACGGTGCCGAAACTGATCCTGAAGCCCTGGGCCAAGCGGGTCGAAGAGGCGACCGGCGGCAAGCTGGAGATCCAGCATTTCGACGCCATGTCGATGGGCGGCACCCCGCCCAGCCTGATGGACCAGGCGATCGACGGCACCGCCGACATCATCATGACCGTGGTCGGCTATACCCCCGGCCGGTTCCCGCGCACCGAAGTGTTCGAACTGCCGTTCATAATGACCGATCCGGTCGCCGCCTCGCAGGCGTTCATGGAACTGGTGGAAACCGACCTGCAGGAGAACGAATATTCCGACGTCAAGGTTCTGGGCGCCTGGGTGCACGGACCCGGGGTGATCCACACCGGAACCGGCGTCACCCGGCTCGAGGACATGGAAGGCAAGAAGATGCGCGGGCCGACCCGTGTGATCACCGACCTGCTCAAGGAACTGGGCGCGACCCCGGTCGGCATGCCGCTGCCGGCGATCCCCGAGGCGCTGTCCAAGGGGGTGATCGACGGCACCGTGATCCCCTGGGAGGTGACGCCGGCGATCAAGCTGGCCGAATTGGTCGGGAACCACACCGAGTTCTCGGGCGACGAGGCGCTCTATACCGCCACCATCGTTCTGGTGATGAACAAGGCGAAATACGACGCGCTGCCCGCCGACATCAAGGCCGCGCTGGACGCCGAGTCGGGCCAGAAACTGGCCACCTTCGCCGCCGAGGTGATGTTTGAGCGTGACAAGCCGGGCCGCGATATCGCCGTCGACAAGGGTAACACCATCGTTCAACTGGACGCGGCCGAAGTGGCCCGCTGGAAGGAAAAGGCCCAGCCGGTGATCGCACGCTGGGTCGCCGATATGGATGCCAAGGGGATCGACGGCGCCGCGCTGATCGACCAGGCCAAGGCGCTGATCCGCAAACACGGCGGCTGAGCTACATCCCTCCCCCGCACACGAACGCGCCGGTCCCGCCGGCGCGTTTTTCGTTGCCGGGCTGCGCCACGGGACGAGTCGCCGGTGCCACCCTCCAGCCCGTTCCTCGTCCGTTCCGCGCCCGCCGCGGAACCGAAAAAATTGCCGGTTTTCTCAACAAATGACCGGGTTGCGCCGCCGGTGGACTGGACAGTGGAGCAAAAAGCCTTAGGCAATACCCAGATCCTTGGCACGTCAGAACCGGAGTCGATACCTTGTCCCTTTTCCTGATCGCGGCCCTGCCTTTTCTCGGCGCCGTGTTCCCCGCGCTGCTGATCCGTGCCGGGCGCAATGCCGCCGCCGCCTCGACCGGTTCCGTGACATTGCTGGCGCTGATCGGTCTTCTGCTGCACGCCCCCGCGGTGCTGCGCGGCGAGACCGTCTCGGCGCGGCTCGACTGGCTGCCGGATCTGGGACTGAACGCGAATTTCCAGCTTGACGGGCTGGGTCTGCTGTTCGCCGGACTGATCCTGGGCATCGGCCTGCTGATCATCATCTACGCGCGATTCTATCTCAGCCGCGAGGACCCGATGGGGCAGTTCTACAGCTTTCTGTTGCTGTTCCAGGGCGCGATGGTGGGGATCGTCCTGTCCGACAACATCCTGCTTTTGCTGGTATTCTGGGAATTGACCTCTCTCTCCTCCTTCCTGCTGATCGGGTATTGGAAACACCTGCCCGAGGGGCGGCAGGGCGCGCGCATGGCGCTGGCCGTCACCGGATCGGGCGGGTTGGCGATGATCGGGGGCATGCTGATCCTGGGCCATATCGCCGGCAGCTATGACCTCAGCGTGATCCTTCAGCACAAGGATCTGATCCAGGCGTCGCCGCTCTACGCCCCGGCGCTGATCCTGATTCTGATCGGGGCCTTCACCAAGTCGGCGCAGTTCCCGTTCCACTTCTGGCTGCCGCACGCGATGGCCGCGCCGACGCCGGTCTCGGCCTATCTGCACTCGGCCACCATGGTAAAGGCAGGGCTGTTCCTGATGGCGCGGACGTGGCCGGTGCTGTCGGGAACCGATCTGTGGTTCTACCTCGTGGCCACCACCGGGCTGGTCACCATGGTGCTGGGCGCGGTGATCGCGCTGTTCAAGGACGATCTCAAGGCGCTGCTGGCGTTTTCCACCGTCAGCCACCTGGGGTTGATCACCATGCTGCTGGGCCTTGGCACCAAACCGGCGGCGGTGGCGGCGGTGTTTCACATCATCAACCACGCCACCTTCAAGGCCGCGCTGTTCATGAGCGCGGGCATCGTCGATCACGCCGCGCATACCCGCAGCATCCGTCAACTGGGCGGGCTGCGCCACCTGATGCCGCTGACCTTCACGCTGGCAGGGATCGCGGCGCTGTCGATGGCCGGTATCCCGCCGTTCAACGGATTCCTGTCCAAGGAGATGATGCTGGAGGAGGCCACCCATGCGGTCTGGGCCGGCGTGCCCTGGCTGTTGCCGGCGGTGGCGGTGGGTGGCGCGCTGTTCTCGGTGGCCTATTCGCTGCGCTACATCGCCCATGTCTTCCTCGGGCCCAAGCGGCACGATTACCCAACCCTGCCGCATGATCCCGGCCCCGGCCTGTGGTTGCCGCCGGCGGTGCTGGTTGCGCTGGTGGTGCTGATCGGGCTGTTCCCCGAGGCGATTGCCGCCCCCATCGTGGTGGCCGCGGCCGACGCGGTGACCGGCGATCATCATTCCTATTTCCACCCCAAGCTCTGGCACGGGCTGACCCCGGCGCTTTACATGTCGGTGGTGGCGGTCGCCGGCGGCGCGCTGCTGCTGATGCTGCACCGTCCGGCCGAGGGCCTGTGGAACGCCCTGCCCCGCCCCGAGGCCAAGGTGATCTATGACGCGATCGTCGGGGCCGCCACCCGCGCCAGCCGCCGTATCACCGACGCGCTACATGACGGGGCGCTGACACGTTATGCCGCGATCTTCCTGTTGTTCACCCTGGCGCTGGCCTATTACGCCTATGCGTCGGGCGACACCGGACCGCAGACCCGCGCGATGCTGCCGATCACCGTGATGCCGGTTGTGGGATGGATCTGCCTGGTGGGCGCGACGCTCTGTGTGGTGGCGTTCCACCGCAACAGGCTGCTGGCGCTGGTGCTGATCGGGGTGACCGGGCTCATGGTCTCGCTCAGCTTCAACTACCTGTCGGCCCCCGACCTGGCGCTGACCCAGATCTCGGTCGAGGTGGTCTCGATCATCCTGCTGCTGCTCGCGCTGAACTTCATGCCGCAGGAAACCCCGCGCGAAAGCAGCGCGGGCCGCAAGCTGCGTGATGCGGTGCTCTCCGTCGGCGCGGGGTTGGGCGCCGGCGGGCTGATCTATGCGCTGATGACGCGCGATTTCGCCCTGCCGTCGATCTCGGAATATCACCTTGCCAATTCCTACAAGGGTGGCGGCGGCACCAATGTGGTCAACGTGATCCTGGTGGACTTCCGCGGCTTTGACACCTTTGGCGAAATCATCGTGCTGGGCATCGCCGCGATCATCATCTTTGCCATCACCGAGGCGGTGCTGGGCAGCCGGGTGCGCGCGCGCCTGCTGAACCGCAAGCCGTGGTATCCGCTGGCCGGCGATGCGCACCCGCTGATGATGGTGGTGGCGACCCGGGTGATGATGCCGATCGCGCTGATGGTGGCGGCCTATATCTTCTTCCGGGGTCACAACATGCCCGGAGGCGGCTTCATCGCCGGGCTGATCGCGGCGATCGCGGTGGTGATGCAATACATGGCCTCGGGCTTCTCCTGGGCGACCGAGCGGCAGGGCCTGCCCTATCACGGCATTATCGGCACCGGCGTACTGGTGGCCGCCGTCACCGGCATGGGGGCCTGGTTCAACGGGCTGCCGTTCCTGACCAGCGCCTTCGGCTATGTCCACCCGCCCTACCTGGAGGAATTCGAACTGGCGACTGCGGCGCTGTTTGACCTGGGTGTGTTTCTGGCGGTTCTGGGCGCGGTCCTTCTGGCGCTGCAAAGCCTGGCGCGCTTTGCGTGGCAACCCGGCATTGCAAGCGAGCACCCGATGGACATCAACCCCGAGCGCGACGACGCGGCGGCTGTAATCAAGGGGCACTGAGCACATGGAGATCCTTCTGGCCAGCGCGGTCGGCATCCTGACCGCCAGCGGCATCTACCTGATCCTGCGGCAGCGCAGCTTTCCGGTGATCATCGGACTGTCGCTGCTGTCCTACGCGGTGAACCTGTTCCTGTTCGCCACCGGGCGGCTGGCGCTGAACCAGCCGCCGATCCTGAACAAATACGCCGAGGTCGCCTATACCGATCCGCTGCCGCAGGCGCTGGTGCTGACCGCCATCGTGATCTCCTTCGGGATGACGGCTGTTGTGGTGATGATCGCGCTCAGCGCCTATCTGGCGGCCCGCAATGACCGCATCGACATGACCGGCGAGACGGGAGAGGACGCATGAACCACTGGATCATCGCGCCCATCGTCCTGCCGGCGGTGGTCGCGCCCTTCATCATCATGGTGATCCGCTATCACCGCGACCTGCAGCGGGTGTTTTCGGTCGCCTCGGTGGTGGCACTGAACCTGGTCGCGCTGGTGCTGCTGTCCCAGGCGATGGACGGCACCATCGGGGTGTACGAGCTGGGCGACTGGCCCGCCCCCTTTGGCATCGTGCTGGTGCTGGACCGGCTGTCGGCGCTGATGGTGCTGCTGACCACGCTTCTGGCGCTGGCGGTGGTGCTCTATGCCATCGGCTCGGGCTGGGACACCCGCGGGCGGCATTTCCATGCCCTGTTCCAGTTCCAGCTTATGGGAGTTCTGGGCGCCTTCCTGACCGGCGACGCCTTCAACCTCTTCGTCTTTTTCGAGGTTCTGCTGATCGCCTCCTACGGGCTGATGATCCACGGCGGCGGCGCCACGCGGCTGCGGGCCGGCGTGCAATACGTGGTCTACAACCTGCTGGGCTCGACCCTGTTCCTGTTCGCGCTCGGCACGCTCTATTCGGTGACCGGCACGCTGAACATGGCCGATCTGGCGGTGCGGGTGGCCGAACTTCCGGCTGAAGACACCGCGCTGTTGCGGGTGGGGGCGGTGCTGCTGCTGCTGGTCTTTGCCATCAAGGCCGCGGTGCTGCCGCTACATTTCTGGCTGCCGGCCTCCTACGCCAACGCGCCGATGCCGGTGGCAGCCTTTTTTGCCATCATGACCAAGGTGGGCGCCTATGCCATCCTGCGCCTCTACACGCTGGTCTTCGGCCCCGAGGTGGCGGTGACCGCCGGGCTGGTGGGGGACTGGCTGCTGCCCGCCGCGCTGCTGACGCTGGCGGTCGGCTCCATCGGCATCCTCGGCGCGCGCGAGCTGGGGCGGCTGGTCGCCTTTTCGGCCATCGCCTCGATGGGCACGCTGCTGATCGCCATTTCGCTGTTCACGCCGCAGGCGGCAACAGCGGCGGTCTACTATGTGATCCATTCGACCTTTGCCACGGCGCTGATGTTCCTGATTGCCGACCTTGTGATCGAACGCCGGGGCGGACGGCTGGCACCGACACCGCCGATGCCGCAGGGCGGCGTGGTCGCGGCGCTGTTCTTTGCCGGGGCCATCGCGCTGGCCGGGATGCCGCCGCTGTCGGGATTCATCGGCAAGCTGCTGGTGATGGACGCGTCCCGCGCCAGTGCCCAGGTCTGGACCGTCTGGGCGGTGATCCTGACCACCTCGCTGATCACCATCGTCGGAATGGCGCGGGCCGGCAGCATCCTGTTCTGGAAATCGCATGACCACAGCCTGCGGCCGCCCGACCTGCCGGAAGACGAGGATGACGGCGCGCCCGAGGCGCCCGATCACGCCCCCGAACCGGTGCCGGGGCTGGCCTTCGTGCCGGTCTTCGCGCTGCTGGCGGCACTGGTCGCGCTGACGGTTCTGGCCGGCCCGGTGATGCGCTATACCGAGGCGACCGCCGCCCAGCTCTTCGCCCCGGCGGGCTACATCGAAACCGTTCTGCAAAGGCCCGGATCATGAGGCTGCTGTCCCGCATCTTCCCGCACCCTTACCTGACCGGCCTGCTGACGCTGGTCTGGCTGCTGCTGGTCAACAGCTTTTCGCTGAACTCGCTGCTGTTCGGCTTTCTGCTGGGTATCGTGATTCCCTTTCTCACCCGCCCCTACTGGCCCGACCGGCCCGAACTGCGCCACCCGCTGAAGATCGCCGGGTACATCCTGATCGCGATCTGGGACATCATCGTGGCCAATGTCACCGTGGCCCGGATCGTTCTGTTCAAGCGAAACGCCGACCGGCATCCGGCCTGGATCTGCATCCCGATGGAGCTGCGCAGCCCCGAGGCGATTACCGTGCTGGCCGGGACCATCACCCTGACGCCGGGCACGGTCAGCGCCGACCTGTCGGCCGAGGGGCATTTCCTGCTGGTCCATTGCCTCGACGCGCCAGACCCGGAGGCGGTCCGCGACGAGATCAAGGACCGCTACGAACGCCGCCTGATGGAGATTTTCGAATGATCGCCTATGCCATCTACTTCGCCGCCGGCTGTTTCGGCCTCGCCTTCCTGATGAACCTGTGGAAGATCGCGACCGCCGAGGGCGTCGGCGACCGGGTTCTGGCGCTGGACACCATGGTGATCAACGCGATCGCCCTGATGATCCTCTACGGACTGGCCAACGGCACCGAGATCTTTTTCGAGGCGGCGATGATCGTCGCCATGCTGGGGTTCGTCTCGACCGTGGCCTATGCGCGCTTCATGCTGCGCGGCAACATCATCGAATAGGGGAACGTCATGGAGCAGGTTCTCGATCTTCTGATCACTTTCTTTCTGGTCATCGGCGGGGTGTTCGGGTTGGTGGGGTCCTTCGGGCTGATCAAGCTTAACGATCCGATGTCGCGGCTGCACGCCCCGACCAAGGCGACCACGCTGGGGGTGGGCGGCGTGCTGATCGCCTCGATGCTGCATGCCTATGCCTATGAGGGGCACCTGTCGTGGCACGAGCTTCTGATCACGCTGTTCCTGTTTCTGACTGCCCCGATCACGGCGAATTTCATTGCCAAGGCGCATATCCACCGGCACGAGACGCCGGGCACCCTGCCGCTGGCCGGCGGCGACCGCAAATGGGCCACCCACGATATCCCGCCGGAGGACCAGGAGGCCGCCTCCCCCGCCGACCGCGGCTGATCCGGCACAAAGAGGACCCCGCCCGTGCACCAGCCCCCGCATCCCCTGACCCGCGACCTCGTGCTTGTGGGCGGCGGCCATACCCACGCGCTGGTGCTGCGCAAATGGGGCATGCGTCCGCTGCCCGGCGCACGGCTGACGGTGATCAACCCCGGCCCCACGGCCCCCTATTCGGGCATGTTGCCCGGCTTTGTCGCGGGGCACTACGACCGCGATGCGCTGGATATAGACCTGGTGAAGCTGGCGCGTTTCGCCGGGGCGCGGGTGGTTCTGGGGGAATGCACCGGGATCGACTCCAAGGCGCGGCTGGTGCGTGTGCCCGGTCGGCCGCCGATCGCCTATGACGTCTGCTCGGTCAACGTCGGCATCACCTCCCACATGCCCGCCCTGCCCGGCTTTGCCGAGCACGGCATCCCGGCCAAGCCGCTTGGTCCCTTCGCCGCACGCTGGCAAAGCTACCTGGCGGGCGATGGGCCGGTCCGCGTGGCGGTGATCGGCGGCGGCGTGGCCGGGGCCGAGTTGGTCATGGCAATGGCCCATGCGCTGCGAACGCGCGGCCGGCTGGCCGAGCTGAGCCTGATCGACAGTGCCCGGGCGCTCTCTGCCTTAGGCAATGGTGCGGCAGGCCGGGTGCGCGCGGCGATCAAGGCGCTCGGCATCGCCCTTTGCGAGGGCGTCGGGGTTTCCGAAGTCACCGCGCAGGGGGTGGTAATAGCCGACGGCTCCACCATCGCATCAGACTTCACCACCGGGGCCGCCGGCGCACGCGCCTACCCGTGGATCGCCGAAAGCGGGCTGGCGCTGCAGGACGGTTTCATCACCGTCGACGCGCATCTGCGCAGCAGCGATCCGTCGGTCTTCGCCGCCGGCGACTGTGCCCATCTTTCGCACGACCCGCGCCCGAAGGCGGGGGTCTACGCGGTGCGCGAGGCGCCGGTCCTTTTCGACAACCTGCGCGCAGCACTTGAGGGCGCCCCGCTGCGCCGCCGCTACCACCCGCAGAAAGATTACCTCAAGCTGATCTCGCTCGGCGGCAAGTCGGCGCTTGGCGAACGGTTCGGCCTGCCGTTCTCCGGCCCGCTGATCTGGCGCTGGAAGGACCGGATCGACCAGAAATTCATGGACAAGTTCCGCGAGTTGCCCACGATGCAACCGCCCGCACCGCCCCGCCACCGCGCCGCCGGGCTGGAGGAGATGCCGGGCGACAAGCCGATGTGCGGCGGCTGCGGCGCCAAGCTGGGACGCGGGGCGCTGCGGGCCGCGCTCGCCGCGCTGCCGACCGGGACACGCGCCGACATCACGCCGCTGCCCGGCGACGACGCGGCGGTCCTGACCGTGGGTGGCGTGCAACAGGTGATCACCACCGACCATTTGCGCGCGGTCACCGAGGACCCGGTGCTGATGGCGCGAATCGCGGCGGTACATGCGCTGGGAGACATCTGGGCGATGGGCGCGGCGCCGCAGGCGGCCACCGCGACGCTGATCCTGCCGCGCATGACGCCCGAATTGCAGGCCCGCACCATGACCGAGATCATGGCCGCCGCCGGAGAAGTGCTGCGCGAGGCGGGCGCCGAGATCGCCGGTGGCCACAGCTCCATGGGCGACGAACTGACCATCGGATTCACCCTGACCGGCCTGCTCGATCGCGACCCGATCACCCTGGCGGGCGCACAGCCCGGCGACGCGGTGATCGTGACCAAACCGGTCGGCTCGGGCGTGCTGATGGCGGCCGAGATGCTGGGTGCGGCGCGCGGCGACTGGGTCGCGGCGGCCTTTGAGCTGATGACACGCCCGCAAGGCGATGCGGCGCGGCTGCTGGCGGGCGCCCATGCGATGACCGACGTGACCGGCTTCGGCCTCGCCGGTCACCTGCTGAACATCTGCGAGGCCTCCGGGGTGGCGGCGCGGCTCGACCTCGGCGCGGTGCCGTGGATGGCCGGCGCGCTTGAACTGTCGCGGGCAGGCCACCGCTCCACGCTCTACCCGGACAACAAGGCGCTGGCGCCGGACCTGCCCGCCGATCCGCATACCGATCTGCTGTTCGATCCGCAGACCGCCGGCGGGCTGCTCGCCACAGTCGCGGCGGAGCAGGCCGACGATCTGGTCGCCAGGCTGCGCGCCGCAGGCCACCAGGCGGCGCGGATCGGAGAGATCACCCAAGGCCCGCCGCGCCTCAGCCTGGGGTAACGCCACGGCCCTTCTTCCCGGCCCTTCATCTTTGCGAGAATACTCCGGCGGAGCCGGCTGAAGGCGACGAGGGCAGAGCCCCCAGCCCTGCCCGTCACAACCGCCGCGCTCAGCCCTGCGGTCGCGGCGCCCAGCCCTCGACCACGCGCGCGATCTCGCCCGCCGCCGCCTCCAGCCCCGGCGCATCCAGGCTCGCCGCCGCAACCCGGGCCAGCACCTCGGCCCCGATCGCCTTTCGCGACTTGGCATAGGCCGGGTCATAGTGTTCGGCCATCAGTGCCCGGGTCAGCCCCGGCTTGTCCCCCGCCGCGATCAGCTCGAACCATCCATCCACCACCGCGTGGCCGCGATGGGGGCGCAGCGCGTCAAGCTTTTCGCGCAACCGCCCGGAATCCGACAGGATATCGTCATAGGCCCGCACCAGGTAGGCGGTGCGCGCCGCCAGCGACGCCTCGACCTCGATCCGCGGTGCCACCTTCATCGCGGCCCAGAGCGCGGGTGGCACCATCCGCTCGCCGACCTTGCTCGATTCCGCCTCCACCACCGCCGGCCGCGTCGGATCGAGACGGTCAAGCTCGATGGCCAGCGCCGTCTCGAAGGCCTTCTGGCTGGGCTGCGGATCTGCCATCTCGCCCAGCAGGGATCCGCGATGCGCCGCCAACCCTTCCAGGTCCAGCACCTGCACCCCGCGCCGGTCGAGGATCTGCAACAGCTCGGTCTTGGCGGTGCCGGTATAGCCATCAAGCAGCACCAGCGGGTGCGGCACCCGCCCCTCGTAGAGCGCGCTATAGATCAGGCGGCGATAGCTCTGGTAGCCGCCCTTGATGCTGTCGGCGCGCCAGCCGATCTGGCCCAGCATCCAGGCGAACGACCCGGACCGCTGCCCGCCGCGCCAGCAATAAACCAGCGGGCGCCAACCGCCAGGTTTGTCCTGCAGCACGGTCTCGATGTGGCGCGCGGCATTGTGAAACACCAGTGCCGCGCCGATCTTGCGGGCGCGGAACGGGCTCTCCTGCTTGTAGATGGTGCCGACCCGGGCGCGCTCCTCGTTGTCGAGAACCGGCAGGTTGATCGCCCCGGGAAGGTGATCCTCGGCGTATTCGGCCGGACTGCGCACGTCGATCACGGTATCGAACCCGTGGTCGAGCAGCTCGGCAAGGGATTGGAACTCTCTCGGCATGGGCCTCTCTACCGCGCCGGGATGGCAAGGAAAAGCACCACGGACCGGCGCTGACGAATAACCGCGCGGAACACTATGTGCATACTTGCCAATTTTCCGTTCCCGATCCATCATCGCCGTTGCGCTTAGAACCGGAGGCGACATGGACATCCACACCATGCCCGGACACCTGATCCGGCGGCTCAACCAGATATCCACGGCCCTGTTCATGGACCACATGGCCCAGGCCGCACTGAACCTGACCCCTGTGCAATACGCCGCGCTCAGTGCGATCCGCAATCATCCGGGAATCGACCAGGCCACGGTTGCCGGGCTGGTGGCCTATGACCGCGCCACCCTGGGCAAGGTGATCGACCGGCTGGATGCGCGCGGGCTGGTGCGGCGCACCACCTCGCGCAGCGACCGGCGGGCAAAGGCGCTTTCGCTGACTGCCGAGGGCGCCCAGCTTCTGTCAGAGGCGCGGTCCCGCGTGGAGGCGCTGCAACCCGAGATCCTCGCCGGGCTCGACGCCGAGGAGGCGCAGACCTTTGTCGCGCTGCTGAAAAAAGCCACGATGGCCGGCAATGAAAACAGCCGCGCGCCGCTCAAGGCCCCGGCGACCCGGCCAACGCGCCTGCGCTCCTAGACGGGGTCAGGTCCGCGCCAGCGGCGCGATCAGATCCGGCCCCGAGGCGCGGTTGGAATTGACGGCCGTTCCGACCCGGTGGAACGCCAGTACATCCTCGCCCGCCGGGTGCATCAGCCGCGCCGCCCCAGCCCCGGCCTCGCCCAGCCAAAGCGGCCAGTCGGCGGGGTCCAGGACCAACGGCATCCGATGGTGGATGCCGGACAAGGCGGCGCTTGCCGCCGTTGTGACGATGGCGCAGGTGGGCTGCGGATCGTCCTTGCCCCAGTCCTGCCAGACCGCGCCGAAGGCCAGCGGTGCGCCATCGCTGCGGTGGATATACCACGGCAGGCGCTGGCCCTCGTCGGTATTGGTCCATTCATAGAACCCGCTTGCCACCACGATGCCACGCCGCTCGCGGCAGGCGGCGCGAAAGGCGGGCTTTTCCGCCAGGGTCTCGGCCCGTGCGTTGATCAGCAGTGGCCCGCCAGTGGCGCTCTTGTACCAATGCGGCAGGAACCCCCATCGCATCGGCACCAGCCGCCGCGCGCCTTCTCCCGCGCGCACCACGTGAACCGGGTTGGTGGGGCAAACGTTGAAATTGGGCACCGGCGGCAGGTCGTTGGCCGGTTGCGCCGCGAACAGCCGCGCCATTGCGTCACTGGGCAGGGTGATTGCAAAGCGTCCGCACATTTCATCCCACCAATGATCAAAATCCGGGCGCATGTAAAACCGGACCGGGCGAATTTTCGCCTTTGCCGGCGACGGAAGTTGCCTCGGCCTTTGTGAAGTTTATGTGACATAGGTAAAGCGGTTCAAGAGTATCCCATCATGCCCAAGCAAAACCCGATTGCCGTGGCCCAGGTGCAGCTTCAGCAGGGTCGCCACAAGGGCGCACTGAAGACCGTCAAATCCGCCATGGCGCGCCATCCCAAGGATGCACGTTTTCCTAACCTTGCAGGGCTGGCCATGTGCGGGCTTGGCCAGCAGCGTGCCGCGATCCCGATGTTCCAGAAGGCGATCCGGCTGGATCCCCATTTCGCGGATGCTCAGCGGAACCTGGCGCAAACCCTGATCCTGCTGGGCATGACCGAGAAGGCGCTGACGCTGCTCGACCGGATGGTCGCGATCCACCCCGAGGACGAGGGGGCCCATTACCTGCAGGCGCAGGCGCTGGCCAACCTGGGCCTGACCGAGGCGGCCGAGGCCGCCGCATCGCGGGCCATCGACCTGGCGCCGGGTCAGCCGCGCAACTTCAACCTGCGCGGGGTTCTGCGCAACACGCTGGGCCTGACCGACCGGGCGCTGGAGGATTTCGAGACCGCCCTCCGGCTCGACCCCACCAACATTGACACGCTGATCAACATCAGCCTGCCGCTGGCCCGCCAGACCCGCTACGACGCGGCGCTGGACGCCGCCCGCCGCGCGGTGGCCCTGGCCCCGGCCCATATCGGCGCGCATCTGCGCCTTGCCGCCAGTTACCTGGAGTCCGGCGACCAGGCGGCAGCACAGGAGGAGTATCGCGAGATCCTGACGCTGGAACCGCAGAACGCCGAGGCCATCGAACGTCTGGCCGCGCTGCAAAGCCGCGAGCAGAACGCCTCTCTCTGCGAGTCCGCGCGGGCGGCGCTGAAACGGGCCGGATCGCGCCACCAGGAACGGGTCAGCCTGAATTTCGGACTGGCCCGCATCGCGCAGCAGGCCGGCGACTCCCTGGCCGAGGCGCGCTATCTCAGCGAGGCCAACCGCGACATGGCCCGCGCCCTGCCCTATGACGCGATCCGCGACAGCGCGCTGAACCACGCGATCATGGCGCGGTTTCCCGCCGCGCCGGACGGGGCCGACCCGGATCAGCCCGTGATCCCGATCTACGTGCTGGGGTTACCCCGCTCGGGCACCACGTTGGTCGAGGCGATGCTCGGCGCGCATCCGGCGGTCAAACCACTGGGCGAACAGATCGTCGCCGGCCGCCAGCTGTACCCGTTGATCGAATCCGAGCGCGCCTTCGGCGCGGCGGAGATCGAGGATTACCTCAGCGCGGAGCGGCGGATGCTTCCGGAACTGCCTGCGGGGGTGAGCGCCTTTACCGACAAGATGCCCGAGAATTACCGGCTGATCGGATTCCTGAAAACCGTACATCCCGGGGCCCGTTTCGTACATTTGCGCCGCGACCCGCGCGACGTGGCCCTGTCGATGTGGCGCGGCCATTTCTCGGGCAGCGCGCTGAACTATACCTACGACCTGCGGGCGATGGCGCATCGGTTCAACCTCTATGCCGAGATCATGGCCTTCTGGCACCGGCTGTTGCCGGGGCAGATCCTGGATCTGCCCTATGAGGAGATGACCGCCGATCCGGAGGTCGCCAGCCGAACCCTCGCCGCCCATTGCGGGTTGGACTGGGTGCCGCAGATGGCGCGGCCCGATGAGACCGCCGAGGCGGTGCTGACCTCGAGCGCGGGACAGTTGCGCCAGCCGGTGCACCGCCGCTCGGTCGGGGCCTGGCGCACCCACGCCGAGGCGCTGGCCCCGTTCATTGCCGGGCTCAATCCGGCGCTTTGGCCCGGGTTGGACGGGTAAGGCCGACCGCCCCCCTCACAAGGAACAGGACCGCGAAAGCCGCGCTGTCCTCCCGGACCTGATCCGGGATCGGCCGGTCCCGAGGAGGCCCCGGGTCAAACCCGGGGTGACAGGGGGAGGAGGTGTGCCCCCCCTCCCCGGCACCAGCGTTACTTTTTGCTGATCCGCCCGTCGGTATAGGGCTGATAGGGCGAATGCGCGGCCAGGTACTCGGCGGTGACATCGGCCAGGTCGGGGCCGTAGTCATAGGCGTTTTTGTCATCGCCCGAGAACGACTTGTAGCCGTCGCCGCCGTTGCGCACGTAGTTGTTGGTCACCGCCAGGTAGGTCGCCGCGGGATCGAGCGGCACGTAACCGTCCTCGCTGGCCACCATCACCTCGGAAATCCGCGCGCCCGCCGGTGCGGCGGAATCCCAGGCGAAGGTCAGGCCGGCGACCTGCGGGAAACGGCCCGCCACATCCTCGACCTGGCTGACGCCGTTCTCCAGCGCGTCGATCAGGCCCTGCCCCGAGATCTCGAAGGTCGAAAGCGTGTTCTGGAACGGCAGCACCGTCAGTACCTCGCCCATGGTCACCGCACCCGCGTCGATGCTGGCGCGCAGTCCGCCGGAGTTGGCGATGGAGACGGTGACACCCTGATCGGCGACCCGCTCCAGCATGGCGTCGGCCACCAGGTTGCCCATGGCGCATTCCTCAACCCGGCAGGTGTTGCGGTCGCCCTCGATCGGCGCGGCGGCCTCGGCCACCACCTTTTGCCGGATCTCCTCCAACGGCACGGCAAGCGCCGCGATCCGCTCTACCGTGGCGCTGTCCTCGGTCACGCCGGAATCCATGATCAGCGGTTCGCCCTTGGCCTCGATCAATTCGCCGGCGTCGTCAAAGGTCACGTTCAGCTCGCCCAGGAACTTGCCATAGGCATAGGCCGTGACGATCGCCACGCCGTTGACCATGGTCGGATAAGGCCCCTCGGCGCGGTCCGAGACATTGCTGAGATAGGTGTTGGTATGACCGCCGACGATGACATCGACGCCGGTGGTCTCGGCCGCGACCCGCTGATCGACCCGATAGCCGGAATGGCTGAGCACGATGATCTTGTTGACCCCCTGCGCCGTCAGCCGATCGACCTCGCCCTGCACGGCGCCGACCGGATCGGTGAAATGCACGTTGGGGCCCGGGCTGGCCAATTCGTCGGTATCCTCGGGGGTCAGCCCGATCAGGCCCAGCTTTTCGCCGCCGCGTTCGATCACGGTGGATTTCAGCAGCTTGGTCGCCAGCATTTCCTCGCCCGAGACATCGGCATTGGACATCAGCACCGGGAAGCCCACCGAATCCATGAAGCCGCGCAGAACCTCGGGCCCGTCGTCGAATTCGTGGTTGCCCACGGTCATTGCGTCATAGCCGAGCTTGTTCATCATCTCGGCGGCGACCTTGCCCTTGTAATAGGTATAAAACAGCGTGCCCTGGAACTGATCGCCGCCATCGACGAGGATCGAGTTGTTCGACCGGGCCCTCGCCTCGGCCACCGCCGAGACCAGCCGCGCCGAGCCGCCGAAACACTTGCCCTCGGTGTTGTCCTCGGACGAGCAGCCGCTGTCATACTTGCTGATCGGCTCGAACCGGGCGTGGAAATCGTTGGTGTGCAGGATGGTCAGGCTGTAATCGGCCGAGGCCGCCCCGGCGCTGAACGCCAGCGCGGCAAAGGGGGTAAGAAAACGCGTCTTCATGAAACAACTCCCGGTTGGTTTTTTCAGTGATGGTGCGCCGCAAATCGCATCCTGTCAAAGTCTCTTGCGCGCTGACCTTGCGCCAATCGCGCTTGATTCCGCGATCCTGCCGGGGCATCACCCAACCATGCTGATATTCAAGATATTCCGCGCCGACGAATGGGCGGCGCTGCAACAGGCGGGCGAAACCGCCGGGGCGCCGGTCGATCTGGCCGACGGGTATGTGCATTTCTCGACCGCCGAACAGGCCGCCGAGACCGCCGCCAAGCATTTCGCGGGCGAAGAGGGGCTGATGCTGCTGGCCTGCGACGCGGGTGCGCTGGGCGCGGAGCTGAAATGGGAGGTATCGCGGGGCGGCGCGAAATTCCCGCATCTTTACCGTGTGTTGCGGATGCGCGACGTGCTCTGGGCGAGGCCGCTGCCGCTGGAAAACGGTGCCCACCGTTTTCCCGAGGAGATGGCATGAGCCTGCTGGAACAGGCCGGGCTGGCGCTGTTGCACCGGGTCGATCCCGAGGTCGCGCACGGGCTGTCGATCCGGGCGCTGAAGATGGGCCTTGTGCCCGGGTCCGGCGCGATCACCTCGCCCCGGCTGCGGTGCCGGATCGCCGGGCTCGACCTGCCCAACCCGGTGGGGCTGGCGGCCGGATACGACAAGAACGCCGAGGTTCTGGCGCCGCTGTCGCGCGCAGGTTTCGGCTTTGTCGAGGTCGGCGCGGCCACCCCGCGCCCGCAGCCCGGCAACCCGAAACCGCGCCTGTTCCGCCTGACCGGGGACCGCGCGGCGATCAACCGCTTCGGCTTCAACAACGAGGGGATGGAGGCGATCGCGGCGCGGCTGGCCGAACGGCCCAAGGAGGCTGTCATCGGCCTCAACCTCGGCGCCAACAAGGACAGCGAGGATCGCGCCGGCGATTTCGCCCGGGTGCTGACCCATTGCGGCGCGCATCTGGATTTCGCCACGGTCAACGTCTCGTCGCCCAATACCGAGAAACTGCGCGACCTTCAGGGCAAGGCGGCGCTTTCGGCGCTGCTGACCGGGGTGATGGCGGCGCGGGATGCGCTGGTTCGCCCGATCCCGGTGTTTCTGAAGATCGCGCCGGATCTCAGCGAGGGCGAGCTGGCCGATATCGCCGATGTGGCGCGCGACACCGGGGTGGACGCGATCATCGCCACCAATACCACGCTGTCGCGCGACGGGCTGACCAGCCCGCAGCGGGGGGAGGCCGGTGGCCTCTCCGGGGTGCCATTGTTCGAAAAATCCACCCAGGTTCTGGCCCGGCTGAGTGCCCTGACCGGGGGGGAGATCCCGCTGATCGGCGTGGGCGGCATCGCCTCGCCCGAGGATGCCTATGCCAAGATCCGCGCCGGTGCCAGCGCGGTGCAGCTTTATACCGCGCTGGTCTACCAGGGCATGAGCCTGGTGCCCCGGATCGTGACCGGGTTGGAGACGCTGTTGGCACGCGACGGCTTTGCCACCGTGGCCGAGGCGGTGGGAACGAAACGAGAGGACTGGCTATGATCGAATACTGGCACAATCCACGCTGTTCGAAATCCCGCGCCGGGCTGGCCCTGCTGCAAGAGCACGGCGCCGAGGTGACGGTGCGCCGTTACCTGGAGGACGCGCCGAGCGCCGAGGAGCTTGCCGCCGCGCGCGCGGCCCTGGGCAACCCGCCGGCGATCGAGATGATGCGGCCCGGCGAGGCGCTGTTCCGGGAGTTGGGGCTGGCCCGGAGCGACGGCAATGAAAAATTGATTGCTGCGATGGTCGAACACCCAAGGCTGATCGAGCGCCCGCTGGCCATTTCAGGCGCGCGCGCGGTGATCGGTCGGCCGCCAGAACGCTTGTTGGGCTTATTGGAGCCTCAAGGCGAATAATACTTTTTCAATATTCCTTGAGGATAACCCTGTGGAGAACAGAACCAGTCTTTTACTTTTTTACTATTTAAATCAGTAATTTATTTATCTTTATTAATTCTCTTTGAACTGCAGACTGCCGTCAAATTCGAACATTCCCTAGGTGACTCGCGCCTCCAGGGCCGGGTACCGCAGGCCCAGCGTGATCGCCCGCGCGACGAAGGAAATCAGCAGCGCCAGCCACAGCCCGTGATTGCCAAGGACCGGCACCAGCAGGGCCAGCGCCACGGCATAGACCGCAAAGCTCGCCGCCATCATGTTGCGCATGTCCCGCGTCGCGGTGGCGCCGATGAAGATCCCGTCGAGCATGAAGGCCGCCACCCCCAGCAGCGGAGCCGCGACCGCATAGGGCAGAAATCCGCGCGCCGCCTGCCGTACCTCGGGCGCGGTGGTCATCAGGTCGATGATCGCGCCGCCCGCCAGCGCAAAGGCCAGCGACAGCGCCAGCACGATCACCAGGCCCCAGGCGCTGCTCATCACGGCGGCCCGGCGCAGCCGGTCGCGCGCCCGCGCGCCCAACGCCTGACCGACCAGCGTTTCGGCGGTAAAGGCGAAGCCGTCCAGCGCGAAGGCGGAAAAGGTCAGGAACTGCATCAGCACCTGGTTGGCCGCCAGCGTGACGTCGCCGAAGCCCGAGCCGATGAACAGGAAGCTGACGAAGATCGCCTGCAACAGCAGCGAGCGAAGCAGGATGTCACCGTTGACCGCCAGCATGCGGGTCAGACGGGTGCGTTCGAACACCTGGGCGGGGTCGAACCACTCCGGGCGCACGAAAGCCGCGCGGCAGAACCACAGCCCGAGCGCCAAACCGGACCATTCGGCGAGAAAGGTGGCAAAGGCGACCCCCTGCACGCCCCAGCCGAGGCCGAGCACGAACCACAGGTCCAGCCCGATGTTCAGCCCGTTCATCCAGAGCTGCATCATCAGCACGGCGCGGGTGCGCTCCTGCGCGATCAGCCAGCCGGTGATGCCGTAAATCGCGATGGCCGCGGGCGCCGACCAGACGCGGATGCGCATGTAGCCGGTGGTCATCGTCTCGACATCCGCCGTCGCCGGCGAAGCCTGCAGCGCGCCCCAGAACAGCGGCACCTGCAGCGCGATCAGGGCGATGCCCCCCGCCCCGCCGATCAGCAGCGCCCGGGTCAGCAGCGCGGCCACCTCGCCGTGCTCGCCCGCGCCCAGCGCCTGGCTGGTCAACCCGACCGTGCCCATGCGCAGGAACCCGAACACCCAGTAGACCGCCGAGAGGATGATCGCCCCCAGCCCGACCGCGCCAATCGGTTCGGGCAGGCCGAGCTGGCCCACCACACCGGTATCGACGGCGCCGAGGATCGGCACGGTGATGTTCGACAGAACGATGGGCACCGCGATGCGCAGGATGCGCCGATGGGTGATCGCGGCACGCGGAGCGGTCAGCTGCGTCACGCGCCCCGGTCCGGCGCCGCCGCCGGCTGCGGCATCAGGAAATGCCCGGTGGCCTGCGCGAAGAGCTTGTCGTGATGGTCCTGCCAGGCCGCCACATGCACCGAGGCATAGCGCCGCCCCGAGCGGCTGACCGTGGCCCGCGCATAGGCGTCGCGCGGCAGGCCCGAGCGCAGGTAATCGACCGTGAAATCAATGGTCTTGGGCAGGCGCGGCAGGTTACCGACGGCCATTTCCTTCGGGTCCAGTGCCCCCGTTTCGATGTCGGGCCAGAGCTGCGACCAGCCCAGGGTGATGATCGCCGTCACCTCGAGAAAGGCTGCCGTCGCTCCGCCATGCAGTGCCGGCAGGAACGGGTTGCCGATCAGTTTCTCGTTGAAGTTCATCACACCGGTCAGCTCGTCGCCGCGGCGGTCGAAGTCGACCCCGAGGAACCGGGCATAGGGCACCCCTGTGACCAGTGCGCGCAGCGCGGCGTCGCGGCGTTGCTTGACCACCTGCACGGGTTCCGGACGGGAGCGGGCCATCAGCGTTGCTCCACGGTAAAGGCACCGGCGGCGGTGGCGACCGGGCGGTCGGTGTCATCATCCACGGTGAAGACGCGCACGAAGGCGACGTTGCGGGTGACGTGATAGCAATCCGCGGTTGTCGTCAGCCGCTGCCCCGGCGTGGCCGCGCGCATGTAGTCGATGCGCAGGTCGATTGTGGCGGTCGCCCCGGGGGCCGAGGGGTGGCTCATCACCGCGGCGCCGCAGCAGGTGTCCATCATCGCCGAGACGGCGCCGCCGTGGATCACCCCGGTCTCCGGATCGCCGATCAGGTGGTCGCTGTAGGGCATTGTGATCACGGCGCGGCCGTCGCCGATCTCGGTCAACTCCAGCCCCAGGGCGCTGGCGTGGGGAATCGCCTCGATGAATTGACGCGCGAACTTGACCTTGTCGATCACGGTGGACGCTCCTATTCCGGTTGTCCGCCTTTATGATCCGCCCCACCCCCAAAGGGCAAGCCCGGGCATTGCGCTTGTCGCGCCGTCGCCATAAGTTGCGCCGCGTGGGAGAAGCCGGAATGTCCGATCAGCGATTGTCGTTCAAGGAAATGTGCGCCGAATTCGACGTGACGCCGCGCACCCTTCGGTATTACGAGTATATCGAGTTGCTGGAGCCCGACCGCGAGGGGCGCGCAAGGTTCTATGGCCCGCGCGAGCGGGCGCGGATGACCCTGATCATGCGCGGTCGCAAGTTCGGATTCCAGCTCGAAGAGATCCGTCAATGGCTCCTGATCTACGAGAACGAGGGCACCGAGGCCCAGCTCAAGGCCTTTGTCGAGATGGCCGACCGCCAATCCGAGGCCCTCAACCTGCAGCGCGTGCAGATCGACGAAGCCCTGGACGAGCTTGCGCAGCTGCGCGCGGATATCCTGCGCCATCTGGCGTGATCCTGCCGCGGACCCAACGCCTTTTTCATTAACAAACTCAGGGCTCAGGCGATGATCCCGGGGTCGCTCCGCCCCGCAATCCGGGCACCGGAGGAGTGATCCTACGTCACCCCGAAGAGTGACGCAACGTTCAGCTTACGTAAACGTCAACTTCTTGTTGTATACGGTCGAGCAAGGGGTCACCTCTGAGGCAGAGACATGACCCGAAGCCGACGATGAGCAACCGATGATGACCGAAAACCTGATGACGATCCGCGAGATGTGCGATGCCTATGACGTCACACCGCGCACCCTGCGGTTCTACGAATCGAAAGAGCTTCTGTTCCCCCACCGCGAGGGACAGAAACGCCTGTTCACCAAGCGCGACCGCGCCCGGCTCAAGCTGATCCTGCGCGGCAAGCGTTTCGGCTTCAGCCTCGAAGAGATCCGCCAGCTGCTCGACCTCTACTATGTCGGCGACCAGCAGCTGACCCAGCTGTCGCGCACCTATGACATCGCGCGCGACCGGCTGACCGATATGGAAAACCAGCGCGCCGAGCTTGACGAGGCGATCGACGATCTCAAGGCGCAATTGAAATGGGGCGAACGGATGATCGCCTCGATGACCGAAACCCGCAAGGTGGCCGAATAGCCCCCCTGCCCCGTTCAAACGCACGCGTACCGATACTCTGAGGGAGGTTTGAAATGCCCAGCTACACCGCACCCACCAAGGACATGCAGTTCATCCTGCACGACGTGCTCGCCCTGAGTGCGAGCGACATCCCCGGCTATGCCGAGCTGGAGGCCGATTTCACATCCGCCATTCTCGAGGAGGCCGGCAAGATCAGCGCCGGGGTGCTGCATCCGCTTAACGTCATCGGCGACACAGAGGGTTGTCGGCTGGAAAACGGCGTGGTCTACACCCCCACCGGGTTCAAGGCGGCCTTCGAGCAGATGAAGGAGGGCGGCTGGACCGGCCTCGACATGCCTGAGGAATTCGGCGGCCAGAACATGCCCTATGTGATCGGCACTGCGGTGGGCGAGATGTTCTCCTCGGCCAACCAGGCCTTTACCATGTACCAGGGCCTGACCCATGGTGCCGCCAGCGCCATCCTCGCCCATGGCTCCGACGCGCAGAAGGCGACCTACCTGCCCAAGATGGTGTCCTGCGAATGGACCGGCACCATGAACCTGACCGAGCCCCATTGCGGCACCGACCTGGGCCTGATGCGCACCAAGGCCGAGCCACAGGATGACGGCAGCTATCGCGTGACGGGTCAGAAGATCTTCATCTCGTCGGGCGATCACGACATGGCCGACAACATCGTGCACCTGGTGCTGGCCAAGATCCCCGGCGGCCCCGAGGGGATCAAGGGCGTGTCGCTGTTCATCGTGCCCAAGTTCCTCGTGGGCGAAGACGGCTCGCTTGGCGAACGCAACGGCGTCTCGGTCGGCAAGATCGAGGAAAAGATGGGCATTCACGGCAACTCCACCTGCGTGATGAACTATGACGGTGCTGTCGGCTACCTGCTGGGGCAGGAACACAAGGGTATGCGCGCCATGTTCACCATGATGAACGAGGCCCGCCTGGGCGTGGGCATGCAGGGCCTGGCGCAGGCCGAGGCCGCCTATCAGAACGCGGTCGAATACGCCAAGGACCGGCTGCAGGGCCGCGACGTCACCGGCGTCAAGAACCCCGACGGCCCTGCCGATCCGCTGATCGTGCACCCCGATATCCGCCGCAACCTGATGGATCAGAAAAGCTTCACCGAGGGCGCCCGCGCCTTCATCCTGTGGGGCGCCATGCTGATCGACCAGGCCCATCGCGGCGGCGACGCGGCGGCCGACGGGCTGATCTCGCTGATGACCCCGGTAATCAAGGGCTTTCTGACCGACCAGGGCTATGACATGACGGTGCAGGCGCAGCAGATCTATGGCGGTCATGGCTACATCGAGGAATGGGGCATGTCGCAATACACCCGCGACGCCCGCATCGCGATGATCTACGAGGGTGCCAACGGCGTTCAGGCGCTCGACCTGGTGGGCCGCAAGCTGGCACAGGACGGCGGCAAGCACGTGATGGCCTTTTTCGACCTGGTCAAGAGCTTCTGCAAGGAGAACGCCGGCGCGGACGAAGACTATGACCGCGATTTCATCGAGCCTCTGAAGGCCGCGTCGAAAGATCTGCAGGCGGCGGGTATGTACTTCATGCAAAACGGCATGAAGAACCCCAACAACGCGCTCTCCGGCTCTTATGACTTCATGCACATGTTCGGTCATGTCTGCCTCGGGCTGATGTGGGCGCGCATGGCCAAGGCGGCCAATGCGGCGCTGGCCGGGGGCGCCTCGGACGCGGTGTTCTACCAGACCAAGCTGATGACCGGGCGCTACTACATGGCGCGGCGCCTGCCCGCCACCGCCCTGCACCTGCGCCGGATCGAAAGCGGTGCGGAAACGGTGATGGGTCTGGACGCGGCCAACTTCTGAAGCCTAAACGGGTGCCGGGCACATCGCCCGGCCCCGCCATCCGCAGGGAAGAAAGCAATGGCAAAACGCTTCCGACTGACCCGCCGCTTTCCGGTCGCGATGACCGAGGATGGATACCGGCGGCTGAAATCCTTTGCCGCCGAGGCCGGGCTGGACGAGGGCGAGGCGTTGTCCTTCCTGTTCGAGAATTTCGACGCGATCACCGACGAAGAGCACCTGGCCCACCGGTTGCGCCGGTTCAATTCCGAGTTGGACGCGCGAAAGGGGTGACGGGGAAACGGAGGGGGAATGAACCTGCAACGCACCGCCTGGTGGCCGATCTCGGAGGCCTCCGGCGGGAGTATTTGGGACGAAAAGAAGCGCAGGTCCACCCCGCCATCCGGCGCCGATCACGCTGAGTGGCGGCCGGGCGGGACGGCGGGGCTTCTCCTCGTGCGGTCATCGGCTCTCCAGCCTGTACCGCAAAGGCAGGATGCGCCGACCCTGGTTAACCACGGGTTACCGGGCACTGGCGTCCCCCGCTTCTTCTCGTCCAAAATACTCGAATCCGACATCAACCAAACGCGCCCAGGGAGGGCATGACAGATGACCATCAAACTCTACTGCTTCGGCGAAAGCGGCAATTCCTACAAGGCGGCGCTGGCACTGCAACTCAGCGGGCTGGACTGGGAGCCGGTGTTCGTCGATTTCTTCGCCGGCGCCAACCGCACACCCGAGTACCGCAACGAAATCAACGAAATGGGCGAGGCGCCTGTGCTGGTGGACGGCGATTTCAAACTCAGCCAGTCGGGGGCGATCCAACAATACGTCACCGACAAGACCGGCAAGTTCGGCGGCACCACGCAGGCCGAGAAATACGACGTGCTGCGCTGGGTGCTCTGGGACAACCACAAGCTCAGCTCGATGGCGGGGATGACCCGGTTCCTGATGAACTTCCTGCCCGAGGACAAGCGCCCGGCCGAGGTGATCGGCTTCAACCAGGGCCGGCTCAAGGCCGCCTACCAGCTCTTGAACGCCCATCTGGAGGGCCGCGACTGGATCGTCGGCGAGGGCGTGACCAACGCCGACCTGAGCTGCTGCGGCTATCTCTATTATCCCGAGCCTTTCGGCTTCGATCGGACCGAATGGCCCCATATCGACGCCTGGCTGACGCGCCTCAGCGACCAGCCCGGCTGGAAACACCCCTATGATCTGATGCCCGGCAACCCGTCGGACCGCGCATAAGGAGACGACCATGACAGAAGCCTATATCTATGACGCGCTGCGCACCCCGCGCGGCAAGGGCCGCAAGGACGGCGCCCTGCACGAGGTGACCTCGCTGCGGCTCAGCGCGCTGACGCTGAACGCGCTCAAGGAGCGCAACAATCTCGACGGCCACGCGGTCGAGGACGTGATCTGGGGCAATGTCACCCAGGTGATGGAACAGGGCGGTTGCCTGGCGCGCTCGGCCGTTCTGGCATCGGATCTGGACGAGTCGATCCCCGGGCTGGCGATCAACCGCTTCTGCGCCTCCGGCATGGAGGCGGTGAACCTGGCCGCCAACCAGGTGCGCGGCGGCGCCGGCGAGGCCTATATCGCCGGCGGCGTGGAAATGATGGGCCGGGTCGCCATGGGCAGCGACGGCGCCGCCATCGCGGTCGATCCGACGCTGGCGATGGACAGTTATTTCGTGCCGCAGGGCATTTCGGCCGACATCATCGCCACCGAGTACGGCTTCAGCCGCGAGGATGTGGACGCGCTGGCGGTGGAAAGCCAGCGCCGTGCCGAAATCGCCTGGAAAGAAGACCGCTTTGCGAAGTCGGTGATCACGGTGCGCGACCAGAACGGCTTGGCGATCCTCGATCACGACGAATACATGCGCCCGGAAACCAGCATGCAGACGCTGGGCGCGCTCAACCCCTCGTTCCAGATGATGGGCGAGCAGATGCCGGGGTTCGACAAGATCGCGCTGCTGAAATACCCGCATCTTGAGCGGATCAACCATGTGCACCACGCGGGCAACAGCTCGGGCATCGTCGATGGCTCTGCCGCCGTGCTGATCGGCAACAAGGAATTCGGCGAGAAATACGGGCTCAAGCCGCGCGCGCGTATCCGCGCCACCGCCAAGATCGGCACCGATCCCACAATCATGCTGACCGGTCCGGTGCCGGTGACCGAGAAGATCCTCAGGGATAACGGCATGACCATTTCCGACATCGACCTCTTCGAGGTGAACGAGGCCTTTGCCGCCGTGGTGCTGCGCTTCATGCAGGCGTTTGACGTCGATGCCGACAAGGTCAACGTCGGCGGCGGCGCCATCGCCTTTGGTCACCCGCTGGGCGCCACCGGGGCGATGATCATCGGCACCGTGCTGGACGAGCTGGAACGCCAGGACAAGCAAGTGGGCCTTGCCACCCTTTGCATTGCGTCGGGCATGGGCGCGGCAACCATCATCGAGCGCGTGTAAGCGACGGAACGGGAGACTGGAAATATGGCTGAATTTACCCTGACCAAAGACGCCGAGGGCGTCGCCACCATCACCTGGGACGTGCCGGGCAAGTCGATGAACGTGATGTCCTTCGACGGGCTGGCCGAGTTGGAGGCCTGCATCGACGACGCGCTGGCCGATGAGGCCGTCAAGGGCATCGTCGTCACCTCGGGCAAGGCGGGCTCTTTTGCCGGCGGCATGGACCTCAACCTGCTGGCCAAGATGAAGGAAGACGCCGGCGACGATCCCGCGCGCGGGCTGTTCGACGGCATCATGCAGATGCACGCCCTGCTGCGGAAGATCGAGCTTGCGGGCATGGACCCCAAGACCAAGAAGGGCGGCAAGCCGATCGCCGCCGCCCTGCCCGGCACCGCCGCCGGCATCGGGCTGGAACTGCCGCTGGCGACGCACCGCACCTTTGTCGCCGACAACCCCAAGGCGCGGATCGGCCTGCCGGAGATCATGGTCGGCATCTTCCCCGGCGCCGGCGGCACCACGCGGCTGGTGCGCAAGCTGGGTGCGATGGGCGCCTCGCCGTTCCTGCTCGAGGGCAAGATGGTGGAGCCGGCCAAGGCCAAATCCGCCGGACTGATCGACGAGGTGGTCGCCGATCCGCTTTCCGCCGCGAAGGACTGGGTGCTGACCGCCAAGGATGCCGATATCGTCAAGCCGTGGGATGCCAAGGGCTACAAGATGCCCGGCGGTGCGCCCTATCACCCGGCGGGCTTCATGACCTTTGTCGGGGCCAATGCCATGGTGAACGGCAAGACCAAGGGCGCCTTCCCCGCGCCCAAGGCACTGCTGTCGGCGGTCTATGAAGGCGCGCTGGTCGATTTCGACACCGCCCTTCGCATCGAGGCACGCTGGTTCACCCATGTGCTGATGAACCCGTCGTCGGGCGCGATGATCCGGTCGCTGTTCCTGAACAAGGAGGCGTTGGAAAAAGGCGCGGTGCGGCCCAAGGATATTCCCGACCAGCGGGTCAAGAAACTGGGCGTGCTCGGTGCCGGCATGATGGGCGCGGGCATCGCGCTGGTCTCGGCCCAGGCGGGCATGGAGGTGGTGCTGATCGACCGCGATCAGGCCGCCGCCGACAAGGGCAAGTCCTATACCGAGGCCTATCTCGACAAGGGGATGAAGCGCGGCAAGGTGACGGCCGAGAAGAAAGAGGCGATGCTGGGCCTGATCACTGCCACCCCCGATCTGGATCACCTCAATGGCTGTGACCTGATCATCGAGGCGGTGTTCGAGGATCCCAAGGTCAAGGCCGAGATGACCCAGCGGGTCGAGGCGATCATCCCCGAGGACTGCATCTTTGCCTCCAACACCTCGACCCTGCCGATCACCGAACTGGCCAAGGCCAGCAAGCGGCCCGAGCAGTTCATCGGCATCCACTTTTTCTCGCCGGTCGAGAAAATGCTGCTGGTCGAGATCATCAAGGGCAAGGAAACCGGCGACCGGGCCGTGGCCAAGGCGCTGGATTACGTGCGCCAGATCCGCAAGACACCCATCGTGGTGAACGACGCGCGGTTCTTCTACTGCAACCGCTGCATCATTCCCTACATGAACGAAGCGATGCGGATGGTGACCGAGGGCGTCGCGATGCCGCTGATCGACCACGCGGCGCAACAGCTCGGCTTCCCCGTCGGGCCGATCCAGTTGACTGACGAGACCTCGATCGATCTGGGGGCCAAGATCGCCCGGGCGACCAAGGCGGCGATGGGCAATGCCTATCCAGACAGCCCGGCCGATGATCTGATCTTCTGGCTGGAAGAGGAAGGGCGCCTTGGCCGCAAGTCCAAGGCCGGCTTCTTCGACTATGACGAAAGCGGCAAGCGGCTGGGCTATTGGAAAGGCATGGCGGACAAATACCCGCTGGCCGATCCGCAGCCCGACCTGATCGAAGTGCAGGAACGTCTGATGTTCGCGCAGGTTCTGGAAGCGGTCCGTGCGCTGGAGGAAGGCGTTCTGATGGACATCCGCGAAGGCGACGTGGGCGCCATCCTGGCCTGGGGGTTCGCGCCCTGGTCGGGCGGCCCGCTGAGCTGGATCGACATCATCGGCACCCCCTATGCCGCGGAACGCTGCGACCAGCTGACCGAAGCCTATGGCGAGCGTTTCGCCTGCCCGCCGCTGCTGCGCGAGATGGCGGAGAAGGGCCAGACCTTCTATGGCCGCTTCAACCCGGAGGCCAAGGCCGCCGCCTGATCCGGCCCGGTCGCTGAAAATCCCCGGCCCGGCGCACCTGTGTGCCGGGCTTTTTTCATGCCTCCGGACCTAGCCTTCGAAACCGAATGTTAACCACTCCCCGCCACAGTTTTGCCACAGTTTCACCGGTGCTGGACGAAAGGCGACCCCTTGCACGAAACCATTCTTATCGCCGACGCCGACGCGATCCGGCGTGTGATGCTGGAGGTGCAACTGGGCGCCGCGTGGTACCGGGTGGTGCAGGCAACGCGGCTGTCCGACGCTCTGGCGATGGCCCCCCGGATCCGGCCCGACCTTGTCATCGCGGCGATGGCGTTGCCCGATGGTGACGCACCGGCGCTCCGGTCTCAGCTCGACCGCGATCCGGCGCTGGCGCAGGTTCCGATGATTGCACTGACCGCCCGGAACGACCGTGCGGCGCGGCTGCGGGCGCTGCGGGCCGGGATCGATGACGCGCTCGCGCTGCCGGCCGACGACCGGTTGCTGCAGGCCCGTATCCGCAGCCTGTTGCGCACCGGCTTCAGCGGAGAGGGGCTATGCCTTGCCGGCGGCGCGCCGGACATCGCCGGCCTTGCAGAGCCCAAAGCGGTGTTCGCCCTGCGCCCCCAGAGCGCCCGTATCGCGCTGTTGACCGGCCGCGCGGGGACCGCGCGGGCCTGGCGGACCGCGCTGACCCGGCACATGGCGCACCCGATCGCCTGCCACCGGATCGGCGCGACGCACAGCCCGCTTTCCCCCCGGCCCGACGCCGTGGTGATCGAGGTCGGCGCGGAGCCAGAGGCGGGCGCGGAGCTGCATGTGCTCGCCGGGCTGCGCGCTGGCGGCGCGACCCGCGACACCGCGGTGATCGCGGTGCCCGCCGCCGGGGACAACCGGCTCGCCGTCGAGGCGTTGGACCGGGGCGCCCATGACGTGATGCCCTCGGGCTTCGACGCCGCCGAACTGGCGCTCCGGCTCGAAGCGCAACTGCGGCGCAAGGCACGCGCGGACCGGCTGCGCAATACGGTCCAGAACGGGCTGCGCGATGCCCTGCGCGACCCGCTGACCGGTCTGTTCAATCGACGCCACGCGCTGCCGCATCTCGACGCCGCGCTGCGCAGCGCGGCGCGGACCGGCGAAACCGCCGCGCTGCTTCTGGCCGACCTCGACCATTTCAAGCGGGTCAACGACCGCCACGGCCACCCCGTGGGCGATGCAGTTCTGATCGAGGCAGCGCGGCGGCTGCAGGGGGCCGTGAGGGCCCCCGACATGATTGCGCGTTTTGGCGGCGACGAATTTCTGGTCGTGATGCCGGGCAGCGGCCTTCGGGCGGCCCGACAGGCTGCCGGGCGGCTCTGCCGCGCACTGGATAAGGCGCTGATCGGACCAGGTGGCCCAACTCCGCCGCTGCATGTCACCGCCAGTATCGGCCTGGCTGTCGGCCCGGCGCAGGGGGGGCGGTGCGCCGACCCAGCCGCGGCGCTGATCTGCAGTGCCGACCGGGCGCTCTATGCCGCCAAGACCGAGGGGCGCAATCGGTACTCCATCGCATCGGAGCCGGCCTGACCGGCACCGTCCGCCCTAGCGGTCGCGATGGTGAGAATGACGCGCCATCGCCTCGGCCAGCCGGTCGGCATAGGCCGCGCGTTCGCCGTCGCTCATCCCCGCAACCCGGGTCAGCCAGGCGGTGCGCAGCGCCTGCTCCAGATCGTTGCGCTGCCGGGACTGCGCGGCGAGAAATACCTCGATCGGGGCCGGATCGAAGGGCACCGCCCGCAGCGCCGCGTCCAGTTCTGCGGCCTCGGCGCGGTGCCGTTCGGCGCGCTCATCCCGCGGGCCCAAACGCTCGTCCCGCAACGCGCGACGGTCCTCGCGCGGCAGTTCGCGGTAGAGCATCGCGCCCAGCGGCAGCGGCGCGCGCGCCTTGTCCGGCCCGCCAAAGCGGATCGCCGCCCCCACCGCCATCCCGGCCACCGCCAGGTTCAGCGCCAGCGACACACCCAACGCGACCCGGATCCACATGCGCATCCGCGGCGGTTTGCGATCGGTCATATCGGTCATCTTATCCATCCTCCGGCAATACCGAGGACAGCGCATAGCTGTCCAACAGGTTCACGGAACTGTTCTGCTCGGCCATCAACCCGACCGGATCGGGCAGGAAATCGGGCGGCGAGACACCGATCCAGACCCCGGCGGCACAGGCTGTTGCCAGCCCGCCCATCGCCGGCCAGCCGCCCAGCAGCGCCAGAAGCTGGCGCCAGCGGCCCGCACCGGCCAGGGCGCCCTCACCGACCCGCAGACTTTCGGCCTGCACCCTGTCGGCATCGGCGAGCATGCGCGCCGCAAGCCCGGCGGGCAGGACCGTATTCGCACAGCGAGCGGCCGCGAAATGGGTTTCGAGAATGCTGTCTTCGATGTCTTTATCAACCATTGTCATACCCCAATTCCGCTTGCCGCCCCGCCAGGGCCGCGGCCAATGTCCGCTTGCCCCTCGCGGTCAGGCTCTCGACCGCCTCCACGCTGATCTCCATGATCCCCGCGATCTCGGGGTTGGAAAGCTCTTCGATATGGCGCAGCACCACGGCCTGTCGCTGCCGTTCCGGCAGGGTCAGAAGCGCCGCCTGCAATGCATCCGTTCGCGCCCCGTCCTGCATCCGCTCTGCCGCGCCCGGCCCGGGGTCGGCCGGATCGGGCACCGCGTCGAGCGGCACCGCCCCGGCGCGCTTGCCGTGCCGCTTGCGGTCGAGACAGAGGTTCATCACCACCCGGTACAGCCAGGTCGAAACCTGCGCCTCTCCGGGGCGCCAGTCCGGCGCCATGCGCCAGAGCCGCAACATCGCCTCCTGCGCCGCATCCTCTGCCTCGGCCCGGTTGCCCAGCACGCGCAGGGCAACCGAGTAAGCCTTGGGACCGAGTCGCGCAGTCAGAACCCGCGCCGCCCGCTCGTCGCCATTGGCGAAAAGCGCGACCAGCGCATCGTCGGACAGCTCCGCATCCTCTCCCCCGGACGGCGCGGCGGTTACACCGCGCGCGCCCGGCGGTCCGGATATGATCCCGGCCCGGGCCACAGGATCAGTTGTTGTCCTGCATCCGCTGGCGCATCGGACCGTCGCAACCGTCCTTGTCGCCACCCTTCTTGTGACCATGGCCCATACGGTGCCCATCGCCACGACCGTCTCGCTTGCCATGATGGCGGCCCATCCGGTCACCGGCGCGGTCGAACTCTTCCTTCGACAGGGTGCCGTCGTCATCCGCATCGGCACGGGCGAACATGCGTTCCGCCTGGGTCATCCGGCGCTGGCCCGGCATCTCATCGAAGCTCACCGTTCCGTCGCCGTCACGGTCCATCCGCTCCAGCATCTTCTTGGCCATCTCGTCGGCCCGCTGGCGCGCCTGTGCCTGCATTTCCTCCAGGCTCAGCTTGCCGTCGCCATCCGCGTCGGCCTGACCGAAGCGCGCCTTGGCAGGGGCCATCATTTCTTCGGCGGTGACTGCGCCATCCTTATCGGCATCCAGTTCCTCGAAGCTGGGGCGCTGATGCATGCCCATCCCCTCCATCGGGCCGCTCATCGGCCCCTTTGCCTGTGCCAATGCCGCGCCGGCCCCCAGAACGCCTGCCGCCAAAACGATACCCGTGATGAAGTCACGATGTTTCATAACTGCCTTCCTTTCGTATTCCGGCGGGCCCTTTTGCCGCCGTTCATACACTTCAAACGCGGCGCCGTGCGTAATCCGTCGCAGAATTTTAAAGTTTCTTCCACGCCCGAAATCTGCGACATCATCCTGGGCCAGGGTTTGCGACATCGGGACGCAAGGGGGCGTCTTCCCCTTACGCTTCGGAGGCAAAACCCCCAAATTATCCCGAACAAGTTAAGAAAGACGCGCGCATGACCGACCAGACGCTAACCGCAGTACCCGAAACTGATCGCCCGATGTGGACCTCGCTGTTCCGCGGGTTCCGCCGCAAGTGCCCGCACTGCGGCGAGGGCGCTGTTCTGCACAGCTATCTCAAGGTGAACGACACCTGCTCGGTCTGCAACGAATCCTTCCGCAACCACCGCGCCGACGACGGGCCGGCCTATCTGACCATCCTGATCGTGGGCCACCTGATGGCTCCGCTGCTGCTGATCGTGTTCGAGGCCTTCCGTCCCGAGCCTTTGGTGTTGTTCGGCATTTTTGCGGTTGGATGTCTCAGCCTCTCGCTTTACCTTCTGCCCAGACTGAAGGGTGCGGTCGTTGCCTTCCAATGGGCGCGGCGCATGCACGGGTTCGACCAACCCGCCTGACCCTTCCAACACGAAACGGTGAGGACATGAGCAAACAAACACTGGACAAGACCGCGATCCGCAACGCCGCCACGGTGATCGTGCTGCGCGACCGGATGGAGAATCCCGCCATCCTCATGGGCCAGCGCGGCGCCAAGGCGGCCTTCATGCCCAACAAATTCGTCTTCCCCGGCGGCGCGGTGGATGCCGCCGACGCGGCGATCCCGCTGGCCACGCCCCTGCCCCGGGTCTGCCACGAGCGTCTAGAGGAAAACGCCCCAAGCGGCATGCAGACCGCGCTCGCCGCCGCCGCGATCCGCGAGTTGTGGGAGGAGACCGGCCTGGTGCTGGGCGAACCGGGCCACTGGCCGGGCGAGATCCCCGCCGACTGGCACAGCTTCGCGAACACCGGGCACGTCCCCTCGGCCGAGGCGCTGCAGTTCGTGTTTCGCGCGCTGACCCCGCCAGGCCGGCCGCGCCGTTTCGATGCGCGATTCTTCCTTGTCGATGCCGACGCGATCCAGAGCGATCTGGACGATTTCACCCATGCTTGCGACGAACTTTCGCACCTGCAGTGGATTCCGCTGACCGAGGCGCGCCGCTTTGACCTGCCGTTCATCACCGAGGTGGTGCTGGCCGAGGTCGCCGCCCGCGCCGACGACCCGGCACCGCCCCAGTCGGTGCCCTTTTTCCGCAACAGCGACGAAGAAAGCCGGTTCCTGCAGCTCCGTGGCCATCCCATGCCGGAAAGCTGAGCGGCGCCTGCCCGCTCAGATCGCCATCACCAGCGCCAGGATCGACAGCCCCAACAGGCCCATGCCCGCGATCTCGCGCGCGGCGATCCTTTCGCGGAACACCAGCACCGAGGCCAGCAGGCTCAGGATAAGCTCCACCTGCCCCAGCGCCTTGACATAGGCCGCGTTCTGCAAGGTGAAGGCGAGGAACCAGCAGAACGATCCGCCCATGCTGGTCAGCCCGACGAACACCGCCGTCCGGCGCGCCGCCCAGACCGCCCGCAACTCGTCGCGGTCACGCCAGACCATCCAGAGCCCCATCGAGACCATCTGGAATGTCACCACGCAGGCCAGCGTCACGCTGGCGCGGAAGACCGGGTCGGGGTCCGACAGTTGCAGCGAGGCGCCGCGGTAGCCCACCGCCGAAAAGGCGAACAGCACGCCCGAGCCCAGCCCGAGCCCGGCGGCGCGGTTGGTCAGGTGCCGCCACCAGGCGCCGTCGCTGTCGGGCGCGCGGGACAGCACCAGCACCGCTGCCAGCCCCAGCAGGATCGCGACCCAGCCTCCCGCGCTGATCCGGTCGCCCAGAACCACCAGACCGACCAGCGCGGTCTGGATCACCTCGGTCTTCTTGAAGGTGATGCCGACGGCGAAGTTGCGCTGCTTGAACAGGGCCACGACACAGATGGTGGCGAGGATCTGCGCGGTTCCGCCGATCACCGCGAACAGCCAGAACCGCCCCCCGAGCGGCGGCAGCCCGCGCCCGGTGGCCCAGAGGTAGACCGCCAGCGCGACCAGGATCAGTGGCGCGGAATAGGCAAACCGCGCAAAGGTGGCGCCGGCGGGCGACAGCCGCGTCGAACTCAACACCTTTTGCAGCATGAAGCGCGCGGTCTGGAAGGTCGCCGCGGCCAGGGTGACGGGAATCCATAAAGCCATGGTTTCCCCTATGGCGCGAAATCAGCCCCGGTGCCAGAGCGGATGCGCAACCGGGTCCTTGGGTTTGATGAGGTAGCGCCGGAACACCTCGCCGTAGGATCGGAAAAGATACCCGTCGTTGCAGGCCAGGTAGCGGTCGCGCCCGGCCCGGTAGAGCGCCGGCAGCCGGTGCCAGGGTGCCGCAGGGTTCATGTGATGAACCACGTGCAGGTTGTTGTTCAGAAACAGAAAGGCCAGCGGCCCGCGATCCTCGATGATCACCGTGCGGGCGCGTGTCGCCACATGCGCGCGGTGCTCCAGAAAGGTCCGGATCTTCAGCACGCCAAGCGCGGCGTAGGCGGCGGGCAGGTAGGCCCAGACCGGCAGCGGTGCGACCGCCACCAGCGCCAGAACCGCGATCAGCCCCGGCAGGTGCAGCGCCCAGGCCAGCCAGGCCGCCCGGTCGCGCCGCTGCGCCCAATCCTGCGCCATGAACCGCAATTGCCCGATCGCCGGTCCCAGCAGGATGCGGCCCAGAAGCGTGTTGTTTACCGCGTAAACTGTACGTTTCCATCGCGGTAACCCCGCCCAGACACCGGGATCGAGATAGTTCGATTCCGGGTCGTCATAGGGATCGGTGAGCCGCGCATCCATGTGATGCGCAAGATGCAGGTCGCGAAATCGGCCATAGGGGATAAAGAGCGTCAAGGGCAGCACCATCAGTGCCTCGTTCAGCGCGCGCGAGCGGAACGGGTGGCCGTGCAGCACCTCATGCGTGAGCGAGGAGTGCAGCGTCAGCACCGGAACCAGAAGCAGCGCGGAAAGCCAGGCCGGCAAGGGTGCGAAGAGCAGCGCCAGCCACAGCCCGTAGCAGGCCAGGATCAGCGCGAATGTGCCCCATTCCGGGGCCGGTGGCGTGGATACGCGCGGCTCAGACATGGCGGCCCCAGCGGATATTGGCCCAGATCCGCTCGTAGAGCAGGTACATCACAAGCCCGACCGCCGTGTTGATCAGCGCCATCGCACCGCCAACCGCGGCCGATCCGGTGGCGGCCAGCCCGACAAGGGCCATGACCGCCAGCCCGATCAGGTTCCAGATCACCGCCTTGACCAGGGATCTCCCGCGCGTCTCCATGCCGCCTCCGATTGGTTGGTTCACGACCGTGTTACCGCTGCGGCGCGGCCTGTGACCATTCGGAATATGATTAACAAAACTCACGGACTGTGATATTTATCTACATATGCTAATTAAAATCGACAAACGCCTCCGGGCCACCCAGTTCCGCGACCGCCTGGCACAGGCCATGCGCCACGGCGGGTTGAGTCAGAGCGCGCTGGCCCGCGCCGTGGGGGTGGACCGCTCGACGATCTCTCAACTGCTGACAGACGAGGGCGCGCGCCTGCCCAACGCCCATGTGGTCGGCGCCTGCGCCGCGGCACTTGGGGTCTCCGCCGACTGGTTGCTCAGCCTGTCGGACCGGCCCGAAAGCGCGGCCCAGCTGCTTTCGGCCAGCCTGTCGCTCAGCGAGGCGCCCCGCGCGCTGGTGGACCAGCAGATCTTCGACTGGCACCGCGAGGCGGCGGGTTACAAGATCCGCCACGTTCCCGCCGCCCTGCCCGACATGCTCAAGACCCGCGCCATGCTGGAATGGGAATACGCCCCGCACCTGGGGCGCACCGCCGATCAGGCGATCGGCGCGTCAGAGGACCGGCTCAACTGGATGCGCAGCGCGCAATCGGATTACGAAATTGCCATGCCGCTCAGCGAGTTGGACAGTTTTGCTCATGCCAGCGGTTATTACACCGGCATCCCCGCCGCCCTGCGCCGCGAACAGATCGACCGGTTCCTCGATCTCGCCGAACAGCTTTACCCGCGCCTGCGCATCTACCTGTTCGACTCCCGCCGTCTCTACTCCGCGCCGGTGACGATCTTCGGCCCGCTCCTGTGCGTGTTCTACGCCGGGGGGCATTACCTGGCCTTTCGCGACCGCGACCGGATCGAGGTGTTTTCGCGCCATTTCGACCACCTGGTGCGCGAGGCGGCGCTGACCGCGCGTGACCTGCCCGGCCACCTGCGCCGGCTGCGCGCCGACGTCGCCTGAGGCGCGACCGTCGCCTAAAGCTTCGGATCGGGGTTCACCGTGAACCCGTCCACCGCGATCACCTGCCCCGACACCAGCCGCGCCGCGTCCGAGGCAAGGAACACCGCCATTTCCGCGATGTCGCGCGCCTCGACAAAGCGCCCCATCGCGGTGCCCGAGGCATATCCGCCATAAACCTGGTCCCGCGTCATCCCCTTGGCCACCGCCTCGCGCGCCAGCACCCCCTCCATGCGCGGCCCCTCGACCGCGCCGGGACAGATCGCGTTGACCCGGATGCCGTGCGGACCCAGTTCCATCGCCAGCGTCTTCATCAACCCGATCACCGCCCATTTCGCCGCCGCATAGGGCGCCCGGTTCGGATAGCCGTATTGCCCCGCCGTCGAGGAGGTCAGGACCATCGCGCCGCGCCGCTCGGCCTTCAGCAGTGGCGCGGCATGTTTCGCGGTCAGAAAGGCCCCATCGAGGTTCACCGCGAGACAGGCGCGCCAATCCTTTAGCGCCACCTCCTCGACCGGCGCGGTCGGCCCGGCGATCCCGGCATTGGCACAAACCGTATCCAGCCCGCCCCAGTCCCGCCGCGCCTCGGCGAAGAGCGCGGCGACCCCGGCCTCGTCGCGCACGTCGAGGGTGGTCTTGCGCCACGCCTCCGGGCAGGTCTCCAGCGCCGCCGCGTCGCTGTCGGCGACCCAGACCCGCGCCCCGGCGGCGGTGAACCCCTCGGCCATCGCCCGACCGATGCCACTGGCCCCCGCAGTGATCAGAACCCGCTGGCTCACCTGGGCGCGCCGATGAACCGGCCCACGCCCTCCGGCCTGGGCAGCTTGGCATGGGCCTCGACGATGCGCGCCATGTTGGCCTCAATCCGGTCGCTCGGCGGCGACGGGCGGCGGGTTTCAAGGCTGACGTGGATCAGCATATGCTCGCCCGTCGCCACCGGTTCGTCGCCGCGATACATGGTGTGGAACAGGTGCATCTTCTTGCCCTGCCCCATCAGCAGATGCGTGCGCACCTCGATCAGATCGCCCGCGTGCGCCTCGGCCAGGTGGCGGATATGGGTCTCGGCGGTGAAATAGCTGCCGCCCGAGGCGATATACTCCGCATCGCATCCCACCAGTTCCATGAACCGGTCCGAGGCATCGCAGAAGCTCTGCAGATAGCGGCTCTCGTTCATGTGACCGTTGTAATCGGTCCAGTCCAGCGGCACCGCCCGGCGCATGGTCACGATGGGCTGAGAGACATCCGCCATGTCCTCGGCATAGCCCTCCAGGTTGCTGCCCGCCTTTTGCCGCGCGTCCTGTTCGGCCAGCACCGCGCCGGCGCCCCACCCCTGCGCCTTGAGCGCGCGCAGGATGCCGACAAGGTTGTCGTCGCGGTGGCGTTCCATCTCGCGGATCGACATATGCCCTGATTGCGCATCCGATTGCCCGGCGATCAGGTCGACCAGTTCATCGTTGAACTCCGGCACGTCCATCAGCTTGGTCCAGGGCCATTCCAGGCAGGGGCCGAACTGCGCCATGAAATGTTTCATCCCGGCCTCGCCGCCGGCCACGCGATAGGTGTCGAAAATCCCCATCTGTGCCCAGCGCAACCCGAACCCCATGCGGATCGCCTCGTCGATCTCCTGCGTGGTGGCGACCCCGTCCTTGACCAGCCAGAGGCATTCGCGCCAGACCGCCTCGAGCATCCGGTCGGCGATATGGGCGTCGATCTCCTTCTTCACATGCAGCGGAAACATCCCGAGCCCTTGCAGCACCGCCTTGGCGGCCTCGATCCGCTCCGGCGCATTGGCCGGGCTGGGCACCAGTTCCACCAGCGGCAGCAGGTAGACCGGGTTGAACGGATGGGCGACGACGATCTGTTCCGGCCGCGCCGCGCCCTGCTGCAACTCGCTGGGCTTGAACCCCGAGGTCGACGAGCCGATCACCGCCTGCGGATCGCAAGCGGCCTGAACCTCGGCGAAGACCTTGTGCTTGATCTCCAGCCGCTCCGGCACGCTCTCCTGGATCCAGGCCGCACCGGCAACTGCGTCAGATATGCTGTCATGAAAACTCAGCCTCCCCTCCGGCGGCAGCGCCACGTCGCTCAGCCCCGGCAGCGACCGGCGCGCATTGGCCAGCACCTCGCCGATCTTGCGCGTCGCCTCCGGATCGGGGTCGAAAACCCGCACATCCCAACCGTTCAGAAGAAAGCGCGCGGCCCATCCGCCGCCGATCACGCCCCCGCCAATGATGCTTGCCACCCGTATCATGCCCGTACTCCCCGTTTCTCGTTTCCACATTGGCGACCCCGGGGGCATGCCCGATGCCCCCAGGCCCGTCCATTCACTGCCTCAGGACGCCGCCGGCGCCCGCTTGACCAGCCCCAGCTTGTCGCGCACCTCTTGCGGGCCGATCACCCGCGCGCCCATGGTCTCGATGATCGTCACCGCCCGCTCGACCAGTTGCGCATTGGTCGCCAGCACCCCCTTGTCGAGCCAGAGGTTGTCCTCAAGCCCGACCCGCACGTTGCCGCCGGCCAGCACGCTGGCAGCGACATAGCCCATCTGGTTGCGCCCCAGCGCAAAGGCGGAAAAGGTCCAGTCGTCGGGCACGTTGTTGACCATCGCCATGAAGGTGTTGAGGTCATCCGGCGCGCCCCAGGGCACCCCCATGCAAAGCTGCACCAGCGCCGGGCTGTCCAGGACACCGTCCTTGACCAGTTGTTTCGCATACCACAGGTGCCCGGTGTCAAACGCCTCGATCTCGGGCTTCACCCCCAGCGCGGTCATCATCCGGCCCATCGCCTGCAACATGCCCGGCGTGTTGGTCATCACGTAATCGGCCTCGGCGAAATTCATCGTGCCGCAGTCCAGCGTGCAGATCTCCGGCAGGCATTGCGCCACATGCTCCACCCGCGCGGCGGCGCCGATCATGTCGGTGCCCTCGTCCTTGAGCGGCAGAGGGCTTTCGGTGGGGCCGAACACCATGTCGCCGCCCATCCCGGCGGTGAGGTTCAGCACCACGTCCACCTCCGCCTCGCGGATCCGCTCGGTCACCTCGCGATACAGATCCAACCGGCGGCTCGGCGCGCCGGTCTCGGGATCGCGCACGTGGCAATGCACCACCGCCGCCCCGGCGCGGGCCGCGTCGATCGCACTTTCGGCGATCTGGGCCGGGCTGCGCGGCACATGCGGGCTGCGGTCCTGGGTGCTGCCCGATCCGGTCACGGCACAGGTGATGAAAACCTCGCGGTTCATGGCAAGCGGCATCTCGATCCCTCCTTTGGTTCCGGGCCAAGAATGACGCGGGTTTGCCTGCAAGACTTCACATGGTACGAAATATACTTGATGAAAAACGCAAGAAACATCTTCACCCCCTCGGATGCCGCGCTGACAACCGCCGTGCTGGTTCTAAACGATTGCAACACGCTGTCCTTCGCCGCCGGGGTCGACCCGATGCGCGCCGCCAACCGGCTGGCCGGGCGGCGCCTGTTCGACTGGTCCTATGTCACCGCCACCGGCCGGCCCGCACGCCTGACCAGCGGCATCGAGGTGCCGGGGCCACCGCTGGCGCGGCTCGCCCGCTGCGATCTGCTGCTGGTGATCGCGGGCTTCGGGCTGGAGCGACACGACACCCCCGCCCTGCGCGCCAGCCTGCGCCGCATCGCCGCCAGCGGCGCGACGCTGGCCGGCATCGACGGCGGGCCTTGGCTGCTCGCCGCCGCCGGGCTGCTCGATGGGCACGGCGCCACCACCCATTGGGAGGATCTGGACCGCCTCGCCACCCGGTTCCCCGAGGTTCGCGTGCT
>NZ_JARGPK010000025.1 GCF_029212575.1 Antarcticimicrobium sp.
CGACCCTCAATGCGCGAAAAACACCCTGCCGATACAGGCTCTGGCTGCGCGTGACGGGCTTGCGCGCCATCTTTTACGAAGCCGTGATCTTTTTGCGGGCGGATCGTGGGCACCCGGCCTTCCCCGCAGGCACCATCCGCCTTGCGCAAGACGCATGGCCCAGGGCCGGAAACGCATGGCGCACAACCACCCCGATGTCGCCGCCGCCAAAATTCCGCGCGCCCTGCCCAATGCCACAGCATTTCACCCATGTGACCTTACGTCAGTAGTACTGCCAGTTTTTTATACAATCAATCTATGCACTTGCTGCATAGCAGCATTGATTTGGAAAGCCATTGTGCATCTGCAGCATTCGCTTATCTTCAATCTCAAGCAACGCCACAACGACGGCGACGACACGATGATCGAAGGTAGCGAGCAATGACTGCACTGACCCATACCCATGCCGCAGGCGCCTCTCTCATGAGCCGCCTGCACGGTGCGACCGACGCCCTGAAAGGCCGCGTCGCCAAGTACCGCCTGTACCGCAGCACCTACGCCGAACTGAGCGCCCTGAGCAACCGTGAGCTGGCCGATCTGGGCCTGCACCGGTCCGAATTGCGCCGGGTGGCCCTCGAAGCCGCTGGAGAGCTCTGACACCAGCACCAGTTTACCGGTTCAGACCCCTTCTCCTCCTCCCTAGGGGTCTGTTCTCAGCGGCGGCATCTTCCTCCTCCCTGATGTCGCCGCACCTTATACCGGCCCCATAAGCCGGACCGCATACACCGGGCGCTCTCCTCCCTGCGCCCCGTGTTGTGACACATCGGGCGCTTTCCTCCTCCCTGCGTCCGATGTTCAATCGACCGGCGGCACCTCTCCTCCTCCCTGGTGTCGCCGGTCAATTTTCCGCCCGGCGGAAAGACAACGGAATTCGGGATACATCCCGGCGCTCTCCTCCTCCCTGCGCCGTGATGTTGCACCAAGGCGCTCTCCTCCTCCCTGCGCCGAGGTGCTGAAAGAGAACGGCGGCACCTCTCCTCCTCCCTGGTGTCGCCGTTTTCGCGTTTTCGGAGGGCTTCCCTCAGACCCGGCCACGCCGCTCCGCCCGTCGCGCCCGCGATCCGCCGCGGCGTTTCGGCCAGGCCGCATCGCGATCGGCGCGCCGCGCCGCGCGCAGATGCGCGCAGAACCGCGCCACCGCCGGGCAGCCGCGCGCCATTGGCGCCGCGCGCCGTTCCGCCGCCCGCGCCGCCGCCCCGGCACCGCAGCCCGCCGGCAGGCTCATCAGCCAGTTCAGGAATCCGATCCGCGCCGCCGTCTCGGCGCATTGATCCTCGGGCAGGGTCCGCAGGGTCCGCAATATTCCGGCCAGAATCATGCCCGGCCCGCCGCGGTCGTATCAGGGGTCATCCGCATCCTTTCCCGCCACGCCCCGTGGCATCCGTCCTGTTGCTGCGGACGAAGGCAGGAAACGGGGGGCAAGAACGGGGGGACCCGGCCTTGCCGCCACGCCCCGACCGCCGCCCGCGGTTCGATTCGTTGCTGCAAGGCTGGTTTCCGGGCTTGGACGATGGGGGGATCTCTCCCTGATCCGGCCCTTCCCGAGGCCTGCGCCTCAGTGGTTTTGCCGGACTTGCCCTGTCCTTACCGTTGCGGGGGCAGCGCCGGCCTCTCACCGGCTTCCCAATTCTCCCCCTCGCGGGGGCACCCTACGCGGTCAGATTACAGGATTCGCAGGGCGCCGCATCGGGAATCCGTCCTGTCGGGGAAAAATCACTTGCCGGTGCTCGGCCTCAGAACGGGATGTCGTCGCTGGCAGAGACAAACCGCGACACCACCTTTTTCGGCCCGGCCTTCTCGAAATCGACCTCGAGCTTGTCGCCCTCGATGCCGATGATCGCGCCATAGCCGAACTTCTGGTGGAACACCCGCTCGCCCATGGTGAAGCTGGAGACGGCGTCGAGGTCGATCACCGTGCTGCGGCTCTCCCTGGGCTGCGACATGCCGCGCTGACCGGCGCGCGCCTGCATCCGTTTCCAGCCCGGCGAGTTGTAGACATTGGCCTCGGCGACCCGCGATTCGATGTTGCCGCGTACCGGCGCAGCCGCCGCACCATAGCCACCGCCATAAAGGCCCGGCGGTGTCAGCACCTCAACATTCTCCTCGGGCAATTCATCGACGAACCGCGACGGCAGCGCCGATTGCCACTGTCCGAACACCCGTCGGTTGCCGGCAAAGGAAATCGTGCAAAGCTCCTCGGCGCGGGTGATGCCGACATAGGCCAGCCGCCGTTCCTCCTCCAGGCCCTTGAGCCCGCTCTCGTCCATGCTGCGCTGCGACGGAAAGAGGCCATCCTCCCAGCCCGGCAGGAACACGGCGGGAAACTCCAGCCCCTTGGCCGCGTGCAGGGTCATGATGCTGACCTTCTGCTCGGCGTCCTGCTTGTCGTTGTCCATCACCAGACTGACATGCTCCAGGAACCCCTGAAGGTTCTCGAAGTTTTCCAGCGCCTTGACCAGTTCCTTGAGGTTTTCCAGCCGCCCCGGCGCCTCGGGCGTCTTGTCGTTCTGCCAGTGGCCGGTATAGCCGCTCTCGTCCAGCACGATCTCGGCCAGTTCCATATGGGTCATGTCCGCATCGCCCGTCATCCGGCCCCAGCGGCGCAGATCCTCGACCAGGGTGCGCAGCGCCGCGCCGCCCTTGCCCTTGATCAGCCCGTCCTCGACCGCGATCCGCGCGCCCTCCAGCAGACTCACGCCATTGGCGCGCGCGGCGGTCTGGATGGTCTGCTGCGCCTTGTCGCCGAGGCCGCGCTTGGGCGTGTTGACGATGCGTTCAAAGGCCAGGTCGTCATCGGGGCTGACCACCAGCCGGAAATAGGCCATGGCGTCACGGATCTCCATCCGCTCATAGAATCGCGGCCCGCCGATCACCCGGTAGGGCAGACCGATGGTCAGGAACCGGTCCTCGAAGGCGCGCATCTGGTGGCTGGCGCGGACCAGGATCGCCGCCTCGTTGAGGCCAAAGGGCCGCATGCCGCGCGTGCCCCGTTGCATCGCCTCGATCTCCTCGCCGATCCAGCGCGCCTCTTCCTCACCGTCCCAATGGCCGATCAGGCGCAGTTTCTCGCCCTCGTCCGCCTCGGTCCAGAGCTCCTTGCCCAGCCGCCCGGCATTGCCCCGGATCACGTTCGAGGCCGCCGCCAGGATATGCGGGGTGGAGCGGTAATTCTGCTCCAGCCGCACCACATGGGCGCCGGGAAAATCCTTTTCAAACCGCAGGATGTTGCCCACCTCGGCCCCGCGCCAGCCATAGATCGACTGGTCGTCGTCGCCGACGCAACAGATGTTGCGATGGCCACCCGCCAGCAGCCGCAGCCACAGATACTGCGCCACGTTGGTATCCTGGTATTCGTCCACAAGGATGTAGCGGAACCAGCGCTGATACTGTTCCAGCACGTCGGGGTGCTTTTGCAGGATCACCACCACATGCAGCAGCAGATCGCCGAAATCCACCGCGTTCAGCTCGCGCAACCGGGTCTGGTATTGCGCGTAAAGCTCCACCCCGCGCCGGTTGTAGGCGTTCGAATCCGCCGACGGCACCTTGTCCGGGGTCAGCGCCCGGTTCTTCCAGCCGTCGATCACCCCGGCCAGCTGCCGCGCCGGCCAGCGCTTGTCATCGATGCCGGCGGCCTGCACCAGCTGTTTCAGCAGCCGCAACTGGTCGTCGGTGTCGAGAATGGTGAAGTTCGATTTCAGCCCGATCAGTTCCGCGTGCCGCCGCAACAGCTTGACGCAGATCGAGTGGAAGGTGCCCAGCCAGGGCATCCCCTCGATGCTCTGCCCCAGCAGCCGACCGACCCGTTCCTTCATCTCGCGGGCGGCCTTGTTGGTGAAGGTCACCGCCAGGATCTCGTTCGGCCGGGCACGTCCGGTGTTGAGCAGGTGCACGATCCGCGCCGTCAGCGCCTTGGTTTTGCCGGTGCCGGCCCCGGCCAGCATCAGCACCGGCCCGTCCAGCCGCTCCACCGCCTCGCGCTGGGCCGGGTTCAGATCGTCCAGGTAGGGCGCCCCCATGGCCTGGCCACGCGCCGCAACCGCGCGCGCCGCCAGCGATGCGCCCTCAAAGGCGTCCATCTCGTCGAAACTGCTCATGGCGCGAACTTAACCCGGATCGCGCCGCAGTTAAAGGTTCGTTCGCATTCTGTTCCCCCGGTTTTCCACCCGATGGCCCGGCGAGCGCTTGAGACGGCATCCCATCGCAGCGCATTTACGCGCCGCTTCGGTTGCGCCACCCGATGAGGTTCAGCCCGGCGAAGAGAATTGCCGCGACACAGACGATCGAGGGCCCCGCCGGGGTGTCGAGAACGTAAGCGCCTTGCAACCCCGCAACAGCCGAGATCGCGCCGATTGCCGTGGCGATGACCGCCATCGTCTCTGGCGTACGGGCAAGGCCCCGTGCGGCGGCGGCGGGCACGATCAGCATGGCCGCAATCAAGAGCACACCGACCACCTTGATCGCGACGGCCACCGTGATGGCCAGGGCCACCGTAAGGATCAGTTGCTCGCGCTTCGGGTCCAACCCGCTGGCATAGGCCAGTTCCTCGCTGAGGGTCGAGGTCAAGAGGGCCGACCACCGCCAGGCCACCAGCGCCACCACCAGCGCCGCGCCACCCCAGATCACCACCAGATCCGACCGCGAAACGGCAAGGATATCGCCGAACAGATAGGCCATCAGATCGACCCGGATACCCGACAGGAACGAAACCGCGACCAGCCCGAAGGCAAGGGAGGAATGGGCGAGCACGCCCAGCAGCGTATCCATCGCGTATCCGCGCCCGGCAAGAAGCGTCACCACCAGCGCCATGATCAGAGCAACGGCCATCGCACCTGCAAACACCGAAATATTCAGCGCGAGAGACAGCGCAACCCCGAGAATGGCCGCATGTGCCGTGGCGTCCCCGAAAAAGGCCATCCGCCGCCAGACCACGAAACACCCAAGCGGGGCCGCGGCAAAGGCCACGCCCACCCCGGCAAGCGTGGCGCGGGTCATGAAATCGTCAAGCATCAGTCGTCCACCTCGTGGCTCTGCGGATGGTCATGATTGTGATCGTGGCCGTGATCATGCCGGTAGAGCGCCAGCGCGCCCCCCGTGCCGGTCCCGAACAGCGCGCGGTATTCCGGCGCGGAGGCAACCACCGCGGGCGCCCCTTCGCAACAGACATGGCCGTTCAGGCAGATCACCCGGTCAGAGGCGCTCATCACCACATGCAGCTCATGGCTGACCATCAGGACGGCGCAGCCGGTGTCACGGCGCACTGTTTCGATCTGCTGATAGAAGGCCGCCGAACCGGGCTGGTCGAGCCCCTGTGTCGCCTCGTCCAGGAGCAGAACATCGGGACGGTTGATCAAGGCCCGGGCCAGCATGACGCGCTGAAACTGCCCGCCGGAAAGCCGTGACATCTGTCGTTTCAGCAGGTCCGGCACGGCGGCCGCCGCCAGCGCCGAGCGGCAATCGGCCTTCGAGACGCGATCGGTCAGCCGCATGAACCGTTCCACGGTGATTGGCAGGGTCGGATCGACATGCAGCCGCTGTGGCACATACCCGATCTTCAGGCCGGGCTTGAGGAAGATCTCGCCACTGGCCGGTTCGGTCGCGCCGATGATCGCCCGCAAAAGGCTCGACTTGCCAGACCCGTTGGGGCCGACAATGGTCACGATCTCTCCTGGCTCGACGACCAGGGAAACATCGCGCAGGACGGTGTTTGCGCCGTAGGCGACGCTCAGGTTCTTGACCGTGATCAGACTCATGCTTTGGGCTTCTCCGCGCAGGCGGGGCAGATCCCTTCGGCTTCCACGACCGTCTTCTCGATGTGAAACCCCGCCGCGCGTGCGGCGGCCCCGAGCGCGCCCTTGGCGGGCGTTGACTGCGTTTCGGCCACGGCATCGCAGAGGCGGCAGATCATGAAGGCCGGCGAATGGGTTTCACCGGGGTGGGAACAGGCAACAAAGGCGTTCAAACGCTCGATCTTGTGGACGAACCCGTGTTCCGCGAGGAAATCGAGCGCGCGATAGGCAACGGGAGGTTGAGAGCCGAAGCCAGCGTCCCGCAACAGGTCGAGAATGGCATAGGCGCCAAGCGCACGGTGTTTTTGCAACAACAATTCCAAGACCTTTCGCCGGACAGGCGTCAAGCGCAGCCCTTCGGCGGCACAGCGGGCTTCGGCCGCAGCCAGAGCCTGGGCGACGCAGGCCGAGTGGTCGTGTTTCTCGAACCCGACCGGGGGGGCATTTCCCGCTGACATGCCTTGTGCCGCTCTTGGCATGTTATTTCATATCCTGTCTTGGCATATTATTACATATCCCGTATATCCACCGTTATGTAATAAGATCACAAGGAATGTGCAATGTCCAGAATGCTCGCTTCACTCTCTGCCGTCGCTGCGCTCATGGGGGGGACGGCGATGGCCGATGCGCCGAACGTCGTTGCCGATATCGCGCCGGTGCATTCCCTCGTGGCCCGCGTCATGGAGGGGGTCGGCACGCCTGACCTGATCCTGCCCCCCGGCGCGTCCCCCCATGAATACAACCTGCGCCCGTCCGAGGCGGGGGCGCTGCAGGATGCGGATGTCGTGGTCTGGATGGGCCCGCGCCTCGCGCCCTGGATGGAAGGTGCCGTGGAGACGCTGGCCGGGGACGGTGGCGTCCTTACACTGTTGGAGGCCGACGAAACCAAGCTGCTCGATTTCCGCCAGAACGCTCTGTTCGAAAAGCATTCCCATGGTCACGGGGAGGAGCATGGCGAGGACGAGCACGATCACGAAGAACATGCCGAGGGCGATCATGACCATGAGGCCGAGCATGATCAAGAGGAACACGCCGAGGGTGAGCACGCGCACGACGACGGGCACGATCACGAAGAGCACGCCGCCCACAACGATCACGATCATGCCCACGGGAAGTATGACGCCCATGCCTGGCTGTCGCCCGAGAACGCGTCGGCCTGGCTCAACCTGATCGCGGCAGAGCTGTCGTCCGCCGATCCGGAAAACGCCGGCACGTACTTCGCCAACGCGGCTGCCGGACGCGAGGAACTGAAGGCCCTACAGTCCGAAGTGAACGCAATCCTGGATCCGGTGCGCGGCGGCAGCTTTATCCTCTTCCACGATGCCTTCCAGTATTTCGAGGTGGATTTCGATTTCGCGGCGTCGGGGGCCATCTCGCTCAGCGATGCGCAGGACCCAGGCCCGGCGCGGATCGCCGAGATCCAGACGCGGGTCCGTGGCGAGGGCATCGATTGTGTCCTGGCCGAGCCGCAGTTCAATCCCGGCCTGGTGGCCACGGTGCTCGATGGAACCGAGGCGAAAACCGGCGTGATCGATGCGCTTGGTATCGATCTTGAGCCGGGATCCTCGCTCTATCCGCAGCTTATCCGCAATATTGCGACAACTCTGGCCGATTGCCTGTAATCCACCCCGGCGAGCCGGCTGACACCAGGGCGGTGCCGGCCGGCCCCCGGCGGGCTGCGCCTCATGCCAGCGAGGACCAGAGCTGGAACAGCAGCCCCGACGCAAAGGCACCGGTCAGCGACAACCCGATATAGAGTGCAAACACCTGCGGACGGGCCAGCGCCCAGACCGCCATCGCTGCGGGAATCGATGTGACCCCACCCGCGACGAGGAACGCCATGCCGGCCCCCGGCGCCATCCCCTGTTCGATCAGCCCGCCGACCAACGGCAGCGCGGCATAGCCGTTGAGGTAGGCCGGCACGCCCACCAGCGTCGCCGTGACGATGGGCATCAGCCCGGTGCCGCCGAGCGCCGCGGTCACGGTTTCAGCCGGGATCCATGCCAGCATCAGGCTCTCGAGCAGGAATGCCAGCGTCAGCCACTTGGCCAGGAACAGCGTCGTGGTCAGCGCCGTCTTGCCGAATTTCGCGCGGCGGTCGGCCTCGCTCCAGAACCGCCAGACCACAGGCTGGGGCGCGCGGACTTTCGATCCGCCGCAGCCGCCATTGCCAATGCCCTCGCGCAGCGGGTCGGCAAAAGCCCCGCCCCGCATCAGCAGGTAAACGACAAGACCGCCGAACAGGCCCAGACCAATGGCGGCGAAGGTCTTCGCAACTGCAAACTCAGCCCCCAGAACACCGGTTGTCAGCACGAACATCGACGGGTCCATGATCGGAGAAGCCAGCCAGAAGGCCATCACCGCCGACAAGGGCACGCCCATCGCCAGCAACGCCGCGATCAGCGGGATCACCCCGCAGGAGCAGAACGGCGAAAGCCCCCCCGCCAGGGCCCCGAGGCCGATCATCAGCAGCGGCGCGCCGGTGAATGCCCTGGCGATCAGGTTGTCGGCGCCGGTCGCCCCCGCCCAGGCCGCAATTGCGATGGAGAGGATCAGGTAGGGCGCGGTGTGCAGCAAGGCTGCGGTCGCGAAACTCGCACTCTCCCCCGCCTGGCGCGGATCGACCACCATCAGAACCCCGAGGATCAGCGCCGAGGCCAGCCAGATGCGCTGATCCTGCCAAATGTGCCTCAACATGGCCCGCGGCCCGTTGGTTGAAAATGCCGTATCGCTCATCACCGTATCTCCGGATTTTTAGTTATTTCAGGCGGTAAAAAGGGGGATTTGCGAGTCATGCCGCATCCTCCTCGGATCGGGTCGTCACACCGGTGCAGCACTCTTCTGACAGGAAGGTCTGAAGGCGATGCATGGCCGGGAAATCGACCTTGTTGAACACCTCGCGCCCCTGCTTTTCCTGCAACACGAGGCCGGCATCGACCAGCGTCGAAAGATGATGCGCCAGCGTCGACGGCGCCAGCCCCAGATGCTGGCCGATTTCGCCCACCCGCAACCCGCCGTCACCGGCCTTTACCAGCAGGCGAAAGATCGACAGGCGGGCATCGTGGCCGAGGGCGGCAAGGGCACGGGCATGGGGGCTGGTCGTTGTCATGGCGGACAATATAACTATATTTCCGGTTATTTAAATGATTCTTTTTCCGCGCCCGTTCCGGCGGCCCCTGCATTCAAACGGCGCGCTTGCTGTTGACCCGCGCGATCAGCGCCGCGCCGCTCTCCTTGCGCTGGCTGTAGCGGTCGACAAGATAGTCGGACCGTCCCCGCGTCAGCAGCGTGACCTTCATCAGCTCTTCCATCACATCCACCATCCGGCCGAAGGCGGGCGGAAATCCATGTCGGCAACGCCGCCCGAAAACTGGTCTGCCCCATCCTGCCCCAGAACCATCGGATGCACCTTCAGCCCGGGCACCTGCCGTCGGTCGATCTCGACGTCAAAGTCGAAACCCGTCACGCCGAAGGCTCCGGGAACCTTGCCCGGGTCCGGTTTGCAAATGCGACCAGCGACAACATGACGGGCACCTCCACCAGCACCCCGACCACGGTCGCCAGCGCCGCTCCGGAATTCAGGCCGAACAGGCTGATGGCGACCGCCACGGCCAGTTCGAAGAAATTCGAGGTGCCGATCATGGCGCAGGGGGCGGCGATGCGGTGCGGCACCCGCAGGACATAGGCCGCGCCATAGGCCAGCGCGAAGATGCCATAGGACTGGATCAGGATCGGCACCGCGATCAGCGCGATCAGAAAGGGCCTTTGCAGGATCACCTCGCCCTGGAGGCCGAACAGGATCGCCACGGTCGCGATCAGCCCGATCACCGACCACGGCTTGATACGCGCCGTAAATGCCTCGATCCGCTCCGGGCTGCGCAGCACGCGTCGGGTCGCCAGCCCCGCCAGAAGCGGCAGAACGACGTAGAGAACGGTGGCGAGCACCAGCGTTTCCCAGGGAACGGAGATGTCGGTGACGCCCAGAAGGAACGCCACGATGGGGGCGAAGGCCACCACCATGATCAGATCGTTCACCGACACCTGAACCAGCGTATAGGTCGCATCGCCGCGGGTGAGCTGCGACCAGACGAACACCATCGCGGTGCAGGGCGCGGCCCCCAGCAGGATCAGGCCCGCGATGTATTGGGCGGCATCCTCGGGGGCGAGATAGGGCGCGAAAATGTAGTCGAAGAACAGAACGGCGAGCGCGGCCATGCTGAACGGCTTGATCAGCCAGTTCACCGCCAGCGTGACAAGCAGGCCCCTGGGTTGCCGGGCCACGCCTGCCACCGCGCCGAAATCGACGTTGACCATCATCGGATAGACCATGGCCCAGATCAGAACCGCAACGACGAGGTTGATCGAGGCGACCTCGGCGCCGGCGATGGCGCCGACCAGCCCGGGCGCGACGGTGCCGATCCCGATTCCGACGATCATGGCAAGCCCGACCCAGAGGGTCAGGTAGCGCTCGAACGCGCCCATGGCGCCGCTGTCGGTAGAGGCTGTTTCGGTCATGTCGGACTGTCCTGTTGTTGGTTGATTTCGGAGGTGCGCAGCAGATCGGCAAAGCGGGCCGGGTCGATATTCCCACCGGTAATGACAGTGGCCACCGCACGGCCCTTGATCGGCGCCCGGCCGCTCAGGATCGCGGCCAGGCCGACCACGGCACCCGGTTCCGTCACCAGCTTGAAATGCTCATAGGCAAAATGCATCGCCGCGCGGACCTCGGCATCGGTTGCTGTCACCCCGCCCGCCAGCAGCGCGTGGTTGATCGGAAAGGTCACGGCATTGGGGATCGGGGTCATGATCGCGTCGCAGATCGTGCGGCGCCCCGCGGGATTGCCGACGCGTTCGCCCGCGATCAGCGACCGGCGCGTGTCGTCGAAGAGGTCGGGCTCGGCCGCGAACACCTGCGTTGCGGGCGATGCATTCGCCATCACCACCGCCGTCGCCGCGGTCAACCCGCCGCCGCCGCAGGGCACCAGAACGGCATCAAGCTCGACGTGTACATCCCGCGCCTGCTCCAGCAGTTCCAGCGCTGTGGTGCCTGCCCCCGCCAGCACCAGCGGGTGCGTGCTGGGTCCGACGACCAGTCGGCCGGTTTCGCGCTCAATACGCTCGACCACCGCGTCGCTGCTCTCGGAGTCCCGGTCGAAGGCCATGATTTCCGCCCCAAGGGCTCGGCTTGCGGCCTTCTTGGCCTCGGGCGCGTCGCTGGGCATGACGATCACGGCCGACGAGCCAAGAACCTGCGCAGCACGCGCAACCCCCAGCGCATGATTGCCCGAGGAATAGGTGACGACGCCCCGCTCACGCTCTTCCGCGCTCATTTTCAGCATGCGCCAATAGGCGCCGCGGATCTTGAAGGCACCGGTGCGTTGAAGATTTTCGGCCTTCAACAGCAGCCGTCCGCCCAGCATCGCATTGACATCCGGGTTTTCCAGCATCGGCGTGCGGATGACGATACCGTCCAGCCCCTTGGCCGCCGCGCGCATATCCGCAAGGGCGATAGGATGCGCCATCACAGCGGCTCCGCGTCACGGGCAATCTGGAAGGCCGCATCGCCGCGTTCGATCCGGGCCAGCGCACGCTTGCACAGAACGATCCCCTCATAGGGTGACACAATGACGTCCGAGGCCTGTAGCGGTGTATCCGGATGGTGGATCAGCCCGACGGTTTCGCCCTTTTCAACCGTATCCCCGATGTCTTTCAGCGGCTCGAAGAGCCCGGCCTGATAGGCATAGACCGACCCTTGCGCATGCAATTCGCGGGTTCCCCGGGCCGCATCAGGCTCGTAGTCGGGCAACATCCCAAGGACATGCAAAATTCGCAGCAGCCCGCGTTCCGTCATCGCCAGGATGTCCGACGTCACGGCCCCGCCGCCACCCAGTTCGGCCATGATCGACACCACGCCATTTCGGTTCCCGGCCCCCATTGCCGTGCGCGCGGTGCTGTTGGGTCCGCCGCCGCCGGTAAAGACCCAAGCATATGGCAGATCGAACGCCGCTTGCAGCCGTTGCAGCATCTCCGCCTCTTCGGGGGTATGGCCCTGCCCGCGCAGCAGTGTCGGCGGATAGAACAATGAGGAACCGCCCGAGTGCAGATCGACCAGATAGTCGGCCATTGGAAACAGGGTCTGCTCGAGGTAGTCGGCAATCATCGCCGTGGGCGTGCCGCCCGGATCCCCGGGGAAGGTCCGGTTGAGATTTCCATCATCCAGTGGCGACGTGCGCAGGCCAGCTTTCGCGGCGGGAAGGTTGCTCATCGGCAGCAGGATGACCCGCCCCCGGATCTGTTCGGGGGCCAGGTCATTCGCCAGCCGGGACAGGGCGATCTGCCCTTCGTATTCGTCGCCATGAACCCCGGCCAGCAGCAAGACCGTCGGACCATCCCCGTTCCTGATCGAAACCACCGGCACCGGGATCCAGCCATAGGCCGAGCGATGCACCGAATGCGGAACACGCAGGTAGCCGACATGTTTGCCGTCTGCGGCGAAATCTATTTCGGCGGTGATCTGAGTGGCTGGCATGTCGCGCCCCCGACTGACCTCAAGATGCCGCGAGCGGCGTGTTTCTTGTTGCTTCCGGCGCGCTTGCCAGGAACCGGCCGGCCGCTCATCCAAAAGGACCGAAGAAAAACTTCACGCCCTACAACCCGACCCTCATTTCGGTAAGTGCCGAATTGATTTCGGACTAAGTGACCGCCCCGGGCTTGTCAAGATTCGGTAATTCGGGCATCGACGAAACATGGATCAGGAAACCGCCATCGAGGCCTTTGCCGCGCTCGCCCAACCGTCGCGGATCGGGGTGTTCCGGCTCTTGATCCGGGTCGGCCCTGACGGCCTGCCGGCGCTGGAAATCTCGCGGCGCCTGAACATCGTGCCCTCGACGCTCTCCGGGCACCTGGCCATCCTCAAACGTGCCGGTATCCTGACCGCCACCCGGCAACAGCGCGAGATTCACTACGCGGCCAACCTGAACGCGATCAACCAGCTGGTCACCTTCCTGCTGGCCGATTGCTGCGAGGGCCGGATCGAAAACTGTTCAGAGGTTCTTTGCCTTCTCGCCCCCGACCAATAGCGCCAGCATGATGCGGGTCATCGGAGCGTGTGAAATCAGACCCGGTCTGAACCGACCCGGCCGCGTCCCGCTGGACGTCATCACCGATTGAGAACGTCACTGAACCCGGTGCGGCCCGTCATGGCCTGCTTGTGCGGCAGCGGGAACCGGACGTATGGCATGGCCGTCGGACGGATGATCTCAAGGCTGGACTTGAAGGACCTGAACGGCTCGAAGCTCGCCATGCCAGAAGGCGCCTGCGCGCCCTGCCCCGCCGCGAGCCCTGTTGTTCCGCCACGACCCAGACTACCGGGCGCGGCGCGCTCGGTGCATGGCAGCTATCGGTGCCACGGCATATAGGTTGAAACGATTGTGTTCCCGAAAGAAAACCGCTCAATCGCAGGCGGCGGTAACGATGATCTCGACCTTGAGATCGGGGCGCGCCAACCGGGCCTCGCCGCAGGCCCTTGCTGGAGCGTGACCATCGGGCACCCATGCATCCCATACCGCGTTCATTTCATCAAAATCCGACATATCCGCCAGCCAGATAATGGCCTGCAACAAACCTTCGCGCGATGCCCCGGCTTTTTCCAGCAGCGCGTCGATGCGCGACAGGCAGTCAGCCGTCTGCGCCGCGACCGTCTTACCCTCTCCCACCTGACCGCAAAGGTAAGCAGTACCATTGTGTTTGACGATCTTGCTCATACGGGCACGTGGTTCAATTCTCTCGATCATTTTCTTGCTTTCCATTCGGTTGCCATCCTGTCGCCGGCATACTGGCCAGTTCCCCAAGCGTGACGGGCTTGATCGGCGGCCGGATACGGTAGTAGCCGGTGACATCCGGCGATTGCCCGTTCTCTGCCGCAAGCAGTTCCGTCACGGTCAAACCGCAATACCGTCCCTGGCAGGGCCCCATTCCTTGCCGGCCGAAGGCCTTGGCCTGGTTCGGGCCCAGGCACCCGAGTTTCGCAAACTTGCGAATCTCACCGGCCGTCACCTCTTCGCATCGGCATACCACGGTTTCATCCGCCGGTGACAGCGCGCCTTGATACGGGGGATAGGCCCGGTCGAGGAAGGGGCGCAGGGCCAGTTCGCCCCGCAATGCGCGGCGCAGAGGCCGCGCGGCCGCATCCCTTTGCGCCGGGGTGAGCGCGTCCAGGTCACCGGCGATTTGCAGGGCGGAAATCGCGCCCGCAAGCTCGGCCGCCAGGGCGCCGCCAATGCCCGCGCCATCGCCGGCGATGAAGACCCCGTTCTGCGGGGAGCGGCCCCATTCATCCCTTGTCGGCACAAAGGCCCGCTGCCGCGCCTGCCATTCATGGGGCACGCCGATCGAGCGCGCGGTTTGCGTGTTGGGAACGACACCGTGGTGCAGCAAGACCGTTTCGCACGACAGGCAATGTTGGCGCCCCCGCACCGTGAAACGGATCGCCTCGGCATGATCCGCGCCGTCGACGGCAATCGCGGAGGCGCCGGAATACCGTTTCACACCCGCTTTCCTGATTTCCGCCAACAGGCCAAGCCCCTTGACCAGATGGCGCCAGCCGCGCAGCGCCCCCGGCCAATGGCGCAGGGCGGACAAAAGATCTGCCGTGGACTGGGTCTCGACCAACGCCAGGGGCGGCGAACCGGCGCGGCACATCTGGGCCGCCACCAGATAGAGCAGCGGTCCGCACCCGGCGAGAACGGCATTTTCCAACACCATCCCGGATTGCTTGACAAGGATCTGGGCGGCGCCCGCATTCATGACCCCGGGCAAGGTCCATCCCGGCACCGGCATGGGCCGCTCGATTGCCCCGGTAGCGATCAGCAACCGCTTGCCCGAGGCCACCGCGGCCACACCATTCACACAATAGGCAACCCGCGTGCCGCCCTCGATCTGCCAGACGGATGCCCCCGCGATGTGGGTGATCCGCGGATGCTGGATCGCGGCGACCAGCTGCCCCCCCCTGGTGACATCCGGTCCAAGGATGTCAGCGCGGGCGGGCGATACATGGGCGACGTTGCGATAAATCTGACCGCCCGCCCGTTTCTGTTCGTCGAGCAGCACGACGGACAGGCCCGCCTCCACGGCCTGCCGGGCGGCCGACATGCCGGCGGGTCCCGCGCCGATCACGACAAGGTCGGCTTCAATCATTCTTTGTCTCCGAAACCGCTCCCGGCCGGGAAATCGTCATCCCCGCCGCAACCTCCGTCATGCAGGCCTGACGGGTCACACCGTCGATCTCCACCAGGCAGTCAAAGCAGGCGCCCATCATGCAAAAGGGATTTCGCGGCGCTCCGGATACGGGTGTGCGCCGGAACGGCTCGATCCCGGCGGCAAGCAGTTCTGCGGCGAGATTGCCACCGTCACAGAGTTCCAGGTCCCGCCCGTCAAGGCGGACGACGACAGGTCGGCCCGGCTCATCCAATCTACGCACGGCCAAATCTCGCTTCACTGAACACCTCCAGATCCGGGGCTTTCTCGGTGCCTTCCAGCCAATCCGGCAGAAGTAACGCATGAACGGCCGCCAGGGTGACGGCACTGTGGCAGGTGACCAGAAAGGCACCGGGCATGTGGTCGCTCTGCTGATAGATGGGAAACCCGTCAGGGGTCAGAATGCGCAACGCGCCCCAACTGCGCACCAGTTGCGCGCGGCCGAGGATGGGGTACGCGTCGATCGCAGCCCTGGCCAGCCCGGCAATGCCGGCGGTGGTTACACCGTCGTCAAACCCGACCTCCTCGTTGGTCGCCCCGATCTGAACCCCGCCCTCGGCCACTTGCCGGGCCACCAGCGAGGGGCGGTTGATGATCCTGGGCAGCTTTTCGGTGATCAGAACCTGCCCGCGCTGTGGCCGGATCGGCGCCTTGAACCCCATTTGCGGGCCAAGATGCGCCGCCCCCAGGCCAGCGGACAGGACCGTCTTCGCCGCCTCCACAACCGTTCCGTCCTCGCATTCGATCCGGAAATGCCCGTTCTGGCGAACAGACTGTACGGTCTTGCCGTTCAGAACGCGGCCCCCCAGTCGGCGCACGTCCTGTGCCAGCGCTTGCAGCAGTTTCAAAGGATTGGCGTGCCCATCCTGATGGTGCAGGATGGCACCGGCGATTTTCCGACCGATCTCGGGCTCTTCCTTGCGCAACTGGACCCGGTCGAGCACGTCGAAAGGATAGTTTCCACCCAATCGGGCCTTCAGGGCGTCGTATTTTTCGACGGTGGCCTCCATCTCCTGCTCCGATGAGAAAAACCAGTAACCGCCGTTTTGCTGCAGGGCCAGATCCTGGCCGGTGTTCGCCTGAAGCTCGTCGGAAAACCCGCGCCAGAGGGCGACGGATTTCTGCGACCAGCGCGCATATTCTGGCCGGTTCAGCCCCTTGGACTGAACCCAGACAAGACCGAAATTGCCCCGGCTTGCACGAAAGCTGCCGTCGCTGCCATCAATAACGATGACCCGGCGTCCCCGCTTGAGCAGGCCCCAGGCAATCGCCAGGCCAACGATGCCACCACCTATGATAGCGTATTCAGGTTCCATGAGATTTCCTGGTCAATCCTGGCGAGAATTTGCCTTGCTACCCACCCGCCGCAGGGGCACGCGCACTGCGCGGGGGCGACGGCCTGCCGTGGATCAAGAACAAGCGGGCGACCGTAGCCGCCCGGCTTGAGGTAGTCGGCGGCGGGCTTTACATCAGCCCTGCTTTTTCGCGCATGATGTCCATCAGGTCTTTTCCGATGACCTCGTCCATCACCGGCCAAACCTGCTCACGCGCGACAGTGGCGATCCTTGCCAGCTGTTCATCGGTCGGCACAATGACCTTGATACCGGCCTCGGACATCAGATCCATGTATTTCTGATCTTCGCCGCGCGCCAGGTCAAGGCTGGCCAGCGCCGCGCCCTCGACCGCGTCGCGGATGATCTGCTGATCCGCTTTCGACAGGCCGTTGAACGCATCGGTGTTGGCAAAGACGAAGGAGTTCTGGAAATGGGTGTTGAACTGTACCCAGCACTCCGTCACATCGCGGTGGGTTGTCCAGGTATTGTAGGGCTGTCCGCCGACCTGCGCATCCACCAGCCCGGTTTGCAGCCCGAGATAAAGCTCACCCCAGGGCACCGGCGTCGGCTCGAAACCCAAAGCGGCGACCATGTTCTGCCAGGCCTGGTTTCCCGGCGGAAACCGCATCTTGATCCCGCTGTTCGATGCGGCGTCGAACACGTTCTCGGGGCATTCGCGGAATCCTCCGCCACCGAAGCCTTGCGCCACCACGCCCAGGGTCGTCATGCCGTTTTCACCCATCAGCTCGCTCATCATGTTGAACAGATAGGGATCATCGCTGAAATAGGCCTGCTCCACTTCGGCGAAATTCATCACCGAATAGGGCAGAACGCGGATCTGAAGGCGCGGATCATAAGAGGGAGAGACCGGCTGGCTGGCAAACTCCACCACGCCGCGCACGACCTGTTCGTTGACCTCGACCCAATCGCCGAGCTGCCCGGCCGGGAAAAGCTTGAAGGCGATGCGGCCTTCGGTTTTCTCTTCGATTTCGGCGATGATCGCCTTGGTCGTGGTATCCACGATCGAGTCGACCGGGAAGGAATGCGACCATTTGAACGTATGTTCCTGGGCCTGCGCCGAACCGGCGGCGACGCCCAACATCAGCACCGCCGATGCGACTGCACCAATGACGCGCTTCAACCTTGGTATCTCCATGACAACCTCCTTTGCCAATTCATTGATCAGAGTGCTCTTTAGGAAACCGCGCGGTGGAAAAGGCAGCCCCCATGGCAAGCTGGTAAGAACTATCGTGCAGCTACATTCAAAAGCCAAATTGATAATATCGCTATTTTCATAGATTTGATTTATGAACTATCGACATTCAGTGGCTGTATGCAACGTCATTGCGCAGCTTCCCGATCCGTCCCGGGATCGAACCAAATCGTCAGCGGACCCCGGCGCTTCGGCAAAGGCTGGCCAGGTCCGGGGAGGGCAGGAAAACGGTATCGGCATGCACATGGCTGCCCACTACCACGCGGAATTCCTGCGACGAATCCGGCGCAGGAATTGGGCTCTCAATCCGCCGGAAACCGCCACATATATGGAAAATTTTTCCATTTCCACCAAAAGAAAAGACCTGCTTATATTTTGCCATGAAAACGAATCTCTCCATCCGCCAGCTTCAGACCTTTGCCGAAGTCATGCGTGCGGGCTCGATCTCCGAAGCGGCCCGAAGCCTGGGCCGCACGCAACCCGCTGTCAGTTCAACGATTTCCGGTCTTGAACGGGAAATCGGATTCACGTTGTTCAATCGGGAACGCAAACGCCTGGATCCGAAGCCCGAGGCGCATTATTTCCTGGAAAAGGCAGAGGCGGTGCTCGACCTGCTGACCAAGGCCAGCCGCACCATCCAGGAGGTCGCCAATCTGAGCCGGGGCAGCCTGAGGATCGCCTGCAACCCGACGGCTTCGACCTATTTCATGCCGAACGCACTGGCGGAATTCCTGGCGGACAAACCCGAGGTCCAGGTCTCATTGATGATGCGGTCCTCGACCGTGGTGACCGATTGGATCGCATCACAACAATACGATATCGGGCTTGGAGAAGCGTCGGAAGAAGGCAGCACGATCAATGCCCAGCGCTTTGCACTGCGCTGTCTCTGCGCCATGCCCGAAGACAGTGCCCTTGCCGCGTGCGCCGTTGTCCGGCCAAAGGACCTGGCGCATTTGCCGCTGGCGCTGGTGCATCAAAAGAACGCGCTTGGACCGAAAATCCGGCGGGCCTTCGAGGAGGCGGATGTCGACCTGAAGCACCGGGTCGAGTTTGAATCGATCCTGCCGGCGCTGCAATTGGTTTCCGAAGGCATGTGCTATCTGATCTGCGACAGTTTTTCGGCGCTGAGCCACCAGCGCCATCACAAGGGCAACAGCGGCATCGTGTTCCGCCCCTTTGAACCGGCGATCTACCTCGAAATTTCCCTGATGACGCCGGCAAACCGGCCGATATCACATCTCGCAGAAGAGTTTCGCGCCTGCTTGAGCCGCAAGCTCGAAGCCTATGTCGATTTTCGCGGATAGCGCGGAACAGCCAGGCGCAGCCGTCCGCGCCCGCCCCGGCTGAAATCTCGTCGGGGGGGCGTCGGGCTTGTTGAACCTGTCAGGCCGCGTAGTGGGCGGCGTATTTTGCCAGCTTGCTTTCGTCCAGTTCAATACCCAGCCCCGGACGGTCGGTAACCCGGATACTGGTGCCGTCGATCGCCAAGCTTCCCGGTGTCAGAATGTCGTCCTGAAGCCGCAGCGTGGACATCATCGCGGCGGTATAGGGGACCACGTTCGGCGTTGAGGCGGCGAATTGCAGGCTCGCGGCAACGCTCCCGCCGGTTTCGATCATGCTGTTGATGAAGATCGGAATATTGGCCGCTTCGGTAATGGCCGCGATCTTCTTGGCTTTCAGCAGCCCCTCGCTTTTTTGCAGTTTGACGCTGACGACATCCACCGCACCCGATTTCACCAGCGCCATGGCGTCATAGATGGAACAGAGGCTTTCATCCGCACAGATCAGCGCGCCGGTGGCCTCGCGGACCTTGACCATCCCCTCCAGATCCCAGCGCGGCACCGGCTGTTCCACCCAGGCGAGGTTATAGGGTTCCATCCGTCGGATGCACTGGATCGCCACCTGCGGGCTCCAGCCCTGGTTGGCGTCCGGTATCAATACGCATTTGTCGCCAATGGCCTTGCGCACGGCCGCCACCCGCTCCACTTCCACGTCCGGCTCGTTGTGCCCGACCTTGATCATGACCGAGCGAAAGCCCCGGCGCATGGCCTCTTCGGCCTCCTTGACGTTGGTTTCGGCATCGCCGCCCATCAGCGGCCAGAGCAGCGGGAACTCTTCCCGCACCAGACCGCCCATCAACTGGTAGGCCGGGACGTTGAAATGCTTGCCAAGCAGATCGTACAGCGCAATGCCGACGGCGGCCTTGGCAAAGGCATTGGCCTTGATCGCGGCATCCATCCGCTGGTGGACCATTTCCACCGCCATCGGGTTCATGCCCCGGATGGCCGGCGCAAGGATGTCCTTCAAGGTGCTGATCACCGATTGCGGCGTCTCTTCAGAGAACAGCGGCGACGGAGACGTGTCGCCGATGCCATAAAGCCCGTTGTCCGTGTGCAGCTTGATCACGATGGAGTTGGCAGCGGTCAGCGTTCCCGAGGACACCACATAGGGCATGATCGTGGGCACGCTGACCGGGAAGATTTCAATTTCGGTGATTTTCAACTTGGAGCCTCATTTTCGGATCTGACCAGTATTCTGGCGGGGATGTCTCAGCGAACAACGCCGAGCAATTGCGGCAGGGCGAGCGACAGCGGCGCCCAATAGGTGGTGAGAAGGATGACCGGGATGGAGCCGAACAGGATCAGGATCATCGAGGTCTTGAACATCTTGTCGATGGTCACCCTGCCGACCCGGGCTCCGACGTACATGATGCCGGCCATCGGCGGTGTCATCATGCCCATGCCCAGATTGGTGCCGATGATCGCGGCAAACTGGATCGGATGGATACCCAGCTTCAGCACCACCGGGTAAAGCAGCGGCGTCACCAGCAGGATGGCGCTCAGCTCATCCATCACCATGCCGGTGAAGATCAGCAGCAGGTTGATCAGCAGCAACAGCACCAGCGGGTTGGAGGACAGCGACAGAAGCATCTCGCTCACCTGCAGCGGCACCTGCTCCATGGTGTAGAGCCGGCCCAGCAGCGCGGCGAAGAAGGTCATCACGATCATGGTGCCGGTGCTGGCCACAGAAGTGCGCAGGGCGACCAGCATCTGCACCAGGCTCATGTCCCGGTAAACCACCAGGCTGAGGAAAGCCACGTAGAAGACCGCCACCGCCGCGGCTTCGGTCGGTGTCATGATGCCGCCATAGATGCCGCCCAGGATCACCACCGGCAGCATGATCGCGCCGATCGCCGGTTTGGTCTTGTCGCGCAGATCCAGCGCCACATCCCTGAAGGACATCGGCTCTGGCGGTTTCACGTCGGGCAGGCGCCGGACCATGATGAGGTTGAGAACACTGAACAGGCTGGCCAGCACGATCGCCGGCCCCACGGTCGCCAGAAAGCAGGCGGCAACCGATTGCCCGGTGACAAAGGCAAACATGATCATCGCCAGGCTGGGCGGGATCATCGTTGCCAGAACCGCCGCAGAGCTGATCAGGGCGGCGGAATAGCCGCGCGGATAGCCGTGTTTTTCCATCTGCGGGATCATGGTGGTGCCGATGGCGATCACCGATGAGGCTGCGGCCCCGGAAATCGCCCCGAAAACACAGGAGACCACGATGGCCACGATGCCCAGCCCGCCGCGCACCCTGCCGAACAGGGCGTTGGCAACGTCGATCAGCCGGCTGGCGACACTGCCCGCCGTGACCAGATAGCCCACCGCGATGAAAAAGGGCAGCGTCAGCAGGGTCACCGAGTTGAAGCTTGCAAATCCGGCAGGAAGCAGGAAGTCGGGGTTATAGTCCTTGGCCACGGCGACAAAGACGGTTGCGCCCAGAAAGCCGATGGCAATGGGAACGCCCGAAAAGATCAGCAAGGTGAAAATGACCAGGGAGGCGATGATAATCAGATCCACGTCTCGGTCTCCTTGCGATCCGAAATCAGTTCCAGATGGTCGCCATGCCCGGCCAGGATCGCGCGCAGGCATTGAATCGTTTCGATGAAGAAGTAGAACGCCATGAAAACAATCCCGTAGAAGATGGCGGCCTGGAAAAGGACGATGTCATAGGTGCTGCCCATGAAGGTCGATGACGACTGCTCGTGTCTTGTGAGGCCCCATTCGAAGTATCGCCATCCCCAGGGGATGATATAGGCCAGCAGGCCGAAGGAGATCAGGTTGCTGAGAAACTTCAGAACGATCACCTGGCGGGGGCTCTTGAAGACCAGATGCGACAGATCCGCCGTGATGTGAATTCTTGCATGGGTTCCGTATGCCGCGCCGGAAAAGTAGAGCCAGAGCGCTGAATAGGCCGCGAGTTCCTGCACACCGACGATGGAGGACTCGAAGAGGTAACGCATCACCACTTCGATCATTATGGCTGTCGTCGTCAGGATGATGGCGATGAGCATGATCAGCCGCTGCCCCTTCAAGAGCAGGTCCCAAACAAACCTGCCTGCGCGCACCGGATCTTTCCATTTGCTTGTCATCGAGAGCTTTCCCTTTTTGCCGCCCGCAGTTCCGCTTTGTATCGCGCTCCAAATGTCTTTGTCCGACACCGGGGACGGGCGGCTTCGAAGAATGCAATCCGCTTGGATATGCAGCGATATTGCCGCCGCAGAGTTCATAAATGCAAATTAAAAAAATCTGCAATAATATCGTTTTCTCTTATGTTTTGCGGGTCGGGGAAAACCCCGACAGCCTTCGGTATCCCGGAGGTTTCCTGCACTCCGAACGGGCGCGGCCACTGACGCGATCGGATTTTCTGTCCGGCTCGACAGAACCCCCCAAAGCCTCGGACATTGGCGGTGCCCCCGGACCTCGCGGCGCGGGTTTCCTTGGCGATGGCCGGACCGACCTGGCCCGATCCGGGCGAATGCGATCGCATCCAGCTTGCCTCGCGGCTTGGGAATCCGGGATGAACGGCGTTGCATTATTGTTATGTTTCATTGGATTGGACCACACAAAGAATCTCCTGCCGAAATTTTGACGGCCATCAAGATACCGATGCGCCGGCTGTGGCAAACACGGCGAAACGCCTGGCAAGCCCGGGGGAAAACACCAAGGGGGGGAGTGGGATGATGGACGGCAGCGGCGGCGGTCATGTGCATTTGCCTCCGAAACCAGAAGCCCGAAACGGTCGGGCCTCGGCCTGGTCGTATTACCATCTGTTCAAACGGGACATTCTTTCGGCGCTGCCCGCACGTCTCTACCGGGCGTGGATGGCCGAGATGCGCACGCCATTCTTCCGCTCCTACCTGTGCAACGACCGCGAGCTGGTGGATCTGGTCCTCAAGGACCGCCCCCGCGACTTTCCCAAGTCCGAGCGTATCCGGGTCGGGCTGAAGCCGCTGCTGGGTGAGGCGATCTTCATCTCTAACGGGGCGCTGTGGGAGCATCAGAGGCGCGTCATCGACCCCGCATTCGCGGGCGGGCGGCTTCGCACGGTTTTTCCGGCCATGTGGGACAGCGGGATGGCGGCGGTCGGGCGGTTGAAGCCGCTGGCCGACGGTCGCCCGGTCGAGATCGAGGAACACAGCAGTCACGCCACGATGGACGTGATCTTTCGCGCCATGTTCTCGGTGCCGATCGACAGCGAGATCGCGCAGGCCGCGTTCAATGCGTTTCGCGCCCACCAGACGGCGCAGCCGGTCGCCAATCTCGCGGCCGTGCTGCCGTTGCCGAAATGGATGCCGCGGTATCATTCGAAGCAGACCCGCCGCACCGCAAGCGCCATCCGCGGATTGGTCGCGCAACTGGTGGACGATCGCGCGCGGGCCATTGCTGCGGGCCGCGCCCCCGACGACATCGCCACCAAGATCATGACCACCCCGGACCCGGAGACCGGCCGGGTCTTTGAGCGCGGGGAGATGATCGACCAGATCGCGGTTTTCTTTCTGGCCGGGCATGAAACGACGGCCGCCGCGCTGGCCTGGGCGCTGTTCCTGCTGGCGCGCTATCCAGAGTGGCAGGACAGGCTCGCCGCCGAGGCGCAGGCGGAGATTGACCCGGACAAGATCTATTTCTCGACCATGAGCCGGCTGAAAACGTCGCGCGCGGTGTTCCGCGAGGCGATGCGGCTTTATCCCCCGGTGCCGATGTTCGTCCGCGAGGCGGCCCGTGACGAAGAGTTCCGGGGGCGCCGCGTGCGCCGTGGCTCGCAGGTCGTCCTCAGCCCGTGGCACCTGCACCGCCATGAACGGTTGTGGGATCGGCCGGACGAATTCGATCCCTCTCGCTTCGAGACCCCGAACGGCAAGGCCTGTCTGCGTTCGGCCTATATCCCGTTCTCGGCCGGGGCGCGGGTCTGTCCCGGGTCGGCCTTTGCCATGATCGAGGGGCCGCTGATCCTCTCGCTGCTGGTCCGTGCCTTCCGGTTCGACGAGGTTCCGGGACGCGAGCCGGTGCCGGTCGCGCATCTGACCCTGCGGGGACGGGACGGCATCCATCTTGCGATCCGGCCCAGATAACCCGCCGCCCGCCGGCTGATGAAACCCAGACACAAGGGATGTTTTTCACAGGATGACCATGACCGAACGGGCGGCGCCCCGCATCGCGCATCTCAACGCCGCGCCCTATTGGCTGACCCTCACCTTCGTTCCGCTTGTGGTCCTCGCGGTCTTGCAGGGCGGCTGGACGATCCTGCTGATCCCGCTTTACGGCTGGGTCCTGATGCCGCTGCTGGATCTGCTGCTTGGCAAGAACCTGACCAATCCCGATCCCGACACCCCGGACAAAGAACTGTTCTGGTTCCGGCTCCTGACCTGGATCTGGTTTCCGATCGAGATCGTCCTGGTGTTCGGAACGATATGGTATCTGACCCATGTGGGCGGCTTCGGCACGCTCGAAACCTTCGGGATCATGTTCGGCATCGGCGTCACCACCGGCACCGTCGGGATCGTCTATGCGCATGAGCTGTTCCACAAGCCCGGCTGGATCGAGCGAAACCTCGGTGATCTGCTCATGGCGCTGGTGCTCTACGGTCATTTCCGGACCGAGCATCTGCTGGTGCATCATCCCCATGTGGGGACCCCGCGCGATACCGTCACCGCGCGCTACAACGAAGGCTTCCTGCGGTTCTTTCCGCGTGTTCTGTGGCAGGGACCGGGCTCGGCCTGGCGGGCGGAAAAGGCCAGGCTGGCGCGCGCTGGCCGCTCGGCCTGGCATCCCTCGAACCCGATCTTCAAATACATCGGGCTTCAGGTCGGATTCCTTGCCCTGGCCTTTGTCATCGGCGGCTGGATGGCGGTGGGGCTGTTCGCGCTGCAAGCCGTCGTGGCGGTCTGGCAGCTGGAGCTGACCAACTACGTCGAACACTACGGTCTGACCCGGGAATACCTTGGCGATGGCCGTTACGAGCCGGTGCAACCGCATCATTCGTGGGATTCGGCGCATCGGGTGTCCGGCCTGCTGCTGATCAACCTGCAACGCCATGCCGACCATCACCTGCACCCGGCGCGCCGCTATCCACTGCTGCAGGTCTATGACGAGGCCGATGTTCCCCGGCTTCCCACCGGCTATCCGCCGATGACCGCGATGGCGATGATTCCGCCGCTATGGCGCCGGATCTTCAACCCCAGGGTCCGGGCCTGGCGCCGCCGGTACTATCCGCAGATCGAGGACTGGACGCCCTACAAGTCGATGGCCTTGCCGATGCCACGCGGCGCCGGTTGAACCCCGACCGATCCGCAAAACCCGACCGAAAATCCGGCCGCAATGACGGCGCGACACCAACAGAGAAGAACGGAAGACCCAGATGCGCAAAGCCAAGACACAACCACCGAAAATAGGGGCGCTGGCGCTGATCCTGCTCAACAAGAAATTCTGGGGGTTTCATTTGCTTGCGGTCGTGGTGATCTGTCTGGCCGGGCTGCTCTACATGGGCGACGCGACATATGACGAGGCCCCGCCGATCCCGCGGTTCACCACCGCGGCGGGCGAGGCTGTGGTAACCCCCGCGCAGATCCATCGGGGTGAGCGCGTGTTCCATCTTCGCGGATTGATGAGCTATGGCTCGTTCTGGGGGGACGGCGCGGAACGGGGGCCGGATTTCACCGCCGACGCGCTGCACCGTACCGTCGTCGCGATGCGCGACCACTATGCACGCGAGGTCTATGGCGCGACTTCCTTTGAGGCCCTCGCCATCTACGAGGCCGACGCCATCGCCGCGCGGGTGCGCCGCGAGGTGCATACCAATACCTACGATCCGGCCGCCGGTCTTGTGACCCTGACCGCCGCGCAGGCCGCCGCCTTCGAGGCGGTCGCCCTCCATGTCGAGCGGATGTTCACCGACCCCACCTATGACGAGCTGTTCCAGACCGGGTATCTGACCGACCGCGACCAGATCCGCGATCTTTCGGCGTTCTTTTTCTGGGGCGCCTGGGTCGCTGCGGCGGATCGGCCGGGCGAGCGTTACAGCTATACCCACAACTGGCCGTTCGATCCTGATGCGGGCAATACGCCGACCTCGGCCACCTACCTGTGGAGCATCCTGTCGGTTCTGGCGCTGTTTCTGGGCATCGGGCTGGTACTCTATATCTACGGGCAGATGAAGACCCTGCAATACGACCCCTTCGCGGGCGGCACGGCGCAGTCGCTGACCACCTATGACCTTGAAAAAGGGCTTGTCCGCAAGACCCAGCGCGCGACCTACAAGTTCTTCGCACTGGCGATGCTGGCCTTCGGCGCGCAGGTGCTCGCGGGGATCGGTGCCGCGACGGATTTCGTGCGGCCCTTTGGCCTGGTCCTTGGCGACCTGCTGCCCTTCACGGTGCTGCGCAGCTATCACACGCTGTTCCAGATCTATTGGTTCTTCATGTGTTGGGTCGGCTACACGATCTTCTTCCTGCCGCGCCTTGCGCCGGTGCCGCGGGGACAAAAGGCGTTGATCGACCTGCTGTTCCTGTGTTGCTTCACCGTCGGGGCCGGGGCGCTGATCGGGATCTTCCTGGGCCAGACGGGCCGGTTGACCGGGGCCGCAGCCTACTGGTTCGGCAGCCAGGGCTGGGAGTTCATGGAAATGGGCCGCGCCTTTCAGATCCTGCTGCTGGCGGCCTTTGCGCTTTGGATCGTGATCATCTATCGCGGCATCCGCCCCTGGCTGACCCGGCACAACCTGTGGTCGGTCCCGGCCTGGCTGCTCTATGGCAGCGGCGTGATGGTGTTCTTTCTGTTCTTCGGGCTTCTGGTCACCCCCGACACCAATTTCGCCATCACCGATTTCTGGCGCTGGATGGTGGTGCACATGTGGGTCGAGGTGACCTTCGAGGTGTTCACCACGGTGATCGTGGCCTACATGCTGGTGCAGATGGGGCTGATCACCCGGGTGATGGCCGAACGGGTGATCTTTCTGGCCGTGATGCTGTTTCTGGTCACGGCCACGGTCGGCATCGCCCACAATTTTTACTGGATCGCCAAGCCGACCGGCGTGATCGCCTTCGGCAGCGTATTCTCGACGCTGCAGGTGTTGCCGTTGCTGCTGCTGACACTGGATGCCTGGCGGATGCGCCAGGAAAGGACCCGCGCGACGGCCTTCCAGGCATCCGGCAGCCAGAGGTTCATCATGAACGAGGTCTGGTACTTCATCCTCGCTGTCAACTTCTGGAACGTGTTCGGCGCCGGCGTCTTCGGCTCGATGATCAACCTGCCCGTGGTGAACTATTTCGAGCATTCGACCTATCTGACCGGCAACCACGCCCATGCGGCGATGTTCGGGGTCAAGGGCAATATCGCCCTGGGCGGCATGCTGTTCTGCTGTCAGCACCTGTTCGAGACCGAAAGCTGGAACCGCCGACTGCTCCGGACCGCCTTCTGGTCGCTCAACATCGGCATCGCGCTGATGATGTTCCTCGACCTGCTGCCGGTGGGGATCTACCAACTGGTCATCGTGCTGCAGGACGGGCTCTGGTACGCCCGCTCGCAGGAGATCATTCAAGGCGCGGTGTTCCGGTCGTTCACGATCTTCCGGTCGCTTGGCGGCACGGTCTTCGTGCTGGGCGGGGTGCTGCCGATGATGTGGTTCGTGCTGTCCCGCGGCCGCCATCTGCGCCGCACCGTCCTTGAGGACACCGGCGATTGGTCACCCCGCGCAGACGGCTGGGCCGCGGCCGGCGATACCCCCGAACAAAGCTGAAACCGCCTGGTGCCGGGCCCCTTGGACCCGGCGCCGGTCACCGCCGGGCGACCTTCGGCCTGGGCGCGGCGGGAAACTCGATGCGGCGCCCCGAGGCCCGCAGCACCCCGTCACGCTCCAGTTGCGACACCAGCCGCGAGAGGGTCTCGGGGGCGACGCCGATCAGGTCGGCAAGGTCCTGCCGGGGCATCGGCAGCCTAAGGCGGCGGCAGTCTTCGGCGTCTTCGCCGAAGGCCTCCGTGAGGCGGCCCAACAGCTCTGACAGCCGGTCCTTGTTCGACACCGTCTCCCTGCTCCTCAACCGGTCGCGGCACTGGTCCAGCCCGTCCGCGCAGCGCTTGGCGATCCGGGCCAGAACCGCCGGGCTGGCCCGGATCACGTTTCGTGCATCGCGTTCGCCCACGGTACAGACCCGGGAGGGCATCAACGCCGAGGCCTCGGTGCTGTGTTCGCTGCCCTTCAGAAAGGCGCGGTAGCCGATGATCTCGCCCGGGTACGCCAGCCGGAGCAGGCTGGAGGTGCCATCCGGCCCGAGACTGCGGATCGCGAACAGCCCGCGGGAGACGCAATAGACCGACCGGCATTCGCTGCCCTGGTGATACAGCGTGTCGCCCGCCGCCAACTCGCGTCGCGTGAAGTTCTTGGACAGCAGCGAGACCGAACAGGCCGGCAGCGGCTGCCATATGCTGTCGGTGTAAAAGCGGCAGTTGCCGCAGGGGTGATCAGACATCCTGTGCTCCGCCTATGCCGCGACCGATGCGGCGCGGTCCCGTCGCCCGCCAGGGCAGTTCCGGCAGGTGCCTTCGCGCATTCGTGGCAAAGACACCGCCTCCGGGTCTGCGACGGCGGTGCGCAATCCGCCGATCCCCATGCAACACGGGTCCGCATGTCCGGTCGGGATGAGGGGTGTGCCTTTCCATCGGGTCATGCCCCATATTGCCCGATACCCTCGGCGCATCAATCGGCCGAAATGACGCGCCCGGAGGGGGGGACGCGCCTGCGTTCGGACCACGGGCATGACCGGAACCCGGGCGCCTCACACCTTGGCTGACATCAATGCCGGGTTCATGCGGCAGGTCTTCGACGCGACGCCGTGAAAGCGGGAAACACCCATACATCGTCACGGCCGATCTGATGTTCTCGGGCTCATCTAGAAGTCCCGAAAGAAAGATACTTGGGCCGCTTGGGACCGCAATTTCCGAGCAAGCGGCTCCGGTCCCGATCGTGATCCCGCAGCGTGCGCCCCGATTGCAAAAGGATCATCATGACCGTCACCGCGAGAGGGACGGTCGGACGCGCTCCGAACTGACGCCAGATGATGGTCCGCAAGGGCTTTTCATTTCCGATCAGGCGTAGGCGACGACGCCACCCAGGCGTCATCGGCGGCGCCTGTCATGTTTCCTGCCGCATCCATACCAACCGCGTGGACGATGCCCGGGTGATTGACGTGTCCGCGGGCGCTGATTTCGCGCGCCATACCGTGCGCTGCGAGATCTGCGATCACATCGTCGCCGATACCGGCGTGCACCCTTGGCCGGATGAACGGAGCGGATACGAGGGTTTCAAGGCAGACTCCAGTATCCGCCGCGCAGCCGCACGCCTTCGACCAGCGCCTTGGCGGTTTCTCCGCGCGTGATGCTGTTGGCGCCGAGCCGCCCGAAGTCCCGCAACAGGCCCGCGAGTTTGGGATGCCTGAAATGCTCCGGTGCCCGTGAGTGGGCCGGGTCTGCGCCGCAATAGGGGCGCGCCCCGCCCTCGCCCAACGCATCGACGCGCAATGCCCAGACCTCGCGCAGATGCTGGGGCGGGGCAAAACCGTTTTCCGCGAGCCGCGCAGCCGGTTCGGCGACCTGCGCCAGCGGCAGGCGCCCGTGCTGAGCGTGCAATCGTTCCAGCGCCTGCGGCAGGCCGGGCAATCCGGCCAGGGCCAGCCCCACATCCTCCAGCGGAGCGCCTGCGGGCGACGGCAAGTCGTCGGGAACCGCACTGGCGCCATCAATGGCGGCACAACGGCCATCGGCGCCCCGCCACAGGATCTGCGCGCGCCCCAGAAGGCTGGTGTTGGCGGGGTCGAGGCGATGCCGACCTTCAGCGTTCCGCCGTCTTGCGGCGCCTGCGCCGGACTGGAGAGCATCAGCCCGACCATCGCCGGTGAGGCAAGGACATGTTTCAACATCGTTTTTTCTCCTGCTGTTGAGAAATGACCGGTTCTCTCCGGTCATTTTAGTTTCACGCGGGGGTCCAGGAACCGGTAGCTGATGTCGACCAGCAGGCTCACGAAGACATAGACAATGGCGGCAAACAGAACGACGCCCCGGATCAGGGCATAATCGCGCTCATAGACGGCGGTGACGGCCAGCTTGCCGATGCCGGGCCAGGCAAAGATGGTTTCGGTCAGCATCGCGCCCTCCAGAAGCCCGCCGAACTGAAGACCGATGATGGTCACGGTCGGGATCATGGCGTTCTTCAGCACGTGCAGGCCGACCACGACCCGTTCCGGCACCCCCTTGGCGCGGACCGTTCGCACGTAATCCTGGGACAGCTGTTCGATCATCTCGGCACCCACCAGCCGCGTCAGGTTGGCGGCCATCGCGGTTCCCAGCGTCAGCGCCGGCATGAAAAGATGCTGGATCGCCGCCCAGGGGTCGGAGAAGACTGCGACGTGCCCCATCGAGGGCAGCAGGCAAAGCATTTGAGAGAAGAACAGGATCAGCAGGATCCCGAACCAGAAGTTCGGAACCGAAATACCAAAAAGCGCGACGCCCATAGCGCCGAAATCCAGAAGCGTACCGCGATAAAGCGCGGCGATGATGCCGGCCGGGATCGAGATCACGATCGCAACGATGGCGCTGGCAAAGGCAAGAAGCAGCGTCGCGGGAAACCGGTCCGCGATCATTTTCAGGATCGGTTCCTTGGTATAAAGCGAACTGCCGAAGTCGCCGGTCAGGATATTTCCGAGCCAGGTGAAGTACTGCACCACGATTGGCTGGTCCAAACCGTATTTGGCGCGCAAGGCCGCCTCGACCACGGTGTCGGAATGACCCTCGCCCATCAGCACGTCGACCGGGTCGCCAGGCACAAGATGCACGAGCGAAAACACCAGAACCGACAGGATCAGCAGAACCGGAACAAGCTGCAGCAGTCGGCGAACAATGAATTTTCAGCATCACGCCTCTCCTTCCGCGGTGTTCCAGATCGGACCGCGCGGAACTTCATCAAGCCGGACGCAGGCCGCGGCGCGCCCGTCGCCCGCCGAGGCCATCGCAGGCACCGCCTCTGCGCAGGCCGCAACGGCGTGGGGGCAACGTGTCCGGATGGCACAGCCCGAAGGCGGGGTAAGAGGGCTGGGCACCTCCCCTTCAAGCAACGCGTGCTGGCCCGGATGGGCCGGATCCGGGATCGGCACCGCCGAGATCAGCGCACGGGTGTAGGGGTGCGCCGGATCCGTGAACACCGCTTCGGTGGGGCCGGTTTCGACGACCCGGCCCAGATACATCACTGCCAGCCGGTCGCAGAAGGCGCGCACCACGGCCAGATTGTGCGAGATGAACAGAAAGCTCAGCCCCAGATCCGCGCGCAACTCGCCAAGCAGGTTCAGGATCTGCGCCTGCACCGACACGTCGAGCGCGGAAACCGCCTCGTCGGCGATCAGCAGCTTGGGCTCGGGGGCAAGCGCCCGCGCGATGCATATGCGCTGACGCTGGCCGCCCGAGAATTCGTGCGGATAGCGTCCGTAATCCGCCGCACTCAGCCCGACCCGCTCCAGCAGCGCCTGGGCCTTTCTGCTGCGGTCGTGGCCCTTGATCCCATCTGCGATCGACGCGCCGACACTGCGGCGGGGATTCAGCGCCCCGAACGGGTCCTGAAGCACGATCTGCATGTCGCGCCGCAGCGCAGCGAGTTCGGCGGCCCTGGCCGTTCCGACATCGCGCCCCTGGAAGGTGACCCGCCCGACCGAGGGCTTGTAAAGGTGCAAGATCGTGCGCGCGAGGGTGGATTTTCCGCAGCCGCTTTCGCCGACGATGCCCAGGCTTTCGCCCGGATAAAGCTCAAGATCGACATTCTCGACGGCGTGAAGCCATTGCGAGGGACGGCCAGGAACATCCGTGGCAACCGCAAATCTCTGGCTCAGCCCCTCGACGTACAGAAGCGGGTCAACTTTGTACGCTTCATTCATAAAGCCAGCACCTCACCATGCGCCGCGTCCCGGTTCGGACCGGCGGTTCCGACTTGCATGTCTCCATCGCCTGCGCACAGCGAGGACGGAAAGGACAGCCGTCGGGCAAGTTCCGCATCGACGGCGCGCTGCCTTCCATTGTGGGCATCGGCCTGCCATCGGGAACGCGATCGACCCGGGGGACCGAAGCGAGCAGCCCTTGGGTATAGCTCCCGGGGGTCCGCGAACAAGGCCGCCGTCGGCGCCTCCTCGACAATCCGACCGGCATACATGACGGCGATCCGGTCGGCGGTTTCCGCCACCACCCCGATATCGTGGGTGATCAGGACCACCGCGGTTCCGAACTCATCGCGCAGCTGGTCGATCAGGGCCAGGACCTGGGCCTGGACAGTCACATCGAGCGCCGTCGTCGGCTCGTCCGCCACCAGCACAGCCGGACTGCACGAGAGCGCCGTCGCGATCATGACCCGTTGACGCATCCCGCCCGACAACTCGTGCGGATATTGGCGCAGTCGGCGTTCGGCATCCGAAATCCCTACGCGGCCGAGCATCTTCGCGGCATGATCGCGCGCCGCCCGCCTGCCCATATCGGTGTGCAGGCGGATCGCTTCGGTGAGTTGGAAGCCGACGGTCAGAACCGGGTTGAGCGAGGTCATCGGCTCTTGAAAGATCATCGCGATCTTGCTGCCGCGGATCTTGGCCAATGCGGTGGCATCCATGCCGGTCAGGCGGTTGCCGTCAAGCTCGACTTCGCCCCCGACTACCGGCACCAGGCCAAGTAGCGACAAGGCAACCGTGGATTTGCCGCTGCCGGATTCTCCCACGATCGCAAAGGTCTCGCGCGCGTTCAGATCGAAGGAGACGCCGTTGACCGCATGGATCGACGCCTCGTCAAGATCATAGCGAACCAAAACATCCCGAACGGTCAGGACCGGCCTTGCCCCGTTGATCCGTGTCTCGCTTGTGAGTTGCTGCACCTTCGGTCCTCCTGCAGCAAAGAGTTGCTGCAGGAGGGACGGGCGCACCCGAACCTGAGCTCGCCCACCCGTCCTTTCGACAACTGATCGGTTATGCGTGTCAGATTGTGCAGCCCGTCCAGCAGGTTTTGCACCTCGGCGCGGATTGCCTCGGCGCGCCGGGTTGTGACCAGCCGCCCGTTGACCCGGTTGAAAAGCTCGAATCCAAGCTTTTCCTCCAGCCGGGCGAGAGTCCGGCTGATCGCGGGCTGGGTGACGCCGAGCAAGCGCGCCGCTTCGGAGGCGGAGCCGGTTTCGAATATTGCGGCCAAAGTCTCGAGTTCACGTAATCTCACACCGGCCCCCCTGGATAGCCCTGCTTCAAGTCGGTCAGTAGACAATACTCAGGGCAGGCCAGTCGCCCCAGGATCGGAGGGTTGTCCGCGCAACCCGATGTATGTTCAAACGGTATCCCCTACATGGGTGTTGGCAGCAACGGCGATAATCGCCGCGACGTTCACGACCCGGCGCCCTGGCGGATCTTCCGATAGCGCATCGCGCTCTTTTTTTAATAAGTGCCAAAATTGTCCCGCCAGGGGTGGAGTCGCCCCAAAATAGTGCGATCTTAAGTCTGTGGCCGCTGCGCTACAGTCCAATCACAGGTTCATCGGACAGTGAAAAACCAATTCCCGCGCGATACAATTAATTGGAAATTTCGCCACAGACTAAAAAAACAGCATCGCCAGAGATTCTGTTCTCTGGTTTTCCAAAGGTTTCTTGAATGATTGTTCTTCGTGCCTTCGTTGCTGCCATATTTTGTTTTGGGCTGTACAGTGGCCCCCTGCTTTCCGAGACATCGGCCCCGCGTCAGGCGCTGTTCCAAGCCATGCTGAAAACCCCTCCGACCAGGACGTAATGCTGCGGTATGCCCGGCAGGCGGTGAAAGAGGCGTTGTTGCAGAACTCGGTGGCAGGGGGATTCACGGCGTGAATCCGGTAGGTTAAGACGCGGGGCATGAGCAAGCCCGAACCTGCCCGCTACCGCACGACGAACTGGAAGTCCTAGAACGAAGCGCTGAAGCGGCGTGGATCTCTGTTGATCCGTTGCCCGGCAGTCGCTGCTTGCAGCGATGAGAGGGTGGCTCGACAAGGACATGGTATGGCATGCCCCCAAGGCTGGGCGTCCGGGTCGACCACCGGTATTCTCCGATGCTGCCATCCAATTTTGCCTTTCGATCAAGGTACTGTTCAAACTGCCGCTTAGGCAAGCCGCGGGGATGGTTACCAGCCTCCTGCGTCTGGCTGGACTGGATTGGCCCGTTCCAGACTACTCGACCCTTTGCCGTCGACAGAAGATCCTGGCCGTTCAGATCCCGTATCGCCGCGCCAATGGTCCGCTTAACCTGCTCGTGCCCTCTTGATGGGGTGGACGCCCCCTTACGGCATCGCTGTGCCAAGGTCGCGGTGTCGAAACTTGCTAGGAGGAGGAAGCGCCCATGGAAAATGTTAGCATTGTAGGGCTGGATATTGCCAAGAATTCGTTTCACGCCCATGGAGCAGCCGAAGACGGATCGAAGGTTTTCAGTAAGGCGCTACCGCGGGGCCGAGTGTTGGAGTTTTTCAGTGGTGTTGAACCCTGTACCATCGCGTTGGAAGCCTGTGCAGGTGCGCACCACTGGAGTCGAGAGCTTTCCAGACTTGGTCACGATGTCAGGCTGATCGCCCCACAATACGTCAAACCCTACGTGAAGCGGCAAAAGAACGATGCGAACGACGCCGAGGCTATTGCTGAAGCAGCTTCCCGACCGACCATGTATTACCCGGCAGGCGATGCCTGCATCGCCGAGAGGGCGTTTTGTGGCGACCAAGACCACGGCACAACAAGGACAGTCGATGGCACTCAAAACCCGCGACCTGTTGACCGGGCAACGCACCCAGACGATCAATGCGTTGCGAGGGCATCCGAGCAGCAATACAGCGATCGAAAGCTTCGACCGCGGCGCTGAGCCGGGAACTCGGGATCAATCCGGTTATTTTCGAGCAATGCGAACGGCCGATCACGGGGCGGCCGGACGCCACAGCCCCAGCGCATGGTCCGGCGCGCGGCAGGCTCTGCGTTGACATCCGATCCCGGGGGCTCTTACCCTTTCCTGTCGCCTCCTGGAGCACGAACATGGACATCCGCACATATTCCGGTTTTGTCGCCGCCGCCGAGCTTGCAAATTTCACGCTGGCCGCCCAGCGCCTGAACATCACGCAATCGGCCCTGTCGCGCCAGATACGCGGGCTCGAGGACTCCCTGGGCCTCAGACTGTTCGAAAAATCCGGCCGCAACGTGCGCCTGACGGCGGCCGGCGAGGCACTGCTGACCAAGGTCAACGGCGTGTTGGTGGCCGACCGCGATCTGTGGGCCTTCGCTGGCGATCTGGCCCGCAATCAAAGCGGATTGCTCAAGATCGGGGCCTGTTCGCAGCTGATCGAGCGCTATTTGCCCCGGTTCCTGGGCGAATGGCGCCTGGCCAACCCCGGTATTGACGTCCGGCTTGAAGATGGCGGCGGCCCCGAGCTTGCGGAAAAACTGCACGCGGGGGCCGTCAACCTGACGATCAGCGCGATGCCGACCGCGCCGATCGAGCCTTTCGAGGCGGTGCGCCTTGGTGAGCTGGGCTTTCTCGCGGTCGCCACCCCCGACTTCCTGCCCGACACCGGCGGCCCGATCGAGATTACCGACCTTCTGGAGGGCCCGATCCTGACGCTCAACTGCCGCCACGCCTCGCGCGAGGTGTTCGATGCCGCCTGTCGGCTGTCGGGGCTGGTGCCGAGGATCGTGCTGGAAAGCACCTCGCCGCACACGCTTTTTGCCATGGCCGAGGGCGGAAATGGCATCGCCGTGGTGCCGTCTTCGGCGATACTTGCAGGCCGGTCGCTGATCAGCCGACCGATCACCCTGCGCGGCGAACCCATCCGGTTCGACATCTGCGCCATGTCAGACAGCCGCGCCACGCTGCCGGTTTATGGGCGCCGTTTCATCGAGGCGTTGCGCAAGCATATCGTGGTGGAAGAAAAATCGGCAGGTCGCGGACATCTGCATATTGTGTAGGCGCATCGTGTCCAGACGCATTCCCTATCGGAATGATTTTCCGAACAAAACTTTCATTGGACGGCTGCGATAGCCTGTTGCTAGCCTGTTGTCAGGCTGCTCGGCGCGCATTCCACAAAGGGATGGTGCGATCGGGGAGCAGCTAGCAACACATGGATATCGGCCCGTTGAGCAACCTGAAAAACCTCAATCAGGAACGTATTGTCCTGATCGTGGCAGTCCTGATTTTCGTCACCGCATCGGTCGCGCTTCCGGGCTTTCTGTCTGCGCCGAACCTGATCGCGATTGTCCGTTCGATCTCGGTGCTGGGTATCCTGGCCCTGGGTATGTCGGTCGTCATCATCGGCCGGGGCATCGACCTGTCGATGGTCGCGATCATGGCCATGTCGGTGGCCTGGTACCTCCAGCTTCTGGGCAATGGCGTGCCCGACCACACGGCATTGCTGCTGGTTCTGGCCGGCGTTCTGGCGATTGGATTGCTTAATGGATTTCTGGTCGCCTATGCCGACGTTCCCGCGATATTCGTGACCCTTGCCAGCGGCTCTTTCGTCTTCGGGTATGTGCGGTCTCAGCTGATTTCTTCCGACGCGGTGCCGGTGCCCGAGGGGCACTGGGTCGCCTTGCTGGGCGGGCTTCGCTTTGCCAGCATTCCGGTCGAGGTCTATCTTTTTGCGCTGCTGTCCGGCGCGATGTTCCTGTTCCTGCGCTATACGAAGTGGGGCCGTTATGTCTATTACGCCGGCGACAACCCGATTGCGGCGCGAAATATCGGCATTCCGGTGCGGCCGATGCTGGTGCTGCGCTATGTGCTGGCGGCCCTGATCTCCTTTGTCGCAGGGCTGCTGACCGCCGCCAGCCTGCATTCGATCAACACCCGCGTCGTCAACTCCAACCTTCTTTATGACATTGTCCTGGTCGCCGTGATCGGCGGCATCGGATTGTCCGGCGGCAAGGGCGGTGTGCGCAACGTGCTGGTGGGCGCCGCGCTGATCGGTATCATGCTGAATGCGATGACGATCATCGACATTCCCCTGCTGTATCAGAACCTGATCAAATCGACGATCCTGCTGTTCGCGATCATCGTCGATGGCGTCCTGAACCCGCGCGACGAACAAACCGCCCAGCAGGGGGATATCTGACCTCGCTTCAGTCAAAGACGGAATAACAACCGAAGAACAAGACCAACAGGAAAAGGACAGAGTTATGAAGATGATACGGACATTTCTGACGGCCGCGGCGATGACCGCAGCCACCCTTGCCGCCGTACCTGCCGCGGCGCAGGATCCGGGGCCCATGACCTATTCCGAGGCCCTGAGCGGCAAGCGCGTTCTGCTGGTGCCGATGGCGATGGGCTTTGACCTGGCGCAGGGCTGGGCCGCCATTCTCGAGCACGAGGTCTCGGCCTTTGGCGGCATCTTCGAGACCCGCGACCCGAACTGGAGCGTCGAGGCCGGCGCGCAGGCCATCACCGAAGCGATCTCGTCCGAGCAAAAACCGGATGTGCTGATCGTGATGTCGCCGGACATGAACTCCTATTCCAAGCTGATGAAGCGCGCGCAGAAGGCCGGGATCTATGTGCTGCTGATCGACAACCCTGCCAACTTCAAACCGGATGCCTATATCGGCAGCGACTGGACCCAGCTTGGCCGGCTTGAAGCCGAGGCCGCGATCAAGGGCTGCGGCGAGGATTCGTCCAAGCAGATCGGTCTGGTGCAGGGGGATCAGGTCAACGCCACCAGCCTGTTCCAGTATGCCGGCATCATGGATGTGATGGCCAAGAACCCCGGCTTCGAAATCGTGGCCAAACCGGATTCCAACTGGGATGCGACCACCTCGCGCAACGTGACCACCACCATGCTGCAACAGCATCCCGACATCTGCGCCATCATCGACTTCTGGGATGGCGACGCGACCGGCGCCGCCGCCGCGATCCGCGACGCGGGAATGCAGGACCAGGTGTTCCTCGTCACCACCGGTGGCGGTGAAAAAGCCGCCGATTGCGACATGATCGAAAACGGCACCTACGGCGCTGTGGTCATGACCGAGCTGGCACAGGAAAGCTACAACATGGTCACCATCATCAAGTACCTGCTGCAGAGCGGGCAAGAACCGGGAACCTCTTCGCCCTACATCTACACTCTGCTCAAGGCGACCACCAAAGCCGACCTCAAGCCCGACAGCTGCTGGGATCTGAAGGCCCTGCAGGCGATGAACGCGGACTGATCCCGGGCACCCGAACGCCTCATGAAACGGCCAGACCCGATCTGGCCGTTTCCCCCTCTGCCCCTCCCTCCCATATCCGATGGAGCCCCGATGACATTCCGCGAGCAGTTGCAGGCGTGGCGCTATAATCTTGTGCCGGATCACATCATCGGCGAAATCCTGACCAAGCGCTGGACCGACAACGCGATCCCTTTCATCGCACTGGTGATCGTCGTCGCCAGTTTCGGCAGCGCAATCCCCGGCTTTTTCAAACTCTACTCGCTGCAGGAATCGACCCGTCAACTGGGCGAATTCAGCCTGGTCGTGACCGGCGTGACCGTGGTCATGCTGGGCGGCGGCATCGACCTTGCGGTCGGCTCGATCTTCGCGCTGTCCGCGTTTTCCGCCGTGTCGATGGTCTTCATCTTTGAAACACCCGTCTGGCTGGCCTTTGCCGCCTCGATGGCCACAGGTGCCACATTCGGCGCGATCAACGGCTATCTCATCGGGTTTCTGCGATTGCGGGCCTTCATTACCACGCTTGTGACCTTCATCATCGGGCGGGCGCTCTATGATATCCTGGTGGTCAAATTCGGTTCCAAGATCCAGCTGTCGATGGTGTCATCCGACACCTGGGATTTCATCGGCGACGGCACCGTGCTGGGCCTGTCGGTCCCGGTGTTGTCGGCCATTCTTCTGGCCATCGTCACCCATATCGCCCTGACCCGCTCACGCCCCGGCTGGCACGTCCTGGCCGTCGGCGGGTCGCGCCGCTCGGCCCACAATGCCGGCATCCGGGTGCGCCTGACCGTGTTCATGACCTACGTCTTTTCCGGCCTGTGCGCCGCGGCCGCCGGTTTCCTGATCGCCACACGACTTTCGGGCGCCGGGCCCGGCACCGGGCATGGGCTCGAAATCCTCGCCCTTACGGCGGCTGTCGTCGGTGGCAACAGCCTTGGCGGCGGGCGCGGCTCGGTGGTGAAGGGCATGATGGGCGCGGTGATCGTGCTGGTGATGACCAACGGGCTGATCCGGCTCGGCTATGGCACCGGCACCAACCAGATGGTTCTGGGCATCCTGCTCGCCGTGGCCGTGACCATCGACATCCGCTGGCTCAAGAACCGCCACAAGGTGCTGAACGAGGTCTATGTCGCACCGGTCTATCTGCGCATGGGCGAGGCGCCCTCGGCGGTGCCGGGCTCGGGCACGCCGTACTCGCTCAACAGCCACCTTTCCAGCGCCGCGCATATCGGGCTGGGCGAGGTGGAAGGCCCCGAGGACGTCATCCTTGACCGGGACGATCACCTGTATTGCGGCACCCGCCACGGCGAGATCGTGCGCTTTTTCGCCCCCGACTACACCCGGTCCGAGGTGTTTGCCCATATCGGCGGCTTCCCCCTCGGGCTTGCCTTCGACCGCGACGGAAATCTGATCACCTGCGTCGGCGCAATGGGTCTCTACCAGATCGCACCTGACCGCACTGTCACCCGGTTGTCGGCCGAAACCCGACGCTCGCTGACATCCATCGTCGATGACGCCCGCCTGCGCGATCCCAACGATCTTGATATCGCCCCTGACGGAAAGGTTTATTTCACCGACTCGACCAAACGCTACGACGCACATGAATGGGCGCTCGACAGCATCGAGAACCGCGCCACCGGGCGGCTGCTGGTCTATGATCCCGCCGACGGCAGCACCAAGACCCTGCTCGATGGCTATCGCTACACCAACGGCGTGACGATGGCGCATGACAACAAATCTCTGTTCTTCTGCGAAAGCTGGGCCTGCCGCATTCATCGCTACTGGCTGGAAGGCCCCAAGGCCGGCACCGCCGAATGCGTGATCCGCGATATGCCGGGCTATCCCGACAACATCAACCGCGCATCCGATGGCACCTACTGGATGGCATGGCTGGGCATGCGCACGCCGTCGTTCGATCTGTCGCTGCGTCACCCGGCAATGCGCAAACGCATGGCGCGCCGCCTGCCGCAGGACGATTGGCTGTTTCCCAACATCAACACCGGCGGCGTGGTCAAGTTCAACGACAACGGCGAAATCCTTCAGACCATGGGCGATCTGACAGGTTTGGCGCATCCGATGGTCACCTCGATGCGCGAGCACAAGGGTGAATTGTTCATCGGAGGCATCCTGAACAACCGGATCGGTCGCTTCACGGTCGACGGAGCCGACAAGACCTGGACCTCGAACGACGCCTATTGGGGGGCGGCGAAATGATCCTTGATCCGATCCTCGACATCTTTCGCGGCCGCGCAATCACCATCCCGCCGATGGATGGCGCATTTCGTCCCAATTCCGCCCTGGACGAGATTGCGGTGTTTGCCGACCTGCCTGACGCCGACAACCTGTGCCGGGTCGGCGACCGGCTGCTGGCGTCCAGCGGCAGCGATCTCGTCGAACTGCGCGAGGATGCCGATCCGCAACATCTGGAAAGCTTTGCCGCCGCCATCGCCGCGCTGGCCGCCGGACCGGATGGTACGCTCGCCGTCGCGCTCGATGACGGCAGCCTGACCGAGAACGGCACACCCGTGCCCTTGCCCAAGGGGGTGGCCTGCATCACGGCGCTGGCCTATGGCCCCGATGGTGCGCTGTGGCTCGCCAACGGCTCTTCCCGGCACCCGGTGTCGGGCTGGGTCGCCGATCTGATGGAGAAGAACGCCGACGGGTCGGTCTGGCGACGGATGCCCGGCGCGGGTTTCGAGGTGATGGCGAAAAACCTGGAATGGCCGTTTGGCCTGCTGCCCGACGCCAAAGGATGCCTGGTCAGCGAAAGCTGGCGGCACCGGCTGGTCCGGGTCGAGGGCGGCACGGTCAAGCCGGTTCTGCGGCATTTGCCGGGCTACCCCGCCCGGCTTGCGCCCTGTGCCGACGGCGGCGCCTGGCTGTCGATTTTCGCACCGCGCAACCGGCTGATCGAAATGGTCCTTCAGGAAAGCCATTACCGTTTCGACATGATGGCCAGCGTGCCGCGTGAATTCTGGATCGCGCCGGCTCTTGCCTCGGGCCAGAGTTTTCTGGAACCGTTGCAATGCGGCGGCATTCGCACCATGGGCGTTCACAAGGCCTGGTCGCCCAGTCGGTCCTGCGGGCTGGCGGTGCGCCTTGCCCCGGACAAGACCCCGGCGTTCAGCCTGCACAGCCGCGCCAATGGCAAGCGGCACGGCACCTGCAGCGCAATCGAATACAACGGCCGCGCCCTCATCGCGTCGCGCGGCGGCAACTGCATTCTCGCGGCGGAGGAGATGGCATGACCCCCGTTGTGCGGATGGAGCAGATCACCAAGACCTACCGCAGCGTTCCGGCGGTGAAAGATGTTGATTTCGACCTCGCCGAGGGTGAAATCCATGCCCTTCTTGGCGAGAACGGCGCCGGGAAATCGACGCTGACCAAGGTCATGGCGGGTGTCGTCACCCCGACCTCGGGCAAGATGACCTATCTGGGCAAAGAGGTGCAGTTCGCCAGCCCGCACGCGGCGCTTCAGGCCGGCATCGCGATGGTGTTTCAGGAGACCAGCCTTGTGCCGTCGATGACGGTGGCGCAAAACCTCTATCTCGGGTCCGAAAACTTCCTGAACCGGCTGCGCGGCACCTATATCTCGGCGCAGCAATTCCTGCAGTCGCTCAACTTTCCCGTCGATCCCGCCGCAATGGTCGAAACCCTTGGCGCGGCCAAGCGGCAGATGGTCGAAATCGCGCGCGCGGTGCACCACAAGGCACGCGTGATCATCTTCGATGAACCCACCGCCACCCTCACGCCCGAGGAAAAACGCCATTTCTTCGCGCTGTTGCGCCGGCTGAAGGCCGAGGGCGTCTCGATCGTGTTCATCTCCCACGCGCTTGAAGAGGCGTTGCTGATTTCCGACCGCATCACCATCCTGCGCGACGGCGAAAGGGTGGCCACCGGCCCGACCTCCGAGTTTGACCGCGACAAGATCATCGCCGCGATGGTCGGGCGCACATTGTCGGATGAAATCTATCGCCACCACGACGAGACGCGCCTGCGCAAACCCGGCCGCAAGGTCCTGTCGGTGCAGGACATTTCGATGGGCGCAATGGTGCGCAACACCGCGTTTTCCGTATTCGAAGGGCAGATCACCGGGGTGTTCGGGCTGATCGGATCGGGACGGACGGAAACCTTCAAGATCGTCTCCGGCATCTACAAACGCGACTTCCTGCGCGGCGGGACCATCGCCCTCGATGACCGGCCGGTCCGCTACTATACCCCCGCCGAAGCTGTGCGTGACGGCATCGCCTATGTCTCCGAAGACCGCAAGTCCGAAGGAATCTTCGAGACGATGTCGATCGGTGAGAACATGTTTGGCGGGCTTCTGGCCGCCGGCAAGGAAGACGGCCTTGTCATTCGCAACAGTGACATCCGCGACCTGGCGGCAGAATGGACAGACCGCCTGAACATCCGCACGATCAACGCCGAGGCGCAGGTGGTCGAGCTTTCCGGCGGCAACCAGCAGAAGGTGGTGATCGGCAAGGGGTTGATCCAGAAGCCCCGCATCGTGATTTTCGACGAACCGACGCGGGGCGTGGACGTGGCGGCGATTGCCGAGATCCACCAGATCATCAACGAACTGGCCGACGCCGGGCTCGCGGTGGTGATGATTTCCTCGTACCTGCCCGAAATCATGAACCTGTCAGACCGCATTCTGGTCTGTCGACAGGGCCGTATCGTCGAGGAATTGTCGCCGGCCGAGGCCACCGAAGAAAAAATCATGTACGCCGCCGTTCACTGACCCGCGCAGCCGGACAGCGGCCCCCGAACGTGCCGAAGGAGAAGACCGAATGACAAAGACGATATGGACCTATTACCGCGGCGCCTGGCATCAGGGCGATACCCGCATCCTCGGGGCGGACTCGCACGCGACCTGGCTCGGCAGCCTGGTGTTCGACGGCGCGCGCCTGTTCGATGGCGTGGCCCCTGATCTCGACCGCCACTGCGCGCGCATCAATGACAGTGCCCGCGCGCTCGGCCTCGCCCCGACCCTGTCGGCCAAAGAGATCGAGGCGCTGACATTCGAAGGGCTGAAGAATTTCGCCCCCGGCACCGATGTCTATATCCGGCCGATGTACTGGGCCGAGGAAAGCGACGCCGGTATTCTGCCGCCGAAGCCCGACAGCACCGATTTTGCCCTGTGCCTCGAGGAAATGCCGATGGTGGAACCGACCGGGTTCACCATCACCACCACCCGTTTCCGGCGGCCGACGATGGAGGTGATGCCGGTCAACGCCAAGGCCGCCTGCCTCTATGCCAACAACGCCCGCATGGTGCGCGAGGCGCAGGCCAAGGGCTATCAGAATGCGCTGTGCTGCGATGCAAACGGCAATGTCGCGGAACTGGCCACATCCAACGTGTTCATGACCCGCGGCGAAGAGGTGTTCACGCCGTTGCCCAACGGCACGTTCCTGAACGGGATCACCCGCCAACGGGTGATCGCGCTGCTGCGCGGCGCCGGCGTGGCGGTTCACGAGGTGACGCTGAGCATCGATGATTTCCGCGAGGCGGACGAGATTTTCTCGACCGGGAACATCTCGAAAGTGGTGCCGGTGATCGGGTTCGATGGCCGCGACCTGCCGTTCGGGCCGGTGGCGCGCAGGGCGCGGCAGCTCTACTGGGACTGGGCGAAAGCCTGAAACATAGGAGGAAGACATGGCGACAGTAAAATTGTTGAGCGATGCCGAGGCCGAGGCGATTCCTGCGGTGAAAGCCGTGTTCGACGACATCCGCGCAACGCGCAAGACCGACTTCATCAATAATTTCTGGCGCGGGCTGGCGAATGATCCGGTCGCGTTGGCGCGCACCTGGGAAACCCTGAAGGCCACAATGACCGGCGATACCGCCCTGACCCCGGCCTTCCAGGAAATGATCTATATCGCCGTCTCGACGGCGAACGGCTGCACCTACTGCGTGCATTCCCACACCGCTGCGGCCAAGGCCAAGGGCATGACACCCGAGCAGCACGCCGAACTTCTCACGATCATCGGGCTGGCGGCACAGACCAATCACCTGGTCACGGCCATGCAACTGCCGGTCGATGACGCTTTCCTGGTCGAGAGCTGATGACAATGTCTAAAGGTTGGATCGCCCACGGCCCCGGCGGCCCCGAGGTGATGGAATGGGTGGATCTCCCGGTCGCTGCACCGGGTCCCGGCGAGGTCTTGCTGGAACAGACGGCCGTCGGGGTGAACTTCATCGACGTCTATTTCCGCAGCGGTCTATATCCGTGGCCGGAAAAGACGATGATCCCGGGCGCCGAAGCATCCGGCGTGGTGCAGGCCGTGGGTGCCGGGGTGCGCGATCTCGCCCCCGGCGACAAGGTTGCCTATGTCCTGCCGCACGGGGCGTATCGGATGCACCGGGTGGTGGCAGCCGATCGTCTGGTGCGCCTGCCCGACGGGATTGATCCGGTCTTGATCGCGGGCGCAATGCTCAAGGGGCTGACCGCGCAATACCTGGTCACCGGCTCGTACAAGGTGCAGGCGGGCGATACCGTGCTGGTTCATGCCGCCGCCGGCGGCGTCGGGCTGATCCTCGGGCAATGGCTGCACACGCTCGGGGCGCGGGCGATCGGAACGGCAGGCACGCCAGAGAAGGTGGCGCTCGCCCTGGCGCATGGCTACGACCATGTCATCAACTACCGCACCGAAGACTTCGCCGCCGTGGTGGCCGAACTGACCGATGGCAAGGGCTGTGCCGCGGTCTATGACAGCGTCGGCGCCGACACCTGGCGCGGGTCGCTCAAATGCCTGCAACGGCGCGGCATGTTCGTGAATTTCGGCCAGTCCTCGGGGATGATCACCGGGTTCGCCCTGTCGGATCTTGCCGCCGGCGGCTCGCTGTCCGCCAACCGGCCGGTGCTGTTCGACTACATCGTGGAGCGCGACGAACTGCTGGCGCGTTCGAATGACCTGTTTACCCGGATCCTGGATGGCACGATCCGGCTCGACGCGGCGACCCGGCGCCCGCTTTCCGAAGCCGGCGCCGCGCATACCGCACTGGAAACGCGCCAGACCAGCGGATCGACCATCCTAATCGTCTGAGGCACCACCCCGGGCGGCGCGTCTATCCGCGGGGCCGCGCCAGTTCCCCGACCAGGTCGTCGGTGGACACTTGGCGGCAATATCCCTGTATCGTGCGCAGCGAATGGGCCTGCCGGTCGGCGCTGTAGGTCAGGCAGGCATCGGTCACCTGGGTCACCAGATACCCCAGGTCGCAGGCATCGCGGATCGCGCTTTCAACGCACTGATCCGTGACCAGCCCGCTGACGATCAACTGCCGAACACCGAGGTTGCGCAGAACATAGTCGATATGGGTCGAGATAAACACCGAAGACGATGATTTCGGCAGCACGATCTCGTCGCCCTGCGGCGCGATCTGATCGATCACCTTGCCGTCCCACGATCCTTTCGGCACATGGAAACCGGTGATCTTGTAGTCCAGCGACCGGTCACGCCCGTCCAGCGTGAGGCTTTCGATGGTGGTATACATCACCTCGACCCCGGCGGTGCGGCAGGCGCCCTGCAGGCGCTGCATGTTCGGGATGACGCGCCCCTCCAGCTCGCTGAAAAACCATCCGTATGTCTCCTCGAACTCTTGCTCTGGCAGGCCCGCGAATTCCGCTCCTTCGCGGTGCGCGCTGAAGTTCTGCACATCGATGAACAGCAGCGCCGCCTGGCCGGGTATCACCGGCAGGTCTCGGGTCAGGGTCTCGGTCATGGGGCGTCCTCGTACAGCAGGTGGCGGATTGCGCCACTCAGAATTTCGGACCAGCGTTGTTGGCCGGCGGGCGTCGAAATATGATCGTTTCGAATCTCGATGAGGCTGTGCGGAATACCGCGCGCCTCGCCATGGCGCGGCACGAACCAGTCGGACATATCGTCAACCTGGTAGGGTTGGTTCATGCCGACGTTGAGTTCCGGGTGCCGGCGCTGGAAATGCGCCCGCAACCTTTCGGATGTATCGGTGTCATGGCGGTAGAGCAGGCCGATATCCCAGGGGCGCCGTACACCGTCGAACACGGGTGTGAAACTGTGGATCGACAGCGCGGCGCGAAAGCGGCCGGTGTCGAGCCGATGCCCGATCCCGGCATGGAAAGGATCAAAGATCGCCCGCACCCGTGCCTCGCGCATCTGCGCAGACAGGGCGGCATTACCGGGGATGACCACCTTGTCGCTTTGCTCGGGCATTGCGTCCGGCGCATCCGGCGGCCGGTTGCAGTCGATCACCAGGCGGCTGTAGCGCTGCAGCATGGCGGGCGCGTCCAGCGCCTCGGCCAGCAGACGGGTCACGGCCCCTGCCCCGATATCCCAGCCGATGTGACGATCGAGATCGGCGCAGGTGATCCCGAGATTGCCCAGAGCTGCCGGCACGGTCTGGCCCGCGTGTTCACAGACCAAGAGCACAGGCGCAGAGCCCTGCGGATTCACCTCGTCCACGGGGTCGGGGTCACCCGGTCCCAGAAGATCGCCAGTTTCCTGCACATCCGTCCCCGTCTTCGGTTCTGCAATACCCGTTCGGCCAACGCAATTCTTCGGCCGAACCGCGGGGTTGGTCAATGGCGCTGGCGCCCTGCCGCACAAGTTCCCCGACTGTGGCGCAACAGCCGCGACGGCTGAGCCGGACGGGCGCAGATGCCTCGTCCTTTCCGGACCGCAACGCTTTCATATCCGGCGGTTTTCTTTCATCATTCTCCCCGGGTCGTCCCAGGCCCTGGAGCTGGCACAGGCGAAGGATGAAACGATGATCTCCAAACCACTCGTTTTCGCGGCCATTTCCGACATCGCCGGAAAGACGCGCGGCAAGGCCTTTCCGGTCTCGGATCTCGAAAAGCGGCTGCGGCGCGGGGTTGGCTGGACCCCGACGAATGTGCAGATCACCTGCTTTGACACCATTGCGCCAAGCCCGTTCGCAGCACTTGGCGATCTCCAGATCATCCCGGACCCGAAGGCCGGCGCTGAGGTTGATTTCGGCGATGGCGGCACGGTCGAACGATTCATGATCGGCGACATACAGGAGCTTGACGGCACCCCGTGGGCGTTCTGCACCCGCTCCATCCTCAAATCCGCGCTGGCCCGGTTGAACGCGGCAGGCGGTATCGCTCTGGTCAGCGCCTTCGAGCATGAGTTCCAGTTCCCCGACAGCACTGCCGCCCCGGGCGAGGCCTATACGCTCGGCGGGTTCAGCCGACGCCGGCACTTTGGCGAGGCCCTGTTCGCGGCGCTGGAACAGGGCGGGCTGACAACCGACACTTTCATGAAGGAATACGGCCCCGAACAGTACGAGGCCACCAATGGCCCCGCCTCAGGGCACAGATCGGCCGATCACGCGGTGATCCTGCGCGAGTTGACGCGGATGACGGCCCTGCGCTGCGGCGAAAGGGTTTCGTTCTCGCCGATCCTCGATCCGGCCAGCGTCGGCAACGGGGTTCATATCCACATGAGCTTCACCGACGCCTCCGGCGCACCCGTCACCTATGACGAAGAGGGGCCTGCGGGCATGTCGGCACTGACCGGCGCCTTCATTGCCGGCGTGCTGAAATACCTCGACGCGATCGTGGCCCTGACCGCCGCCTCCGACATCTCTTATCTGCGCCTGACCCCGCACCGCTGGAGCGCGGCCTTCAACAATCTCGGCTTCCGCGACCGCGAAGCCTCGGTGCGCATCTGCCCGGTGCAATCCGGCGATGCCGAGACCCGGGCGCGCCAGTACAATTTCGAGTATCGCGCCGCCGATGCCTCTGCCTCGCCGTACCTGACGCTCGCGGCGATCGTGCATGCCGGGGCGCAGGGGATCGAAGACGCCCTGCCCGCCCCGCAGGCAACATCCGAAGACCTGTCGCTTGTGCCGCCGAAAGACCTCGCCCGCCGAGGCTATCTGCGGCTGCCGCAGACCTTGGATGAGGCCCTGTGCCGGTTCGAACAGAACCCGACGGTAACCGGATGGTTCCCCAAAGGCTTCGCCGAGCTCTATACCGCCCATAAACGCTGTGAAATCGCCCATCTCGACGGTATGACCGACGCGGAACGCTGTGCGGCCTATCGCGATGTCTACTGATCCACTTGCCCGACCCGCTCTTTCCCGCCGTCCAAATGGCAGGTGGGAATTCTCAGTCCGGTCGTTCCGCCGGCGCCCGGTTTCCTTGGGTTGACCGGCGCCGATGCCCCCCCTGCGAGGGCCTGTATTGAAACCCCGCGACCACGCCGTCAGCGGTCAGCCCCTCGGGTCGCCCTTCCTGAAAGGGCAGCGGGATCTTGTGCGATCTAATCTTCAAGGACTTCGCGGTCACGACATTTGCAAGGTATTTGAGACACCGGACACCAAACGGACACGTCGAATTTCACGCGCTTCCGATTTAAACCCAAGTCATTGATCCAATTGGCGATCCCAGAAGGACTCGAACCCTCAACCTGCTGATTAGAAGTCAGCTGCTCTATCCAGTTGAGCTATGGGACCGCTGGGCGTGACTTTTGCGGGCTTTGGCCGTTGGGTTCAAGCGAAACTTGGCCAAGCTCGAGGGACATGAAACTGCTGCGCGGATCGGGCGCGTAGCCTGCGAACGGTGCGCAGGGGGTGAAGCCGTGGCGCGCGTAGAGCCGCCGCGCCGGTGCAAAATCGGCGGAGCTTCCGGTTTCGAGGCTGACCCGGGACATCCCCATGTCGGCGGCAAGCGCCAGCAGGTGCCTCAGCATGGCCGCACCGGCCCCGCGCCCGCGCGCCTCGGCAGCCACATGCATGGATTTGAGCTCGCCCCCGGTGTCCGAAAGCCGTTTCAGCGCCCCCATGGCAAGCGGCAAATCCCCTTCCCACAAGACAACGAACCGTACGTCGGGCCCGGACAGGCCCGCCTCGTCCAGCGCATGCACGGCCTCGGGCGGGCTTTGTGCGCGCATTGTCGCCAGATGGCGCGCCAGCAGCCCCCGCGCGGCGGGGCTGCCCGGCCTGTCGGCGCGGATCGAGAACCCGGTCAAGCGGGTTTCAGTGGGTCCAGGGAACGCGCCGGTCGGTGGCGAAATTCTCGCCATAGCCGCGCGGGCGGATGTTGGTCCGGCGCTGGTGCGGTTCGATCACCTTGGCATCGATTCCATGCGCCTCGGCATAATCCAGCGCCGCCTGCTTGCTTTCGAACCGCAGGTGCACCTGGGCCTGGGTGTCCGACGACGAGGTCCAGCCCATCAGCGGATCGACATCGCGGGCCGAGGCCGGGGCGTATTCCAGCACCCAGTCGCGCGTCTTGGCCATCCCCGAGGTCATGGCGTTTCGGGCCGGTCGGTAAATCCGTGCGCGCATGGGCTCTCTCCGTGCAGTCTGACTGACCCCTATATGCGACAGCCGCTGCCGCGCGGCAAGGCTCGTTTTCGCCCCGGGCCGCAGGCCCGTCGTGGAGCAGGCGCGAACAGACCCACGCCCGGATACGCGCGCTTTCTTTGCCCCCGGCGGGCGGGGTGCCCTTGATCTGGAACAAAAAGTGACCAAGATCGGGGCGAGAAAAGGATTCCCCCCATGGCCTACGCCCATTCCGACAAGTCGCAGCCGATGATGCACGCGCCCGCCCCGGACGTGAAATCGCGCCCCAAGCTGGAGGGCGGCAAGCGATTTGTTCTGGAGACCGAGTTTCAGCCGGCCGGGGACCAGCCCACGGCCATCGCCGAACTCAGCCAGGGGGTGCGGGACGGCGAGCGCGACCAGGTGCTGCTGGGCGCGACCGGCACCGGCAAGACCTTCACCATGGCCAAGGTGATCGAGCAGACCCAGCGCCCGGCGATCATCCTGGCCCCCAACAAGACACTGGCGGCGCAGCTTTACGGGGAATTCAAGGGATTTTTCCCCGACAACGCGGTCGAGTACTTCGTCTCCTACTACGACTACTACCAGCCCGAGGCCTATGTCGCGCGCTCCGACACCTATATCGAGAAGGAATCCCAGATCAACGAGCAGATCGACCGCATGCGCCACTCGGCCACGCGGGCGCTGCTGGAGCGCGACGACGTGATCATCGTCGCCTCGGTCTCCTGCATCTATGGCATCGGCAGCGTCGAGACCTATGGCGCGATGACACAGGATCTGGTGGTCGGCAAGGAATACGACCAGCGCGCGGTGATCGCCGATCTGGTGACCCAGCAGTACCGGCGCAACGACCACGCGTTTCAGCGCGGCAGTTTCCGGGTGCGCGGCGACGTGCTGGAGATCTTTCCCGCCCACCTCGAGGACCGCGCCTGGAAACTCTCCTTCTTTGGCGAAGAGCTGGAATCGATCACCGAATTCGACCCGCTGACCGGCGAGAAGACCGACAATTTCGAGCGCATCCGCGTCTATGCCAACAGCCACTACGTCACGCCGAAACCGACGATGCAGCAGGCGATTCAGGGCATCAAGAAAGAGCTGCGCCAGCGGCTCGATCAACTGGTCGGCGAGGGCAAGCTGCTCGAGGCGCAGCGGCTGGAGCAGCGCACCAGTTTCGATCTGGAAATGCTCGAGGCCACCGGCGTCTGCAACGGGATCGAGAATTACTCGCGCTATCTCACCGGCCGCGCCCCCGGAGAGCCGCCCCCCACCCTGTTCGAGTTCATCCCCGATACCGCCATCGTCTTTGCCGATGAAAGCCACGTCTCGGTGCCGCAGATCGGCGGCATGTACAAGGGCGACTATCGGCGCAAGTTCACCCTTGCCGAACACGGCTTTCGCCTGCCGTCCTGCATGGACAACCGACCGCTCAAGTTCGAGGAATGGGACGCGATGCGCCCGCAATCGGTCTTCGTCAGCGCCACCCCGGCCAAGTGGGAGATGGAGCAGACCGGCGGCATCTTCACCGAACAGGTGATCCGCCCCACCGGCCTGCTCGACCCGATGGTCGAGATCCGCCCGGTCGACATGCAGGTCGACGACCTGCTGGACGAGGTGCGCCGGGTCGCCGCCGACGGCTTCCGCACCCTGGTCACCACCCTGACCAAGCGGATGGCCGAGGACCTGACCGAATACATGCACGAACAGGGCATCCGCGTGCGCTACATGCATTCGGACATCGACACCATCGAGCGGATCGAGATCCTGCGCGACCTGCGGCTTGGCGCCTTTGACGTGCTGATCGGCATCAACCTGCTGCGCGAGGGGCTGGATATTCCCGAATGCGGGCTGGTGGCGATCCTCGATGCCGACAAGGAGGGGTTCCTGCGCTCGGAAACCTCGCTGATCCAGACCATCGGCCGGGCCGCGCGCAACGCCGAGGGGCGCGTCATCATGTACGCCGACCGGATCACCGGATCCATGGAACGCGCCCTGGCCGAAACCGACCGGCGGCGGGCCAAGCAGATCGCCTATAACCAGGAACACGGCATCACCCCCGCGACCATCAGGAAGAACGTCGAGGACATCCTGTCGGGCCTCTACAAGGGCGACGCGGACATGAACCGGGTGACCGCCAAGGTCGACAAGCCGCTGCACGGCGCTAATCTGGAGGCGCATCTGGACGGGCTGCGGACCGAGATGCGCAAGGCCGCCGAGAACCTGGAGTTCGAGGAGGCCGCCCGCCTGCGCGACGAGGTCAAGCGGCTGGAGGCGGTGGACCTTGCCATCGCCGACGACCCGCTGGCGCGGCAATCGGCGGTGGAGGCCGCCAGCGAGGCCGCCGTCACCGCGCGCGGCCGCTCCACGGCCGGCCGGCCGGGGCAGCGCGGCGGGGTGAAGCGTAGGGGGCGGTGATTTTTGGGTAGCGCCGGGCAAAGAGAAACGGGACAGATGAGGCGGCATGGACTTTCGTTAAAATTGTGGTATATTTTTTTAACAAGCATGAGGTGTTGTATCATGAGAAAAATTTTTCCACTTCTTTTTATTTTGTGCCTGGCAACGGTCGCACAAGCTACTGAAATCAAGATACTAGAGCAAATCGGCGCACCATTGAGAATTTCGAGCTATAGTGCAAACTACAAATCCCCGGCTAGAGGAATCGGTGACGGGTCAATTGTTCATAGGTTTGTTGTGGAAAATATTGGGGAGCAAGATGTTGTCGCCTATGGCGTGGGCATCCAAGTATTCGATGCATTTAAGCGAAGCATGGATCTTCCGTTTGTTGGTTACGATATGTCCGGAATAAAGGTTGGAAGCACGCAAGATCCAGTATGGGAACGGCGGTCGCTTTCGGCATATCTATTTCGCAGATATGGAACGGCAGTGGCGTATATCGATATTGCTCGTTTTGCCGATGGGACGATTTGGAAAGCTAACCAGGGAAGTATCTCCGCGCAAATTACAGATTTGCAACTCGAAATGTCCGAGGAATAGCCATGCGCATTCCATAGGGTGAGCAATCTGCCCTCTGACGAGAGTGGTTTGATTGGGAAATGAGGTGGGCGGTATGCCCACTGCCTTCTCCGAAGTTCCCTGCGGGCAGCAACCCGTAGGGCAGGCTTCAGCCCGCCACCCGACCCAACCAATACCTCTTTCCCGTGCCCCCCACCGGGGCGGGCTGAAGCCCGCCCTACGTCCGCCATCCAGCCAACCAAAGCCCCATTCCGACGAAAGCCCCGCCGGGGTGGACCCGATGCCATGGCGGGCTGAAGCCCGCCCTACGCCCTACGCCCGACCCGCGCCCTACCCCGCCGCCCTACTCCCCGAATTCCCCCTCTACCTCCCCGCCAACCCATTCCGGCCCGACACGGCCGGCCCGAATATCCCGGTGGATCGAGGAGAACGGCCAATCCGCCGCCCGCGCGACGAACCCGTGTTTCACCGGGTTGCCCCAGCAATATTCCACATGCGCCCGGTAATCCGCCTCGTCCCGGATCATGTGTTCCCAGAACCGCCGCTGCCAGACTCCGGCCTCGCGTTTGTGTCTGCGTAGACCGGGCTTCAGCCCGGCATGGCGCCCGGCCCGCACGACCGGCAACTCCTGCGGCGGGCAAACCCCCGCCCGGCACACCCCCCGCGTGAACCGCGCCTTGAGGGCGCCCCACCGGACCGAATAATCCGCGTCCCCCTCCGGCAGGGTCCAGACCGCGTGCAGGTGGCCGGGCAGGATCACCATCGCGTCGCAGACCACCGGCCTGTCGCGGATCATCGCGGCATAGGCGCCGCGCAGCAGGTCGATATGCTCGACCAGCAGGCGCGCGGACCTGTCGGCCAGATTGACCGTGAAGAAATAGCTGGCGCCGGACCGGCGCAGGCGGCGATAGGCGGACATCCGGACAGCGTGCCGGGACGGCGATTAACCGGGGGTTAATCGGAGCCTGCCCCGGAGCGCGAAGCGAGGGCCCGAGCGTACAGAACGTGCCCGAAACTCCCCGAACCGCCCGTCCCGGCCGCGCCGCGCCGCGGAAACCCGTACAAAACGCGCCCGAAACTCCCCATTTCGCCCCTGCCGCATCGCCGCATCTGGACAAGACCGCCGCCGCATCGACTAATACGGCGCATGGATCTGCACAGCACCTTTCCCGGGGTCATGGACCTGAAGTGGCGCGCAAAACGACGCCTTCCGCGCTTTGTCTGGGAGTATCTCGACAGCGGCACGGGAACCGAGGCGACCAAGGCGCGCAACCGCAAGGCATTGGATTCGCTGGGTTTCCTCCCCGCCATCCTGAAGGGGCCGCAGGCGCCGGACCTCTCCGCGACGCTGCTGGGCCGGCGCTTTCCCCTGCCCTTCGGCATCGCCCCCATCGGCATGTCCGGGCTGATCTGGCCGGGCGCCGAGGCGCTGCTCGCCCGCGCCGCGTCCGAGGCCGGGATTCCCTATACTCTCTCCACCGTCGCCGCCCAAAACCCCGAGGACATCACACAACATCTGGGGGAAAACGCCTGGTTCCAACTATATCCGCCCAAAAAGCCGGAGATCCGCACCGATCTGCTGGCCCGCGCCCGCGCCGCCGGCTTCACCACCTTGGTGCTCACCGCCGATGTGCCCGTCGCCTCCCGCCGCGAACGTCAGACCCGCTCCGGCCTGACCCAGCCGCCGCGGCTAACCCCCCGGATTCTGGCGCAAATCGCCACCCGCCCGGCCTGGGCGCTGGGCATGGCGGCGCGGCGCGAGATGCCACGGATGCGCACGCTAGACCGCTATATCGAGAGCAATTCCAACCTGCCGCCCACCGCACATATAGGGTATCTCCTGCGCACCTCCCCCGACATGGAGTATGTCAAATGGCTGCGCGACCATTGGGACGGCCCCTTCATCGTCAAGGGCGTGCTGCGCACCGAGGATGCCGAGCTGCTTGAAAGACTGGGCATCGACGGGCTCTGGGTCTCCAACCACGCCGGCCGCCAGTTCGACGGCGCCCCCGGCGCGATCGAGGCGCTGCCGGCGCTGCGCGCGGCCACCCGCCTGCCGCTCCTTTTCGACAGTGGCATCGAGGGCGGGCTCGACATCCTGCGCGCCCTCGCGCTCGGCGCCGATTTCGTCATGCTCGGCCGCGCCTTTCATTTCGCGCTGGCGGCGCTGGGGCCGCGCGGGCCGGCGCATCTGATCGACATCCTTGCCAAGGATATGGCGGCCAACATGGGCCAGATGGGGGTTAAGACGCTCGCCGATTTGCCCGCTCCGATCCCGGTTGCACCTGCAGCATCGGATTGACCGGCCGATAGCGCAACCATTCTGGCCAGGTCCGCCGAACCCATATAAGCATGGCAAAATCGCCGTATGCTGCGGTGCAACACAAAGCCGAGACTGAGGTGCCCATGTCCGACTTCCGCAAGATCCTGATAGCGAACCGAGGCGAGATCGCGATCCGTGTGATGCGGGCGGCGAACGAGATGGGCAAGCGGACGGTGGCGATCTATGCCGAGGAGGACAAGCTTTCGCTGCACCGGTTCAAGGCCGACGAGGCCTACAAGATCGGTGAAGGGATGGGGCCGGTCGCGGCCTATCTGAGCATCGAGGAGATCATCCGTGTGGCGCGCGAGAGCGGGGCGGACGCGATCCATCCGGGCTATGGCCTGCTCAGCGAGAACCCCGATTTCGTCGATGCCTGCACCGCCGCCGGTATCGCCTTCATCGGGCCAAAGGCCGAGACCATGCGCGCGCTGGCCTTGTCGCCCAATTCGCGCATGGTTTTGGCTTTGGGGCCGATGAAGGTGATCCCCGCTTCGGTACAGGCATCGACGAAATCGGGGTTTTCGGACAAGAGGCCATAGCCGGG
>NZ_JARGPK010000035.1 GCF_029212575.1 Antarcticimicrobium sp.
AGGTCTGCGGGGGCGGTGTTGCCGGGCGCCTAGCTGTGAACTCTCAGCAGGTTGTTCATCCGGTTCGGAGTTAGGCTGCAATCGCCAAACTCCAGCCGAGGACCCCGAAGGATGAACAACCCGCACCAGAATGCCCGCACCGCCATTCATAGTCGAGACCTGATCGTCGACCGTCATCGGCAGGGCCGCCCGGTGGCGGTGATCGCCGCGGAGTTGGGGATTTCCACCCGTACGGTCTACAAGTGGCTGCGCCGGTTCCGGCAGGGCGGTCGGGGGGCGTTGGCAAATGCGTCAAGCGCTCCGGCGCGCTGCCCCCGTCGCCTGGCGCGGCACCGGATCGCGCTGGTTCTCTACCTGCGCAGGACGTACCGGCTGACGGCCGACGACGACGGCACGGCCAACGATGAAATGGCCGCCTATTATGCGCGCCGCGCACGGGGCGGTCTGGGGCTTATCATCAGCGAAGGCACGTTCTTCAACGACAAGTTGGGCTGCGTCGCCTATCTCAACCAACCCGGCATCGCCACCGACAAACATATCGACGGCTGGCGCAAGACAACCACGGCCGTGCATGCCTGCGGCGTTCCGATCATTTGCCAACTCATGCATGGCGGCCGCGTCAGCGCCCCCCGTTGCCTGCACCAAGGGCAATCCCCTGTCAGCGCCAGCGATGGCCAGAGCGACGGCTTCGTTCTCTACACCAACTCCGGCGCGGAAAAAGATGACCGCTTGCTGCAGGGTGATTGGCCGACCGTGACCTTCCCGCCCTGCCATACCCTGACCATCGCGGAAATCGAACGCAGTGCCGACGGTTTCGCAGACGGGGCGGCGCGGGCTGTCGAGGCCGGTTTCGACGGCGTCGAAGTGCACGGCGCCAATGGCTATCTTTTGTATCAGTTCATCGACCCGGACCTGAACCGGCGTGACGACGCCTATGGCGGAACGCCCGAACATAATGTCGCCTTCGCCAAGCTGGTCTGCCGCAAGGTGCGCGCAGCGATCGGGCCGGACAAGATCATCACCCTGCGACTCAGCCAGGACGGCGTAGACAGTTTCACCGGTGCCTGGGCCGGCGACACCGCCTACGCAAAGGCGGTCGGAGAAGCGCTGCACGATTGTGAAGCTGACGCCCTGCACTGGTCCAGTTTCGACTGGCGCGACAACCGCGATCCCAAATCCGCGGACCCGATCCCATCGATCCTATCTGACGCCTCCGACAAGCCCATCATCGTCAACGGCGGAATCACTAACGGCAAGAGCGCCGAAAGCGCGCTCACCCGGGGTCAAGGCGCGATGGTTGCGGTGGGTCGCCCGCTCTTCGCACGTCCTGACTAGCCGCACATCATTCGTTCGGGCGAAGCCTACGACTGGATGGAGTTCGACAGAAAATACGTGATCAGACCGAGTTATGACTACACCCTCGGCTATCCGGCCAATTTGCGTGAATTTGCCTGGACACCAGACCTCTCGGTGCGGCGCGACCCTGACTGGATGGGGTGATCGGAAAAACCAGGCGTTCGAACGGCGTTGATTGCGTGGGCCTCCCCCCCCCTGGGGAACATGACCCCCAGCAATTCGCATCAGTTGCCGATGGCGCGATGCGTTTTTGGGACCGCCCCAGAAATACCCCGGATTTTCGGGGGGGGGGTCGCCCATACGAGGGCTGAATCGCCCTGTTTTATTGACTCCGCCCCACGCCCCATTTTCTTCGGGAGGCAGGGGCCAGAGGTTCGAACCCTCTCACTCCGACCATAAAAACAAGGGCCGCGAGGGGGGCTTTTTCGCTTCTCGATCCGCCGGCATCTGGGGCGCGCCTCAGAAATTCGTGGCGCCCAAGTCAATCCGCCGCCGCTCTCGTCCCGGCGTACTTCGAGTGAATGTCCTGGACATCCCCGGTTTGAACGCGACATCCCATCCCCGTCGCCCGAATCCTCCAGCCGCATTGATGGCGGTGATCCGTTCGTTCGACACATTCCGCTTGACCTTGTTCTGCGGGCTGTCGTTTCCTTTGATTTCCAGGGCAGGGTTGATGCCATTGGCAAGACGGATCGGAAAACCCGGAACGTATCGCCGTCGGGATCCGGCCCACATGCAGCAGACTGTCCCCCGTCAGCGCCGCCGGGACCTCTGAATTGATTTCACAACAGAAGGTTTCTGGCTCATCGTGGCGTTCGCGAACGTCCCGATACATTGGACGAGGCTGCCTTGGGTGCCGCCAGCGAGTTTCAGCCCGGGTTCGCGTCGCCTCACGACCCGGCCAGCCAGTGGAGGGCGTAAAGGGCCGGCTTTCTTCAGCGCTTCCGACACCGGCCTGATCGACACGGATCATGGTGTGATCGTGGATGTCGAAGCGACACCTGCAAAAGGATCACGACCGGATCCGCTGCAATGGTTACGACGCCGTCTTGCATCGCTCCGCGGACGCATTCACTGTTTCCCGCCGGGAAGAACGGACGCCTTTGCGAGAGCGTTCAAGGGGTAAACCGCGGTCCTGTCCAATTTCGAATAAGGCAGGTCGTTGAGGTTTGAGGTTCCCCAGTCCGGCGTATCGACGATGATAATCTCCTCGGCGATATCCTCGTAGACTGCGCGGAAGTGGGTTTTTGAGCGCAGGACGATCACTCCGAAATCGCGCGGGTTCAACCCGAAAATCGTAAAGGCGTCTTCGTCGACGGCAAATGCGAACCGGCTGACCAGGCTGACGATGATCCCGTCGATGTCGATCAAGGCCGTATCGCCCAGATCGACCGCCTGACCTGTCAGCATCGGGCCCGAGATCCGGTATGTCTTGAGGCCGGTTTCGATCACCTTGCATCGCACCTGCAACCGTTTCCCGGCGCGCGCCGACGACCAGGCTCCGATGTGAAGAACGGTTTCCTGTCCCGCACCGGCGGAGATCGCCGCGCGCACCGCCGCCTCGTCCCAGATGAATGGCACTGCGACTTTCTTGACGCCCTTGTCGATCAACGCCTTCAGCAGGTGGGTGGAATCGTTCATGCGATCCGCGTGCTCCAGCAGCACGATCGGGGCCCGCGCATATTTGGCCTTGATGGCCGCGTAATCCACAGCGTCCGCAAGTGAATACACCGGGGCCGGGGCGCTCAGGGCGCGCCTCTCGCTCCAGATCGTTTCGGCCAATCCCTCGGCGATCGCGTCGACCTCGGATTGACCTGTTTCGCCTACAACGATCACCGAAAAACCGGTGTCTTTCGTGTCCGCGTAGGAAAATCCCGCCATGACGGAAATGTCCAGCGCGCCTGGCGCCTCGTCTTCGATCCGAGCCGCCTCGGCCATGATTGATGCAAGCGGGTCAAGATTCGTGGCCGAGAAAACGCTGGGCAGGATTAGTGGGGGCTTGGCGATGGCCATCGAAACCCTGTCCGGCCCGGCGAGCAGGCGCGACATCCAACCCACCGCCCGCTCACCGGTCTGCCCCATATCCACATGCGGCGATGTCTTGTAGGCGACGGCGGCGTCCAGCAGCGCGACCGAGGCCGGGCTGATGTTGCCGTGATAGTCGAACGCAACCACCAGCGGCAGATCGCCGATCACGCGGCGAATGTTCTCGATGAAGAGAAATTCGACATCGGTATGGGACGGGCTGACCGCCGCACCATGCAGGTGCAGGATGACGCCCGCCAGATCCCCGCGCACCGCTTCGAGCGCCGCGCATATCTCCGCACAATACCGTTCCACGGCCTCATCCGACGCCGGGCCGACCGCCCCCTGGTAGGCGTAGACGATCGGCATCAGGTCCAGACCCGCGGCCGCGCCGGCCTTGATGACGCCGCCGGGAACGGTGTTGGTCCCACAATACCGGCCAAAGATATCGGCCGCACGCGCGGCCGAGGCGTCGAACATGCCGTAGGTCGCTTCCTGCGTCAGGAAGCTGACGGATTCGATATGGAACCCGGCAAAGGCGATGCGCATGAAAGTCTCCTTGAGGTTTAAATTGATCCTGTGCGTCAGATCAGGCCGGGGCGCGGCCCGATCCCGCCAGCTTGCTGATCAACGCCAGACCGGCGCAGGCGAACGCGCCCAGCCCCGCCACGACCGGATTCGGCCACAGGCAGGCAAGCGAGGCTAACCCGATCACGACCCGCAGAGGGCGTGTCAGCGGGCTCAGGAAATAGCCCGAGAACGCCGCGCTCAGGAACAAGGTGCCCACCGCCACCGCACCGACCGTCGCGACCACCTGGACCGGGCTGCCCTGGCCCAGAAGCGCCGGGTGGAATACGAACAGAAACGGCATCAGATATTTGATCGCGGCGAAGCGCACCGTGTGACCTGCGACCTTCAGCCAGGGCGCGCCCGCGATATTCGCGGCGACAAAGACGGCGCCGCAAACCGGCGGCGTGATCGCCGAAAGGGTCGCGAAGTAGAACAGGAACATATGCGTGGCCAGAGCGTCGATCCCGAGTTTCCTGAACACCACGATCACCACCGAAACGGCCAGGACATAGGCCGCGGTCGTCGGGATGCCCATCCCCATGATCATGACGACGACCGCGGCCAGCAGCAGCGTGGGAAGCAGATGGCCGCCGCCAACGGCGAGGATCAGGTTCGAGAACTTGATCCCGATCCCAAGGTATCCGATCACCCCGACGAGAATGCCGGCGGCGACGATCAGCGCGGCAAGCGAGATGACGGCCTCTGCCGAGTCGGCCAGAGACGCGATGATGCCGGCGGATTTGGCCCGCATCTCGGACAGGCTGCGCGACAGGCCGAGATAAACCAGGATCATGCAGACCACGGTGTAGAGAACCGACAGGTAGATCGATTTCCCGGTGACGATCATCCCGATCAGCAGGGCGAAGGGGATGGTGATCGGCCCCCACACCCCGATGGGCAGAAACTCCTGAAAACTCGGGATCTCCGCCTGCGGCAGGGGTTCAAGATTTTCCCGGGCGGAGTCGAAATGCACGGCCGTCAAAACGGAGAAATAGAACAAAAGTGCCGGGGTGACGGCCAGAAGCATCACCGTGCCGACGTTCATCTCCAGCATTTCAGCCATCAGAAACAACCCGGCGCCCATCAGCGGCGGCGTGATCTGACCGCCCGATGAAGCCGTTGCCTCGATCCCGCCCGCGACTTCCGGCCGGTAGCCGAGGCGTTTCATCATCGGAATGGTGACAGAGCCCGTCATCGCCACATTGGTCACGGAAGATCCGGTGATGGAGCCCATCAGCGCCGAGGAGAGGACGGCGATCTTTGCCGGCCCGCCCCGGTATCGGCCGCCAAGAAACATGGCCAGCCGCATGAATGTATCGCTGACGCCGGTCGCCAGCATCACCGCCCCGAGCATCACGAACAGCAACAACATGCCGGTAAAGATGTCGGTCAGCATGCCCCAGACGCCATCCGTCGATAGATAGAGCATTTCGATCAACGATTGCGGTCGCGCGCCGCCGTGGCCGAGCGTTCCGGGAATGCGATCTCCGAATAGTGCATAGGCAACGAAAACAGCGATAAGGACGGTGAATGCCAATCCGATAGACCGGCGCGAAAGCTCTGCCGAGGCGACGACCATCACGACGCCCAGCCCCCAGTCCCGTGGGCCGGGCTCGTAGTCGTCGAACATGATCGGCCAGTAATGGATGAAAACGTTCAGGCAGGCCGCCCCGACCGCCGCTATTGCCAGCCAATCATACCAGGGGATGCCGCCGCGATCGCGGTCTCTGGCCGGAATGACCGCAAAGCCCATTGCGAAACAGACAAAGATGATAAGCGCATATTGCCGGATATTGGGCAGTTGCCCGAAATAGGTCGTGTAGGCGACAAACCCGAAAAGGGCCAGCGTCACCGCCTTCAGGATGCCGCGGCCCGCCGGGCCGAGCCGGTGCAGGTTGGCTTCTGCGGCCTCATCCTCGTTCGGAAACTGGGGATTTACGTCGATATACTGCGCGCCAGCCATGCGGGCCTCTCCTGGCTTGGGTCATGGCTCCCCGGACGGCGGTGCCGAACGGAGAGCCCCTGTCATTGCCGCACGCGTGGCATGCGGCGCAGCGTTGGTTACAAAAGAGGGTGGCTTACTTCATCTCGGGCGGGATCAGCGCCTCGGGCACATCCAGCCCGATCTCGCGGTAGAAGCGCACCGCACCGGCGTGCAACGGCGTCGCGGATTTATCGATCGTTATCCTGGGCAGATCGCGGTCGCCAAGGCCGGGATACGCCACACGCTGATCGTCGATCCTGTCCCACATCCCCTTGGTGATCTCGTATCCGGTTTCTTCGTCCATCTCGCTGGTCGCGACAAAGCCGATCCACATGACATTCACGTCATAGGAAGGGGCATCCTTGACCACACCGGCCGGAACGGTGCCGAAATCGATCCATGGCATTTCCGCCTTGATCCCGGCTTTCTCCTCCTCGGTCCAGCCGATCGGCCAGAGCGGGGTGGTAACATTCAGTGCGGCCGTCGCCCCGTCGAGCGTCTTGCCGCCCATGGTTTTCATCTGGCCAAGGCACCGGCCGTCCTGAATCGCCTTGATGGAGGCCTTGCTGTCTGAAAGCTGGATATCCGGCGCAAGCCCGGCGGCCTTCAGCGATCGCAGCATCACCTTCTGGGCGGTCGCACCCGGTACACCCGCGTTGAAGCACTTGCCATTCAGATCCGCCATGGTCGTGGCGCCCGAATCCTTGCGTACCATGATGTTCTGGAACGACGGAACGGCCCACCACAGGACACGGTATTTGTCATAGCCATCGGCGATGGCATCTTCGATCAGGTTGGCGGAAAACCCGGCAAAATCCATCTCGCCGCGCTGCATCGCCTTGTCGTTCTTGGCAAAACCACCCAGCGACACGACAGTGACGTTGAGGTCGTCGCTGGCGTCGCTGACCGCTTTTGCGATGGCCGTGTAATAAGGGTAAAATCCCGAAGTGGTCGTTGACCCACCCATGTTGAGCTGGGTCGTGTCTGCCATGACGGCCGTCGACAAGCCGGCCACGAGGGCAATGCCCGAAAGCCCCGAGATGAGGGAATGCATGGTCATGATCTGGGTGTCCTCTCCTGTCTGCGTGGCGGCCTGTGTCCGGCCGTTCCGTTCTGTGCAGGCGGAGGATTGCGCCAATGGGCCCTGCAGTCTATTGCATTAAATTAATGAAATAATGCAAAATTTGCATGATACGGGCTGACCGGGCCCGACACGGAGGAGCCGGCAAATGCGCCTGTCGACGCTGGAATGCTTTGTCATCCTGAACGACATGGGCAGCTTCCATGCCGCTGCGAATGCGCTGAACCTGTCACAGCCGGCGCTGAGCCGGCGTATTTCGACGCTTGAGGCCGACCTCGGGGTCAAATTGCTTGATCGCAAGCAGAAAAAGGTGACGCTGACCCCTGTCGGTGTCGAATTCCTCGAAAATGCGAAGCAAATCGTGGCGTTGAACGACAAGATGGTCAAACGCACGCGGGAGGTTGGCGTCGCCACCGGGCGGACCATTTCGGTCGGGACGATACCGTCGCTGATCGAACCGCTGGTCATCCCGGTGGCCCGGAACTTCAGCGCCCGATACAAGCTGGTGCGCCTTTCGGTGCATGAGGCGAATTCCGATACTGTGGTGAAATTCGTCGCGAACGGAGATGTGGATTTCGGGATCGGCATCGCCATGACCCGGCCCGAAGAAACCGAGTTTGTGCCTTTGTTTTCCGAGCCACTTTGCGTCGCATTCTCCAACAACCACGTTCTCGCTCAGGAGGACCGGATTGGGTGGAAAGTGCTCGAGGACTTCCCCGTCTCTTACAACTCCTCGAGCAGCGGCAACTGGCTGCAGATCCAAAGCGCCCTGAGATCGCGAGAGGTTTACCCCGACTGGCGCCATGAGTGTCTTTCGTTGATGGGGGTCCTGTCCTTCGTCGCCACAGGATCGTCCATTGCCATTCTGCCCAAGTCGCTGGCGATTTCGGATCTGACCAAGTCCCTGACATTCAGGGAAGTACCCGATGTTCCCATCGAACGACAGATTGGCGTTTTCTACAAACCGACACGCCGGTCGATCGACCTGGTCGATCGGTTTCTGACCATGATCCTGTCGACAGCTGCCGAGCCGGCCTTCCTGCAAAGGATCGGATCAAAGCCTTCGGGCCGATACAGGAAAACGCCACCAGACCGGCAGCCTGAATAGGGCGGCTTCCGGCAGGTTCATCTCTGGCTTGCAACCTGTCCGCCGGATCGAAAGGGCGATGGCTCCCCAGTTGAGATCTGTTGCGCAGACCCTGAAGGGGGTTCACCCGGTGAGGCCAGTAGGTTCGATCCGGGCCAATCGCCGACAGCCACCGTCAGGGCAACGGGGGGCCGGATCCAGTCAATAGAGGACAGACTTCACACATGCAGGTCAAAGGCTTCGATGATCGGCAAGGGTAAATGCTGTGACCATGCGGCAGTCCTGCGTCGGGAAAACAGTGCCCCACATTGTTTTCTGATCCTCCTCACCTTCTTCAAAACCAAACAGGCCGAGCTTATCTGGCGGCGGTCATGGGCGGCGCTGGAACAGGATCACCAGCAACGCCAGCAGCGACGATCCCAGCATCAGGAGCAGCGAGACGGAGTTCAGAAGGGGGGTTGAGCCTTCTTTCAGCCGGTCGAACATGGCGATGGTCAGCGGCGCGTCGGAGCCCACCAGCATCAAGGTGGTGTTGAAGTTCTCGAAGCTCATCAGAAAGGCCACGACCACCGCGCCGATCATTGCCGGGGCGAGGAAGGGGAGCGTGATCGTGCGCACCGCCGTCAACCGGTCCGCCCCGAGGTTCAGCGCCGCCTCTTCCAGCGTGCGGTCGAACTTCTGCAGCCGGGCCGAGATCACCAGTGTCGCAATCGTCGTGATGAAACTGAACTGCCCGAGGATCACCAGCAGCAGGCCGGGGCGCAGTGCCTGGATGTCCATTTGCGCCAGATCCCAGACGCCGTTGGCCAGCGTCGACGAGAACACGAGGATCGAGATGCCCAGCACGATGCCGGGGATCACCAGCGGCAAGAGCATCAGCACGTAAAGCAGCCCCTTGCCGCGGAAATCGTAGCGGTTGAACAGGAAGGCGTTGGTGGTGCCGACGCCGACCGAAAGCACCGCCACGCAGACCGCGACAAAGGCCGAGGTGCCCACCGCCCGCAGGATGCCGCGTTCGTGAAAGACGCCGATCTGCGGGCGCTCCTCGCCAAAGAACCAGTTCCAGGTGAACCCCTCCCACGGCAGCGAGGGGAACTGGCTGTCGTTGAAGGCGAAAACCGCCACCACGGTCAGCGGCAGGGCGAGGTAGAGAAAGAACAGTGCCACGTAGCCGCCATAGACCAGGCGAAAGGCGCGGGATTGCGGGATTGTCGGGATCATTCGGTCACCCCATCGTTTCCTTCAGCGTCCGCCCGGTCAGCCGCAGCATCCCCCAGACGATCACGGAAGACAGCACCAGCAGCATGAATCCGAACGCGGCCCCCAGTTCCCAGTTCGAGCGCACGATGAACTGGTTGTAGATCATCTCGGTGAACCACAGGCTGTCCTTGCCGCCCAGCATTGTCGGCGTCAGGTAGTTGCCCAGCGACAGCATGAAGACCACGATACACCCCGAGACGATGCCGGGCATGGCATGGGGGATGATGATCTCGCGCAGGACCGACAGGCCGTTGCCGCCAAGGTCGTAGCCCGCCTCGATCACACTGTCGTCGAGGCTTTCGAGCGTGGTCACCAATGGCACCACCATGAACAGCATCGACGTATAGACGAGGCCGACCATCATGGTGGCATCCGTATAAAGCAGTTCCACCGGCTGATCCGCCAGACCCGTCCATTGCAGCAGGTTCGACACGATGCCGGTTTCGCGCAGCAGGATCATCCAGCCAAAGGTCCGCACCAGTTCCGACACGTAAAACGGGATCAGGCACAGCATGAAGAGCACCTGCTGCAATCGCCCCTTTGCCATCTTGGCGATGTAATAGGCCACCGGAAAGGCGATGAGCAGCGTGATCGCCGTGGCCAGCACCGACATGACCGCGGTGCGCCAGAACGTGCGCAGGTAGAGCGGCTCTGTCAGGGCTTTTTTGTATTGCGTGAGGCTGGTCTCGTAGACGCCGAAGCTGACGCGTTCGCGCAGCGAGATCAGCAGCATGTCGACATGCGGAATGAGAATGAGCAGGCCGAGCCACAGCACCAGCGGTGAAAGCAGCAGGATGAACGCGATGCGGGACTGGTGGCGCATCACGCGGCCCCGAAGCAGGCGGCCTGATCCGCGGCCCAGCCGATATGCACCGTGTCGCCGCGTTTCAGCGACGCGAATTCGCCCGACTGGGGGAGGGTGACCTCCAGGATCTCGCCCGCATCGTCCTGCACCAGCACGCGCGAGGCCGCGCCGTTGAACAGGAGGCTGGTGACGGTACCTTTCAACTGGTTGTCGAAACGCGACAGCGCCTCGGCGCTGCCGGCAAGGCGGATCGTTTCCGGGCGGACGAAAATCTCGGCGTTGTCGCCTTCGGACAGGGCGGCCCCGGCGGCGCGCATGGCCAAACCGGTATCGGTGCGCAGTTGCATCACGCCGCCCTCGGCCCGCTCGATGCGGCCTTTCCAACGGTTCGATTCGCCGATGAACCCGGCGACAAAGGGTGTACCGGGCCGATAGTACAGATCCTGCCCGCTGCCGACTTGCTCGAACCGTCCAGCGTTCATCACGGCGATCTGGTCGGACATGACCAACGCTTCGGACTGGTCATGGGTGATGTAGACGAAGGTGGTGTCGAACGCGGCCTGAAGTGCTTTCAACTCCACCTTCATGTGCTCGCGCAGCTTCAGGTCCAGCGCGCCAAGCGGTTCGTCCAGCAACAGCACATCCGGCTCCAGCACCATGCAGCGGGCGATGGCCACGCGCTGCTTCTGCCCACCGGACAATTCGTCCACCTTGCGCCCGCCGATCCCCGGCAGGCCGATGCGGTCGAGCGCCTCGTCCACCTTGCGGTCGATCTCGTCTCTGGACATGCCGCGACGGCGCAGACCGTAGCCGATGTTCTCGGCGATGGTCATCATCGGGAACAGCGCCAGATGCTGGAACACCATGTTCACCGGTCGCTTGTTCGGCGGCGTATCCAGCACCGAGCCGCCCTTGATCCGGATGTCGCCCGAGGTCGGGTCGAGAAAGCCCGCGATCATGCGCATGATCGTGGTCTTGCCGCAGCCCGAAGGCCCGAGGATTGAAAAGAAGCTGCCCGGCGGCACCGAGAAGGAGACGTTGTCGACAGCCGTGGTATCGCCGAATCGCTTCACGAGATCGACGCACTCCAGATCAGGGGTCATGTGTATTCCGTAAAAGGGGGCGGCACCTGGCAAAGGGTGCCGCCCGGATGGTCAGTTGGCAGCCTGGACGCGGTCCAGCACTTCGCCTTCGATGGTTTCCAGCCCGGCGGGGACCGGCGGATACCACTTGATGTTGTCGATGGCCTCTTGCGGAAAGCTCGCCTGATACTTGGCCTTGAGACCGGCCTCGGCGAACTCGTCTGCCCCGGCAGAGGCGGTGAAGTTGCCTGCCGCTGCGGTGATCATGGCCGCGATTTCCGGCTGCATCACGAAGTTGATCCACGCATAGGCGACATCATCGGCCTGGCCCTTGGCGGGCAGGACAAAGGTATCGATCCAGCCCAGGGCACCGGATGCGGGCGCGACAAAGGTGATGTCGGCGTTGTCGTCGTTCAGCTTCCAGCCGCCGGTATCCCACGCCATGGACGCGGTCACCTCGCCCGAGCGGACCAGGTTCATCAGCTCGTCGCCGCCGCCCCAGTAGGTTTTGACGTTGGCCTTGCACTCGACCAGCTTGGCCTCGACCTTGCCCATGATCTCCTTGTATTTTGCCTCGTCGCCGTAGGCCGCAAAGGGATCTTCGCCCATGGCGAAGGCAAAGCCGATCAGGGTCGGACGTTTCAGGCGGTAGGACACCTTGCCGGCGACAGCCGGGTCGCAAAGGTCGGTGTAATCCTTGACGATGTCTCCGGCCTCGGCGGTGTTCATTACCAGGCCGGAGGTGCCCCAGACATGCGGCACGCCATAGACGTCACCCTTCACCGTGGTGTTTGCCATCGTGGCCTTCAGCATGGACGGGATGAACTGGTCCTGGTCCAGCTTCGAGACATCCATCGGCTTGTAGATGCCGAATTCCATCTGCGGGCCCATCACGCGGTCCTGCGAGGGCTGCGCGAGGTCGAAGCCGCCACCGCCGGTTGCGCGCAGCTTGGCGATCATTTCCTCGTTGTTGGATTTCGTCACTTCGACGGTGTGGCCGGTCTGTTTCTCGAACATCGCCACCACGTCATCGGGTGCGTAGCCGCCCCAGGTCAGAAGGCGCAGCGTGTCAGCCTGCGCAATGGAAGCGAGACCCGCCAGCAGGGTGCTGGCCAGCAGAATGGTTCGGGTCATGGGGTGTCCTCTCTGTTGTGTTCTGTGATTCCGGAAAGAGTGCTCGCATTGGACCAAATGGTCAAATTATAGTTCAACGCGAAACGCCTCGTTTTCACACGATATTGCGAAACCGATGTGACAACCCGGAGAATCTTCGTTCGTCCTGCACCACTTGCGTGGAAATCGCACGTCGCATGGTTGTCAGGCGGAACCATCGCACCGGGCCGGGCTCACCGCAAAGCTCGCCCCTCTCTGCCATGATCCCGTCGAGGCGCGTCTTCGGCGATTGGTCCGAGACAGGGGGGAGGTCGCCCCATCCCTGGGTCTCTTTCAAACCACAGCGATGATCCGGCGCAGCCCGATCCGATCCAGGGGGCAAACCCAAAAGGGTCATAAGGGATATTGACGCAAGCGCGGGCGCGGGACGCTTTATGCGTCGCCGCCGGCTCAGGTCGGCTCCCTCTAAGGTGCGACAGGCGAATTACCAGGAACGACCGCACCGCCGGGGCTTGCAACCGGGTTGCCCTATGCCTCAGGGTTCGACAGTAGACCACAGCGGATCGAGTCCATCCGGTGCCTCGCCTCACAGGCAGCCGAACGGGGCCGGAGGGACACGAGGAACGGAACCCCAGCAGAGGGCCGGCGCCCCTGAACATGCGAAAAGGTAGCGGAGAACAATGGCCGAGGCGAAAACCTACACGTACCAATCGATTGCGCGCGCCATCCAGGATCATGGGATCGACACCATGTTCGGCCTCATGGGGGACGCGAACCTGTTCATGGTCGATCACTATGTCCGCGCCTGCGCCGGCACCTTCGTTCCGGTCGCCTTCGAAGGCAGCTCGGTCCTGATGGCGCTGGCCTATTCCCATGTGTCCGGCCGGGTGGGCGTGGCCACCGTGACGCACGGCCCGGCCCTGACCAACTGCACCACCGCCCTGACCGAGGGGGCGCGGGGGCATATCCCGATGGTGCTTCTGGCGGGCGATACGCCGGTCATGACGCCGCAGAACCTGCAGAACATCGATCAGCGCGAGTTGGTCAAGGTCACCGGCGCCGGGTTCGAGCAGATCCGCGCGCCCGAGACCGCGGCCTATGACATCGCCCATGCGTTCTACCGCGCCCGGGTGGAGAAGCGGCCCATCGTCGTGAACATGCCGTCCGATTTCATGTGGCAGGAAGTGGCCCATGAAAAGACCGTGTTCCAGGCCTTCGACGCGCCGGCCTATGTGCCCGAGGGCGACGACCTCGACGCGGCCATCGGCATGATCGCCTCGGCCAGGCGCCCGGTCATCCTGGCCGGGGCCGGGGCGGCCGGGGCCCGCGACAAGCTGATCCGCCTGGCCGACCGGCTGGAGGCGCCGCTGGCCACCACGCTCAAGGCCAAGGGGCTGTTCAACCGCCACCCCTACAACATGGATATTTTCGGCACGCTCAGCACCCCGGCGGCCTATGAGGTGATCGCCAAGGCTGATTGCGTCGTCTGTTTCGGCACCAGCCTGCACTATTTCACCACCGACAAGGGTGCTCTGATGAAGGGCAAGCGCGTCGTTCAGATCAACAACAGCGTCCCCGAGGTCAGCAAGAATTTCCACCCGGATGCCGCGCTTGTGGCCGATGCGGGGCTGACCGCCGACAATATCGTCTATTGGCTGGACGAGGCCGAGATCGCGCCCACCGCCTTTACCGGCGAGCTGGACATGGCGGAACTGACGGCGCACCCGGCGGGACAGGCCGAGAAATCCGCGCCCGGCTACGTGAATTTCGTCTACGCGCTGGACCGGCTCGAACAGGCGCTGCCCAAGGATCGGGTCCTGACAACCGATGGCGGCCGCTTCATGACCGAGGTCTGGTGCCGGGTGTCCGCGCCCGATCCGCACAGCTTTATCGTCACCGCGAATTTCGGCTCCATCGGCCTTGGCGTGCCTGAGGCGATCGGCGCGAGCCTTGCCGCGGCCGGCCGGCCGGTCGTGCTGTTCACCGGCGATGGCGGCTTCATGATGGGCGGGGTGAACGAATTCAACACCGCCGTCCGCCTGAAGCAGGACCTGATCGTCATCGTCTGCAACGACTCCGCCTATGGCGCCGAGCACATCCAGTTCCTCGACCGCAGCATGGACCCCGGCCTTTCCCAGTTCGAGTGGCCGCGGTTCTCGGACGTGGCGACCGCGCTGGGGGGGCGAGGCGTCCACGTTCAATCGAACGACGATCTGGAAGCCGCCGTCGAGGCGATCGAAACCCGCGACGGACCATTGCTGATCGAGCTGCGCCTCGATCCCAACGACGTGCCCCGGATGCGGCTGTGACGCCGGCCGGGCCGGCGCGCGCCCGCTTCGGGTCTGCAGCATTGTTGTCATTTCGCTGTGGCATCTGGCAGTCTGTACATATTAGGATTTTCGCATGGCGAAAGGAGCCGGGATGGACAAGAAATACGTGATCGGGGCCGCCGTCGCTGTCGGGGCGCTGGTGCTGGTGCCGGGCCTAGCCGCGGCGCTGGCCCGGGCCGGAGAGCCGCTGAAACGCGCTGCCGTGCGCAGCGGCGCCACCGCCTGGGACGAATTCCGCAAGGCCGGATCGGAAGTCTACGAACACATGGAAGACCTGGCCGCCGAGTTCCAGGCCGAGGTCGCGGCGCGCGAAGCGCAGCCCGAGGCGGCAGAGCCGGACGCGGCATCGGGCGTGCGGGATGCCGGATAAGCTGGTCACGCTGGAGTGCCACCATTCCGTGGCCGGGCGCGCGCGGTTGCGCCCGTCGCAGGAGATGGAGGCCGAGGATCTTCTGGCTCTGTCAGACAGGGTGGTCACGCTGCCCGGTATCTCCCGCGTGCTGGCGCGGCCGAACACCGGCAGCCTGATCCTTGAATTCGACGCCGATCCCGAAACCGTCTTTGCGGCAATGGAGGCGCAGGGCATCGCACGGGTGCGCGCGCCTGCCCCGCCGCCGCCGATCGGTCAGGTCGCGCAGCTCGGCATGTTGCAGGCCGACATGAAGCTCAAGCAGAGCACCAACAGCGCGCTGGATCTGAATACGTCCATCGCGCTCTTGCTGGCGGTCATCGCGGCGTTTCAGGCCAGCCGCGGCAAACTCGCGGGGCCAGCGACCACGCTGTTGATGTCGGCGCTGTCGGCGCTGGATCGCGGCGCCAGGAAATAGGCCCGCTCAGGCCAGACGGGCGGCGGCGGAAACCACTTCCCACGGGGTGTCGATGTCGCTGCGCCCCATCTGCCCGCCGCAGGCGAGATCGCGAAAGAACCGCCCGCCGCGCTCTGTCGGCAGATGCGCCAGACCCAGCCGTTCGGCGACAGCCCCAGCACGGAAATCGAACACCTCTGACAGCCGTCGGGAAAGCGCCGCGTCATCAACCCCGCCGCTGCCGAAGGTATCGACCTCGACCGAGGCCGGGGATTCGTCGCCCAGCAGATAGGAAAGTTGAACCTCGCATTCCCGCGCCAGTCCGGCGGCAATGACGCAGCGCGCGGCCTGCCGGGCGGCGTATTGCGCGCTCCGGTCGATCCGGTCGGGCCCCTTGCCACTCAGCGCCGTGGCGCTCTGCCGGCAGTGGCCCCCATAGGTGTCGTCACCGATCTTGCGCCCGGTTAGGCCCGAATGCGCCTCTGGCCCGGTGCGCCCGGCAATGGGGACGCAGACCAGGCGGGTGGCGGCGCTCGGCACCAGCCGCGCGCCGTCGAACGCGGGCTCCAGCACCTCGACGCGCAAGGCCGCCTCGATCTGGACCGGCGTCAGGTCCGTATCCGCCCCGAAGGCCAGCGCAATGGCCGGAATGGCGACCGGGCTGCGGTTCTCAAACCGGACCGCGACCTGCGCCTGCGCATCGGACGAGAGCCAGGACAACCGCCCCTCGCACCGCGCCCGGGCCAGCGCACCGCTCAGCCGATGCGCCGCCCACTGGGCAAAGGGCATGGCCTCCGGCGTGTGGTCGCAGGCGTAGCCAAAGGCAGTGGTCATCTGTGCGCGCGGTGCATCCGGCCGCGCCAGCCCGTCGGGATCGAGATCAAGCATCACCGTCGGCGCCGCAGTCCCCGAGAGGTCATAGCCCGCGTCGGCAATCACCCCCCGGGCCAGCGTGGCCATGTCGCAGGGCGGGTCCGAGACGCCACGCAGCGAAAGGAAGACAACGCCGGAGCTGATCGCGCATTCGGCCACCGCCCGTGAGGTGGGGTTCGCGAACAGACAGGCGTCGATCACCGCGTCGCTGATCTGGTCACACAGTTTGTCGGGGTGGCCGGATGTGACCGACTCCGACGTCAGGACGAAATTCCTCATGTCGCCGCCTCCTCTTCTTCGAGCGGGTGCAGGTCCAGTTCGACGCCGCGCCGGAACAGGACCGAGGCGGCGGGAAACGCCGCTGCCGCGATGGCAACGGCGGTATCGGCCGGCCCCAGCCGCGCGACCCCCAGAAGCCGGCCCAGGGGCGGTACGAAAAACGGCAGCACCGCCAGCGCGCCGGAGCCGAGCACCGCCAGATCCAGCGCGCGGTTCTCCAGCAGTTTCGTCGGGGTCAGCTTTCGCACGTCGCCGCGCTGGCAGGTCATCGTGTAAAGCAACTGCCCCAGCGACAGCGCCAGAAAGGTCATGCCGCGTGTCTCCGGCCCGGGTCCATAGCGGCTGAGACCGATGAAATGGGCGGTCAGCGCCGAGGCCGAGATCACCGAACTGTCGATCCCCATGCGGCGGATATGCTCGGGCGGAAAGATCGGCTCACCGGCCCTGCGCGGCGGGCGGTTCATCGCGTCCGGGTCGGGATCGGCCAGCGCGAGCCCGAGACCCGGCAGCACGTCGGTGACGAGGTTGATCCACAACAGCTCCATCGGGGTTTCCAGCTCGCCCGGGCCATGCACCGCCTCGACCATGCTGACCACGATTTCCGACATGTTGGTCGTCACCAGGAATTCCAGCGCACGCCGGATGTTGCGATAGACCGTGCGCCCCTGCCCGATGGCGTCGATCAGTGTGGACAGCTCGTCGTCGCGGATCACCACGTTGGCGACATCGCGCGCCAGGTCGGTGCCCGAGGCGCCCATGGCGATGCCGATGTCGGCGGCCTTGAGCGCAGGCGCATCGTTGACGCCGTCGCCGGTCATGGCGACGATGCGGTCGGCGGCCTGCAGCGCCTGCACGATGGCAAGCTTCTGGTCGGCGCTGACGCGGGCAAAGACATGCGCCTTGCGCGCCAGCCCGGACAGCAATGCCGGGTCCATGTCGGCGATCCTTGGCGAATCGACGATGCGGACCGGGGCGCCGTTGGCGAGGTTGAGCTCGCGCGCGATGGCGCCGGCGGTAGCGGACTGATCGCCGGTGATCATCACCGTCTCCAGCCCCGCCCGGTGCAGCGCGGCGATGAAATCGGGCGCCCCCGGACGCAGCGGATCGACCATGCCAAGCAGCCCAAGCCAGGTGAGGCCGGTGATGTCCTCCTCGGCCTGCGCCGCAGCCCCCTCGGCAAATCCGAGCAGCCGCGCCGGGCGCGCGGCGAGGGTTTCGTTCAATTCACCGATGATGGCGCGGTCGGCCCCGGTCAAAGCCCGCGTTCGGTCGCCGATGCGCAGGCGCGTACACCGCGCGAGCACCGCGTCGGGCGCGCCCTTGACGATCATCTGGTTCCTGCGGGTATCATGCGTGGTCGCCATCCACGGCCGATCCGGCGCCCGGGCAATGTCGCCGACACGGGCAAACCGCATTCGCAGCGCGGTGATGTCGAGACCGCAGTCAGCGGCGAATTCCAGCAGGGCGTGCTCGGTCGCGGTCGAGCCCGTGGCTCCGTCGGCGCCATATATGCCATCGTTGTTGAGCGCCGCCGCCTCGGCCAGCGGGCCCAGCGCCGTGAGATCGGTCAGGGCAACCTCGGCCAGCCCCGGCGCGGCGACGACGACGCGCATCCGGTTCTGGGTCAGTGTCCCGGTCTTGTCGAGACACATGGTCTGCAGCGCGCCCAACGATTCCACCGCGTCGATCCGCCGGATCAGGATGCCGCGCCGCTCCATCCGTTTCAGCCCGAGCGCCATGGTCGTGGTCGCCACCACAGGCAGCCCCTCGGGCACCGCCGCCACCGCCAGCGCCACCGCGTCGCGCAGCAGCCCGGCCACCGCATAGCCGCGCATCCAGCCGACGCCGAACAGCAGCCCGCAGGCCCCGAGAGAAAGATAGGCCAGCCGCGCGCCGAGCCGGTCAAGCTCGGCCTCGACCGGGGCGCGGGGGCGCTGCGCCTCGCGGCTGAGCTGGGCAATGCGGGCGGCGACGGTGTTCTGCCCGGTGCCAACCACCATCGCGGTGCCGCGCCCCTCGGTCACGATGGTTCCGGTGTGCAGTATCGTCGGGCGCGAACCGATCGGCGCATCTGCCGCAATTTCCGCCTCGGCGACTTTCTCCACCGGCAGGGTCTCGCCGGTCAGCGCCGCCTCGTCGACCATCAGCCGCCGCGCCTGGATCACCCGGGCGTCGGCCATCAGCTGCATGCCGGGCCCGACGCGGTAGAGATCGCCGCGCACCAGGTCGGCGGCGGGAATCTCGATCTCGATGCCATCGCGCAGCACCGTCACCGTTTCACGCTTCACGTCATCGACCGTCAGCGCCTCGATCACTGCCTCGGCCTGGCCTTCGGTGACATAGCCCAGCACCGCGTTGACCGCGATCACCGTCACCGTCGCCACCGCGTCGGCGGTGCCGCCGCTCACCACGGAAACGACGGCCGAACCGGCCAGCATCATCACCGGGATACTGTTGAACTGCTCTGCCAGGCGGGCCAGGGGCGAGGGGCGCGCCTGCTGCGGCAACAGGTTGCGCCCCTCGCGCGCCAGCCGTCCGGCGGCGGCCCCCGCAGTCAGGCCGTGCTTGCCGTCGCTCTCCAAGGTCCGGGCGATGTCCTGCCCGGACAGGCTGTGCCAGGGCGTCTCCTCGGCGCCCCGGGGGGCAAGCGGCGCGGTCGCGGCCGGCGGTGGCGCGGCCCCCTCGCGTGCCTGCGCCACAAGCTCGCCCAGACGATGCAGCACGCGGTCGCGGGCATGCGCGGGGTCGTGATGCAGGATGATGCTGCCGGTGCGCGCGCGCACCTCGGCGCGCAGCCAGTGGGCCTCGGACCGCATCAGCGCGGCCAGCCGCGCCGCCAACGCATGATTGCCGCGCATGGCCGGATGCCGCAACCGCAGGCGACCCGTGGCTGTGGCGTGCTCGACGGTGAAACCTGCCGGATGCGTTCCCATGTGTCCTGCCGCAGTTGCCTGGGACGATCCCTCACACAGGGGCGGGACCGACGCCTTGATCGGCATCAATAAAGGCCGCCCGGCCCTTCGCCAAACCGAAGCGTGCGCGGAAGCCGCCCGCGCCCCCGATTGTCAAGAAACCGCAGCATTCGCGCGTTACACGGCCCGCAACGGAGGCACCTAAACAAGGGAAACACTGTACCATGAAACGCACGCTTCTGATCGCGGCGTTGACCGCCGGGCTGGCGCAGGCCGCCTTCGCCCAGGATATCTCCGGCAAGCTTGCGCTCTGTACCTTTCAGCCGAACGCCGACGCCCAGCAGACCGTCGATGCCTTTAAGGCAAATACCCCGGTGTCGAGGTCGAGTGGTTCCGCGACGGCACCACCAAGGTGATGGCCAAGCTGCGCGCCGAGTTCGAGGCGAACAGCCCGCCGCCCGGCGTCCTTCTGATCGCTGACATGGTCACCATGGAAAGGCTCGAGGCCGAGGGCCGCCTGACGCCCTATACCGACATCGACCTGTCCGCCTACGACCCGGCGAGCATGGATAACGAGGGGCATTACTTCTCGACCGAAATGGTCACCACCGGCATCGTCTACAACACCGCCACCGAGATGATCCCGACCTCCTAAACCGATCTGCTCAAGCCCGAAGCCAAGGGCAGGATCGCCATGCGCTCGCCGCTGACCAGCGGTGCGGCGACCATCCACATGGCGGCGCTGACCGCCAATGCCGATCTCGGCTGGGATCTTTACAAGGGTCTGGGCGAACAGGGCGCCAACCCCAAGGGCGGCAATGGCGGCACCTACAAGGCCGTCGCCGGTGGCGAAAAGCTCTATGGTTTCGTCGTCGACTTCCTGCCGATCCGCAACAAGATGCAGGGCGCACAGGTGAAGTTCGTGATCCCGAAAGAGGGCGTTTCGGCCATGACCGAACCTGCGGCGATCCGGTCGGCCAGCGCCATCGCCTCGCGGTGGTCATGGATGATATAGAGCGTGGTCACCCGGACTCGCTGTGAATCCGGGCGATCTCGGCCTCCATCCGGCCGCGCAGATGCGGGTCGAGATTGGCCAGCGGTTCGTCCATCAGCACGGCCCGCGCGCGCCCCCGCAGCGCCACGCGCTGACGCTGCCCGCCCGAGAGCACCGCCGGATGCCGGTCGGCAAAGGCGGTCAGATCCACCGCCCGGAGGTTCCGGTCGGCGATGCCGCGCGCCTCGGCGGTGCCGGCCCCCCTGGTCTCGGCCGGAAAGAGGACGTTGCCGCGCAGGTTCATATGCGGCCAGAGCGCGCAGGACTGGAACACGAAGCCGACGTTGCGATCCTCGGGCGCGACATGCAGGCCGGGGGCCGAAACCCGCGCCCCTTCGAGGCGGATTTCATCGGCGTCGAAGCTTTTAGTCACGCCCGAAAGATCGACAGATATCTGGTCCACACCCTTTTCCGCGAGGTCTGGCCGCAGCCGGTCGCGCTGACAACGGGCGGGTGCCGCTGTCACGAAATCTTCGCAGAACGACCCGCCGCCTCAGGCGGGAAGCGGCGCGGGCAATGCCACGCTGGGCGCGGGGCGGTCGACCTGGGCAATGCGTGGCACCGCCGCAAGCAACCGGCGGGTATAAGGATGCTCCGGCGCGGCGAGAACCGCGTTGGTCGGGCCGGTCTCGACGATCTTGCCCCGGTACATCACCGCGATGCGATGGCTGACCCGCTCGACCACGGCGATGTCATGGCTGATGAACAGGAAGGATACCCCGTCGCGCCGCTGGATCTCGGCCATCAGATCGGTGATCCGCCGGGCATTCGACACGTCCAGCGCCGAGACCGCCTCGTCGGCGACGATGATCCGCGGTCCGACCGACAGCGCGCGGGCAATACAGATACGCTGGCGCTGGCCGCCGGAAAACTGGTGCGGATAGCGCTCCGCCGCCTCGGCGGGCAGCCCTACGCGGGTAAGCAGGTCGGCGGCCATGTCGGCGCGCCCGCGCGCATTGACCGCGCCGTGCAGGAACGCCGGCTCGGTCACCACATCGCGGATCGTCATGCGCGGATTGAGCGAGGCATAGGGATCCTGGAACACCATCTGCATCCGCGCGCGCATCGGTTTCAGCCGCGCCTGGCTGACCCCGGTGATCGCCTCGCCGTCAAGCGTCACCTCGCCCGACGCCGGCTCCACCAGCCGCATGATCGACCGGGCCAGGGTGGATTTCCCGCAGCCGGACTCGCCCACCAGCCCCAGCGTCTCGCCCCGCCCGAGGGTCAGGGAAACGCCGCGCACCGCCGGGACCGGCTTGCTGCGCGAAAAGAGGCCGCCCGCCCCGTAGGACGTGACAAGGTCCGACACCCTGAGCACGGCAGGCGCCTCTGCCAGCGGCTCCGGCGCGCCGGATCCCAGCCGTGGCGTGGCCTCCATCAGTTCCCGCGTGTAGCCGTGGCGCGGCGCGGCGAAGATGTCGCCGGTGCGGCCCTCCTCGACCTTGCATCCGTTCTTCATCACCACCACGCGGTCTGCGATTTTCCCCACGACGCCGAGATCGTGGGTGATGAACAGCACCGCCATCCCCATCTCGGCTTGCAGACGGCGCAGCAGGGACAGGATTTCCGCCTGCGTGGTCACATCCAGCGCGGTGGTCGGCTCGTCCGCGATCAACACGTCGGGTTCGCAGATCAGCGCCATGGCGATCATCACCCGCTGGCGCAGCCCGCCCGAGAGTTCATGCGGATATTGGTCGAGGCGCCGCTCCGGCTCGGGGATGGTCACCCGTTCCAGCGCCGCGCGCGCGGTCTTCCGCGCCGCCGCGCCGGTCAGCCCGCGATGCAGGCGCAGGGTTTCCTCGATCTGCCGCCCGATCCGCATCACCGGGTTGAGCGAGGTCATCGGCTCCTGGAACACCATGGCGATCCGCTCGCCGCGCAGCGCGCGCAGCTCGGCCGGTGGCAGCGTGGTCACCTCGACGGGGTCGCGCGCGCCCAGGCGGATGGAACCGCCCAGGATACGGCCGCCCTCGCGATCGATCAGGCGCAGGATGGAAAGCGCGGTCGCCGATTTCCCCGACCCGCTTTCCCCGACCAGCGCCAGGGTCTCGCCGCGATGGATGTCAAACGACAGATCCCGCACCGCCAGCGTGCTGCCAAACGCGACGCGCAGCGATTTCACCGACAGGATCGGCGGGTTCGGGGCCGTCATCGTCATCCTTTTGCAAGCTCCGGCAGGAACGGCCTCAGCGGCGGGGTCCAGCGCATGGCCGTGGGCGTGACGCGGGCCTCGAACGGGTCGTCGCCGAACACCTGCCAGTGGATCTGCGGGCCAAGCTCGACCATGCCCCAGGCGCGGGCCGGCTCCCCGGCGGTGGTGAAGCTTTCTGTCAGGCTTTGCTGGGTCAGGTGGGGAATGCCGTCGATCGTGGTCAACGTGTTCCAGTGGACGTGCCCGGCGATACAGGCCAGCGGCACCCGCGCCTGCGCCAGCGCCTTCCGCGCCCGGTCCGCCTGCGGATAAGTCGAGACGGTCTCGTTGCGCTGGAAGTAATAGTTGCCAAGCTGGGCGTGACCGGAGACCGGGACATGGCTGGCGACCAGCGTCGGCTTGTCGGCGTTCTGCGCCATCCGCGACAGCCACAAAAGGTCGGCCTCGGGCAGGTTGAAACCGATCTGCGGGCCGCTGCGGTCGATCCGCGCGTCGGCACGCCAGAGGGCTAGCTGCCAGTCGCCAAGGTCGATCATCTCGTGGTCCAGCGGGGCGCCGAGGATCTCGGCGTTCTCGGCAACGCTCATATGGTCGCGGTCGTGGTTACCGCAGATATGCTGCAGCGGAGCGTCGAGCCCGGCCAGTACATCGGCTACCTCCCGTTGCAGCCGCGCGTCGGTCTCGGCGTCGGCGTCGGTGATGCGGTCGCCCAGGTCAAGCACGAGATCCGGCGCCTCGGCATTGGCCCAGGCGACGAAATCGGCAAGCAGAGCCAGCGCGGTATCGCCGCGCTTGGTATGAGAGGGGGCACCGTGGTGAATGTCGGTGACGATGGCGATGCGGGTCATTTCAGGCTCCGGAAAGGTCTTTGACAAGGGGGGACCGGGCGCAGGATGCGCCCGGACCGGGTGCGATCAGCTATCGGCCAGCGAGATGCTGCCGGCGCGGAAGTCGAGCACATAGGGGATGTGACCCGGCATCGGCGCCCAGTTGACGGACTTCTTCATGCCCCAGCTTTCGAACGGGCGGTACAGCGGCAGAACCGGCGGGTCCTGCTTAATCTCGTCCATCAGCTCGGCATAGGCGGCCTTGCGGACCTCCACATCGGTCGAAAAGCGGAACCGCTCCCATTTCGCGGCATACTCCTCGTCGGTGTTGAAGCGGCCTTCGCTTTCCGAGGGGCCGCCCGGCGCCCACATCACCCCGAAGCTGCCGAACGGGTCGGCGAAATACATCGGGTTGGACCAGTTGCGCGCCATCATCTGCGGATCGCGGCCAGTCCATTTCTCCTGCACGTCGACCTTGGCGTTGATGCCCACCGCCGACCACATCTCGGCGATGGCCTGAGCTGCCAGCAGGCCGTTGGTGTAATAGGTCGGGAACGAGGTATAGACGATCTCGCCACCGTCGTAGCCGGCCTCCTTCAACAGGTCTTTGGCCTTTTCGGGGTTGTATTCGAAGGTGGTCAGCTCGGGCATGTAGAGATCGCCAAACTCCTTCATGGTATGGGTCGAGGGCACCACGGCCTTGCCCAGCCACAGCGCCTCGTTCAGCGTGTCGCGGTCGACGGCATAGCTCATCGCCTGGCGGATGCGCGGATCCTTCAGCGCGGGGTGGTTGGCGTTCATGATCATCGCGTGGAACAGCGCCGTGACCGAGCCTTCGGTCTTGAGGTTGGGGTCGCTGTCGATCAGCGACAGCTGGTCGGGCGCCACGTTGGTGATGATGTCGGCCTCGCCGGTCTTGAGCGCGGTGACGCGGCTCGCGGTCTCGGCGATCTGCACCACGGTGGCGCGTTGCAGCGGCGCCTTGTCGCCCCAGAAATCGTCGAAGCGCTCCCAGACGATGCGCTCGCCGGGCAGGAACTCGGCCACGCTGTAGGGGCCGGTCCCGACCGGCGCCAGCGAGAAGGCTTCGAAATCGCTGTCCTCGGCAACCTTCGGATCGCCGGTCAGCGCCTTGGTATACTCCTCGGGGATGATCATGATCTGCTGCAGCGACACCAGCGTTTCCCACAGCGGCTCCTCCCGGCCGGCGTGGATGCGCACGGTATAATTGTCGATCTTCTCGGCCGAGGTAAAGTTGTTCAGCCGGTCCTTGGAGCGCACCACGTAGGGCGGGAAGGTGGCCTGGAACATGCGGTTCAGCGAGAACACCACATCGTCGGCGGTCATCGCCTCGCCGTTGTGAAAACTCACGCCCTCGCGCAGCTTCAGCTCCATCACGGTGGGGTCGATCAGCGTCCAAGAGGTGGCCAGCGCCGGCGTCCACTCGGGCTCCAGCTTGGAATGGTCGCGGTCGATCAGTGTGTCGAAGCTGTTGAAATAGAATTGCGACCCGACGTTCGAGTGATCGCGGCCGGGATCGAGGAAGGGCGCGACATTGCCAGCGCCGACGGTGATTTCTTGCGCGAATGCGGCGGGGGCGAGGCCCGCGGCAAGGGCGGTGGTCAGCAGCAGTCTGAACATTTCAGTCTCCGGTTCAGGGTTGCGGTACAGAATGACGGCCGTTTTGTACGGCTCTTGATCTTGGTTATCTCTCCTGCAGGCGAACGTCGGCGCGGTCGCGCAGCCAGTCGCCGAGGATCTGGACGGTAAAGGTCAGCGTCACGATGAGCGCGGCGGGGGCGAGCACGATCCAGGGCGCGGTCGGCATGTAGTCGCGCCCTAGCCCGACCATCGAACCAAGCGAGGGCTGCGGCGGCTGCACCCCGAGGCCGAGGAAGGACAGGGTGCTTTCGAGGATTACAATATTGCTGAGCGCCAAGGTGAACTGCACCACCAGCGGCGAGACCACGTTGGGCAACAGGTGGCGGCGCGCGATGTAGACTGTTCCGGCACCGGCGGCCCGGGCGGCCTCGATGAAGGGCTGCCCGGTCAGGCGGCGGACCTCGGCGCGGACGATCCTTGCGTATTGCTCCCAGCCCGCGACCCCCAGCACCAGGACGAGAACGGTGACATTGGAGCCCAGCACCGCCAGCACCAGCAGCGCGACGAGGGTAAAGGGAATCGCGATCTGCATGTCGACCAGCGCCATGATCGCATCCTCGAGCCAGCTGCGACGCAGCCCCGCGATCACCCCGAGCGTTCCGCCCAGGCACAACCCGATCAGCGCACCGACGAAGGCCAGCGTCAGCGTCAGCCGCATCCCGTAGAGCGCGCGGGACAGCACGTCGCGGCCCAGCTCGTCGGTGCCGAACAGATGGCCGGGGCCGGCGCGGTCGAACCCGGCAGGCGGGCGCAGCCGCGAAATCAGGCTCTGATCCAGCGGATCGAAAGGGGCGATCAGCGGCGTCAGGATGGCGGCGGCAGCCAGCAGCACCGCGAGAAGCAGCGCGATCCTCTGAATGATGTCGCCCCCTGCGGCGGCGCCCGCCCGGCGGCGGCGGTGACGTGCGACGATATCGGCAAGGCCGGTCATGGCGGTTATCCCTTCAGCTGCGCGCAAGACGGATGCGCGGATCGACCAGCGCATAGGCGACATCGGTGATCGCGTTGATCAGCACCACCGCGACGGCCACGGCGATCACGCCGAACTGCAGCACCGGGTAATCGCGCATGATCGCGGCGGTCACGAGGAGCTGGCCGATCCCAGGCCAGGAAAAGATCGTCTCGACCACCACCGACCCGGCGGCGGCGAGGCTGGCGATCTGCAGCCCGATGACCGAGATCACCGTCACCCCGGCGTTGCCCAGCCCGTGGCGCATCACCACCGCCAGCTCCGGCAGCCCCTTGGCGCGGGCGGTGCGGATGAAATCCTGCCCCAGCACGTCGAGCATGGCGTTGCGGGTAAACCGGGTCAGCGCGGCGATCAGCACCCCGGACATGGCGATGGTCGGCATGATGAAATGCAGCGCGGTGCCGTTTCCGACCACCGGCAGCCAGTTCAGCCAGTAGGAGAAGGTGAGGATCATCACCACGGCGAGCACGAAGTTGGGCACCGCGTAGCCGCTGAACGCCACCACCATCACCGCCGAGCCGATCCAGCTTTTACGATAGAGCGCGGCGAGCACGCCAAGCGGGATCGAAACCGCAGCGGTAAGACCGATCGAGGCCAGCAGAAGCTGCGCCGAGGGCCAGAGGCGCGCGGCCACGACCTGGGTGACCGGGCGGCGCTCGATGAAGCTCAGGCCGAACTCGCCCGACACCACGCCGCGCAGATAGGCGACATACTGATGCCAGATCGACCGGTCGAGCTGGAAATAGGCGATCAGCGCGTCGCGGCCCTCGTCGGTCAGCCCCTCGCCGAGAAAGGTGTCGATCGGGTTGCCGGACAGACGGGTGGCGACGAAGGTCACGGTGACGATGGCGAACAGCGTCACCGCCATCTTGATCGCCACACGCAGCAGATAGTCGGTCATCGCGCGGCTCTCCTTTGCAGGTGAAGAAACGGGATGTTTGCGGCGCGCGCGGCGCGGCCGTCGGTGGCGGCGTTGTCGCCGACGAACACGGCATCGGCCGGGGTCAGCCCGGTGCGGTCCAGCGCCATGTGCAGCATCAGCGGATCGGGTTTGCCCGGGCTGGTCCAGGTCAGACCCGGCCGGATCGCGCGCAGCGCCGCCAGAAGCGCACCGGTCTCGGCCACCGGGTGGCCGTCCTGGCCCGGGTGCGACAGATCCTCGTTGGCGACCCAGAACGGCAGGCCCGACTCGATCTGCGCCAGCAGCGCGGCCATGCCATCGACCGTGAGCGCCGGATCGCGGCAGAGCAGCACCGCCTGCGGATCCTGCGCATCCGGGACCATCCCCAGCGCACGCGCCCGGTCCGCCAGCGGCGCGGCGGCGAAAAGGCTGATCCGCGTGATCCCCGCGACCCGCGCCATCCGTTCCAGCGCAACCTCGCCGGCCAGCAAAATCCGCCCGGCCGGGACGCGCAGGCCAAGGATGGCGAGCGTCGCCGAGAGGGCCTCGGCACTGGTGTCCGAGCGGTTGGACACGACCCAGAGCCGCGCCCCGCAAGCCTGCGCAAACGCGGCCGCGTCGGCAAAGGCGCGCCCCTCCGAGATCAAGCAACCATCAAGGTCGCACAGCACGAGCCCCGCCGTTTCGACATCGGCGGGGTTGAGCCATCCAATGCCTGTTTCAAGGGCACGTTGGGGGGTGACCGCGTCCAATGGGGGCTCCTTTCCGGGCATAGCCAGGCGCGGGGTGCGCCGTTCTGCCGCCGCTTCTGAGCCACCGCTGTGACGCGGCTGTAACAATCCAAAGTCATAGCTTGGGAAAGCCAAACAACGACCATGCAAACACAGGAGAAACCCGGAATGGCACTATCGATTCAACGTCTGGATGCCGTGCGCAGTGTCGCGGAGGCCGGGTCCTATGCCGGCGCCGCGCGGCTACTGGGGGTCAGTCAGCCGAACGTCTCGACGCAGATCCGCGCGCTCGAATCGCAATACGGCGTGCGCCTGTTTCACCGCGAGGCGGGCCGGCTCGCGCCGACCGCGCTGTGCCAGCAGCTTTGCGATGCGGCCGAGCGCATGTCTGAGGCCTATGGCGATGCCGAACGGCTGCTGTGCAGCCGGTCGTCGCTGGCGCGGGGCCGCATCACCATCGGGCTGGGCAACGTGATGCCGGGCATGGCGCTGGTCGCCGCCTTTCACCGGGCCTATCCCGGCGTCAACATCCGGGTCGAGACCGGCTCGCACGAGAAGATCACCCGCGCCGTGCTGAGCCACGCGGCCGATGTCGGCGTGCTGCCCGAGGTTCCGGGAGACACGCGGTTCCGGCGCACCCACCTGGCCTCGAACGAGGTTCTGGCCATCGCCCCGCCGGATCACCCGCTGGCGGCGCGGGAAACGGTCTCGGTCCACGATCTGCGCGACCAGCCGCTGATTTTCCGCGCCGCGGGCTCCTCGACCCAGCGGTTCGTCGACCGGCTGTTCGCGCGACACGGCCCCGCGCCCGAGCCGTTCCTGACGCTGGATGCCCGCGACGGGCTTTACGAGGCGGTGGTCAACGGGCTGGGCCTCGGGTTCCTGTGGCGCAACGGCACCAGCCGCCGCGACGGGGTGAAACGGCTTCGGATCCAGGAGGCGGCCCCGGTGCGCACCCATGAAACCGCCTTTGCCCTGGTGGAAACGCAGGGCGATATCGTGGATGCGTTCTTCAATATGGCGGAAAGCTTTGCCGCATCCCAGGGCGCGGCCGCCCGGCCCTGAGCGGCCAGCGGCGCGCGCGGTTTCAGATCATCGGGAATGCCGGGAAAGGAGGTCAGCCGACCGGGCCGTTATCCGCGCGCTTGACCGCGATCACCGCCGAGCGCGGAAGGCCCGTTCCGTCCGGCCAGCTTCCGCCCGGGTGCTGGATGCCCAGGAACATGGTCCGCCGGTCGGCCGACCAGGTCAGACCGGTCACCTCGCATCCTTTCGGCCCGGTCAGGAAACGCACGATCTCACCCGTTGCCGGATCTCCGGCCAGCATCTGGTTGTTGCCCATGCCGGCGAAATCGCCTTGGTTCGTGTCCTTGCCGTCGGTCTGAATCCAGACCATGCCGCTGCTGTCGACGGCCATGCCGTCGGGCGAGTTGAACAGGTTGCCCGCGTTGATGTTCCCCGACCCGGCGTAGGCGTCCTGGTGCACGGTCGGGTTGCCGGCCATCACGTAGAGATCCCAATCGAACCCGTTCGCGGCATGGTCGCCGCCCCTTGGCCGCCATCGGACGATCTGGCCAAAGCGGTTCGCCTCGCGCGGGTTGGGCCCGTTCACCGGGGTTTCGTCGCCACCGGCATTCGGCTTGACACCGCGGGTCTTGTTGTTGGTCAGGCTGCAATAGACCTCGTCCGCGAAAGGGTTGATCGCGACCCATTCCGGCCTGTCCATGGTGGTGGCCCCGACCGCCGAAGCGGCCATGCGGGTGTGGATACAGATCCCGGGCAGTTCCATCCCGGTGGTCTCGGGCGTCAGCGAGAGCCATTCGCCGGTCCCGTCATCGTCGAAACGGGCGACATGCAGCGTGCCGTCGTCCAGCAGCCCGTCGGTCGATGCGCCGGGAACATAGGCCCCTCGGGAGACGAACTTGTACAGGAATTCGCCCCTCTCGTCATCGCCCATATAGACCACCAAACGACCGTCGGCCGCCAGCGTGACCTCGGCATTCTCATGCTTGAACCGCCCCAGGCCGGTGTGCTTGATCGGCATGGCATGCGGATCGGTCGGGTCAATCTCGACAACCCAGCCAAACCGGTTCGGCTCGTTCGGATTGCTGGAGACATCGAACCGCGGGTCCCATTTGTAATAGTGATATCCCCAGTCCCGCGGGCCGATGCCGTAGCGGGCCTGCTCCGGCGTCGAACCTGCGGCGACCTCATCCGGTGCGGTCATGCCGAAGTAGCTGTTGAAGTTCTCTTCGCAGGTCAGATAGGTGCCCCAGGGCGTCCTGCCCGAACCACAGTTGCTCATCGTGCCGAGAACCAGCGTTCCGGTCGGGTCGGCTTCGGTCCGCAGCAGCGGATGGCCGGCAGCCGGTCCCGCGATCCGGATCGGCGTGTTGTGGTGGATGCGGCGGTTGAACGGGCTGTCCTTGACCACGCTCCAGCCTGTCCGCCCCTCGGAGATTTCCATGACGGTGACACCCTGCAGGTTCTGCAGCTTGCGCACGTCCTGCGCATCGGCAGCAGTCCCGCCCTGCCCCGCGGGCAGGTTGACCCTGCGACTGGCGTATTCGTGGTTGATCGCGATCAGCTGGCGGCCCCGGAAGCTGAAGGTTTCCATGCCGTCCGTGTTTTCGCCGAAGACACGGTCAGATTTGGAAAGCGGGCCGCCATCGGTGATGTCATAGGGGTCGGCGTCGGAAAACAGCGGATCCCCCCAGCGGGCGACCACATGCCAACGATACCCGGCGGGCACATGCACGGTGGCATCGGTCTGCGCCGGGATCGGGACGAACGCAAAGCGCGAGGCGGCAGACTGCGCCAGTGCCGGGGTGGCATCGAGCAGGCCGGCCCCCATCGCGGCCGCGCCGGAGCCGAAGGCAAGAACGCCGCTCAGAAACCCGCGCCGCGAAATCGCCCGTTCCACCACATGGTCGAAATCGTTTTCCTCGGGGCGGGGGAAATGCAGCTCGTCCCATTCGTCTGCAGATACGTCGGTCATGTCGAAATCGCTCATCATGTGCCCCCTGACGTCAAATCGCTTCGGCCCGGTCCTGCGTCAGGCCTGGATGATACCTAATCACGGAGCTCAATTCTGTCATGACGTGCGACGCGGGAATATGACCACGGCCCCCGCATTCGCCCCGCGACAAGCCTTCGACGGCATGGACAGATCCCGGTTTCCTGTCGTTTTTCCTTGATTCACATGGAAAAATCAAAAGGGTTAATTTTGCTTTAACCGGATTTCGGTACGGTGACACCCGAGGCAGAAAAAAATATTCGGAAGAAACTGAATGGGCATAGCCGCTTACAAGCGGACGATTTCGGAGACGGAATCGCCGCGGCAGATCGAGCGTCGGGTATTATCTCGTGTTACCTCCGACCTGGAACAGTTCGCGTCGAGATACGATTCGGCCGAGCGGGGCATCGACCAAATCGGCGTCCTGGCCGATGGTCTGCGCGATGCGCTCTGGAACAACCAGCAGGTCTGGAAAGCGCTCCAGCACGATCTGGCCGCAGAGGGGAACACGCTTCCGCCGACCCTGCGCGCGGGATTGATCTCGCTTTCGATCTGGGTCGATACCCACACAACCGGCATCCTGAAGGGGCAAAACAAGGTGGGGCCGCTGATCGCGATCAACCAGACCATCATCCGCGCGCTGGGTGGAAACGCCCTTCAAGTGATGGAATAGCCCGTGGCCCTGCGACTGACACTCAAACCCAACGAGAAGATCGTCATCAACGGGTGCGTGATCCGCAACGCGGACCGGCGTCAGAGCCTGACCATCGAGAACCATGCCGATGTCGTGCGCGAGGCCGACCTCCTTGACGAGGCCTCTGCCGCCACCCCGGTCAAGAAAGTCTATTTCTTCATCCAGTCGGCCCTGCTGCGCCCCGATATCCGTTCGGAGCTGACCCCGGTCATTCAGAAAAGCCTGGCGGAACTGGTCCCGATCTTCAATGCGCAGATTTCCGGGCACATCTGCGAGGCGGCCAACCATATTTCGGCGGCCAACTACTACAAGGCGATGCGCGCGCTGCGCCAAGTGATCGGCTATGAAGAGGAGCTGATGTCGCTGCTGATCGGTGGCACCGGCGCCGTCGAAGCGGCCGAGTAGCAGGGGACAGGGGCATGGTTCTGAGCATTTCCGGCCTGAACAGCCAATTGGCGCTGACCCTCATCGACAGCACGCAGGACCGCCAGCTGGAGAGCCTGAAGACCCAGCCGCAGCACGCCCGCGCCGCCGAGCAGTTTCGCGAACGGATCGCCTCGATCACCTCGCCCAAGGAGTTGGTGCAGGATTACGAGGTCTACAGTTTCGTCATGCGCGCCTTTGACCTGGAGGATCAGATCTTTGGCAAGGGGATGATCCGCAAGGTCCTGGAAAGCGATCCGAGCGACGAGACGTCGCTGGTCAACCGGCTGACCGATTCCCGCTTTGGCGAATTGCACGCCGCCCTGGGATTCACCACCGCAGCCGGGGCGCAGGCGCCGGATTTCAGCGACGCCGCCTGGCAGGACGGGATCGTCGATCTCTATTTCGACCGGGCCTATGCCAATGGCTACGCGGACCAGAACGAAACTGTCGGCGCGGTACTGGAGTTCCGCGAGGAAGTCGCCGGCATCGATAGCTGGTACGACGTGCTGAAAAACGAAACGCTGACCGAGTTTTTTCAGACCGCGCTGAACCTGCCCAGCGAATTGAGCGGTCTGGACGTGGACAAGCAGGCGGGCATCCTGGCCGACAAGTACGATCTGTCGAAACTGTCCGACCCGGGCGAGCAGGAGCGGCTCATCAGCCGCTATGTGGCGATCTCCGACGTGCTCAATCCCCAGGGGTTCTCGGCCATCAGTGCCGCACTGAGCATCCTGCAAAGCTCCTCCTCGCTAAGCTCGGGCATTATCGAAGTGACCTGGGATATCGCACCGGTGTCCTTTTCCAGCTATTCGCTGTACCGCTGACCGGGCCGCCCCTATTCGATCATCTCTTCGTCGTGGTCGCTGGGCAGTTCGATCTCGCCCCGCTGGGACAGGCGCAGCGCGGCCTCGACCAGATCGGATTGGGCCTGTTTCACATCGCGTGACTTTACCGGCCCCATTCCGCGCATTTCCTCTTCCAGCATATCGCGCGACCGCGCCGGCAGCGAGGACAGGAAGTGTTCCCGCAGGTCCCTGTCGGCGCCCCGCAGCGCCAGCGGCAGCGTCTTTCCGGCCGCCTCGCGCATGACCTTGGCCAGCGGTGCGGCCTCGATCTCTATCAGGTCGCGGAACACGAACATCTTCTGCTTGATCGTCCGGAATTTCTCCGGGATCTTCTTCTCCAGCTCGCGCGACAGCCCCTCGAAGACCTTGGGGTCAAGCTTGTTGAACACGCTGACGAGCTGCTTTTCGGTCTCGGCGCCGGCATTGCGCCCGGCCTTTGTCTGCACCTCGCGGCGCAGGCTTTCCTCGATGCTGCGCAGCGCTTCGATGGGCAGTTCCTCCATCGCGACCATGCGCTCGACCAGTTCCGCCGCGCGCTCCTGGCCCAGCAGCGGCAGCACCTTGGCCGCGGCATCGGCACGGATGCGGGACAGGATCACCGCGACGGTCTGGTTGTGCTCCTTGCGCAGCACGTCGGCCAGCACCTTGTCGTCAAGCTCCGACAGATCGCCCCAGAGATCGCCGGTCGAGCTGCCCTCGATCTCCTCCAGGATTTCGGCCACGCGTTCTTCGGGCAGAAAGCCCTTGAGCAGCCCGCGCGCCGCCTCGACCGAGCCGGTGATGCCGCCGTAGCTGGTCATTTTTTCGCCGAACTCGCGCATCACCTCTTCGACGACCTCGGCCCGGACCTCCCCCATGGCCGAGATCGCACGCGTGATCTTGCGGATCTCGCGGGTATCCAGCTGCTGCATCAACTGGCCGCCGCGCTCCTCCCCCAGACACAGGAACAGGATCGCGGATTTCTCGGCGCCGCTCAGGCGGGTCTGCTTGCGAAAGGGCGAAAACTGGTTCATCGGCATTTGCCCGGACCGGGCCCGGCTGCTTCAATCATTCAAGGATAACTTAACCGGCACTATCCATGCGATACAAGGATTACTAGCAAATCCGGTCGATTTATTCTTAAAAACGCCCCATGCAGCCGTGTCCTATCCGCCTCCGGTCACGGTGAGATAGGACTGCATCAGCGATCCGGCCAGCATGTACCAGCCGTCGATCAGCACGAAGAAAATCACCTTGAACGGCAGAGACACGATCACCGGCGGCAGCATCATCATGCCGGCGCTCATCAGCACCGAGGCGACGATCAGGTCGATGGCGATGAAGGGAAGGTAGAGCAGAAACCCGATGGTAAAGGCGCGGCGCAGCTCGGAAATCATGAAGGCCGGCACCATCACCCGCCAGCTTACCCCCTCGGCCGCGTCGGGCACGACATCGGGCTCGGCCTCGCCGGCGATGTCCTGGAACAGCGCGATGTCCTTGTCGCGCGTGTTGACGAACATGAAGGCGCGGAACGGCTCGGCGATGTTCATCATCGCCTGCTCCTCGGTGATCGCATTCTGCATCAGCGGCCGCAGCCCGCTTTGCCAGGCGTCATCGAACACCGGCTGCATCACGAAAAAGGTCATGAACAGCGCCATCGCGTTCAGCACCATGTTGGGCGGGGTCTGGTTCAGCCCCAGCGCCGAGCGCAGCATCGAGAACACGATGACGAAGCGGGTAAAGCTTGTGGTGACCACCAGCAGACCCGGCGCGATGCTGAGCACCGTGATCAGCGCGAACAGCTGGATCAGCCGGCCCGACAGGCTGGCGCCGGTATCGCTGCCCGGTTCGGTGCCGCCCAGGGTGGAGGAGAGATCGCGGATCAGCCCGCCGAGGTCGGTGTCCTGCGCCCAGGCGCCACCGGCCCCCGCCAAGACCGCAAGAACCACCAGCCCCGAGACGAGGGCCGGGCGCCGCGGCGCGGCGAACAGGAGGAACCGGCCCATCCGCGCGCCTCAGACTTCGGGGATGAAGTCTTTGACGATTTCCCGCAGCGCCACGCCGATGTGGTCGCCGTTCACCTTCACCAGATCGCCGCGGGCCACCATCCTGTCGTTGATCATGATGTCCACCGGGTCGCCCACCTTGCGGTCAAGTTCGATGACCGAGCCCTTGGACAGCTCCAGCAGCTCCGAAATCGGCATCCGGCTGCGCCCCAGCACCACCCGCACGTCGAGCCGCACGTTCAGCAGCGCGTCGATATTGCGCCCGCCGCCCATCGCCGCCGCCACGTCCTTGAGCGTTGGCTTCTCTTCCGGTTGCCCGGCCTCGGGGGTGGGGTTCGCACCGGCTTCGGCGTTGCTGTCTTCCGGCGGTGTCTGGGTATCCGTGTCCGACATTTATCCGACCTTTCCCTGTTCGTCTTTCAGTTTCGCCGCGGCCTCGCGCAGCGCCGCGAGCGCGGCCTCGCAGGACCGCTCAAGGCTGTAGTCAAGGCCGCCATTGTCCCAGTCGAGGCGTGCTTCGCCGTCGCCCAGCGCGGGGTCGGCGTCCAGCTGCGGCGGCGGCTCGATGCCCCCGGACTGTGCCAGCGCCGCCAGTTGCGGCTCCAGCATCCGCGCCATCTCCGGCGACAACCGAATCGTGAGTTTCGAACTTCCGCTCGCCATGCGCAGGCCGGCCCGAATCCGCGCCTGCGCCAGGTCGACGGAATAGGCGGACAGGAACTCCGGGGCGATCCGCTCGCCGATCTCGACCAGCATGTCGACCACGTCGCGCTCCAGCGCACGGCGATGGAGCCCATCGCGTGCCAGCAGATCGGACAGCCGCGCCGAGATCACCTCAAGCGCCGCGGCGCTCTGCGCCGCCTGACCCGCCTCGGCCTCGGCACGGGCCGCCGCCGCGCCTTCTTCCCGCCCCTGCTGCAGCGCCGCCTCGCTGGCCTCGGCGATCAAACGCTCGACCTCCTCGCCGGAAAAGCTGCGCGGCGGCGCGGGGGGCGGGGCCGCCTCCTGCGCGGGTTGGGTCCGCCCCGCCTCCAGCGCCTCGGCATCGAAATCACGAAGGAACATCCTCATCGTGCATCAGCCTCTGCCACCAGCCAGCCGCGCAGCACGCGCAGCACCTCGTCAGGCTTGTCCTCGGCCAGGGCCTGGATCGCCTCGACGCGGGCCTTGATCAGGCTCCCGCGTACGCCCAGGGTCTCGACATACTCATGCGGCGCCCCGTCATCATGCGCGGGATCGAAGATGCTGGTGTAACCGGGCGCGTTGCGGGTCTCCTCGGAGACGTCGAGAAGGTTCACCCCGCCCTTGCCTGCCGGTTTTGCGCCACCGGCCCCGGCCGCCGATGCAGTGTCTGGCAGGGCGCCCTCGCCCTCGGGCGCGGCAAGCGCACCGGCGGCCTCGCCCTTCGGCAACTCCGGCGCTGCCGCCTGCTGCAAGTGGCGCAGCATCGGGCGGACGCCAAGGACCATGACCAGCGCCACGATCAGCAACCCGAGCAGCCCGCGCAGGATCGGCACGATATTGTTGCCGACCCGCTGCATCGGGGTCATGCTGACGGGGTCGCCGACCTCCATCGAGTAATCCATGAAGCGCAGGCTATCGACCGAAACCGTGTCGCCGCGCTGGTCATCGAAACCGACCGCGCTCTTGACCAGTTCGGACAGCCGGGTCAGTTCGTCGGGACTACGCTCGGAATAGGTCACGTCGGAGCCTTCGACGCTGTAGATCCCGTTGACCAGCACCGCGACCGAGACCCGGCGGATATCCCCCGCCTCGCGCACCACCTCGCGCCGGGTGTTGCCGATTTCGTACTGCACGCTCTCGCCGCTCTTGGATTGCGTGGAGGAGGCGCCATTGCCCGGATCGGTCAGCGCGGCGGGGATATTGTTTTCCACCCCGACATTGCCGCCTGCGTCGGTGCCCGAGCGTTGTTCGGTCCGGTTGTCGGTGGCGCGCACCACCTGCTGATCCGGATCGAAACTCTGCTCGACGATCACCTCGCGCGCCGACGTGAGATCCACGTTGACCCGCACGCGCGCGTTTCCGGCACCGACGCGGGCGGTCAGGATGCTTTGGATCTGCTGCGCGAGACGATCCTCGATTCCCGCCCTTGCCGATTGCAGCGTCGCCTGACCGTCGCCGTCGCCGGCCTCGGCCAGGATGGTCTCGCCGCTCGCCGAAAGTACCGTGACCCGCCCCAGTTCCAGTTCGGCGACCGAGGAGGAGACCAGGTTGCGGATCGCCATCGCCTGCTTGCGCGCGATGGTCCGTCCGGGAACCGCCCGCACGATGATCGAGGCCCGCGGCTCTGGCCGTTCGCGCGAGAACGCCTCGCGCTCGGGCAGCACCAGGTGGACCCGGGCGCTCTGCACCCCGTCGAGCGTCTGGATCGACCGGGCAAGCTCCCCCTCCATCGCGCGCAACCGGTTCACCCGCTGCATGAAAGAGTTCATCGCCAGACCGCTGGCGTCGTCGAACAGTTCCCAGCCGGGATCGCCCTCGATCGGCAGCCCGCTTTCAGCCAGAACCATCCGCGCGCGGGCCAGATCGTTACGGGGAACCGACACGCTGGCCCCGTCCTCGGCCATCCGCGCGTCGAACCCGGCGCCGATCAACGTGGTTTCTATCGACCCGGCCGCAGCCATGGAGAGGTTCTTGTACAAGGGCGCGAAGTCCTTACGGGACACCGCGGAAACCCCCAGCAGCAGGGCCAGGACGAGCCCGAGCGACACCCCGCCCAGAATCATCAGGCGGGTGCGGCCGAGCGCCTTGAGGTTGTTGATCAGATCCTGCACGCCGTTCCTCATGGGAAATGTCCCATCTGTTCTTGCAGTCACGATATTCTATTTTTGCTGTCCAAGTAAATAACGATGTCAATACTTGCGCCGAAAAGGAAAAACCGGGATGATGTACATGAAGAAGGAACGAGTCTGATCCATGGCGAAGCCGGTGAAAAAGACCCCCCGACCCGCGTCCGCCGAGCCGGACGTGGTAAAGGAAAGCAAGGCGCGCTCGGCGCGCACCTTGCTCATGGCTGCGCTGTTGCTTTCGGTCGCTTCACTCGGCGGCGGTTTTGTCCTTGCGAAGATCGCCTTTCAACAGGACGCGGCCAGTTTCGAACCCGACTATGTCGATGAAACAAAGGGCGAAAAGCCCGATGGCGAACATGCACCGGCGGAAGCGGCCGGGGATGGCCACGCCGATGCCGGAGCGCAGGACGCTGACTCCGAAGAGGAGGGCGAGGCCAGCGTGCGCGAGGGCGTCCTGGAGTTCGGGGAAATCGTGACCAACATCGAAAGCTTTGACGCCAAGGGGAGCCCGGAACCGGCGTTCCTGAAGCTGACGCTGGTGCTGGTCTATCGCCCCGATCCCGGCGCGTCCGACCTGATGAAGGAACGCCAGCCCTTCATGCGCGACCTGTTCACCGGCTATGCCCGCAGCCTGAACGAGACCGACGTGCGCGGCATGGCCGGGGTGCTGAACGTGAAGGCCGAGCTGCTCAAACGCGCCCGCGCCGCCGCCGGCAGCGATCTGCCGCAGGAAATCCTGATCAGCGATCTGATCGTGCAATAGGGGGCGCGGCATGAACAAAATCCTTTCCCAGGACGAGACCGAGGCCCAGAACGGCAATCTGATCGACGAGATCATCAAGATGTCGGATTTCAGCTTCGAACGGCTGCCGATGCTGGACATCATCGGAGAACGGCTGGCCGATTCGATCTCGGTCGCGCTGCCGCAACTGACCGGCGTGCTCTGCGAGGCAACCCTGAGCCAGCTCGACTACGTGCCGATGGGCAAGGCGATCGACGCCCTGCCGATGCCGGCGATGATGGCGGTCTGCTCCTCGCCCGGCCTGGACGGGGAAATTCTGCTGGTGATGGACGCCGCGCTGTTGCTGACCGCGATGGAACTGATGCTCGGCGGCGCGCCAAAGGGCCACAGCCCGCGCGAGACCGAACGGTTCACAGCGATCGAGCGCGGGTTCGGTCAGCGCCTTGCCGCGCTGGTCATGCACGAGTTGCAATCGAACTTCAGCCTTGCCGGCGATATCGAACTGGAGCTTGAACGCATCGCGACCGATCCCGACTCGGCCGCCGTGACCCAGCCCGCCAACCTTTGTGTCCGGCTGCATTTCACCGTTGCTCTCGCCGCGAACACCGGCGTTCTTGAGATCATCATGCCCTATGACGCGCTGGAACCGGTGCGCCCGAAACTGGGCAAGATCCACTTCGGCGAGCCCTCGGACGAGGGCAGCCCTTGGCGCGAACAGCTGTCGGGCCAGATCGAGCGCGCGACCATCGAACTGGAGGCGGTGCTGGCCGAGGTCCAGCTCTCGATCCAGCAGATCATGAACTGGAGGTCGGGCGACACCGTCAATCTCTGGATCGAGGAAGAGCACGACGCCACGGTCGTCTGCGCGGATACGCCGATGTTCCGCGCCGCGATCGGCAAACGCAACAACGGGAACACGGCAATTCGCATCACCGAGGCGCTGGAGCCGGAAGAGGAGATACCCAATGGCCGCAATGATCACTGACATCCTGATCATCCTGCTTCTGATCGGCAGCGTGGGCTACGGCGTGATGATCTCGCGCCGGGTGCAACGGCTGATGGCCTCGCTGGAGGAGCTGGAGCCGCTGGTGCGGGAGTTTTCCGAGGCAGTGGACAAATCCGAGTCCTCGGTCACCGCGCTGCGCGACAACCTTGCCGAAGGCCTGGCCACGCAGGAGGACGCCGGTGACGACAGCGCGCCGGCCTTCTCGTCCCGTCGCCAGCCGCAACGCCGCCTGCCCGGGGTGCAGGTGGTCCGCAACAAGCAGGATCTCGTGCGCCGCTTCTTCGAAACTTCGCGCAGCGAATCGAGGGCCTGACGATGGCGCGGATTTTCGGGGCCAAACTCATTCTGGGCGGCCTCGCTGTGGCGGCCTTTGCCAAGGCGGCCACCTCGCTTCCGGGCCTTCCCTTTCCCTCCGACGCGATGACGCGCCCCGACCTTCCGATACGGGTCGCGGTGGACATGGAGCCCGCCGAGCCCATCATCCTGGAAGAGGAAACCAAGGTCGTCGCCAAGGTGCCCAAAATCCCGGCCCAATGCGACACCCCCGAAGAGGTGCTGCAATCGCTGTCGCGCGAACGCGACCTGATCGCGGCCCAGAGGGACGACCTGGAAAGCCGCAAGTCAGAGCTCGCCCTCGCCCGCGAGAAACTTGAGATTGAAAAGACCGCGCTGCTCGAACTGAAATCGGACATCGAGGATCTGCTCGCCCGCGTCAAAGCCTCCGAGACCGAAGATCTCGAGCGTTTGATCGGCTTTTACGAGAACATGAAGCCGGCCGAGGCGGCGCGGATCATGGACGATCTGGATATCGAGGTGACGATCCTGGTGCTGGCCAAGATGAAGCCACGCGTGGCCGCCCCGATCCTGGCCAAGATGTCGCCGGTGCGGGCGCGGGCGGTGTCGAAGATCATCCTCGAACGGTCGCAACTGCCCGGCGATCAGGACCTGGTCGGAATTCGGCTCAAGTAACCCAGCACCCCTGGACAGTACCCCGCGCCCCGGTCCCGCGCCGGGGCGTTTTCTTTTGGCGGCGCCTCACTCCGGGCTCGTGCGCAGGACCGAACCGACGGGCAGTTTGCGATGCCGGTTCTTCTTGTGCTCCATCACGAATCCGATGATCTCGGCCACCACCTGCCAGTGTTCCACCGGCACCATATCGTCGACCTCGACCTGGTCGAAAAGCGTGCGCGCCAGCGGTTTGTTCTCGACGATCGGCACATCGTGTTCAAAGGCGATCTCGCGGATGCGGCGGGCCATAAGGTCGGCCCCCTTGGCAACGCAGACGGGGGCCGAGTCCACCCCCTGGTCGTACTTCAGCGCCACCGCATAATGCGTCGGGTTGGTCAGGATCACGCTGGCCTGCGGCACCGCGGTGGCCATGCGCTGGCGCGATCGGGCGCGCCGCTGCGCGGCACGCCGCGCCTTGATCTGCGGATCGCCCTCGGACTCCTTCATCTCGTCGCGAACCTCTTTCACCGACATCATCTGGCGGCGACGCCAGTCGAACCGGTTCCACAGGATATCCAGGATCGCCACCGGCACCAGGAACACCGTGGCGGCGATCAGCAGGCGGCGGGTTGCGTCCAGCATGTAGCCCGGCAAGGTCTCCGGCACAAATCCCGAGCCCTCCCAGATGCCGCGCACCGCCCGTTCCGTCACCCAGAGCGCCAGCCCCCCCACCACCAGCACCTTGATCAGGCTCTTGCCGAATTCCACCAGCGTATTGGCCGAGAACAGCCGCTTGAGGCCCTGCACCGGCGACACCTTGGACAGCTTCGGCTTGATCCGGTCCAGCGCCACCACGGTTTCGCCCTGGATCAGCACGCCGACCACGCCGCCGGTCAGGATCATCAGGAACAACGGCGACAGAACCAGTGCCAGCGTCAGCACCATGTCTTGCAGTACCAGCCCCAGGGCGGTCAGCCCGGCGCGGCCGTTGCCCACCTGCACGCTGCCCGCCCCCTCGATCAGCGCGCCCAGCGCGTCGGCAAGGCGCGGCCCCTGCCAGGGCAGCACGAAGGCGGTGACAAGGACCAGCGACAGAACCACCATCATGTTGCCGCTTTCCCGCGACGCGGGAACATCGCCCTGCTTGCGGGCATCGCGGAGCTTCTTGTCCGTCGGCTCTTGCGTTTGTTGGCTCTTGTCCTGGTCCTGGTTCTCGGCCATGGCGTCAGAACCTGAAAGTGCTGAGCCAGTCGGTGAACTGGCTGACGAAGAAATCGAGCATCGAGGGCATCGCCACCGAAAGCACCAGCATCCCGCTGGCGATCAGAAGCGAGGCACCGACGAAGAACACCGGCAATTGCGGCATCATCCGGTTGGCCAGCCCCATGCCGAGGTTCAGGATCACGCCCATCACGAAAAACGGCGCCGCGACCGCGGTTCCGATATACAGGCTGCGGCCCCCCGCGCGCACGATCTGTTCGGCCAGGTCACCGGGCATCACCGGCCCCGGCGGAAACACCACGTAGCTCAGCATCAGCCCGCGCAGGATGATATGGTGCGCATCGGTGGCAAAGATCGCCGCCACCGCGCCGATCAGCAGCAGCGTCGCCACCAGCGTCGCCCCCTCGAACGAGCCAAGCGAAGGGCCGAAGGCATTGGCCAGCCCCGAGACCTGCCCGACCTGGTAGCCGGCGAAATCCATCGCCGACAGCAGGACCCGCGCCACCAGCCCGATCCAGACGCCGATGGTGGCCTCGGAGGCCAGCAGCAGCGCAATGGCCACGGTATTGTCGGGCATTTCGGCGCTGACCGGGGTTACGGGATAGAGCGCGGCGCAGAGCACCAGCGCGAAGGACAGCCGCGCGCGCAGCGGGATCTGGGTTTCGCCGAAGGCGGGCATGAACATCAGCGCCCCGCCGATCCGCGCCACCACGAGCACATAGCCAAAGATTATCCCGGCGACATAGGTATCGAGCGCCACGCTCAGCCCCCCACCGTCGAGACCGTCTTGAGCGAGGCCTTGCGGTGCACCTCGTTGTGCGAAATCACCTGGGTGACCGGGCTGACCCGTTCGAGGATCTGGCGCACATAGGGCCGCACGTCCGGGGTCACCAGCAGCGCCGGCCATTCATCCCCTGCGGCGAACTTCTGAATCTCCTGCCGGACCGCCAGGACGAACTCCTGGACCCGCGCCGGCGACATCAGAAAGGCGCTCTCCTCGGCCCCGGGCGAGACCGCGTTGTTCAGCTCACGCTCCCATTCCGCGCCCAGAACGATCACCGGCACGAATCCGTTGGAATCGACCAGCGACTGACAGATCTGCTTGGACAGACGTCCGCGCACATGCTCCACGACCGCGCGCAGGTTCTGGGTCGTCGCGGCGGCTTCGGCCACCGCCTCGATGATGCGCGGCAGGTTTCTGATCGACACCCTTTCGGACAGCAGCGCCTGCAACACGTGCTGAAGCAGCACCGCGGGCGACTTGTTCGACATGTCAGTCAGCAGTTTCTGGTATTCCTTGCTTTGCCCCTCGATCAGGTCCTGGGTGGCGGCAAAGGTCAGCAGGTCCGGCATATGCTCCTTGATGACCTCGGTCAGATGGGTGGTGACCACGCTTTCGGGATCGACCACCGTGAGGCCGCGCAGCTCGGCCTCCGAGGCGCGGCCGTGATCGACCCAGATCGCGTTCAGGCCGAAGGTGGGTTCGCGCGTGCGTTCGCCCACCAGCTCGGTATCGTTGCCGCCGGGGTCGATCACCATCATCGACCCGGGCCGCACCTCGCCGCGGGCGGTCTCAACTCCCTGAAGCGAAATCGCATAGGTCATGCCCGGCAGCGCGCTGTCGTCCTTGATCCGCACCGGCGGCATGACAAAGCCGAAATCCTTGATGAAGAGCGACCGCAGGCTTTTCACCTTGCCCGGCAGCGCCGCATCGGTCGAGGAGATCAGCGGCACCAGCGCCGCGCCGAGGTCGAGCCGGAGATCGTCCAGCCGCAGCGCCTCGGTGATCGGATCCTCGGTCTGGCGCGCCTCGCCCTCGCGTTTCGCCTCGGCGACCTGCTCCCGCTCCTGCTCTTGCAGGTGTTGCTGCATCACGTATCCCAATGCTGCCATCCCGGCGGCCAGCACCGAAAATACGATCAGCGGGAACCCCGGCAGGAGCCCCACCATCAGGCTGAGCGCGGCGGCCATGTACAAAGCCTTGGGAAAATTCCCCAGTTGCGCCAACACCGCCTCGTTCGCGGCGCCGCGGGTGCCGCTCTTGGTCACCAGCAGGCCAGCGGCCAGCGACACCACCAGCGCCGGGATCTGTGTGACCAGACCATCGCCGATGGTCAGCACGGTATAGTTTCCGGCGGCATCGCCGATGCTGAGCCCGTGGCTGGTCATGCCGATCAGGATGCCGCCGATGACGTTGATCAGGGTGATGATCAGACCGGCGACCGCATCGCCGCGCACGAATTTCGAGGCCCCGTCCATCGCCCCGAAAAATGCGCTTTCCTCTTCCAGTATCCGGCGGCGGTCGCGGGCCTCTTCGTCGTTGATGATGCCGGCGCCCAGATCGGCGTCGATCGCCATCTGCTTGCCCGGCATCGCATCCAGCGAGAATCGCGCGGCGACCTCGGCGATCCGGGTCGAACCCTTTGTGATCACCACAAAATTGATGATGACGAGGATTGCGAAAATCACGATCCCGATGACGAAATCACCGGCGACGATAAACCGGGAAAACCCCTCGATCACCTTGCCGGCGGCGTCGGAGCCCTGGTGTCCCTCGCTCAGGATCAGCCGCGTCGAGGAGACGTTCAGCGCCAGCCGCATCATCGTCACGACCAGCAGCAGCGTCGGGAAGGAGTTGAAATCCAGCGGCGTCGGAATCCACAGCGCCACCATCAGGATCAGCACCGCCAGCGACAGGGAGATCGCCAGCCCGAAATCGAGCAGCACCGAGGGCAGCGGAACGAAAAGCATCGCGAGGATCAGCACCACGCCGATGGCAAAACCGATATCGCGGTTGGCCAGGCCGAACTGCGACAGGCCCTTTGCGACCGTGGTGGAGGGGTTGACGTCGCGCGCGCTCATGCCGGGGTCACTCCACCACCCGATAGGCCGGCAGGACCGGCTTCATCGGGCTGTTTGAATAGATCGAGAACCGCCGCGTCGCCTCCGAGGCCGGGGGCTCGGCGCCCGAACTCCAGAACACCGGCGGCGGCGGCAGGCGGGGCTTTTCCGGGGGCGCCGCCGCCACCTGGAACACATGCGCCTGACTGGCTTGCGCGACCAGCCCGGACAGACCGGCGCTGACCACCCGGTGATTGCGGCGCAGGGCGGTCAGGTAGACGTCCTTGTGGATGTCGGTGGCGGAATGATACCGCCCGGCGGCCTGCCACCAATCCCCTGTTTCCTTGAACAGGCCAACCAGGAACCGGGCCGCATAATCCACGTTCGTCGCCGGGTCAAAGGCCTGTTCGAGCGAGCGAAAGGCACGGCCATGCCATCTCTGGTTCACCTGCATGCAGCCGACGTCGATCGACTGGATGCCGTCCCTGCGCCTGGCCTGTACCCAGCGCAGCGCCTCCTCCCGGTTGCGGAAAAACGCCCCTTCCCCGGCGGCGTTGACAGTCCAGGGCCAGACGGTCAACCCCTCCGGACCGCGCCGCCCGGCCTCCTGCACGCCGATGGCCAGCAACAGGTTGTCGGGAATGCCGTAGCGCGCCTGGGCGTCGAGGATCGCGGCAAGACAATCGGCGCCACGCAAGGCCGGCCCGGGACGGGGTGCACGCGCAGGCGGCGGGGCGACAACCGGGGCGGAAGACCGATAGAAGCCGGCGAAAAACTCCGCCCGGGCGGGCGGGCCGCTGCAAACCAGGGCTCCGGCCGCCGCTGCCCCGACCAGCCCCAGCGCAAGCCCCCCGCCCCGGCGCATTCTAAAGCCCCCCGCTGACGATCAGGTCAAACACCTGGTCCGACAGCCGCAACAGGGTGCCGAAAATGAACGGCAAGGTCAGCGCCAGCGCGGCAAAGATCGCCACGATCTTGGGCACGAAGGTCAGTGTCATTTCCTGGATCTGCGTCAGTGCCTGGAAGAACGAGATCCCAAGCCCCACCACCAGCGCGACGGCCAGAATCGGCGCCGACCCCAAAAGCACGGTGGTGATCGTCAGACGCAGGATCTCATATGTGCTGACCGTGTCCAACAGTGGGCTCCAGATTGGGCGGGGGTGCGGGCGCCGTCAGAGCGGCATCCGCAGGACTTCCTGATAGGCTTCGACCAGCTTGTCGCGCACCGCGATCGAGACCTTGACCGTGCTTTCCATCGCCATCGTCGCCTCGACCACCTGCTGCAATCCGGCCTTGCCGGTCAGCCCGGCCGCTGCCGTGGCATCGCCCTCGCGCACCGTCTCCACCGCCTCCGCTGCGGAATTCCGCAGCATCTGGGCAAAATCCGGCGCCTGGCCCTGGCCGGACTGCGGCCCGGCGGCGCTGGAGGCGAGATCCTTGGACTTGCCATAGGCGGCCTGGATCAGGGAGTTGGGCTGGATGAAGGGGATGTCGCTCATGGCTCAGCTCTATTTCAAAAGGTCGATCAACTGGCTGCGCATCTGGCGCGCGTTTTCCAGCATGGTCATGTTCGCCTCGTAGCTGCGCGAGGCCTCGCGCATGTTGCTCATCTCGATCAGCGGGTTGACGTTGGGCAGTTTCACATAGCCGTTCTCGTCGGCCGCCGGGTGGGCGGGGTCGAACCGCAGCGAAAACTCGCCCATGTCGCGGGTGACCTCGGCCACGCGCACCATTGCCGCCCCGGTGGCCGCGTCGGAGTCCTGCCCGAAACTGATGACCTTGCGGCGATAGGGCTCGCCGCCCGGCTCCTGCGCGGTGGTGGCAGAGTTCGCCATGTTTTCCGAGACCACCTTCAGACGTTCGCCCTGGGCCCGCAACCCGCTGGCGGCGGTAGCAATGATTGACGTCAACGGATCCATCTAGGGCCCTCCTCAGCGCGTCCCGGCAACGGCCATGACCATTTCATGCGCCTTTCGGTACAAATTCGACGCCAGTTTGTACTGACCGGCGGTATCGGCCGCGTAAAGGATCTGCTCCTCCATCACGACGTTGTTGCCCGAAATGGACTCGGCCCACGTATCTTCGACCTCGCGCACCTCTGCATCTCGCAGGTCCCCGGCTTTTTCCGTGCTGGAGAGGTAGGAGTCGAAACCCTCCACCTCGCGGGCGCGGTACCCGGCGGTATCGGCATTGGCGATGTTCTCCGAAACCGCCTTTTGGCGGTCCGACAGCCATTGCAGGCGACGCGAGGCCAGCTGGAAAAGGTTGATGTTGTCGAGATTCATCATGGATCTCCCGCTTAATTCTTGGCATTATAACAAGCAGAGCAAAGATTAACAGGGTTTATTCTTGTGAGCGCCATCTTTTCAGACCTGAGGCAGGCGGTGTTTAACCTTGAAAGCACAAGGATATCCGGTCGCGTCCAATCGGTGGTCGGCCTCTCGCTGACCGTCTCCGGGCTGGAGCGCGCCGCGGGGATCGGGCAACGATGCCGTGTGCGCGGGCGCAACGGGCCGGTCACCGGCGAAGTGGTCGGCGCCGGCGCCGAAGGGCTGCGCCTGCTGCCTTTCGGCACCTGGGACGGCATCGCGGTCGGCGACCCGGTGGAGCTGATCCAGGCCGGTGACGGTATCTGTCCGGACGACAGCTGGATCGGCACGGTCATCGACCCGCTTGGCCGGCCGCTTTCCCCGTCGCCCGGCTTCCGCGCCGGCAGCCGGCGCGCGCGCGGACGCAACAGCCCGCTGCCTGCCTACGACCGGCGCCGGGTCGGCGACAAGCTGGAAACAAGGATCAAGTGCATCGACTTGTTCACCCCGATCTGCCGGGGGCAGCGAATGGGGGTATTCGCCGGCTCCGGGGTCGGGAAATCCACCCTGATGGCCATGCTGGCGCGCAATACCGACGCCGACGTGATCGTGATCGGGCTGGTCGGCGAACGCGGCCGCGAGGTGCAGGAGTTCATCGACGAGGATCTGGGCGAAAAGGGCATGGCGCGCTCGGTCGTGGTGGTGGCCACCGGCGACGAGGCGCCGCTGCTGCGCCGACAGGCGGCCTGGACCGCCACGGCGGTGGCCGAGCATTTCCGCAAGGCGGGCAAGCAGGTGCTGTTGATGTTGGACAGCGTCACCCGCTTTGCCATGGCCCAGCGCGAGATCGGTCTGTCGAGCGGCGAGCCGCCGACCACCCGGGGCTATCCGCCGACGGTGTTCTCGGAGCTGCCGCACCTGCTGGAGCGGGCCGGACCCGGCCGCCCCGGCGAGGGGGATATCACCGGGATATATACCGTTCTGGTCGATGGCGACGACATGAACGAACCCATCGCCGACGCGATCCGCGGAATCGTCGACGGGCATATCGTTCTGGACCGCCGCATTGCGGAACAAAACCGCTATCCCGCGATCAACGTGCAGCGGTCGATTTCGCGCATGCTGCCGGCCTGTCACACCGCCGAGGAATACCGGATCATGCACGCCGCCCGGCGGGCGCTGGCCCGCTACGCCGACATGGAGGAACTAATCCGCGTTGGCGCCTATTCCCCCGGTTCCGACCCGGAAACTGATGCGGCGGCGCGGTTTTTCACCGCGGCGAACGAATTCCTTTCCCAATCCCGCGGCGCCACGATGCGCGCGGAGCAGAGCTTTGCCGAGGTTTACAAAATGCTGCTGGACGCGGGGATCGACGTGCCGACCCTGCCCGACGCGGCGGCCAATTAAAAATACGAAAACCGGCCGCTCCCCTCGAAACGGCCGGCTGGGAACGGCGACAACAGTCGCCCCCCCGAAAACTCGTAAATGGACGGCCCGCCAGGAGGACTCCTGGCGAAAACCTATTAGCGGAACAGGCTCAGGATGTTCTGAGGCTGCTGGTTGGCAATCGACAGCGACTGCGTGGCCAGCTGCTGCTGGACCTGATAGGCCTGCAGGCGCGCTGCCTCTTCTTCCATGTCCGCATCAACCATCGCGCTCACGCCGGAATCCAGCGTGTCGGTGAGAGCATCCAGGAAGGTCTGCTGGCCTTCCAGCGTCTTCTCCGTGACGCCCAGGTCGGTTGCCGCATCGATCGAGGCGGCCAGCTGGGTCTCGGCGGTTGCCAGGTCAGCTGCGATGTCGGTCGAGGTGGTGAGATCAATCGCGTCAAGCGCGGTCTTGATCGCGCCCAGATCAACCTGGTTGAAGCTGATCGTCGTGGTGGCAAAGCTGCCCGACGAACGGCTGATCCCGCTGACCGCGGTCACGGCTGCGGTTCCGTTGACCAGATCATCGCCGTTGAAGGTCGACTGGTCGATGGCTGCACCGATCTGGGAAACCAGAGCATCCAGTTCCGATTGAACGTCGGCCAGGTCGATGCCGCTGCCCTGGGCGAATGCCACGCGCTCGGCGAACTGTTCGGCCAGGCCGCTTACGGTTTCGGCGCCCAGACGGGCGGTCGCAACCGAGTTCTTGGTCGAGGTCAGACCCTCATTGATCGCCTTGAACATGCCGCTGTCGCCGGACATCGTTTCCGAAATCGCGAAGTAGGCGGCGTTTTCCTTGCCCGAACGGATGGCCAGGCCGCTGGAGACACGGTTCTGGGTTTCGTTCAGGCCACGGTTGACTTCGTTCAGCGTGGACAGAGCGACCATCGCCGAGCTATTGGTGAGAATGGACGACATTTAATGCTCTCCTCAGTTCTCGTTTTTTGTTGATCAGTCTTCTGACTGTTTCCGGCTTAGCGCCGGTACTGAGGATATAAACGCGCCGATTAAGGCATAGTTAAGGCTTTCATAATTTTTTTCCTGTCCCCGCGCCTAAAATTCGCGATCTATGCGCAGTTTGCCACCCTCTTCGCCGCCGATCTTCTGCCCCGACTTGCCATAAAGCCCGCTCAGACCGTTGCGTTCGGTGGCTTTGCGGATCTCTCGCACGATGGTTCCCGCGGCGGTGGCCATGCGTTGCAACATCTCGCTGTCGGCGGTGACTGCCGCCTGCAGTTCCTGCATCCGCTCGGGCAGGCCGCGCGCAACCGCCGCCTCGTGCTTGAGGAACGGCTCGACCAGCGGCAGGCGCAATTCCAGCCATTTCAGCAGCGAAGCCTTTCGGTCGAACAGATCGCTGACGGCCTGGAACCGCCCCTCGGTCACGGCCGCGACCTCTTCGTTCAACAGCGCCACGGCCTCGCCCACCTTGTCGGAGAACGCGGCGATGTTCGCCTCGTCCTCTTCCGTCAGGATCCTTGCGGTGCCTTCCGGCGCAGCCCGGCGCGCCTGCAGGCGATCGCCAATCCGGGTCTTCCGCTTCCTTATCGCCATGTCCGCCCCCCTGGATTGACTGTCAGCCACGATACGCGTTGAGCATCTGTTCGATATTCGCACCCAGTCCGAGCCCGCCGCGCTCGGACAGTTTCTCGGCAAGGGCCTGCGACATGAAGGAGCGCCAGATCTCGGCTCCCTGCCCACCCGAGACGGGCCCGTAGTTGATCGTGCTCATCATCTCATCGACGAACTGGCTCAGGAACACGGCCTCGAATTCACGCGCCAGCCCAGCGTTCCGGGCCTTGTCGGCAACAGAGGCATCGCCTTCGACAGGGACCGGCAGCCCGGACGGGATAGGCGGGGAGGTCATCAGATGATCTCCAGGTCCGCGTGCAGCGCGCCCGACGCCTTGATCGCCTGCAGGATCGAGATGGTCTGACGCGCGCCGACGCCGATCGCGTTCAGCCCATCGACCAGATCCTGCAGGCTGACATCGCCCTGCAGGATGGTGAACTTGCTGTCACGCTCTTCCACGTCGATGTCGGTTTCCGGCACCACAACGGTGGTGCCGCCGATGCTGATCGGGTTCGGCTGGCTCACGTTGTAGCGTTCGCGCACCCGCACCGTCAGCCCGCCCTGGCTGATCGCAACCTGCCCGATCCGCACGTTCGCCCCGATCACGATGGTTCCGGATTTCTCGTCCACGACGACACGCGCGGTGCTGTCGGGCTGGACGGTCAGGCTTTCGATCGCGGCGACGGTTTCGGCCACGTCGCCCTTGCCCGGCAGGCGCACTTCGACGGTTCCGGGATCGAGCACCCGCGCCGACCCCGCCCCGAGCCGGTCGTTGACCGCATCCCCGATCCGCGCCGCCGTGGTGAAGTCCGGCACCGCCAGTGCGATGCGGAAACTGTCGAGTTCGCGCAGCTCGAATCCAACCTCGCGCTCGACGATGGCGCCGCTGTCGATGCGGGCGATGGTCGGAACCCCCTCCTGCACGCTGCCGGCGTTGCCCTGCGCGAGAAAGCCAGACACCGCCACCGGCCCCTGGGCCACGGCATAGACCTCGCCGTCGGCACCCGACAGGGGGGTCACCAAAAGGGTGCCGCCCCGCAGGCTGGTGGCGTCACCGAGCGAGGCGACGTTCACATCGATCGGCGCGCCGCGCCGGGCGAAGGGCGGCAGCTTCGACGTGACCATGACCGCCGCGGTATTCTTGGTTTTCAGCAGGTCGCCGTCGAGATTGGCGACGCCCAGCCGTTCCAGCATGCCCTTGACGGCCTCGCGCGTGAACGGGCTGTTGGTCATCCGGTCGCCGGTTCCCAGAAGGCCGACCACCAGACCGTAGCCGATCAGGTGGTTTTCGCGGACCCCTTCGAAACTGGCGATATCCTTGATCCGGACATCTGCACCGGCGGGGCACGCAAGCAAAAGCGCCGCGCCCATCGCGACCGCGCCCAGTCCGTTCGCCAGAGACCCAAATACAGACATCGACCTCACCCCTGGTCCTTAAAGAAAACCCTAGCGGTTTGTTTTTGCCAAGTCCATATACAGTTGCTTCTAAACTTGCCGGTTGGTAACTTTATTATTGAACTACCTGCCTTTCCTTGGTAGCAATAATGAATAGCGATGAATAGCAGCGGGAACGGAGGTGTTCATGCGCGCCTATGTTTTCGAACCACGCGAGAAACGGCAGGCTTCTCTGGCCGCCGAACTTGAGAACGCGGGTGTCGAGCCTCTGTTCGTGAGCGAGGATTTCTTTGAGACCGGTCTGGTTCCCTTGACCCAGCCGGGAAACGAGATCCGAGCGATCCTGATCGGAGAGTCCGACAACACGCACGCCCAGATCCGAACCATCCGCAGGGCGGGCTGCGCAAATCCGGTGATCGTGCTGCGCGACTTTCGCAACTCCCAGGATACCTCGGCAGCCCTTGATCGGGGGGCTGATGACGTCATCGTCAGCCCGATCAAGGGCAGCGAGGTCGTCTCGCGGATCAATTCCATTGTCCGCCGGTTTCACGGCCATGCCGCCGAAAGTGTCGAGGTCGGCGAGTTGACCGCGTTCTTCGACGGGCGCGACCCCATCGTTTCCGGGGCCCGCATCAAGCTGTCGAAGCGCGAGCATTCGATTTTCCAGCACCTTGCGTTGAACTCCAACAAGGTGATCTCGAAAAATGCCATCTATGACGCGGTCTATGGCATGAGCGCGGACCAGCCCTTTGACAAGGTGATCGACGTCTACATCTGCAAGCTGCGCAAGAAGATCGCCGCCGCCGCGATCAGCGGGTCGCAGTACATCGAGACCATTCATGGCCGCGGCTACAAGCTGAGCGCGCCAGAGGAAATCGATCTGGCATCGCCCGAGCAGCAAGGCCCGGCGCAGGCGCGTATTCTTGAGGCCCGCGCCTGACGGGGCAGATCAGAGGAAATTCAGCAAGGTCAGTTGCGACAGGCGCGCGGTCACGCTGTAGCTGGCCTGCAACTGGGTCTCCAGGCTTGATACCATCGCGGCCGCCTCGTAGGGATCGACGTTCTCGTAATTGCCGATCTGGGTCCGCTGCACCAGCGAGATATCGTCCAGCTGGGTCTGCGCCTTGGCCACCACCTGCTGATTGAACCCGATGCTTGCGGCGGTGCTCAAAACGCCCTGGACACCACCGCTGAGCGCATCGTTCACGGCCTCCATCCATCTTGCATAGGTGGCCTCGTCCTCGATCTGGCTGACGTCTGCGACCGCAAGCATGGCAAGCCCCTTGATCGTATCCCGGAACGCCGGGTCGTTTGCCTGGACGCCATAGGCCAGTTGCTGCCCTTCGTTGATCCGCGCCGTCACCCGGGTATTCGGATCACCGCCGGCATCCTCCAGCGGCGTGCCGTTGAAAAAGCTGGCCTCGTAATTGCGATCGGGGTCAGCGGTGTTGGTAGAGGCGAAGAACGCATCGATCTCGTCGATCATCGCCTCGGCCTCGGCCAGGGTCGTCGGACCGGATCCGACGATCTCGGACAGGATCTGTTCGGGCGAAAGCCCCGTGTCTGGATTGGCCGCGTCCCAACGGGTCAGCGGCGCCTTGTCGCTTGCGGTTCCGGAAAACAGGTGATCGCCGTTGTAGCTTATATTGAGGGAGCCGATGACGCTTTCCAGCGCCGCGCGCGACTCGGATTGCAACGCATTCGCCCCCGTCGTCGGGCGCGAGGCGTTGATCAATGCGTTCTGGAGCACGTCTTCGGAACTGGTTCGGGTCGCATCGATCGAGGCCAGCATCGCCTCCAGCTTGCTGTCCAGCACCTGGTTCACGGTAAGGTAGGTCTGCGTGTTCTCCTCGCGGGCGCGCAGGGTCAAAGCGATCGAGGCACGTGGCCCCAGTTCGGCGAACAGATCGGCCTTGCGCCCGGTCGCCAGCTCCTGGCCGGCGTTTTGCAGCTGCTCGGTCACCCGCGCCACGTGCTGGCGGTTGGTGAAATTCAACTGCATCGAGGAGATACCGCTTATGTTCCAGCTCATGTGCTACCCTCAGACCGCGGCCAACAGCGTATCGAGCATTTCCGCCACAGCCGTCAACATCTTGGAGTTGGCGGCATAGCTCTGTTCGATCAGCATAAGCTTTTGCAATTCCTCGTCGATACTCACCCCTTCGACGTTCTGTCGCGACGCCTGGACCATCTCGGCGGCCGACCGGGCCGCGTTGTAATTGTTTTCGACCCGCGCGCGCTCGGCCGATTGGCTCGAGATCATCTCGGCGGCGAAGTTCGCCACCGAGACCCCGGCATAGAGCCCGGTGGCCGGATCGGCATCGACCGGGCCATCGAGCGCATCGATGAACCCCTGGATCTGGGTCGCGTCCGCCGCCTCTCCCGGGGTGGCAACTGACATTCCGTCCCGGATGCGCCAAACCTCGCTGGCGCCGGAGCGGCTGACCGCATCGTTCACCCGTAACCGGCTGGCCAGCCCATCCAGGCTGGCGGCATCGAAGGCGCCGCCATTGTCGGTGAAAAGGCCGGCCTCGCCCGGCGCGAGCGAGGCATCGGCATCCTCGAACGCCTGGATCAGACCGCGCGCGTATTCGTCGAGCTGGAGCTGAAACCGCGGCAGGATCTCGCTGTGCAATTCTGCGTATCCCGCAAGGCTGCCCTCATCGATACCGCGGACACCCTCCCGTCCAGGGGTGATTTCGGTCCCGCCCGCGAAGAAACGCCCCTCGCCGGGCGAGTATGTGACATCCTGGACCTGATCCCCTTCAAGAAGCGCCGCCCCCCCGGTCGTGTAAACGCTGACCTGGCCATCGGAGTTTTCCGTTACCCGTATCCCGACGATCTCCGCAACCCGATCGAGCAGCCCATCCATCGCGTCCGCCGCCTGTGCCGCCTCCATGGTGCCGGGACCGAAATCGCGTTGCCTGCTGTTCAAGTCAGCGAGATCGTACAGGGCCTGGTTCAGATCGGCGACCTCGTAGCGGATCTCCATGTCCACTTCGACCCGCAGCCCGCCCAAGGTGTCGCTGGCCCCGCGGATCGACGCGGCGAGGTCCTCGGCGGCGTAGACGGCGGCCGATTGCGCCCCCGCCGAAGACGGCATGTTGACCAGGGTCGTCATCGCCGTGTTGAAGGACGAGAACTTGTCCGCAGGCGACAGCCCGTCGCCGGGCTGACCAAGATAGAGCGTATAGCTGTTCAGCCCGTCGTTGATCGCCTCCTGGTGGGCCATCTTGCCGCTTTCCGCGCGCGCCATGCGAACCAGCGCCGCATCGACGTCCCGGCGCACCTCGGACACCATCGAGCCGCCGGCGCCGGTCGTGACGATGACCGCTTCGCGCCGGACAAATCCCGGCGTCATCGCGTTCGCGATGTTGTCGGCCGTGATCCGTGACTGGGTCTGCGTGGTTGCCAGACCCGTCGCTGCCGTGTTCAGGGCACTGGATAGACTCATGGGTTATCCCCTGGAGGCAAGCTCGGATCAGCGTTTGAGCTGCGCGGTCTCGCTCATCATTTCATCCACCGTAGTCACCACCTTGGCATTGGTGGAAAACGCACGCTGGGCCTTGATCAGGTCGGTCATTTCCTCGGCAATGTCCACGTTGGAGCCCTCCAACTGACTGGAGCTGATCGCGCCCGTGGCCCCGGTATTCGCCTTCATCGCCAGGAAGGTGCCTGTGTCGACGGTCAGCCCGTAGGCGTTCCCGCGCATCTCGTAGAGCCCGTGCGGGTTGGCGACCGTGGCGACCGGGATCTCGTAAAGCGCCCGGCGCTGACCGTTGTCGAAGATGCCGTAAAGCACGCCATCCTCGTCGATCTCGGTCCGGATCACCTCGCCGACGCTGGATCCGTCGCGGGTGAAGGTCTGGCTGAAATCGCCGGCGAACTGGGTCACGCCGTCGAACTTGTCCGGGGAGCCGAGATTGACGGTGATCGTCTGCGGGGTACCGCCGCTGTCCACCGTGACCGTGGCCTTGCCAGTGGCGGTGTCAAAGGCAAATCCCGCCGGTGCGGTCGCGGTCGAGGTCACACCGGAATAGGCCGATGGCGACCCGGCCAGAGAGCCGGAATCGTTGAAATCGACGGTCACCGTTCCCAATGCGGTTCCATCCTTGTCGCTGACCGTCACGTCCCAGCGGTTGTCGGTCGCGGTCGGCTGCCAGGAAAAGCTGAGCCGTTCCGAGGCGCCAAGTGGGCTGAAATACTCCGACGAGGTGGTGAACGGCGCGCCGGGCGTGGCCAGGCCCGCCTCTTGCGCAGGCAGGTTGCCGACGGTCGAGATTTCGGTGGTCGCCGCCGCGGAAAGAGTGATGTTGCCGATGTTCACCGTCTCCATGTCGCCGAAGGTGCCGCGATCGACATCCGGAAGCGTTCCATCGAGATCGTACCGGTAGCCGGCCAGGTAATACCCGGCGGCGTTCACCAGGTTCCCGTCCTTGTCCGGCAGGAAGGACCCCGCGCGCGTCAGCATGTAGTTGGTCTGCACCGTCTCGTCCGGGCGCAGCGAGACGGCGAAGAAACCGGCGCCGCTGATCGCCAGGTCGGTCGAGGAATCCGTGGGGATCAGCCCGCCCGCGTGGGTGATGTCCATGGCCTCGACGGCGCTGACGGACAGCACGCCGTCGGCGGCGCCGCCTGAGGCCGCCGTGGTGACGAAATGGGAAAACCCGCGCTTGTAGCCAACCGTATTGGCGTTGGCGATGTTCTCGGAAATTCCGCCGACGGCCTTGGAATTGGCCTGTAACCCGCTGACTCCGATCTGGAGTGCGCTCGAAATGCTCATGACCGTCGCCTCTTATTCTTGTGTTGTCTTGTTTTGCTACAAGGAATACACGAGCCCGCTTTAAGGCGAGTTAAAGATTTAACAAAAACCAAAGTACCCGCGAAGGACCAGGCAAGTACTTCTTACCCGATTTCCGCACCGCATCCGGTCGTTGGAGCCATGGCTAGCCCAAGATATCAGAGCCCCTCCCCTCCGCCGATCGTGCCGACCGCCCTTTCCGCGCTTTCAAGGCGGGTGTCGGCGGCCTCCCGGCTGAGCGGCGACAGCGGCGCCGGGGTCTCGATCAGGCTTGCGGCGACGTTCACCCAGGTCGCGGAATCGGTCAGGCCCGGAAACGCTGCCACGACCTCGCCCGCGGTTGTCTCGTCACCGGACTTGCGCGCGGCCAGCAGCAAGTAAGAGGCATCGCGCGCGGTGAATTCCTCGGGGAATGTCGATCGCAACCGCCGGTAGAACACGATCGCATCCTCCCAGCGCCCGTCCTCCCACAGGGCAAGGGCGAGATCGCGCATCCCTGCCGCATCAGGATCGGAAACATATGTGCCGCGCACCCCGCTGAAATCTCCCAGTTCGGCAAGGACGCTGGCCTTCAGCGCGTTCACGCCTTGACGCTGGTCGGGATTCTGCGGCACCTCGATCCCGTCCAACACATCGCGTGCCTCGGAAAAACGGCCGCCCCGCGACAGGGCGCGCGCCAGCTTCAGGCGCAGGCGCACAAGGCGCTCCGGGTCCGCGGGCTGCCCCGAGACCTCCTCCAGTTCCTCGACCAGCGAGATCGCCCGACGATACTCGCCCTCCGCCAGGTCGGTGCCCCCAACCTTCAGCGCATAGTCCGCGAGCGTCTCGGAATGCAGCGCGAATTCCGGGAAGTACCGGAAAAGCGGCACAAGGCTCATATGGACCGGCAGCCATTCGGCGAGAGGCAATTGCCCTTCGGCCCCCTCCCGGTAGGCAGTCGCCATTTCGATACGGGCCTGATCCGCCGCCTTGGCCGCCGCCTCGCTGCCCGGAAAGCGCGACATCAGCTTGCCGTGGGCGACCACCGCCGCGAACGGATCGCCGGTTGCGGAATAAAGACCGCCAAGCCGCAACAGGAGATCACGCTCATACTGGTCGCCGCGCCAGGCGCCGGCCCCGTACTCCAACACATCCCGCGCCGCCAGCAGCGCACCGCGCCCCCCGTCGGCCAGGGCCATGTCGGCCAGCGCGAGCCGCGCCCGCGCCGCGTAGAGATCCCATCCGTCGCTGGCCGCGAAGTAGCGCTCCAGCGCCGTTCGAGCCTGCCCGAGCACCTCTGCTTCCCGCCCACGCAGGAAATGCCCGACCGGCGCGCCTGACAGATCCGGGAAATCCTCCAGCAGCGATACCGCCTGTTGCGCAAGCCGCACCTCGCCGGCCTCGACCGCCGCCTCGGTAAAGATCGGCAGGACGGCGCGCACGATCGGCCGGGTTTGGAACTCTAGCGCCTCAAGCGCGCCCGCCAGGTTGTTGCGCAGCATCACCTCGTCGCCGGTGGCGATCGCCTGCAGCGTCAGCCACATGCCCCTGTCAGGCCGCACCGGAGCCACCAGCGGCGAGCTGCCAATCTCCGACGCCGCCTCGCCCTGCAACAGCAGAACGGCGTCGCGCATCGCGCGCCATCGCCGCTTGTCACGCGGCGTCACGGCCTCCACCCCGTCCAGGATCGACCCTGCCTCGTACAGCAGGGCGTGCCCCAGGTAGAGTTCCGCCATGTCGAGGAAGACGCGCGGGCGCTCGGGGCCATGCGCGGAGCTCAATGCATCGATCCGTTTCGTCACGATCCGATGGAACCCATCGGCGGGCCAGCGGCGCAGATCCATGTCGGCCCGCCACCCGTCACCCGGCCCAGGGCGTGCTGCCACGATCAGTTCGACCGGCGTCGGCGCATTATGTGGCGCGCCCGCAGCCAGAACCGCCCCGCCGGCGAGCAAGCTCGCAAAGATCACCGCGGCCCTCATCGGCTCTCTCATGAACATTCCCAACTGTCCTTGGGTTTTGCCAAATACATCTTGCCATAATTCTTATATTGATGGATAGTTTATCATGCAATAATAGGAATGATACACGAAATCGTGTCGCTTATACTTGCCGACGCGTTTTGGGATACGGAACCAGCCATGAGCAACGCCGATTACGTCTCCCTTTCCCTTGCCTCCGCCTTGCAGCGCAGCATGGACATGGCGGCGAACAATATGGCCAATGCCTCGACCGCCGGCTACAAGACCATGCAGCCGCTGTTCGAGGCCGTGCAGCCGGAAGGAGCCGAGGACGGCGCGACCAGCTATGTCGAGGATCGCGGGACCTACCTTGATGCCAGCCAGGGCGCTTTTATCGCCACCGGCAACCCGCTTGACATCGCGCTGTCCGGCCCCGGCTGGCTTTCCTATCAGACCGATGCCGGCGCCACCGCCTATGGCCGCGACGGCCGCCTCACGGTCAATTCTGACGGCCAGCTTTCGACCCTTGCCGGTGCGCCCGTGTTGAACCCGGGCGGCGCGCCGATCACCCTGCCGCAAGCCCTGGGAACAGATGTCACCATTTCCAGGGATGGCTCGATCACCGATGCGGAGGGGGCGGAGCTGGGGCAGATCGGGATCTTCCGCATGCCGGACGTCGATATGCTCGTCCCGATCGGCAACGGCTTGTACCTTTACGGCGATGCCGGCGCCGAGATCGGCCCGGGGACGGAGACCGAGCTGGCCCAGGGGTTCATCGAACAAAGCAACGTGCGGCCGGTGATCGAACTGACCCGGCTCATGGATATCCAGCGCGCCTATGAACGCGCGGCCAAACTTATGGGCGACAGCAACGATCTGACGCGGCAGGCGATCCAGCGCCTTGGCCGCGTGGTCTGAGCCGCCGCTTTTCGAACAACGGGGAGGACCCGAAAATGAAGGCACTAGGAATCGCGGCGACCGGGATGCTGGCCCAGCAGACCAATGTCGATGTCATCGCCAACAACATCGCCAACGCCAATACCACAGGCTTCAAGAGCGGTCGGGCGGCGTTCCAGGACCTGATCTACCAGTCGGTGCACCAGGAGGGCGCGCTGACTTCGACCGAGGGCACATCGCGCCCGGTCGGCATGAACGTGGGCCTGGGCGTGCAAAGCGCCGGGGTGATCCGCCTGAACACCCAAGGCGGGCTGTCGCAGACCGAGAACCAGCTTGACCTCGCCATCGAGGGGCGCGGCTTCTTCGTGGTCAACCGCCCCGACGGCACCCAGGCCTATACCCGCGCCGGCAGCTTCCAGCTCAGCGCCGAGGGCCAGATCGTCACGCTGGACGGTTACGAGATCGACCCCGGCATCAACGTGCCGGAAAACACCCGTCAGATCGCCATCAACCAGCAGGGCGTCGTCATGGCCTATGTCGACAGCGATCCCGCCCCGGTCGAACTGGGCCAGCTTACCATGGCCACCTTCCTCAACGAGGCGGGGATGAAGCCGATCGGGAACAACATGCTGGAAGAGACCACCGCCTCGGGCGACCCCGCGCTGGTAACCCCGGGCGAGCCGGGCGTCGGCATCATCCGGCAGGGATACCTCGAGAACTCCAACGTCAACATCATCCAGCAGATCACCGACCTGATCTCGGCCCAGCGGGCCTATGAGATGAACTCCAAGGCGATCGAAACCGCCGATCAGATGCTCTCTACCGCCAACCAGATCAAGTAATCCGTAATGTCCCGTCTTTCCCTCAACCCCCTCCGCCCCGCGTACCGCTCGGCCCTCCGGCGGCTGTCCGGTGCGCTTTTTGCGGCGGTGCTGTCGCTGGCCGCCCTGCCCGCCGTTGCGGCCGAGATCATCGCCCTGGTCAGCGAACGCGCGGCGCAGGAATTCGGCGCCGCCATGCCCGAGCGTGGGTTCTTCGACATCCGCCTTGCCGATGGGTTGCCGCGCGAGGGCTCGTTCATCCGTGAATTCTGGATCGACCGCGATACCGGCCAGTTCATCGCCAATGTGATCACCGATCTGGGCGAGGTGCGCCGCGTCTGGGGCGTGGCCACGCTGACCCAGCCGGTGCCGGTGCCGGTCCGCCGGCTGATGCCCGACGACATCGTGCGGGCAGAGGACGTCGAGATGGTGGATCTGCCCTGGGCGCGGGTCAACGCCTATGCGGTGACCGAGGCCGAGGGGCTGGTCGGCATGCAGGTACGCCGGATGCTCTCTCCCGGGCGCCCGGTCCAGGTGCAGTCGGTGCAGCCGCCGATCATCATCTCGCGCGGCGAACGGGTGACGATCCAGCTCAGCTACGGCACGCTGGAGCTCTCGGCCGAGGGCAAGGCGATTTCAGACGCGCATCTGGGCCAGGAGGTCCGGGTCGTGAATCTCAGCAGCAACAAGACGATCGTGGGCGTCGCCCGCGCCGATGGATTAGTGGAGGCCAGCTATTGACCCGCGTGCATTTCACCCCGCCTTCTTGCATTCGGCTGCGCCCCGGGCGCGTCGGGACGGTCACGGCCCTGGCGGCCTTGATCTCGCTGACGGCCTGCGGGGAATACAGCAAGCACCGCAACCCCGAACTCAGCGACATGGTTCTCGATGGCTCGACCATGCCCGAGGTCAACCGCATCAGCGTGCCGATGCCCGATACCGAACCGATGCGACCGCCGCAGCGTGCCGAGGCCTCGGGCCTTTGGGGCAAGAACACCCGCAGCTTTTTCGGGGACCGCCGGGCCGAGCAGGTCGGGGATCTGCTGACGGTAGAGATCAACATCGACGACAGCGCGAGCCTGAGCAATGCCTCGGAGCGCAGCCGCAGCGGCGGCACCTCCGTGGACGACCCGGCGTTTCTGGGATACGGCAGCCAGATCGACAAGATCCTGCCGGGCGTCGATCCCTCGGACCTGCCCACCGGCGGTTCGATCATCGATCTGGGATCCACCTCCAGCACCGCCGGCGAGGGCTCGATCAAGCGCAAGGAAACCATCGAGTTGCGGATCGCGGCCCTGATCGTGAAGGAACTGCCGAACGGCAATTTCGTGATCGCCGGTCGGCAGGAGGTGAAGGTCAACAACGAGCTGCGCGAGTTGCGCGTTGCCGGGGTGATCCGTCCGGTCGATATCAAGATCGACAACTCCATTCCCTATGACAAGATCGCCGAAGCGCGCATCGCCTATGGTGGCCGCGGACAACTGAGCCGGGTTCAGACGCCGCGCTATGGTGAAGATTTTCTGGACGTGGTCCTCCCCTACTGACCGGAGCACCCGGTGAAAAAACTGCTCGTCATCCTGCTGTTGGCCCTCGTGATGGGGGTCATCGGTTTTGCTCTGGGGCGCTACTATTCCCCACCCGAGGATACGGCGCCACCGACCGGAACGGAGCCGGCCGAGGGCAAGGAAGTCCTGTACAAGATGCCGTTGGGCAGCCTGACCTTCCAGGTTCTCCAGCCGACGCGCATTCTGCATATTGTGATTGATCTCGACGTGTTCTTTTCCGAAGCGGCGGCTTACGAGCAACTCGGGAACACGGGCGGGCGGGCGCGGTTGCGGGACTCCACGATCACCACGGTGTCCGACATGGCCGAAGCCATGCTCTGGGTCAGAAAGGGCGAAGAGGACAAGATCGACAAGGTCGCCCTTGCCCAACAGATCGTGCTGAAGCTGCACAACAGCTATCCGGCGGTGAAATCCGCCCAGATCAACCAGTTCATGGTATCCAACAAACCACGGTAGCCGGACCCGTTCGCGCCGCCGCTATCGCACCGCGAGAACAGAGCTGGTCGGGATGGTCTCATCCCCCGACAGCCCGTAGTAAAGCTGCCCTTCGGCAAACAGAACCTCTTTCACCTCGGTCTTGCGATAGGTGTAGGCCGGAACCTGGTCGCCCTCGGCGTTCATGGCGGTCAGCCGCACGGTGTAAAGGCCGCTCAGCACATCCTCGCCAAGGTCGTCCTTGCCGTCCCAGCCCAGTTCGACAAGCTCGCCCGTGGTGGTCGGCAATGCCTCAAGCGTGCGCACGACCCGGTCCAGCGGATCGACGATCTGGGCCGAGACGTCCACCGCCTCGGTGGGGAGCATGTAGTAGCCATCCGAGAGCCCGTTATCCAGCATCGTCTTGGCAGAGGTCACCGTCACCTCGTGCCCGATCATGCTGGCCCCGGCGACCGCCGACAAGCCGCTGAACTGCGCCGACAGGGTTTCCAGGTTGGCGTTGGATTTCACCGCCTGCTCCACCTGGCTCAACTGCGCAAGCTGCGAGACGAATTGCGTACTGTCCATCGGTGCCAGCGGATCCTGGTTCTCGATCTGTGCGGTCAGCAGGGTCAGAAACCGGGTGTAATCCTCGCTCAGTTGCGACAACGAGCTGGCCGAGGCGGTCTCCGTCGGTTGAGCGGTTCCAGTTGCGGTCACGTCCATTTGCGATCCCCCTCAGGTCACGATGTCCAACCGGCCGTCGCCGATCATTGCCGTATGCACAGGTGCAGACCGTGCCCCGGTCGCGGCGATTTCCTCGCCGGACGACGTGGAACGACCTGCAGACCGGTCGCCCTGCGGCTCCTGGAAGTTGCCCTCGGTGAAGGACTGCAGGTCCAGCGACCCCATATCCAGGCCGCCCAAGGCCTGCGCCAGCAAATTGCGCTCTTCGCGCAGGGCGTTCAGCACCGTCGGGTTTTCGGCCCGGACCACGACTTTGAGCGCGCCGTCGGACCCGGTGGAAATCTCCACCTCGATGCTGCCCAGCCCGCGCGGGCTCAGCTCGATCCTTGTGCGCCCCTCGCCGATCTCGGCGGAGCGGATCTGTGACGTCACTGCCGCGCCGAAACGCGATGCGTCGCCTTCGGCCTCGGTGGCCCTGTGCGGCGCGGTCATCGGTTCGCGGCCCGGTTGGCTGCCCTGCGCCATGGCGCGCGCGACGTCCTCGGAGGTGATGAGCGGGTCGATCCCACCTAGGCGGCGCATGACCGCGACCGTCGCCCCACCCGCGACAACAGGCATCGCTGCATCCACGGCGGAACCGGGTGCGGATGCAGTTGCAGTTGCAGACAGATCAGCCGCCACCGCAACCACGCGCGCCAGAAGGGCCTGTGCCTTCGGTGCGCCGCGCTCGACGCTCCCCTTGGCTTGCGCGGAGGAGAGGACAAAAGGAAAGACCGGCAAGTCCGCCTGTGGTTGCGCACCACCAGCGGGCAAGATCGGCGCCTTTGCCTCTGGGGCCGGCGCGGCCGGAACGGGCATAGCTGCCGCCCGTGCGGCCGTCTGCGTTCCGGTCTCGCCCCTCGCAGTCATCACCGCAGCTTTAGTTTCAGCTGATACTTCCATTGCTCGCGTTTCAGCGTCCAACGCCGCTGCCTGCGTTCCAACCGCCGGCGCCGCAGCTTGAGCATCAGCGGCCACCAACGCAGCTTGAGTTTTAGCTGTCATTGCCACTACTTGTGTTTTGGCGACCAGCGCCACAGCCTGCGTTCCGACCGCCGGTGCCGCAGCTTGAGCATCAGCGGCCACCGACGCAGCTTGTGTTTCAGCTGTCACTTCCACTGCTTGTGTTTTGGCGACCAGCGCCACAGCCTGCGTTCCGACCGCCGGTGCAGCCGCATGTGTTCCAACCGCCGGCACGGCGGCTCGCGTTTCAGAGGACACCGACGAAACTCGCGGTCCGGCCGCCGATGCCGTCACCGATGCTGTTGCCGGTTGCGCATGCGTTTCATCCGGAAGCACCGCCGCGGCCATGAAGATGCGAGACGCAACCGAACCGGCCTCGGTCGTCTCCGCCTCGGTCGCATTGGTCGCGACTGTGGCCGATATCCCCCGCAGGGCGTCGGAGATGGTGGCAATCACCGATTTCAACGCCTGAACTGCTGCGGCCGGATCGGTCACCTCGCCCGGCGCATCCGCGCCCTCTGCCGTCACAACAATGCCGCCGTCTGTCGATGCCGCCTGCAACACCGAAATCAGGCCGGCACCAGTTTCGCGCTCGAAATCAGCAAGCGCTACGGTCAGATCCGATGCCAGGCCGGCCACCGCCTCCAATGTCGCGGCGGGATCATCGCCTTCGGCGTCGAGGTGGCTGGCCTTTTTGCCCAATCCGGCAAGGAAATTGTACAATGCCTTCAGCTTCGCGGCGCCGGCGGGCTGCGCCCCTGTCTCCGAACCGGCGCCATCTACATCGGAACCCTGCGAGAAAAGCGCGCTGAATCCGGGCAACGCCTTTTCCGGCGCCGCCGAAGCGCCCGGCCGCGCGCCCACCAGAACAGACAAGAGGCTAATCGCGTCGCTCATCCCATCATCCCAACTGCGCGGCGGTCACGCCGCGCGTCAATAGTCCGTACTTCAGCCGCGACATTGCGCGGCGTTCGATCAACCGCAGCTTTTCGCGGCTGACACCCAGCCGGAACGCCAGATCCTCGATCGTATCGGGCACCTGGCGCAGGTTGCGCGACACCACGACTTCGCGTTCCACGTCGCCCAGTTCGCCCATCGCCTCGACGATCACCTGCCGCAGCCTTGCATTGGCAGATCGCGCGATCATCCGTTCTTCCGGCGTCGGCTCGGGACAATGCATCGCCTCAACCACGTCGCAGGGGTGATCCCCGGCCAGCGACTCCACCCGCTTCAGCGTGACCGCTTCCCGCCGCGCCCGTGCGGGAACATCGACCACGCTGTTCAGGTGCGCGATCGCGCGCATCACGCTGTTCAAGATCCACCAATGCGCATAGGTCGAAAACCTTACGTCCCGCTTCAGATCAAAACGGCTCGCGGCACGGATCAGCCCCACCATGCCCTCGGCGATCAACTCGTCACGGTCATTCGCCTGGGGCCTCAGCCGCATGGCGCAGGCATGCACAAGACGGGCATGGGCAATGATCACCACCTCAAGCGCCGCCCTGTCACGATCAGCCTGCCAGCGTCGGATCAAAACGCGCTCCTGCTCTACATCCAGCAACGGCGCGTTACGCGCCGCTGCGAACGAAATTGCCATAACCTGCCTCGCGAAATCGTAACGTTTCGTTGGCGGCAGAAGATCACAGCAGGGAGAACATGCAAAGATATATATGCTTAATGATCGTTTAATTTGGTCGTTTGTTGCGAAACTCCGACGCTGGTTGGCTTGGTTCCGTACCAAACCTATCGCGCCAGAATTTCCTCCTGGCGGGCGGATCGTTCGGCATCGGGCAGGATCCTTGCGACATCGCGGGTCAGCGCCCGCATAGTTGGACGTTGCGCCTTGTCTCCGGCGCCACAAAGAGTGCTGCCGTTTCCGACCGGGTCCGGAGAACTTGTTGCGACCTGGTTCAGGATCCGGCCGAGTTCCTCGCCCAGCGCGCGCCCGGAAAACGACCGGGCATCCGCGAAACCGACCGGTTCGATCAGGACAAGCGCATCGCGCGGCACCTCCAGCCCGAGCTCCTCGGCAAGAACATCGCCCAGAGGTGCGTCCGGCAGCAATTCGTCGGTCTCCATCATGGCAAAGGGTCGCGTCACCTCGGATCGGCTGACCAGAGTGACCATCGGAACGGTCAGCAATGCCCCCAGCAGGCGCGCCAGCGGCGACATGTTGTCTGCAGTGCGGGCTTCGATTGCTCCGCTCCAGATCTGCTCCAGCAGCGCGTCTCCCTGCATTTCGGCCACCATATCTTGCCCCACATCAGTTGCAGACCAGCATATGTAGTTTTTCGCAAAAGGAGAACGCTCTCTTTGTAAACCTCGCGGTAACCTTGTTTTCCCCTCTGACGGAACATGACGGGCCACGCCGACCGGGCGCCGCTTGTCGATTCAATCGTCAGAACAATCACCTATCCGGTGGATATACTCAACATTTGGAGCATGCGCTGTCAGCAACCCCAACCCATGGACAAATGCACAACCACTGGATGGGGAGATATACACAAGGGCAAATTTACATTTCCCAGCTTGACGCCCATCACGTTGGCGACCGTCCTCACCGATTCTCGCCGCGCCTGGATCTGAATCCGTAATATCCTAACGAGCCGGGCCTTCCGGTTGCGGCTCGGCCGCGTCCAGCGTGAGGACATAGCCGGACGAGCGCACCGTTCGGACCGACACGCGCGTCCCGAAGGCCGAGGCCAGCTTCTTGCGGATTTTTGCGACGTGGACATCGAATTTGCGGTCGCCATATGTCCAGGGGCGGTTGTCGATCGCATGGCTCAGCGCATCGCGCGTCACGATCTCTCCGCTATGGGCCAGCAACAGGTTGACCACCTGGGCCTCGGCCTCGGTCAACCCGGCGCGGCAGACGATATCCGCTTCGGCGTCCCAATCCGCGCGCAGGTCGGCCCGGCACCCCACGAAGCCGCTGTCTTCTGCCCCGATCCGCGCCCGCAAGCGCAGCGCGAATTCCTTCAATGGCACCGGCGCGCGGATCACGTCATCGGCCCCGGCGAGGAAGGCCCGGACACCCGCCTCGGGGCTTTCGCGCCAGTCGAGGGCAAAAACGAAGGGCGCGGGCCGCAGCGCGGAGGCGAAACGGATCAGGGACAGCGCATTGTTCGGGTCCTCGTCGCGCCCAGCAATCAGAACCCGTGGCCGAAGCCCCTGATCCAGCATGGTCAGCGCCTCTTCGCAGCTGGCCACCGCTGTCGCGCGGCGCCGCAGGATCACCGAAAACAGGTGGTCCAGCGCGATCCGCACGGCCATGTCGGCCTCGGCGATCAGCGCAAATGGCCCGCTTCCGTCTTCGCCAGCTTCGCTCACTGTCCTTGCTCCTGTCGTCCAGTGCCGTGGTTGGCGGACTGGCTCTCGCTGCCCGACGGCGAGAGTTTAGCCGCAGCGGCGCGCCCTGTGCCAGCAGCAATTCCATCCCGCCTTTCCGGGAAGAACAGCCAAGGACCCACAAGGACAATCGGCTAGAAAACTTGGGAATTTAACCGAAACGTAACCAATTCCTTGGTCATCCCGAAGAAGTTTTGACCAAAATTTAACCCGGCAGGCCATATACCTTGGACGAGGCAGTTAGATATACAGGCTGCGGCGCGACGTCTTGCGTCGGGCGCAGAAAATTCGGGGTCGCGATGGCAGGATCTAGAAACAGCAGGGTTGGACGGCACGCCGCGATCGTGGCCGCGGATCGTGTCAAGCTTCTGCTGGCCGTGGTCGAAGAGGACGCCTTTCTGTCCGAGGTTCTGACCACTGCCGACAACACGATTTCGATCGTTTCCCAGAGCCGGCCCGGACCGGATGAAAGCGCCGGGACGGGAGCCCGGGGCGGGGCACAGCCGACGGCTCTCGGGCCTGCTTACCATTCCGCCAAGGCACGGGCCCGTCGCGCCGGTATGTCCGCGGCCATCGCCCGTTGCCGGCCGCTGGGCCGTGCCTGATATGGCAGAGGCGCACCGGCGATGGCGGAGGACGGGCAAGAACTGGAACAGCGTTATTCTTGACAAGGCTTCAGGCACGCCCGCAACCTGTTCGGATTGTGACCGGCGACTGACGTGAAAACTGGACCTTAGGCGAATGAACGCGACCGACATAGACGCTGCACCCGAGGGGCCCCTGCCGAGGACGGCGGTGGTTGAGGCGGTGTCTCGGGTTGTGGCCGCCTTCGCCACCCGCGCCGATACCACCCAGGACGAGATCGTATCGCTTGCGCAGCGGTTGAGCGATGTTTTCGTGTCGCTGAGCCCCGCCCCTGTGGCGCCGCCTGCCGGGACCGCAGCGCAAGACCTGGCCACCCTCCCAGCCGCCGACAGCCCGGCACCTGCGGTCCCGCTCGACCAGGCAGTGACCGGGGACAAGGTCTATTGCTTGTGCTGCGGGCGTGGCTTCACCATGCTCAAGCGCCACCTCAAGGCCGAGCATGGATTGACCGAAGAGGAATACCGGACCCTGTTCGGCCTTCCGGAGGACATGCCGCTGGTCGCCCCCAACTACTCCGAGCGCAAGGCCGCCTATGCCAAGCGCGTCGGCCTGGGTAAATACCAGCGCGACCAGGCCGACCCGTCGGTCAGCGGCGCGGACTGATCCGCGACCAGCGCCAATGACGGCGCCACAATTCCCCCTGCACTGCCCAAAACTTGTCTGAATTGCGCCAATCTGAGCGCACCTTCCTCGCCGATACCTTGTGAAACGACGACCCGCATTCTTTGCGCGGTCGCTTGAAATATCCGGTTCTACCGGCCTTCACGAGGCAGACCGACATGGCAGCGAAGACAAAAACGAACATCATCCGCAAGGTGGAGATCACCGAGGACAGCGGCCATCACGGTGGCGCGTGGAAGGTTGCCTATGCGGACTTCATGACCGCGATGATGGCCTTTTTTCTGTTGCTCTGGATCCTGTCCTCGGCCGATGAGCAAAAGCTGCGCGGTATTGCCGAGTATTTCACCAACGCAACCATGCCCAGCGGCAGCGGGCTGCTCGACGGCGCGACCTTCGGCCCGCCTGGAACGCTGAATGCCTCGCGGGGCGAGGTAGTCGCACGCGGCAACAATTTCGGTGAAGTCGACGACCCGAGCCCGGCCAAATGGGAGGTGATGGATGTCACCCCGACGTCCGATCCGAAGGAAACGACGCCCGGAACCCACCAGGGTGAATTCGAGAACCCGGCCCCAGGGGGCTCGTCAAAGCTGGCATGGAATGACCAGGGCGGCGACTCCTTGGGCAGCGGTCCGCAGACGGCGGCTGGTCAGGATCCGGGAAAGACCCAGATCCAGAAGGCTGCCGACAAGGCTGCAGTCGAGGAGCGCGCGCTGCGCGCGGCCGACACCGCCGAGTTCGCAGCGCTCGAAACCGAGCTGCGCCAGGCCATCCAGGACAGCCCCGACTTGCGGCCGCTGGAAAAGAACGTGATCTTTGAAAAGACCCCCGACGGCCTGCGGATCCAGGTGGTCGATCAGCAGGGCCAGCCGATGTTCAATTCCGGCAGCGCAGAGATGCGCGGCGCCACCCGAGAATTGATGGAAATGCTGGGAGAGTCACTGTCCGGAGCCCCCAATGACATGGTCATCTCGGGCCATACCGACGCGGTTCCCTTTTCCAACAAGGCCGCCTACGACAACTGGGACCTGTCGTCGGACCGGGCCAACGCAATGCGCCGCGTGCTGCTGAATTCCGGCGTCGAGCATTCCCGCATCACCCGGGTGTCCGGCATGGCCGACACCGAGTTGCTGGTGCCGGACGATCCGCTGGCTCCGTCCAACCGACGGATCACCGTGCTTCTGGAGTACCGCAAACCGAAGTCGGCGGGTCGCCCCATCCCCGATCAGCGAACCGACACCGAGGCCAACGCGGCCGGAACGGCGCCGATGGAACCCTCCGACCCCGCAAACGCGCCGAGCGCCCGCAGGGTCGATGGTGTGGCGAAAGACCTGCCCGAGCGGATCACCCAGCTTGACGACGAGGTATTCGAGACCCTGCGCAGCGCCCTGCGCTGAGCCATAGGCGATCCGGACAGAAAGCCCCGCCACTTGCGCGGGGCGCTGTCACGCCGGTCAGCCGGCGCGCGCCGCCTGCCAGGCGCTTCGGAAACGCTCCCAGTCGATCGGCGCCTCTGCCCCCAGCGACCCGGGGTCGCCCATCCCGCCCAGTTGCAGCCCGATCTGAATCAGGACCAGCGCGGCGGCGATACCCGTCAAGGCCAGAAGACCCCGACGATACCTGCGCGCCCGCCGCGGCGGAATGACCGGAACAACCTCTGGCGCGGTTTCCCCGGATCGCATTTCGACCGCCTCGGGCGCGGCCGGCTCCTCAACCGGCGTCCCCCCGGACAGAGCAGGGTCCAGCCGCAAATACAAAAACGCCCCGGTTCCGGTCATTTCAGCCAGACCTGCGCCATTCGCGAGCGCCGCCCGCAGGCTGGGCGGCATGCCCCTGGAGCGGACCCAGATTCGCCCCGGCAGCGGTGAGCCCATGTCCCAGGGCGGTTCCAGACGGATCGCGACAACACTACGGTCGTCGCGCAAGAAGATCATGTCGGGGTCGCTGATGCGAATATCGGCCCCGCCCACATCAACGCGGGAAATCAGGACCCACCCGTTTTCCTCCGGCCGGACGTCGCACAGCTCGGGCGGTATCTCGGTCAGGGACAATTCGCGCGCCGAACGAAACCCTGGCCCCGGCTGGGCGGGCGTTGTCCTTTGCATGAAACCCGGCAAGAGCGCCTTTCGTACCCGTCCCCCTTTGGGCGGCTGCGCCGCGACGGCGACCGGCGCCGCCGATTTCCCGCGCCGCGAGATGAACGCAGCCGGGTCGGGCGCCGCCTTGGCACGGTCAGGGCGCATCGGCGCCCGCCCCCCCTCGACGCCCCCGCCCCCTTCGATGCCCCCGCCCCCTTCGACGCCGAGGAAAACCGCAGGGTCCATCCCCTCTTCCAGGGCGAACGCGTAGTTGACCGCATAATCTGACGCCTCTTCGACGATCTCCGGCGCCTCGGCCACCAGCGCCACCAGGCGACGTTCGTCGGAATAAAGCAGCGTCCGGGACGGGTATCCGGGAACTGCCGGGAAGAAGCACAGCTCGTCCCCGGGCAAATGCAGATGCGACTGCAGGCGGCGCGGGAAAACCCCGGCCTCGTCCTGGTGAAACACAACCAACTGGCAGTCGCCGCTCTCCATCAGGCAAACGGCGAGGCACATCTTTGCCGGCCATTCGTGGACGGTCTGGCGCACCTCGACCGGCCCCATAAGGACAGCCATCACTCTTTCCTTGCCAGACATGCGATGCATCCTTTCCGGAGTCGCGCGTTTCATGGATAAAATCTGTACCACTTGCTTTTATTTTGTCAATAATTCATGGTCTTTGACCGTTCTTTTCAGGGCACACAAAAACTTTTCGTTTTATTCTTGCCGGAACCGCGTATAAACTCTGAGTTCAGAGGGAACCGGCCGTCAGCGAACTGTGACGGCCCAGTGGACTGTATCGCGTCATGACCATCGTAATTGGTTTTGTCATCGTTATCGTGCTGGTTTTCGGCGGCTACATGCTGTCGGGCGGGGAGATGGGGGTCATCCTGCACGCCATGCCCTTTGAAGGCATGATGATCGGTGGCGCCGCCCTTGGCTCTTTCATCGCCGCAAATTCCTTCGGCCAGATCCTCGACACAGCCAAATCCGTGCTGAAGGCGTTCAAGGGTCCGAAATGGAAGCAGCAGGACTACATCGACCTTCTCAATCTGATGTACACGCTGACCCGGATGTACCAGAAGGACGGTATCCTCGCGCTTGACCCGCACATCGAGAATCCGCAGGACAGCCTGATCTTCTCGCAGTTCCCCAAACTGCAGAAGGATCACTTTGCGATGGACCTGATCACCGACAGTTTCCGCATGCTGGCGCTGCAGTTCGACGATCCGTTCCAAAGCGAGGACGTGATTAACAAGAAGCTCAAGAAACACCATCACGAGGCGCTCTCTGCCTCGCATGGGCTGACCACGGTGGCCGACGCCCTGCCTGCGATCGGGATCGTCGCGGCGGTTCTGGGGGTTATCAAGACCATGGGGTCGATCGACAAGCCGCCCGCCGTTCTGGGCGAGATGATCGGGGGTGCTCTTGTGGGAACCTTCCTGGGCGTTTTCCTTGCCTATCTCTTTGTCGCCCCGGTTTCGAGCCGCCTGGCCGCGATCGAAGACCAGGACTCCGCCTTTTACACCGTGATCCGGGACATCTTCATTGCCGTGCTGCACGATCACTCGCCAACCATCTGCATCGAGATCGGCCGCGGCAACATTCCGACCAAGCTGCAACCGAATTTCTACGAGATGGAAGAGGCGCGGCACGACATGGCCGAAGCAGCCTGACGCCATGTCGGTGCAGCGCAGAATCTCGGCGCTCAAACTGATCCAGAGGATCAAGCAGCACGAAATCGATGGGTATGCCGCGCGGATGACGGCCATCCGATCGGAGCAGGCCGCCCTTCAGGACGAACTGGCGGCGCTTCAGGCCCGCGCCGAAAAGGAAGGGCATGTCGCCTCGCCCGAGTCCGCGCCCTATCTGGCCAGTTTTTTGCGCGCCGTAGAGGCACGGCGGGCATTCCTGAACGGGAAGCTGGATGCGCTGCAAACCAGGGCTGAGGAGATCGAGGCGCAGCTTTTGGGCGTTTACCGAGAGGCCAAAACCAACGACGCTGCGCTGGACACATCATTGGCACAGCAGCGTCAACACGAAAACCGGCAAGAACTGGCTGAGACCGAGGAAATCGCGCGCAACGTCTACCTACGCCGCCGGGCGGAGTGACGCACGCTCAGGCCGCGTCGGCGAGGCTCGTGCTCCACAGCGAGCGGATCTCGGCGGCCAGGCCGGTCGGATCGAAGGGTTTTGTGATCACCCCGAGGTCATGGGCTTTCAGCAATGCCTCACGATCGGATTCCATGACCTTGGCGGTCATGTAAATGCCGGGAATACGCTCGTACCCCGGCAGTTCCCGGATCGCCACCAGGGTCTCCGGCCCGGTCATGCCCGGCATCTGGACATCGGTCAGGATCAGGTCGGGCGCGAAGCCCTCGATCATCGCCAAGGCCTCCGATCCGCAACCGGCCTGCATCACTTCGAAACCGCCGATCATGTCCAGCGCCAAATGTGCGATCTCACGAATGTCGCTCTCGTCCTCGATGTGAAGGATCTTTGTCAGTTCGGCCAAGGTACTGTTCCTTTCTGATTCAGGTGCGCCCGCCTCGGCGAGCCGCGATCAAATTGCCCTGCGGCGGGCCTTGCCCCGTCCCCCGCCCGAAGGGCGAGCGAATTTCGATACTACCCCGCGGCTTGCGGCCGCCGCGCCATGCCGCGCGACGATCAACAGAATCGGGGCATCTTGCGATAGCCTACCCGTGCTTATTGGCAAGATTGTGGTCACATCGGCTTCGGCGCCCTTTTCACTGGTCACCACCAGATCGAACCGGCCTTGTTCGGCCTGCGCGATCGCTTGGGCGACATCCCCTGCGCGCCGGATCTCGAATCCTTCGCGCTCCTGCAGGGGCTGGGCGCCGTCATCCTCCAACTGCAAGGCCCGGATCGCAGGATCCTCCTGGGTCGGCGACGCGACGCTTTCCAGCCATGGCGCCAGCACATCGGTAACTGCTTCCGAGGGAACCGGGGCGGTTCCATCCTGGCTTTCCGCAGCCGCGATCTCCAGGACCTTGACGGGGCGATTTGTGAGCAAGCCCTTTTCGCTCAGCCCGGTCATGAGGTCGCGGACCTGGTCGCCAAGACGTGCCGCGGCCGAGGATTGGCCGGGGTCGCCGAGCAATTGGCTCAATGTTACCTTGCCGGTTTCGACCTCGACCTGAGTGCCCTTCTGGCTCAGCAGGTGCTCCAGCGCCGAAACCGCGGCGGCGTCCTTTTTCGGGCGCGCAATCGCGGCGCCGGGCAGGTCGGAGAATTCGATCGTCCTGTCTTCCCCTTCGATCACCGATGCGCCCACTTCGGTCAGCACGCCGCCCCTCAGCCGGGGCAGGTCAACGAAGAACTCGGTCCCCACGCTTTCAAGGCTCTTGAAAAAGATCGCTCCCTTGTGCTCGGCAACGATAAGCTTGACGATCGACAGCCCCAACCCGGTTCCCCCCTTGGATCGGGTGTCCGAGCTGTCGGCTTGCGTGAACTTGTCAAAAATGGTCGGCTGGGCCGCCTTTGGAATCCCGGAACCGAAATCGCGCACCGAGAGGCGCAAGCCGCCGCGATGCGGGCGCAGCCAGATGACGATCTCTTCTCCCTTGGGCGAAAACTTGGCCGCGTTCGACAACAGGTTGTCCATCACCTGCATCAGCCTGTTGCGGTCGCCCAAGGTCATCAAGGGGCCATCGTCTAGGTCTACCTCACAGCGCAGGGATACTGCGAATTTGTCTGCATAAAAGCTGTTTGCTTCCGACGCCGCTTCGATCAGCGCGGCAAGGTCGAGTTCCTCCATATTGAAGTCCATCTTACCGGCCTCGATCTTCTCCAGGTCGAGGATGTCGTTGATCAGAACGACAAGCCGGTCGCAGTTCGTGCTGGCCATAGAAACCATTTTGTGAACCGGTTCGGACATCTCGCCGACTGACCCCGACAAGGCCAAACCCAGCGCCCCCTTCATCGAGGTCAAGGGCGTGCGCAGTTCGTGACTGACAGTCGATATGAACTCGTTCTTTGCCTTTTCCGCTTGCTTGCGTTCGGTGATATCGCGGTAAATCGCGATCAGGCGCGGCTCTTCGTGTTCGGGCTGAACGTATTCCAGACTGATTTCAAAGGGGGTGCCCACCTTGGTCGTCACCTCCCAGGTGATGCGACGTTGCTGTCCTTCGATCAGAAGATCGCGCCGCATTTCCAGAGCATTCAGATCCGAGTCGGTGATGAAATTCCGGACGCGCTTGTCTTTCCAGTCCCCGCCCATGCGATCCTTGACGAGGCGCTGCGCGGCCGCCTTGTTGCAATACAGCATTTCGAGGGTTTCCGGCCGCATGACCACCACCTGATCGTCGATCAGTTCCAGCGAGTCGTTGAAGCGTTCGTCGGAAATTCCTTTTCGGGTCTGGGTCATGTCGGTGGCCACTACTGCGATTTCGCTCAGCTTGTCGTTGACGCCGGTGACCGGGATGCAGCTGCACTGAATCCAGGCGATACCGCCGTCTTCTCTTTTTATCTGCAAAGTCCCGTTCCACGGCGCGCCCATCTGCATGGAGTTCACGATCTCCTCAAGCTGCCCGTCCGCGTCCCCTTCGTTCAGAAGGATGGCAAGCGGCTTGTTCAGCACGTCCTGCCGCCTGCGATCGGCAACACTGCAAAACCGTGAGTTGACGTGGGATATGCGCCCATCCCGCGTCAGCATGCAGAATACCGTGTGCTCCTCGATGGCCTTGCGATAGAAGACCTTCGAACGTACCTCGGATTCCAGCACATTGCGCCGATCTTCGGCGATCTGGATGTTCCGGCGAAGTTCGTAGGCGAGGAATGCGAGCGACAGAAGAATCAGAGCGATCGCGCCAAAGATCGAAACGCGATAGGCTCGGAAGATCCGGTTCGCCGCCTGTAGGATATAGTTTTCATAGGGCCGGACCCGAAGCGAGATCAGCAGATCATGTACCGATTGGTAGTTCTGCGGCGCTTGCCATAGCGCACCACCGGCCGCCTTCGATTGCGGGCTGTCCACCGCGACCCCCAGCAGGGTATTGATCACCATCGCCAACACCGGCTCGGGCACCTCCGGAAGGGCTGACAGAACCCAGTCGGGATAGAGCGGTGTAGACACCCAGAATGGATAACCCTCCTGCGGGGCGGCAGAGACTGGCGCGAACATCTTCAGATCGACCACGCCTTCTTCAGCGAGTTCTTCCAGCAACCCCGCCCGCACCACGCCGGCATCGACCAGCCCCGACTGGACCGCATAGACGACCTCGCGCTGATTGCCGCCGGAAAACACGAGCTCGGACAGAACCTCGTGCGGTTCCATTCGGCGTTTTCGGAACTCCTGCGCAGCCAGCCACCAGCCGCTGAAGTCGCCCCGGTCAACCGCCATCACCTTGCGGCCGTCCAGCTGGCGAATATCACGGATTGCGCTGTCAGACCGGGCAAAGATCAGAGCGCCGGTCTGATCGTAAGTCCGGTCTTGCCACATTTGTGCTGCTGAAAGCAGCGCGCGCGCCTCGCTCTCGACCTCGGCGGCCACGAATGAGGCCGGATCGGTCAGCGCCAGCGCGATCTGTTTTTCTTCGATCGCTTGTATCAGAGAGGTCACGCTATGCGGCGCAATGCTGAACCGATAGGGCATGCCTTGGGCCTTCGCCGCCTCGTTCAGAAGGTCTGCTGTCGGAGTCCAGGCCTCGAGGCTCCGGGTGGCCCCCTCGATCGACAGGACGCCAATTCGAAGGGAAACGATTTCGCCGTCGGCGTCCTCGGTCTGCGCCCGCGCGGCGGTGAAAACGAACCCGCCAGTCACCACCAACGTAAAAAAAACTAGAATTTTCAGGCCGCTGGACATTAACCGCCCAGACAAGGCATCGCAGAACATCTTGGCTGCCTTACGCAGCATCGAGGTTTTGCTCCATTTCGTCCAGGAGACTATTCAGAAAACATCTTACGTCGTCGATGTCTTCGCGCTGCAACTCCGAACCGAGCGAATCGATTTTCGCTTCGAGGCTTGCGGCTTTCTCGCCAATCTCGGGGAACCCGACACTTCCGCAAATCCCGTGCAGTTTATGCGCGCGGGCTCGAAGGTCTGCGCAGGCATCCAGCCAGTCTTGCTCTTCCTGCAGATCCCCGAGCAAATCATAGAAATCATCGACCCGGTCCGAAAGAGACGAGACGAACCGCTCACGTACCCGTGCGAGGCCTGCATTAAGCTGTGCCGCACTTTCGGCGTTCAACCCCTGTACCATTTGCCTTTACCAACCCGCTCTGCCTGCTTTTTGTCATCGGCGCTCTGTCGTCGCCTATTGTTTCATCGATTAGCACAATACCTGTGAAAACCGGCAGCAATGAGGCAATAGACCCCGCGGAATTAAGGAATGTTTAAAAATCGCATCAGTTGCCCCCGAAACGGTAACAACTGATGCGCATTAGCAACGCAGACGTCCCAATTCGGCACAGATCGCCCTGGATGGGACAGCCCCTCCCCTTTTCCCTGCAGGGACGCTGTTTTCCGCGTGCGCCGTCAAGCAGCGTGAGAAATCACGCGACCGGCGACCCGGTGTGTCTGGCTCAGGGGGTTGCGCTTCGGTGCGGCGCTTAGGTTGTCAACTGCCCGATCAAGGAACCGCAGATCTTCGCGCCGCTCCAGCAATTTCGGCGAGGCCGCATCTCCGACCTGTGCGGTAAAGCTGGTCGAGACCTCTTCGCAGTAAACCAGTTCGGGGTCGTTGAGCATGGTGATCAGGTGATCCTGCGCTGCCTGGGGTTCCGGCAGCAACCGCCTGGGTCCGACACAAAGGAACACTCCGGTGCCGATATAAGACACGAAAGCCTGCGTTCCCACCAGTGCGTCCGAAATCACCTCTGCCACGTCCGTCACGACATAGGCGAACTCCTCGGCCGACGACGCACCGTGGACGCGCTCCAGTTCGGGAACCCGGATGGCGAACGCGCCGATCGCCTTTTGCATCTGTTCCTTCATGATCATGACGTAATTCTGAAGAACCCCGTTCGAGACGTAGCCCTTGATTTCCTCGATCACGATCGGCTCGCCGAAAGCCGGCTTGGAGCTTTGGGACGGGACCGAATGCTTTACCGCGGCCGCAGCCCGCCGGGACTCCGACTGCAACTTGTCGGCCAGGCGGACGCGGGTGACCAGTTCGGTGGTGTCGAACGGCTTGGTCACATAATCGGTCGCACCGGCCAGGAAGGCGCGATCGATATATTCCTTTTGGTTCATCGCGGTGATCATCACCACCGGCGCGTCGCGGTAGATGGCCATGTCGCGGACTTGGCGGGTCAGTTCGATCCCGTCCATGCCCGGCATCTGGATGTCGAACATAAAGGAGTCAAACGGGGTGCCGGCCGCTGCGATCTTGCGCAGGGCGTCCTCACCGCTTTCGGCCAAGGTGATCTCTGAATAGCCGTGCGCCTCGAGCGTCGCCAGAAGCAGTTCCCGGATCAGTTCGTCGTCATCGACGGCAAGGATTCTCATGTCGTTCTCCAGTGGTTCCACCAGTATTCTTCCTGGCAGTCACATCGCCTTGAAGCGCTTCTGCGCGTTTGTGTCGTTAGCGGTTGGCGCGTACCTGGAGGTGAAGCCGGTCACGCCCACCGCTTTGCTGAATCCCATTTAGTCCCACAAATGTGGCGCAAATTTGTCCCGGTTTGGGTTGAGTCACGGCATATGCTACCCGCCGGAGGTTGCAAGGTGGCCTTTCTTGCGGGGTTGACCCGATTTCGAAGCGTGGATCGCTCAATCGCGGAACGGGTCTCCGGCGTCCGGATTCACCTCTTGCCAATGATGGCGGCCTCCCGATGCGCTCTCGGAAACGCAGCGCAAAACCTTGCGGGCCCTGTCTGTCACAACCTCGCGGCGAATAGGGGTCTCGACCGAGATGGTCGCGCCCTGTGAATAGGCAAGCCCGGCATAATAGCAGAACCGGAGCTCAACATGCGCGGGCATCGGGCTCGCGCCGAGGGGCATCGCCGGTTGATCGGATTGCGCGGCAGGGGCCATGAGAAATGACAGTCCGATCGCGACGCCGACCGCGATCCTCTGTTTGCACGCAACGCGCGGCATGGTTTCGTGGAACCGGCTCATTTCCCCTCGCCCCTGTCCAGTGCCCGAGACGGTAAGGGGTCTTGCTGCGAATCCCAAGTCGAAATCCGGGGCCGGCTACCGGCTTTTCCAACCCCAAAGGGGAGAGCGGCGGTGTCCCGACTGACCCCGAACAACACGCGAGTGGCAAATGGTCACTGCGGAGGGCCGAATGGTTGACCGGCCGGTTGCCGGGTATCCGAAACACCGGCAAGATGCGCCCCTCGCCGGGCTGGACGGTCAGGGCCGCCGCACCCCGTCCGACATCCTGAAAAACGCCGCGCTGCATAAGGCAACGCTTGATGACTGATCGCGGACTGCCCGCATGGCAAAAGGGTGTTATGATGGCTGAGACAGGCCAAGTCATCGGCACGCTGTGCGACCTGCCATTCCACTGAGGAGACGGGACTGTGAAATCACGTACCAGGGTCGCTGTCATCGGCGGCGGTATTGCCGGGTGTTCGACGCTGTATCACCTGACGCAAGAGGGCTGGAGCGATGTCGTCCTGATCGAGCGGGACGAGCTGACCTCGGGCACCACTTGGCATTCCGCCGCCCAGGTCACGAATTTCGGGATGAACCAGACGATGGTGGGGCTGAAGTCCCATTCCATCGCTCTGTACAAGGCGTTGCGCGATGACCCCGCCTATCCGGTCGGCTATCACCACGGCGACGGCGGTATCCGTCTGGCCAACACCCGGGCGCAAATGCAGGGCTACCGTCATTTCGCCTCGATGGCGCGCGGCATGGGGGTGGAGTTCGAGGTGATTGACGCCGAGGAATGCGCCCGGCGGCATCCGCTGATCTCGACAGATAACCTGCTTGGCGGCCTCTGGGATGGAGAGGATGGCGATATCGACCCGGCGCAGCTTTGCCAGGCGCTTGCCTTTCACGCCCGCAGGGCTGGGGCCGAGGTCTATCGCAATACCGCCGTCACCGGGTTGCGCCAGCACACGGACGACACCTGGACGGTGACAACGACGCAAGGCTCCATCGACGCGGACATCGTCGTCAACGCCTGTGGCTACCGGGTGAACGAGGTGGGTGCGATGATGGGGGTTCACCACCCGGTCACCTCGATGGAGCACCAGTATTTCGTGACCGAGGACATTCCGGCGATCGCCGAAGCCGGCCATCGCATGCCGCTGTTGCGTTGTCCGATCAGCGACTATTATTGCCGCCAGGAAAAAGGCGGGCTTCTGATCGGGTTCTACGAACAGGCCTGCAAGACCTGGGGAATGGACGGGGTGGACCCGAACTTTTCCAACGACCTGTGCCCGGATGATCTGGACCGCGTGATGGATGTGCTGGAAGGGGCCTTTGCCCGGATGCCCGTCCTGACCGAGGTCGGGATCAAGCGCGTGGTCAACGGCCCGATCACCTACACGATCGATGGCGCACCGCTCGTCGGGCCGATCCCCGGCAAGCGCAACGCCTTTTGCATCATCGGGCTGCGCGCCGGTCTGGGCGAAGGCGGTGGGCATGGCTGGATTCTGGCGCAGCAGATCGTGCACGGCGAAGCCTGCTACGATACATGGTGCCTCGATCCACGCCGCTTCGCAGAACACGCCAATGTAGAACTGACGGCCCTGAAGGCCATCGAGGACTATCAGAATGAATTCCGCTTCCATTTCCCGCATGAGCACCGACCGGCTGGGCGCCCCGCCAAGACAACGCCACTGACCCCCATCCTTTCTGCAGAACGCGCCGCCTTTGCCGTGGTGAACGGCTGGGAGCGGATCGACTACGTCAAACCTCATCCCGGGTTTCAACCGACGCCGGGTTTCGGTTTCGACGAAACCTTCGATCTTGTCGCCGCCGAGGTTGCCAACGTGCAGGCCAATGTCGGTCTGACCGAGGTGAACGGATTCACGCGGATCGAGATCACCGGGGCCGACCGCCATGCCTTTCTCGAGCGGTTGTTCTGCGGTCCTGTCACCAGGCGGGCGGGGCGGGTCGGACTCGGATATATGCTCAATCATCACGGGATGCTGAAAAGCGAAGCGACCATCGCCAACCTGCCCGCAGGTGATCGGGGCACTGCGCGGGTCTGGTACGGCTCAGCCGCCGCGTCGGAGCGGCACGACATGGACTGGCTCCGCGCACATTTGCGCGCCGGCGAGGACGTGCAGATCCAAAGTTTGACCAACGATCAGACCATCCTTGTTCTCGCCGGTCCGAACGCCCGTGCCCTGTTGTCGTCCTGTGCCCGGGGCGATTGGTCAAACAGGGCATTCCCCTGGCTGAGCGTGCGCGAATGCTTTGTGGGGATCGCCCCCGCGACGGTCATGGCCGTCAGCTTTTCCGGTGAACTGGCCTATGAAATCCATGTTCCGAACCCGTCCCTCTACGCGGCCTATCTCGCCCTGCGCGACGCCGGAAAAGCCCTGGATCTCGAGCTGTTCGGGGCCCGCGCCATCGAGTCGATGCGAATGGAGAAAGGCTTTCTTCACTGGAAGGCGGACATCCTCACCGAGTTCGACCCCTTCGAGACCGGCCTCGATCGTTTCGTGCGTCTCGAAAAGCCGGAGTTCATTGGCAAGGACGCCTTGCTCTACCGCGTCCAGCACGGGCCGCGAAAGCACCTTGTCACCCTGCACGTCGAAACCGAAACGGCGCCAGCGCACGGCGGCGCGTCGGTCATGGCGGAGGGGCGCGTCGTCGGGTCCGTCACCTCGGGGGCTTGGGGGCATCGGACCGGGCTGAACCTGGCCTATGGATTTGTGCAACCGGACTGCGCCAACGACGGTGACAGCCTGCAGGTCGATCTATGCGGCAAGATGTTCGATGCCACCGTGATTCCGATGTCGCCCTACGATCCCGCCATGAAAATCCCCCGCTGTCAGGACGTGACCTGATCGGCGGGTTCATTCAAGTCAGGGCCCTGGGTTTGGTGGCCTGTCCTCCTACTGCCCTTGCTGGCGGTCGCGGCGGTAGGCGCCGGGGGTCATGCCGGTCCAGCGTTTGAAGGCGCGATGGAAGTTCGCCACCGAGGCAAAGCCGATGTCCTGCGAAACCCGGTCACGTCCGTCAAGCTGGTGTAATTTCCCAGATGGCCTGAGGTCATGATCAGGCGGCTTTCGTAGTTATGCTGAGAATGGGGTCGATCTCCTCCTTGTCGATCTGGGCGAAGGCCTCGACCATCATATAGCGGCTCGAGGTCTGCCATTCGTCGTTCTGCTCGAACAGCACCGCCCCGATGAGGCGCATGATGGAAGCTTCATTCGGGAAGATCCCGACG
>NZ_JARGPK010000058.1 GCF_029212575.1 Antarcticimicrobium sp.
CGGACCCGCTCAGGCGATGTGCTCCATCGTCTTCACCCCGGCAGCGCCGCCGAGCACGATGAAGACAAAGGTGATGATCGAGCCGACCGCCAGCGTCGAGATCCCGGTCAACGCCTGCCCCACCGTGCAGCCCAGCGCCAGCACCCCGCCGATGCCCATCAGGGCCGCCCCGAACATGTTGCGGATCGAATCCGACTTGTCGGCAAAGGTGGTCAGGTGCAGCCGCCCCATGCTCAGCGCTCCGAGGAACCCGCCGATCAACGCGCCGGCCACCGTCACAATGCCGAAACCCGGCGCGCCCAGCGCGGTATAGCGCATCAGGTAATCCAGGCTGTCGCCGACGGGGCGCACGTAGCTGAGCGAGATCAGCGTCGGGTTGTCAGCGAACTCGTCAAAGGCGAGGCCGGTCAGGACCCAGCCCAGCACGACGCAAAGCCCGATGCCGATCCCCGCCGACAGGTTGCGCCCCGAGGCCCGGAACGACCCGCTGGCGAAACAGACCACCAACAGCGCCGCCACGATGACCAGCGTGCTGATCGTCGTCATCGTCTCGACCCCCATGCCGGTCAGCGCCGACAGCACCGCGCCCAGGCTCTGGTCACTGATCCCGGCCGCCGCCAGATCGGTGGTCAGAGGGGTAAAGATCGCCACCCGCAACGGGCCGAGCAAGCCGCCGATCGTCATGTAGCCGAACAGCCCGGTGATCATCAGCACCACGATCGAGCGCAGATCGCCCCCCCCGGCCCGGACCAGGTTGCGGCTGATGCAGCCGCCGGAGAACACCATCCCGAAGCCGAAAATCAGCCCGCCGACGACATTGGCGCCCCAGCCCAGCGCCGGGGCCTGGTACATGGTCAGCGTCATGTCCGCGACGCCGCCGCGCTCGATCAGCAGAACCCCGAGCATCGCCGTCGCGATGGCCAGCAACCAGGCGCGGAACCGGTTCCAGTCGCCAAACGACAGGATGTCCGAGATCGAGCCCATGGTGCAGAAATTGGTTCGGTAGACGATGAAGCCGAAGGCGATGCCGATCAGCAGGCCGCCCCAACCGATGTAAAACGCCGCGGACTCCACCGCGACCTCTTTCCAGACGTCAATCATCTGTCCCCTCCCTGGTGATGATTTTTCAATCAAACGTATTGGAATTTGAAAATGTGTCAACGCAGACGTACCGCGATCAATCTTTGGACCGCCGCCATGCCACTGTCGCCCTTCCCGCTTCGCGGCATTTTCGCCACGGTCTCCCGGTGCCTTTCACACCTCTCCGGGCGGGTCATGATTTGCCGTTGTGGATCCGGCGTCGGGCGCCTTTTCTGGACCGGGACAGCGCCGGATCATCCGCCCGGTTCCCGCGGCACGTCCGCCTCTGGTGAATGCCGGTGGCGCGGCGTACAAAAAGGCCCTGGAAATGTACGGAACGCGATGACCGATAAGACCGATTTGCTGGTATTCTCCGACCTCGACGGAACCCTCTTGTCCCACCGGGACTATGGCTGGGCGCCGGCCAGCGCGGCCTTGCATACGTTGCGGCGGCTTGGCGCGGGGGTGATCCTGGCCACCAGCAAGACCGCCGCCGAGGTCACCCCGCTGCGCGCCGAGATCGGGTTTGCCGACTGGCCTGCCATCGTCGAGAATGGCGGCGGCCTGCTGGAGCCGGGGCAGATGGGCGAAACGGACATCGGTACTTATCCGGAGATCCGGGCGCGACTTGCCGGGATTTCTCGTGATTTCAAGGGGTTCGGTGACATGAGCGCCGCGGAAATCGCGGCCGAAACCGGGCTTTCGCCCGAGGCCGCCGCCCGCGCCAAATCGCGGCGCTACAGCGAACCGGGGCTCTGGAGAGGATCGGAGCCAGACCTGGAGCGCTTTCTCGAATCCGCCGGGGCCGCCGGGCTGAGCGCGCGGCGCGGCGGCCGCTTCCTCACCCTGTCGCTGGGCGGCACCAAGGCCGACCGCATGGACGAGCTGCTGCGCCGCTACGCCCCGCGCCATTCCATCGCGCTGGGCGATGCGCCAAACGACGTCGAAATGCTGGAACGCGCCGAATTCGGCGTGATCGTGCGCAACGACCACGCGCCGCCCTTGCCCCACCTGGCTGGGGAGGACCGCGGACGGATCTGGCGGACCGAACGCGAGGGGCCACAGGGCTGGGCCGACGCGATCACGGCGCTGCTGCGAGACTTGAAACTGACCGAGGAGCCGATCGGGCATGGCTGATTTCCACCAGAACGGAAACATCACGACACTGCACAACCTGCGCACGCGCGCGCTCGACGATCTGACCTATGAGCTGTCGACCTATGCCGAGACCCGCAAGATCACCCTGATCCTGCCCAGCCTCTATTCCGAGCTGGAGGGACCGGCGCTGGCGCATATCGTCGACGAGCTGACCCAGGTGCCCTACCTGCACCGGATCGTGATCGGACTGGACCAGGCCGACGAGGACCAGTTCCGCAAGGCGCAGCGGTTCTTTGCCCGCCTGCCGCAGACCCACACGGTGATCTGGAACGACAGCCCGCGCATGCGGGCATTGTTTCAGCGGCTCGATGATCTGGGCCTCGCGCCGCAGGAGCCGGGCAAGGGCCGGAACGTCTGGACCTGCATGGGCTATCTCATCGCCTGCGCCGACAGTTCGGTGATGGCGATTCACGACTGCGATATCCTGACCTATGATCGCGAGATGCTGGCGCGGCTGGTCTACCCGGTGGCCAACCCGGCGTTTCCCTACCAGATGGCCAAGGGCTATTACCCGCGCATCGGCGACGGCAAGCTCAACGGCCGGGTGACGCGGCTGCTGGTCAGCCCGCTGCTGATCGCGCTCAAGCGGGTGGTGGGGGACCGCGATTACCTCGATTACCTGCGCAGCTTCCGCTATCCGCTGTCGGGAGAGTTCGCCATGCGCACCCCCACCCTGCCCGACCTGCGCATTCCCTCGGACTGGGGCCTTGAGATCGGCGTGCTGTCCGAGGCCTGGCGCAACCTGGCGCCGCAGTCGGTCTGCCAGGTGGAAATCTCGGACGCCTACGACCACAAGCACCAGGAGCTGTCGCCCGAGGATGCCAATCGCGGGCTGAGCCGGATGTCCACCGACATCTGCAAGGCGGTGTTCCGCAAGCTGGCCGCCGATGGCACGGTGTTCACGCCCAACGTGTTCCGCACGCTCAAGGCCACCTATTACCGCTGCGCGCTGGATCTGCTGGACAGCTACTATGCCGATGCGCGGATGAACGGGCTGGCGGTGGACCGCCACAGGGAGGAAAAGTCCATCGAACTGTTCGCGGAGAACATCATCCGCGCCGGGCAGGTGTTTCTCGACACCCCGCACGAAAGCCCCTTCATCCCCACCTGGAACCGGGTGCACGCGGCCGACCCGGAGTTTCTGGCCGACCTGCGGCGGGCGGCGGCGGCGGATCTTGAGGAATTCGGCGCGGACTGAGACCGGCGCGCGCGCCCGGCCCGTCAGCCGTTCGTGATCCAGCGGCACTGGTAGGGGGTAAAGGGAATGTCCGGCCCGGTCGCGGCGATCTCTTCGCCCGACAACAGGTCGATCCAGGAGACATCCTCGATCAGGTTGATGCTCGGCGGGCTTAGCAGAACCGTCTCGTCGCTGACGTTGTGAATGGCAAAGATCGACTGGCTGCGGTCAAGGCTCTGGCGCCAGATCCCGAACAGCCGGTCGTCGAGCCAGAGCGTGAACTGCGTGGCGTTGGGGTGAAACGCGGGCTGTTTCGCGCGGATGCGCAGCCGCTCGGACATTCCGTGCAGGACATGCGACTGCGCCGAGCCGGGATCGGCCAGGCGCTCCAGCAGGTCCGGGTAATGCCAGCGATGGCGGTTGATAGCCCGGTTCATGCCGCGCCGTTCGACGCCCTCGTGATCGCCGGGCGTGGCCAGCAAGGAATGGATGTAGAAGGCCGGAATCCCCTCGAGCGACATCACGATGGTTTGCGAACACAGGAACCTGGCGATGTGATGCGCATCCTCACCGTCGAAGGTCCGGCGCATCGTGTCGAACAGCGAACAATTCAGCTCATAGGGTTCCTCGCCGCCCTGCGGCAGCGTCCGCATCGAGACCAGCCCGCCGGCCTGCTGCACGGTGTCGATCATCCGCGCCTTTTCCTCGGGCGGCAGCACCCCCTCGGCCGGGCGCATGCCGATGCCGTCGTGGCTGGCGGTGAAGTTGAGATAGGCGCAGCCCAGTTGCGCCGGCGGCATCGACGCCTGCCACTTGTGCAGATAGCGCGCTGTGCCCGATTGCATCGCGTGCAGGATCAGCGGCGGCAGCGAGAAATTGTAGACCGCGTGCGCCTCGTTCCGATTGCCGAAGTAACTCAGGTTCTCGGCCCGCGGCACGTTGGTCTCGGTCAGCAACACGACAGTTTCCACCGCGTAGTCGCACAGCAGCCGCATCAGTTGCACGATGGCATGGGTTTCCGGCAGGTGGATGCAGGAGGTGCCAACCTTTTTCCAGACAAAGGCCACCGCATCGAGCCGCAGGGTGCGCACGCCCGCGTCGATATGCAGGCGGATGATCCGCAGCATTTCGAGCAGCACCTCGGGGTTGCGGAAATCGAGATCGACCTGGTCATGGCTGAAGGTGCACCAGACATGGCGCGGCCCGTCCTTGGTTTCCACCTCCTGCAACAACGGCGTGGTGCGGGGGCGGACCACCGCCGAAAGATCCTCTTTCGCGTCGGCCTCGAAAAAGAACCGGTCATAGGGCGCCTGCCGCTGGCGGTAGGCGTTGAACCACGGACCCTGGCTGGAGACGTGGTTGAGCACCAGGTCCGACATCAGGTGAAACTCTGACGCGATGCGCCCGATGTCGGCCCAGTCGCCGAGCTGCGGGTCGACAGCACGAAAATCGGTCACCGCGAAACCGTCGTCGGAGGTATGCGGGAAGAACGGCAGGATGTGCACGCCGCTGACCACCCCGGCGAGATGGCCCTGAAGGAAATCGCGCAGCAGGTCCAATGGCTTGTGGCTGCCGTCTATGATCGAATTGCCATAGGTGATCAGCAGCGCGTCATGTTGGGACCAGAGCCGGTTGCTGGGCGTGCGGGCGCGTTGCCGGCGGTGGGTGCCCTCGGGCCAGAAGGCATCGACGATCTGGCTGACAACGATGTCGGCGTCGTAATCGGGATAGATCCGTCGAACCAGGTCGGTGAGCCGCAGGTTGAAGGCATTGATCGGGTTGGGCACCTTTGGGCGGCTCCTGCTGTGTTGCACGTCGGTTCGGTCCCCGCGTCCGGCGCGGCCCGGCCCAGTAGGTCCGCGAATTCCGGTGCCGTCAAGGTTTCGACGGGGCCGGTTCGATGTGGCCAAGGGGTGCCGATTCTGAGGGTTTCGCAGCCCGGCCCCGGCGCGAAACGGGCGCGGACAACAGGATCCGCGCGCGCCCGTGAGGCCGGATATCCCCCCGCCGACCGGCAACACCGCGACTGCCGGCCGCTGAATAATCGAGCAGACTTCCGCGTCCTGGTCAAAAAAGCATCACTTCCACAGGCTCCACCCGGCGATTGAGCAGGAACCTCTCACGGATGGCCGCTGCCACGTGCAACGAAAATCACGCTGAAACGAAATGCCGGGATGCGCGGTGCTCGCCTGAAGGCCCAAGGGCCAGGGCGCAACGGTATCGCGGCACAAGAAAACAGGGGGACGCATACCGCCAACCGGCGGACATGCAATGCGTCGCCCGAATACCTGGGTTCAACAAGGGGACACATTTATGACACGTAAACTACTGCTCACCACCGCGGCCGCTGCCCTCGCCACCGCCGGCCTTCCGGCCTTTGCGCAGGACTGCCCGATCAAGGTGGGGGTGCTGCATTCGCTGTCGGGCACCATGGCAATCTCGGAAACCACGCTCAAGGACACCATGCTGATGCTGGTGGACAAGCAGAACGAAAAGGGCGGTCTTCTGGGTTGCGAGCTTGAGGCGGTGGTGGTCGATCCGGCCTCGGACTGGCCGCTGTTCGCCGAAAAGGCGCGCGAGTTGCTGACCGTGCATGAGGTCGACGTGATCTTCGGCAACTGGACCAGCGTCAGCCGCAAATCGGTGCTGCCGGTGATCGAGGAGTTGAACGGGCTGCTGTTCTACCCGGTGCAGTACGAGGGCGAGGAAAGCTCGAAGAACGTGTTCTACACCGGTGCTGCGCCGAACCAGCAGGCGATCCCGGCGACCGACTACTTCCTGGATGAACTCGGGGTCGAGAAATTCGCGCTGCTGGGCACCGATTACGTCTATCCGCGCACCACCAACAACATTCTTGAAAGCTACCTGAAATCGAAGGGCATCGCCGAAGAGGATATCTTCGTCAACTACACCCCCTTCGGTCATTCCGACTGGTCCAAGATCGTCGCCGACGTGGTGGCGCTGGGGGCCGACGGCAAGAAGGTCGGCGTGATCAGCACCATCAACGGCGACGCCAACGTCGGGTTTTACAAGGAATTGGCCGCCGCCGGCATCTCGGCGGACGACATCCCCGTCGTCGCCTTCTCGGTCGGGGAGGAGGAGCTTTCGGGGCTCGACACCGCCAACCTGGTCGGCCACCTCGCCGCCTGGAACTATTTCCAGTCGGCAGAAGCGGAGGCCAACGACGAATTCATCGCCGCATGGAAGGCGAAGATGGGCGACGAGCGGGTCACAAACGATCCGATGGAGGCCCATTTCATTGGCTTCAACATGTGGGTCAACGCGGCAACCGAGGCCGGCACCACAAACGTGGACGCGGTCCGCGCGGCGATGTGGGGACAGGAATATCCGAACCTGACCGGCGGCACCGCCGTGATGGGCGTGAACCACCACCTCGCCAAGCCGGTGCTGATCGGAGAAATCCAGGACGACGGGCAGTTCGACATCATCAGCCAGACCACCGAGGTGCCGGGCGACGCTTGGACCGATTACCTGCCGGAATCGGCGGTTCTGGTTTCGGATTGGAAGGATCTGGAATGCGGGATGTACAACACCGAGACCAAATCCTGCGTGCAGATCAAGTCGAACTACTGATGTGACACCTGAAACCTACCGGGGGCGGCGCTTCGCCCCCGGCCATTTCCCGGGTGACGCATGAGCAAGACCATAAAAAGACTGATTTTCTGCCTTGCCGTGATGTTTGCGGCACCGGCGCTGGCGCAGGACGCCGAGGCCCCGATCCAGAAATTGTTGCAGGAGCATGGCGATGTGATCGCCAAAAGCTCGCGCAAGACCATCGGCCCGGCGATCGACGCGCTGGCCGCCAGCGGGCTGCCCGCAGCGCAGCGGGTGCTGGAACGCTGGCAGGCCAAGGAAATGTGGCGCGACGAGGAAAGCGGGCTGTTCGTCTTTGCCGAAGAGATCGACCGCGACACCATCCGCGTCTTCGATCCCGCCGATGGTGCGCAGATCGGCGCGGTTCCCGACAAGGGCTTCAAACAGCTCAAGCCCAACTCGGGCATTCGCGGCATGATCGGTGCGGCGCTGGTGCAATTCCAGCTTGGCGATCCCGATCCGGTCACCCGCGCCACCGCGCTGGATGCCATCGAACGCGACCCGGAGGCCTCTCACCTCGCCGCGCTGCGCAAGGTCGTCGACAGCGAGGGCGACCCGAAGCTCAAGGCCCGCAAGGCGCGGCTGGAACGGCTGCTGACCATCCGCTTTGACGAGGATGACGCCGCGCGGATCGAAGCGATCGAGGGTTTTGCCGGCGATCCCGCCGTCGATGTGCGTGCCACGCTCAACCCGCTGGTCGCCACGCGGGTCGAGTTCGCGGAAACCGCCCCGCAAGGCGATGATATCGCCCGCATACTGAAGCCGGGCGACGCCGCCCTGCCCCGCACCGAAGCCTATGCGCTGCTGGTCAAGGACGGCATCGCCCCCCCCATCCTCACCCGGTCGGACAAGCGGACGGCGCTGATCGACAATATCCGCGACGGTGCCGTGGGCGGATACCGGGTGGCCCAGCTTGACACCGAGGCCAACCGCGATGCGGCCTATGCCGGGCTGGTCGAGGCAGGCATCGCCTCCGCCGCCGCCAGCGAGGCCGAAATCGACGCCACGCTTGCGGGATATGTGTTTTTCGAACGCTTCACCGGCGCGCGGCCGACCGTGGCCCGGTCAGCGCTGGCCGCGCTGAAGGATATCGAGACCAAGGTCGGGCTGAACCGGGCCGCCGATCTGGTGCTGGATGCGCTGTCGCTGGCCTCGATCTATTTCCTCGCCGCGATCGGGCTGGCCATCACCTTTGGGGTGATGGGGGTGATCAACATGGCGCATGGCGAGTTCATCATGATGGGCGCCTATACCGGATACGTGGTCCAGCAAATCATTCCCGACTACACGATCTCGATCCTGATCGCGATCCCGCTGGCCTTCGCGGTGACCTTCGGCGCCGGGGTGGCGATGGAGCGTCTGGTGATCCGCTGGCTGCGCCACCGGCCGCTGGAGACGCTGCTGGCGACCTTCGGCATCTCCGTCGCCCTGCAACAGATCGCCAAGAACATCTTTGGCACACAGGCCCGGCCGCTGACCTCGCCCGCCTGGCTGGACGGATCGCTGGTGCTGAACGACATCGTCTCGATCAGCTATATCCGCATCGCGATCTTCGTGCTGGCGCTGCTGTTCCTGGGGCTGTTCCTTTTCGTGATGAACCGCACGCGGATCGGGCTCGAGGTGCGCTCGGTCACCCAGAACCCGCGCATGGCGGGCTCCATGGGGATCAACCCCGACCGCATCAACATGCTGACCTTCGGCCTCGGCTCGGGCATCGCCGGGATCGCCGGCGTGGCGATCGGGCTTTACGCCAAGGTCACCTCGGAGATGGGGCAGGATTACATCGTGCAAAGCTTCATGACCGTGGTGGTCGGCGGCGTCGGCAACATCTGGGGCACGCTGGTCGGCGCCACGCTGGTCGGCACGATGCAGAAGGGGATCGAATGGTTCAACCCGTCGAACACGCTGGCGGCGCAGACCTATATGATCCTGTTCATCATCCTGTTCATCCAGGTCCGGCCGCGGGGCATCATCGCCCTCAAGGGCCGCGCGGCGGAGGCATGAGATGAGCGATCTGACCCTTTCTCCCCCCGCCCGCCGCGCACTGGTGCTGCGCCACCCCTCGGTGCTGGTGTTCCTCGCCATCCTGGCCCTGTTTACGCTGGGCGTGACACTTCTGTCCGAGGGCATGGGCGCCGGCGTGATCTCGACCAGTTTCATCAAGACGCTGGGCAAGACCCTGTGTTTCTGCCTGGTCGCCCTGGCGATGGATCTGGTCTGGGGCTATTGCGGGATCCTGTCGCTGGGGCACATGGCGTTTTTCGGCCTCGGCGGCTATGCCATCGGCATGTGGCTGATGTACGAGCGGACCCGCCAGATCGTCGCCGACAGCCTCGCCGCCGCCGAGCTGCCCCCCACCGCGCAGGAGATTTCGGACGGCATCGCCAGCCAGATCTTCGGCGTCGTCGGCGCCTCGGAGTTTCCGCCGATCTGGTCGCTGGCCCATTCGCTGCCGCTGCAACTGGCCGCCGTCGTGGTGGTGCCGGGGTTGCTGGCGCTGGTGTTCGGCTGGCTGGCGTTCCGCAGCCGGGTGACCGGGGTGTACCTGTCGATCCTGACCCAGGCGATGACGCTGGCGCTGTCGCTTTACCTGTTCCAGAACGACAGCGGCTTGCGCGGCAACAACGGCTTGTCGGGGCTGCAGAACCTGCCCGGCCTCGATCACGTCCCGCAGGCGTGGGTGTCGCTGTGGTTCTTCTGGGCCTCGGCCCTTGCACTGGGGGCGGGATACCTGTTCTGCGCCTGGCTGGTCTCGGGCAAGTTCAGCTCGGTCGTGCGCGCCATCCGCGATGACGAGGCACGGGTGCGGTTCCTGGGCTATCCGGTCGAGGCGTTCAAGCTGGTGGTCTTTACCCTGACCGCCATACTCGCCGGGATCGCCGGGGCGCTGTATTACCCGCAGGCGGGCATCATCAACCCGGCCGAGGTGGCGCCGATCGCCTCGATCTACCTCGCGGTCTGGGTTGCCATCGGCGGGCGCGGGCGGCTTTACGGCGCGGTGATCGGCGCGGCTTTTGTCTCGCTGCTCTCGACCTGGTTCACCGGCGGGCAGGCGCCTGACCTGGTGCTGGGGCCGCTGCGCATCCAGTGGGTTGACTGGTGGACGGTGTTGCTGGGGCTGTCCTTTGTCGCGGTCACGCTGTTCGCGCCCAAGGGCATCGGCGGGCTGGTCGACCTGATCGGCCGTATCAAGAACCCCGACCGCCACGGCGCCGACCTTGGCCCCGATGCCGGGGCGCTGCGCGAACGGGAGGCGGATCAATGACCACCCTGCTGGAAGTCTCGGGCGTCTCGGTCTCCTTCGACGGGTTCAGGGCGATCAACAACCTGTCGTTCCAGATCGCCGAGGGCGAGCTGCGCGCGGTGATCGGCCCGAACGGCGCGGGCAAGACCACCTTCATGGATATCGTCACCGGCAAGACCCGCCCGGACGAGGGCCGCGTCACCTTTGGCGAAAAGAGCGTGTCGCTGCTGTCGCTCTCGGAAAGCCGGATCGCGCAGCTGGGCGTCGGGCGCAAGTTCCAGCGCCCAACCGTGTTCGAGGATCAGAGCGTCGCCGACAACCTGATGATGGCGCTGAAAAAGGATCGCAACCCCTTTGCCGTGCTGCTGTTCCGGCCCCGCTCCGCCGATCTGGACCGGGTTGCGGAACTGGCCGGAGAGATCGGCCTGTCCGGCGCCCTCTACCGCAAGGCGGGCGAGTTGAGCCACGGCCAGAAGCAATGGCTGGAGATCGGCATGCTGCTGGCGCAGGAGCCGCGCCTGCTGCTGGTCGACGAACCGGCGGCGGGCATGACGCTGGCCGAACGGGAGCACACCACCGACCTGCTGAAGGAGGCCGCCAGGACCCGTGCCGTGGTGGTGGTGGAACATGACATGGAGTTCGTGCGCCGCCTCGACTGCAAGGTCACGGTGCTACACGAGGGGTCGGTGCTGGCCGAGGGGTCGCTCGACCATGTCACCGGAAACGAAGACGTGATCGAGGTCTATCTTGGACGCTGACATGCTGCATATCGAGGGGCTGACGCTGCACTACGGCGGCAGCCAGATCCTGAACGGGATCGACCTGACCGCAAAGGTGGGCGAGGTCACCTGCATCATGGGCACCAATGGTGTCGGCAAGACCAGCCTGATGAAGGCGATCTCGGGCACCCACCCCCGCTCGGGCGGCAGTTACATGCTCGACGGCGAGACCGTGGGGCGGGCGCCGGCCCATGTCCTCGCGCGCAAGGGTGTCGGCTATGTCCCGCAGGGGCGTGACATCTTTCCGCTGCTGACGGTGCGCGAGAACCTGGAGACCGGCTTTGCCTGCCTGCCGCGCAGCGAGCATTTCGTGCCCGACGAGATCTATGATCTGTTCCCGATCCTCAGGGATTTCCTGCACCGGCGTGGCGGCGACCTTTCCGGCGGGCAGCAACAGCAGCTTGCCATCGCGCGGGCCCTGATCGCCAAGCCCAAGCTGCTGCTGCTGGACGAGCCGACCGAGGGCATCCAGCCCAGCATCATCCAGCAGATCGGCCGGGTGATCGAACGGCTGCGCGAAAAGGGCGAGATGGCGATCGTTCTGGTCGAACAATACTTCAGCTTTGCCCATGATCTGGGCGACAGTTTCTTCGTGATCGAACGCGGGGCGGTGAAACTGAGCGGGCGCAAGAATGCGCTCGACCGGGAAACGCTGCTGGAAAACGTCTCCGTCTGAGGCCGCAGGCCCTTTTTGAATGCGCCGGGGCCGCCTTGTCGTGAGGCGTTCCGCGCCGCGACTCGCCCGTCTGATTCCATGCCTCTTGCGGCTTCCCGCCGCCGGTCCGACGCAGCATCCCTAACCCGCGCCAAATTTTTCATTTATACTTTGTAAGTTGGGGAATTTTGTATGCTTACATATTTATTCTTGACGGCATTTGATAAGTATGGATATTACTTGCGGTGAGAGAGCGGATACCCATATTGGGATGAGGGAGGGACGAACATGCAGTTTTACCTGGACGGATTTCGCGGGGGCGATCCCGACATCAAGAACGCCGCCCAGGGCCGGCGGGACCGTGGCCCGCATGCGCCGCTGCCCGAGGAGGTGGATGTGCTGATCGCAGGCTGCGGCCCGGCGGGCCTGTGCCTTGCCGCGCAGCTCTCGCAATTCCCCGGGATCGACACGATGATCGTCGATCCCAAGCCCGGCCCGATCGAGAAAGGCCAGGCCGACGGCGTCAACACCCGCACGATGGAGATGTTCCAGGCCTTCGGCTTTGCCGAGACGGTCAAACGCGAAAGCTACTGGGTGAACCAGACCGCCTTCTGGGCCGCCGACCCGGAGGACCCCGCGAAGATCCGGCGGATCGGGCGGGTGCAGGACGTGGTCGACGGCTCCTCTGAAATGCCGCACACGCTGATCAACCAGGCGCGGGTGCACGAACTCTTCCTCGACGTGATGAAGAATTCCCCGTCGCGGCTCGAACCCGATTATTCCTGGGCGGTCAGGGATCTGACCATCGACACCACCACCGAGGATCACCCGGTGAGCGTGACGCTCGAAAATACCGGCGTGAACGCGGGCGAAACGGTGACGCTGCGCGCCAATTACGTGGTGGGCTGCGACGGCGCGCGCTCGAACGTGCGCAAGGCCATCGGCGGCGAGCTTCACGGCGATGCAGCGCACCAGGCCTGGGGCGTGATGGACATTCTCGCCAATACCGATTTTCCCGACGTGCGCCAGAAATGCCTGATCGCCTCGGCGACTGAGGGCAATATCCTGATCCTGCCGCGCGAGGGCGGCTATCTCTTCCGCATGTATGTGGAGCTGGACAAGCTGAACCCCGATGAACGGGTCAGCAGCCGCAATTTCACCGCCTCTGACATGATCGCGGCGGCCAACCGGATCTTGGCCCCCTATACCATCGACGTGAAACAGGTGGTCTGGTCGTCGATCTACGAGATCGGGCACCGGATGACCGACCGGTTCGACGATGTGCCCGCAGGCGAGGACCGCAACCCGCGCGTCTTCACCGCCGGGGATGCCTGCCACACCCACAGCCCCAAGGCAGGGCAAGGCATGAACGTGTCGATGCAGGACACCTTTAACCTCGGCTGGAAACTGGCGCATGTGTTCCAGGGCCGGGCCGACCCCAGCCTGCTGCGCAGCTATTCCGCCGAACGCTGGGCCGAGGCCAGGCGGCTGGTCGATACCGATCACGAATGGGCGCGGATCATGTCCGCCCCGCCGGGAGAATCCGAACTGGACGGCTCCGACATGCCGCGGTTCCAAAAGCAGTTCATCGAGAACCTGGAGTTCACCGGCGGGCTGGCGGTGAAATATGCGCCCTCGGCCCTGACCGGAACCGACACCCACCAGGCGCTGGCGAGCGGGCTGGAGATCGGACGCCGGTTCCACTCCGCCCCGGTGGTGCGCCTGGCGGATGCGATGCGGATGCAGCTCGGCCATGTGGCCGAGGCCGACGGACGCTGGCGCATCTATGCCTTTGCCGGCAAGGACGATACATCGGCGCCCGGCTCGGCGATCCACAAGCTGGCCGATTGGCTGGAACGCGATCCGGCCTCGCCGGTGGTCCGGCATACCCGCGTGGGCGAGGATATCGACGCGGTGATCGACCTGCGGGCGGTGTTCCAGCAAACCTTCGAAGATCTCGCTTATGAGGACTTGCCGTCGCTGTTGCGTCCGATCAAGGGCAAGCTCGGCCTGCAGGATCACGAGAAGGCCTTTTGCACCGATCACAAGGGCGCCGGCGACATCTTCGACCTGCGCGGGATCGACCGCGACCGGGGCTGCCTGGTGGTGGCGCGGCCCGACCAGTACATTGCCCATGTCCTGCCGCTGGACGGGCTGGGCGAATTGTCGGCCTTCTTCGCCGAGATCCTGCGCCCCGCCTGCGCGGGCTGATCACCGGGCGGGGCGGCGGGTGCGCCCCGCCTCACACCGCGGCGTGAATCGCGATATAGCCTTCGAGCGCGTCGATATTGGCCGCCACCGTCGCGCTGTTCAGCCGCGCCAGGGTGGCAAAGCTGGCGCCGATCTGCGCCATGCCCTTGTGCGGCGCGGTTGAAGAGGCCGCGCTGACCGGCGCATAGGCGGAAAACGCCGTGTTGGCCCGCTGAAGAAGACCATAGGCGTTGCGGTTCTTTTCCAACAGCTCCGCAAACAGGTCCGGGAACGGCGCCTCCGGTGCCGCCACCGTCAGTTTTTCGTAGTTGGACTTGGCCACCTCAAAGGACGATTTATCCTGCCAGCCGTCGATCTTGCCCAGTTCGGTCAGCAGCCGGTCAAGCCCCGGGGTCCGGGTGCTTTCGGGCGCGAGAAGCGGATCGGCACTGCGCGCGGCGGCCCCCTTGAACGCCATCCATGACGTCAGGGTCAGCTCCGGGCGGCCCGGATGCCATTTGCTGTCCTTGGTATTGACGACCCTCAGCACGGTGGGATCGTCGGCCAACTCGTTCTCCAGATAGGCGATCAGCTTGACGCAGATGTCCTTGTCGTTTTGCAATGCCGCCACCGTCAGCCCGGTGGCCCGCATCGCCTGCTGCGCAGAAGGGTCGCCCATGATCGACGCACCGTAAGCGATGCAGCACTTGGCCAGCGTCGAGTTCAATCGCAGCGCCTTGCGCGCCCGCTTGCGGTTTCCGGGATTGTCGCGGGCATCCTTGTAGGCGCTCCAGCCCACCGAGATCGCCCGCTCGGTGTGCATCTTGTAGCCGAATTCGACCACCGCGTCGGCCATCGACAGCGAGGCGGACACGATCGACGACACGCCTGACGGGTCCATCACCTGCGCCACCGCCGCACCGGCCTGCGCGGTGTGCAGCACCAGCGACACCTTGGCATGATCGAGGTGGATCTTGGCGTTCTTCAGGGTGTTCTGGACCGCCGCCGCGACCCCGCTCTGCGCGGCAAAGGCCACCTCCATCGAGTCCACCCAGGCGTTGTGGGTATCGACGCATTTCTTGAGGACATAGATATCCTTGGCGACCTTCTGCGCCGCCACCACCGCCCCGGTGCCGGGCACCAGCGCCGCCAGCACCCCTGCCCCGGTCGCGGTCAACCCGTTGATCAGGGCGACCTTCTGCCGAAGCGCGGCGGTATTGGCCATGGCGCGGTCGATGGCCTGCTGCGCCTGCACGATCTCTTCGGCGGTGCGCTTGGTGATGTCGCCGTCGGGATGGGCCTGGGAATAAAGCTCCTCGAACCCGGCCAGTTCCTGATCGGCCTCGTTCATCATCTCCTGGATCGCCTCGGGGGTGAAGGCCTCGGCCAGTTCGCGCTCGGCCTGCTGCTGGGCGTTCTGCTCGGCCTGCTGTTCGATCTGTTGCGCCAGTTCCTCGGCCGAGGTGCCCGCCAGCGGATCGCTGGCGCTGGCCTTCAACCCGGCCAGGGCCGGTTTGTCCATCTGGTCCAGCGCGCTGGTGATCGCCGCCATCGAGGTGGCAGAGCCGGCGTCCTGCCCCGCCTCCTGCCCCGCGCCGGTGCCCTCGTGGAACAAGGCCTCGCCGCTGTCCATGTCCAGGATCTCACGCGAGGCGGCATCCTCGCGCACCCCGTCATAAATCGCCTCGGAGCTGGCCCCGAAGGCCGCCGCGATCGCCGCGCCACCCAGCAACATGGCAAGCTCGGCCTTATTGCCGGTCTTGATCGCCTGCAGCACAGCCGGCCCCTTGCCGACCTGGGTGATCGCCAGCTTCAGCGCACTCGAAATCTGCGACAGCGCCGCCGCCTGGTCCGTCAGTTTCTGCTTTTCGGTGCTGTCGCTGGTGCTCCCGGCCTCGTCGGTGACCTTACCCGCGACCGAGGTGATCGAGGAGGCCACGGTCTCGGCCAGGTTGCCGATCAGCTTGTCGATCAGCCTGGCGCGCTTGATGTCGTCCGGCTCCTTCACCGCGAGGATCAGCGTCGGCACCATCTTGACGCCCGCGAAGGAGGCGGTGATCGCCGCCGAGACGCAGGTGATCATGCCGCTCGAGGCGCCGTTGCCGCGCATCACGCTATCCACCGTGCTGCCGGCAATGGTCTGGGTAATCGACAGCGCGCCCTCGATGGTGTTGCACCATTTGACCAGCGGATCGCGCTCTTTTGACGCCACGTGGTCCACCACCAGCTCGGTGCCGCTCAAACCGCCCAGCAGAATCGCGGTCGCGTTCTGGGCGTATTTGGTTTCGTTCTGCATCTGGGTGACCTGATCGGTCAGCGACTTGCTATCCGTCTTGATCGCGTCGCGCCGCTCGTTGATCTCGGTAATCCGCTCCTGCGACGGCGGCGGCGTCCCGTCCAGCTCGGTCTTGAGGTCGGCGTCCTCCTTCTTGAGGGACTTGATGTCACTGTTCTTGTCCGCGACCGTGGTGGCATTCGAGATGGTGATCGAGTTGGAGACGATAGCGCCGGTTACCGTCACCACCTCCTTGGCGATGCGCATCCCGGTCTTGAACTTGTCCATGCCCTTGGAGTGGGTCTCGGAATAGGCCGCCAGCTTGTCGCCGTAGAACTCCATCGCGCCCTGAAAGGCGATGGCCTGCTCGGAATACTTGTCGGGGATCATGTTCTCGGGGATCAGCCCCTCGCGCATCAGCGGCGTCCAGAGCTCCTTGCGGATATCCTCGTCGGAGAACAGCCGCTCGCCATTGTCGTCGAGCTGGTTTTCCATGTGCTCCTGCAACGCGAGGATCCGCTGGTGCGCCTGCAGGATCGCGGCCGCCTTTTCGGGCGGGATCTCCATCGTGCTCTGGCCGATATCCTCCATGGTATCGACCTCAAGGTCCATTCGCATGGCCCATTTTCCAAGCCCGGAGTCGGCCAGTTCGTCATCGGTGGCGCGCCAGGGAATCTTGTTGGTGCCCGCCTCTTGCCGGGTCATAGACAGCCAAAGGGATTTCACCGCACCGGGATCCTCCCTGTTCTCGATGACAAGACCCATGGCGAGGTCGATCTCGTCATGGGTCGCGGTCAGGCTGGCGCCAAGTTGTTCCTCGAGAAAGGTCTTTTTCTGTGTCGCGCGCTGTTCGGCGGCGGCCATTTCCCCGGCCAGGTCACGCTCGGCGACAAAACCGATCCAGGTGATTTCTGCGTCGCTCAGGGGCATCTGTTCAACCTCCTACCGGCCGGGATTAAGGGATTTGAGCACCTGGGTTTCCAGCGCCAGAAGCGTCGCGCGGAATTGCGGCCAACTGCCCCCGTGATCGAACGGGTTGTCGCGATAGACCTCCAGCGCGGGATCGTCCTCGATCCGGTTCGCGATCCTGCGGATCTCCGACAGCACCGTTTCGCGCAGGGTTGCCATATCCGCCTTTTTCTTGACCGGGTCCCGCTCGGCGAGGGTGGTGTCGATCTCCCCCTGCAGGCCGGGCGGAAAGGCGATGACATTGGACAGGCCCGCAACCTCGGCCAGGATGGTTCTGACCTTGGTCATCGCAGCGTCGAGGTCGTCGTCGCCGGTCTGCTCCTCGCTTTGTGCCGCAAGGGTGGTCATCACCGTGCCCGCCGCCACGGCGGCCTCTCCGACCTTGCCCATATTGGTCTTGAGCGCGGTCTCGAACCCGTCGAGATCGACCATTTCGCCGCCGGTCCGGACCGTTGTCAGATTGCCGAGGTCCGAGGCAAGTTCCCTTGCGTTGGAGATGACCGGCTCGAAGGCCGAGATTGCCGCCTCGGCGTCGCCCTTGCCCCTGTTCCACGCCTTGTCCGCGTTCTTGTACTGCGACTCCAGGCTGTCGTAGACGGCCTTGTACTCCACCTTGCTGGCCAGCCGGGTCGCCTCGTCCAGCGCGGTTTTTGCCGCCGCCAGCTCGGTCTTGGCGGTCTCGCGCAACTCGCCGGCCCTGGTCTTCGCCGCCTCCTTGTCCTCGCAGGCCTTTGCCGCGCCCTTGGTCAGGGCCGCGATCTGGCGCAGATAGGCCATTGGATCGACCGAGGGCCTGACCTGGACCCGGGCCAGTTCGGCATCGACCTGACCGTCCAGCGTGGCGGCGTCCTGCTCGGCCTTGAGCACACCCTGCTCGGACTTGGTCTCCAGCGTCTTGCGCACCTCGCCCAGCGATTTGCGCAACACCCCCTGAACCCCGGTGCCGTGCTGGCCCAGTTCCTTGATCTTGTCCAGCGCGGCGATGATCTCCTCCTGCAGCCGCTGCACCTCGGTCATTTCCGCAATGCTCAGCGGCCCGGTGCTGACCGCGGCCGGGCCGTGTTTGATCAGATCGGCCAGTACCTTTCCAAGCGTCGGATCGTCGCCCTTCGGCTTTGCCGAGAGCTTGTTCTCGATGCCGTCCAGCACCTCCTTGACGTCTTTGTACTTTTCCTTGAGCGGGCCGGTTGCCTCGACCAGTGCCTCGGCCTCGGACAGCATCTGCTCGGCCTCGGTGGCGGCATCACCGGGCAGCATCGAGCCGGCATAGCTCGACGCGAATTTCTCCTTGCGCGCGGTCAGCGGCTCGGCGCCGTTCATCCGCCATTCCTTCAGCTTCTTGTCCGCCATCTTCCTGTCGAAGGCCAGAAGCGCATCCGTCACCCGCGTGTAATCGGCGCCGCCCGCGGCGATGGCCGCGCGCATCTCCTCGGCCTTTTGCGCGGCGGCGGCGATGGCCTCGGCGCTGCCGGCCACCTCCGAGGCGGCCATCTGGTCCAGCATCTGCATCTGCTGGCGCAGCGCATCGATCGCCTCGCGCGGGATCTTCTTGTCCTCACGGCGCTGCACGGTGTCGTCGTCGCGCAGCTTGATGCGATGGTATTCCTTGCTGCCGTCATCCCTGAGCACCACCAGCAGGTCGTTCGGATGCACGCCGGCAATGTCGCCCTCCCCGATCGGCTCGGTGCGATAGAGCGACAGCAGTTCGGTTGCGATCTTCGACGAGGTTTGCGCGGCCGCTGTCTTTGCGTTCTCGTCCTCGGGCGAAAGCTGCGCCGCCTCGCGCAGCGCCAGCGCCAGGTCGCGCTCCATCGCGTCGATCTCGGCCAGGATCGGGCGGTAATCCGGCACCTCCTCGGACTTGGCCGCCCCGGCCGCGTCCTTCAGGTCTTTCAGGCGGTCGCGGAACGGCTGGTGATCGCCCCCCATGCCCCAGAGCCGTTCGATCGAGGCCGACAATTGCTTGACCTCCCGCTCCACCCGTTTGGACAGGTCCGGGCCATTGTCCGGCAGGTCGGGCAGGACGAAACTGCGCGCCGCAATGAACTGGCGCCAGAGCGACATCACGTCCTGGTGCATCGCGCGGGCCTCGGCATGCTTGTCCTTGCCGCACAGGCTTTCCGCGAGGGTGAGCATCCGCAACAACGAATCCTTCTGCGCCGTTGAGATTTCGGTCACGTCGGTTTCGTCGGGATAGAGTTTGGCATCGACCACGATCTTGGACGCGCTGCGCTCCACCGCCGTCTTGAGGTAAACGATATTGGCGAGGATCGTGTCCTGCTCGTTCCTGAGTTCCTTGCGGCTCATCACGTTGTCGGGATCGAGCGGCGCGATCGACCTGGCGCCCTCGGGGCGCTGGTCCGCCCAGTCGGTCAGTTTCGCATCAAGATCATCGCCCTCGGGATCGACCTCGGCCAGGCGGGTCTCGGCCGCAGTCTGCAACCTCACCGCCGAAAGCATCTGTTCAACCCGCTGCGCGGCGCTGGCGCGATAAGCGTCCATCTGCCGGGCGCGTTCGTCCAGCGCGTCGCGGCGGGCGGTTTCCTCGGTGATCTGCGCCAGCAGCGCCCGTTTTTCCTGAAACCCCTCGGCGTCCTCGGTCTCTTGCCGCAGCCCGTCGATCTTTTCGTCGATCTTGTCCAGCGCCCCCTCCAGACGCTCGGCGTCCGCCTTCAGCCTGTCGCTGCGGGCCAGTTCGCGCGCGGCAACCTCGTCGCCGCGCTGCTCCATGTCCTCCAGTTCGGCGGTCGCGGCCGAGGCCACCGCCCCGGACAGCGCGGCGTGAACCGGTTTCAGCGCCGCCTCCAGGTCCATGACGGCGATGCGGGCCTGCTTTTCCAGACCGGCCCCCTCCCCAGCCTCGGTGAAGCTGTCGCGCAACCGGGTGATCTCCGCACGGGCGGCGTCGCACAGCCGACCATGCGCGCGCAGGGCGGTGACGCGCTGTGCCTCGGCATCCTCGTTCGCCAGGCGTTTCGACACGATCGAGAGGCTGAGAGTCGGGGTGCCCTGGAACGCCCCTAGCCCGTCAACTCCGGCCAGCGACTTGTCGAACACTTCGGTCTGAGCCGGCGGCACCAGCGCCGCAATCGCGTCGTCAATCTCTCCGGCCAGCGCATCGACCAGACGCCCAAGGGTGCGCATGTCCTCGACACCCCGGGTGAAAATCGGCACGTCCTCGGGCGCGGCGCGAACCTGGGTCACGATTTCCAGATGACGCCGCCTGAGCGCGGCGACCTTATCCCTTTGCTCGGGAACCTGCGACAGGTCATAGCGGATCTCGATCCCCTCGATCTTCTCCAGCGCGGCATCACGCGCCACCAGCCATACCGAGTAGTCGCTCTTGAGTGTCGAGATCGCCTCGGCGACCTCCCTGTTGTTGTTCAGGCGGGTCTTCTGCTTCTGAAACAGTTTCCACTTCTTGATCCGCCCCTCCAGCGGACTGAGATACTTGGCCAGGAACCGGATTTGCTCGTCTGAAAAATCAAAGGGCACGGATCAATTCCTTTTGCGGTCTCTGGATGCTCAGCCCCGCGGGGAAAGCACGTCGGCGATCTCTGCCAATGCAGCCGAGGCCGATGCGGCGACGGAGACATTCACGAAGCCGTTGTTGCCATCCACGTCCGAGAAAAAGTCTTTCTGCAATTCGGCCTGATATTCGGCAAGCACGCTGCGCGCGGCCTCTTTCCGGGCCTCGCGTTCCGGGCCTTGCGCGGCGTTCACCACCTCGTCCAGCCGGTCGATCAGTCGGGTGTCCAGCGCCTTGAGGTAATCGTCCAGGTCGCCGACCATACTGGCCAGGTCCGCAAGCCCCGGTTCGGATTTGCAGGCCGCCGCGATCGCAGCCTTGAGCTTGCCCAGTTCGGCATGCATCGTCTCGCGCGTCTTTTCCCATTTCAGCCGGCTGACGGCAAAGGGCTGAACATCCTCGCCGATCTCCGCTTTCGAGGTTCCCGCCGCGTTTCCGGCCGCCTCGTCGAGCATCTTTTGCAGGCCCGGCAAGGTCTTGAGCGCGGCCGCATAGCCCTCGGGCGTGTTCTCGCTGGCGTTGCCTTCGGCATATTTCAGGCGCATTTCAAAAGTGTTCTGAACCTCCTCCGAGGCGAAACGCTGTTCTGCAATCGCCGCCTCTGCCCGGGGTTTGAGCGCGGTATGGGCGGCCTCCCATTCGGCCTTTGCCCCCGCGCCCTCGGGCTTCGGCGCGGCACCTGGCGGCTCGGGCGGCTGTTCAGGGGGCCGGGCCGCGTCGGCCTGTGCGCTCAGCGTGTCGATGGCCTGGCGAACCTTGACCACCCCTTGCGCGGCACGGGCAAGTTCACCGGCCTTGACCAACGCACCAAGCTGCTGGATCGGCTTGACCACCTTGGCCTTGAGCGGGTCGGGAAGCTTTTGCGCATCCTGCGCCAGCCCGCGGATATCGGCGGTCACCGCAGCCGCGCTCGGCGCATCGCCGCCCTGCCCCGCCTCCTGTGACTGTTGCGCGGGCGCCGGCATCCGGGCCAGAACCCCCTCGATCTGATCCATCGTTTTCGCGGCGTCGGCCAGTTTCTGACCCTTGATGTCGGTAACAACCTTTTTCAGCGCCTGGGTCAGCTTTTCGGCAACCGGTTTGGGTGCGGTGGCGATCCGGGGCTGGGCCACCTTGATCCGGGCCACCAGCGCCGGGGCATCGGGAACGCCGGAGGGCGCGCCCTCCTCTTCGGCCTCCCCCTCCGATAACCCGGCCTCAACCGCCCCCTCTTCGGTGATACCATCTTCATCGTCGTCGTCGAAAAGATCGGGATCGTCGGGCAGATCCTCGATATCGGACTCCAGAACATTTCCGTCGGCGTCGAGGATCTCCACGTTCAGCGTGATCTTGTTCGCCTTGAGGAATTTCTTCAGCTTCTTGGCCATGGCCGGAACCACGACCTCGCAGGTCAACTGCATCACCCGGCCGTCGACTGTGCAACTGCCAAAGGCGGCCTTGGTGCCGGCCCCTTCGCTTTTGGCCGCCTTGCCAAGCACGGCCGCAGGACGCCTGCGATGCAAGGCGAAGTAGTGCTCATCATCGGTTTTCCCTGGATTGAAGGCGAACGGCAGCGGCTGCTTGCGCGACAGCTTGACCATTTTCTTCAACTCCGGGCCTTCAAGAGCGAACTCGGACATTTGAAAATCTCGGGCTTTAAATACTTGCAGCGAGGCTAGCGGCAAAAATGAACCCTGCATAGACGTTTGACGCCGGCATGTCGTTGAGCCGCCCGGAACCGACACCCTTGGGCGCCGCTGCGCACCGAGGAAATCCGCGAGCGCAGGAAAACCCTGATCTCGGACCGACGCCGCGATGCGCAGGTCTCGGGCAAGTGCCCGAAGGTTCCTCGGTGTCGCCTTCTTTTCAACATCTTCGACCGCCAAAACCATAGATGTATGTTGAATTGTAGTAATCTGGTTTCTGAAATTTTCTCATCAAGACGATGTAGTTACAGATATGGGCCGATGACCATGCCAATGCGACCCAGCATTTCACGATACGCGGGACCCAACGATCAAGGTGGACAATGACCTGCCTGACCAGTTTGGAACTGTCATTCGCGCCTGCCGCCGTCGCCGTGCTCTGGGCGGTCGCCGCGCTGGTGCTGGCCTGGGTCGTTCGGAACAATAGATTCCCCGGTAAACAGGCGTTTATCCTCGCCTTCACCGCGATGCTCTGGTGGCTCGTCGTGGTCGGGTTCGAACTCGCCTCTCAGGAGTTGTCGTGCAAGATTGCCTGGGCCTCGGCGGCCTGGCCCGCGATTGCGCTGCTCCCGATGGCCTGGTCCTTCTTCCTGTTCGACTACACGATGAACACCAATGCGGTTCGCACGCCACTTCGCCGCCTGTGCTATGTCGGCGCCCCAACCCTGGCGAGCGGAATTGCCCTCACCAACGGGTGGCACCACCTGCTTTACGGCACGGGAACGCATATGGTGGGCAACGGGCCCGACGCCTATGCCGTGTTCGAGCACGGGCCGCTCTTTTTTGTGATCGCCGGCGGGCTCTACGTCTTTGTCACGAGCGGCACCGGTGTGCTCGCATATGCCTTCGTGAAAGCTGAAAAGAACATCAGGCCGTTCCTGGCTATCCTGATTTTCATCACCGTTGCGCCCCTGGCCGGGAATGTGGCCTATGTGGTCTGGGGGTTCACCATTCTCGGGTTCGACCCGACGCCCTTCCTGTTCAGCGGGGCGCTCATCGCGTTCAGCTGGTTGCTCGTGAACAACCGGATGATGGATACCGAGGCGCTGGGGCGCGACCTGCTGTTCTACGCCACCCAGGACCCTGTGATCGTCATGAAGGCGACCGGCCAGCTCGCCGGCGCGAACGCCGCCGCGAGGGCGTTGTTCGCGGACACTCTGCCGAAACTCGGCGAAACGCTGGACCATATGGAAAAGATCGGCCCGATTCTGAACTTTCTCAGGGAAACGGGAGAGCTGAGTTGCGCCGAACCGATCACCTTCGGAGATCGTATTTACGATCCGCGCGCGCTTCCCATCGCGAGCCCGATCCAGGCCAGGAACAGCCTCTTGGGCTGGACCGTTACCCTGGTCGACATCACCGAGCGGGAACGCTCGGCAGAGGCGCGGCGCAAGGCGCTGGTGCGCGCGGAGGAAGCCAACCGCGCCAAGAGCGAATTCCTCGCCGTGATCAGCCACGAGTTGCGCACCCCCCTTACATCCCTGAAGGGCGGGCTCGATCTGGCCCTGTGCGGCAAGGTCGGCGAGGTCAGCGACCCGGTCAGGAAACTGCTGCGCATCGCCGAGAAAAACAGCGTCCGGCTGTCGAAACTGATCGATGACATTCTCGATCTGCAGAAACTGGACCTGAACGAGATCGCGCTGCATCTCCAGGACGTCGAGCCGACGGAGTTCCTGCGCGAAACCGTTCAGGAGCAAGAGGCCCAGGCTACCGAGGCCAGTGTTCGTTTCTCCGTCACCTCGGACGGCATCCGAAGACGGATCCGTGCGGACCCATTCCGGTTGAAGCAGGTCGTCGGAAACGTGCTCTCGAACGCGGTGAAATTCTCCCCCAAGGACGGGCTTGTGGAATGCTCGGTCTCCGAGATCGACGGCACGCTGCGGCTGTCGGTCCGGGACAGCGGGATCGGCATCCCGGAAAATGCCGAGGACAAGGTCTTCGGGCGGTTCAATCAGGTCGATGGATCATCGACGCGGGTCTCCGGTGGCTCCGGCCTGGGGATGAACATCGCCAAGATCCTGATCGAACGCATGGGCGGCGCCATTTCCTATGAAAGCTGCCTTGGTGCCGGTACCACCTTTCACATCGACATGCCGCTTGAACCGCTCTCGGAAACCAGGAGCCATACGGCCGAGGAAGTGGCGCGATAGCGGCACAGGTGCCGCCATCGCCTGGGGCGGCGGATCCCTGGCCCGGACCGCTCACGCAGGCGGCGTGGTACCGCGAAGAAACACCTTGATCGCCAGGTCCTGCCGGGCCGCGATTGTCGCGGCGTCCGGCATCCGCCCCGGATCCAGCATCGTTTCCACCGGCCAGGGCCGCAGCATGTCAAACAACATGGCGGCGGCGGAGGGCACGTCGCCGATTTCCACCTCTCCCAGCGCGATGCCTCGCTTCAACTCATCTTCCAGGATTCCGCGGTAGACGTCGCATGTGCGCCTGAGGACCGCACAGGCGACCTCGGGCGCGGCCGACCGGTCCGCGATCAGGCCGCGCAGGATCTCCAGCGGCAGCCCGAACCCACCCCGGCCCATTTCCGGTGACAGCGCCAGGCGCAACCGTTCCGCCAGAGGCCGCTCGCGTGCCTCTCCCGGCACCGGGCGCAGGAAACTGCCGCCGTATTGCTCCAGGTAGGCCTGAAAAAGCGCAGCGCGGCTTGGAAACAGCGCGTAGATCGTGCGCTTGGACATGCCGACACAACTGGCCAGCGCATCCATGCTGGCCCCCTCCAGGCCGGCCGCGCGGAAAACCGTCTCGAGCGCGTCAAAGATGCGTTTCTGCCGCTCCTGTGGGGCCAGGACGACAGGACGACCGCGCCGGGTCGTAACGGAACAATTTTGTGCATTCTCCATGCCTGCTCCTGACATCACGCCGACGCGACACGATCCGCACAAAGACCGCTTGTCATCCGGCAATTCGACCGATTATAGAAACGCCATCGTTTCCTAAGCCATTCGCGCGCCCGATCCAATCCTCATTCCCGAAAGGCTTGTCATGACCCAGTTCTTGCGCCTGGCGCTGTCCTGTCTTGCCTGCGCCGGCCTTCTGGCCACACCGGCCCTGGCCCAACAACAGGGCCGCCCGCCCGCCGCGGTCGCCGTGGTGACGGTCGCGCCGCAGACCATCACGCTGACCTCCACCTTGCCCGGACGCGTCGCCGCCTCGTCCGAGGCCGAGGTGCGCCCGCAGGTCAACGGCATCATCACCGAACGGCTGTTCCGCGAGGGCGCCCATGTGGAGGCCGGCGATCCGCTCTTCAAGATCGACCCGGTGAGCTATGAGGCCCTGGTGCAGCAGTCACGCGCCAGCGTGACCCAGGCCGAGACCCAGTTGCGCACCGCCCAGCGCGAGGCCGACAGGATCGGGGAGCTGCATCAGCGCAAGGTCGCCAGCGACCAGGCGCTGGATGATGCCAACGCCGCGCGCGACAGCGCCGCCGCGGCGGTCGAGGTCGCCCGCGCCGGTCTGAACTCGGCCAAGATCGAACTGTCGCACACCACCATCCGCGCCCGCCTCTCGGGCGAGATCGGCCTTTCGCGGACCAGCCCGGGCGCCCTGGTGACGGCCAGCCAGGCGCAGCCGCTGGCGGTGATCCGCGACATCGATCCGGTGCATGTGGACGTGACCCAATCGGCCGCCGACCTGCTACGCTGGCGCCGCGGCGAGACCGAGGCGCAACTGGGCGGCGCCGACCGCACTGTGCGGCTGACACTGGCCGACGGCTCCGAGTATGCCGAAACCGGCAAGCTGACCGCCGCCGAACCCAAGGTGGATCCGCAAACCGGGGTGGTCACGCTTCGCATGGAATTCGCCAATCCCGACCGGCTGCTTCTGCCGGGGATGTACGTCCAGGTGGAGATGCCGGTGGAGGCCGCCGAGGGGGTCTTTCTGGTGCCGCAGGAGGGCGTGCTGCGCGACCGCCGCGGCCGTCCGGTTGCCTGGGTCGTGGGTGCTGACAACGTGATCGAGGAACGGCAACTGTCAGTGCTTCAGGATCAGGCGGATCACTGGGTGGTCGATGATGGCCTCTCGGAGGGTGACCGGGTCGTCGTCGCCGGTTTCCAGAAGGCCGCGCCGGGCGCCACTGTGGCGCCGGAAGAGCGGGTTGCCCCCGGCGAAAGCTCGAACTGAACGACAGCGTAAAGGACACCGGCGCATGGCCCGTTTCTTCATCGATCGCCCGGTCTTTGCCTGGGTCATTTCCATCCTGATCATGGGGGTGGGGCTTCTGGCGATCCGCACGCTTCCGGTGGCCCAATACCCGCAGATCGCGCCGCCCTCGGTCTCGGTTCGCGCCAGCTATCCCGGCGCATCGGCCGAGACCGTGGCCAACACCGTCACCCAGGTGATCGAACAGCAGATGACCGGGCTGGACGGGTTGCGCTATTTCTCGTCGAGTTCGACCTCGGCGGGCAGCGCCGAAATCACGCTCACCTTCGAAACCGGTTCGGACGTGGACATCGCCCAGGTCCAGGTCCAGAACAAGCTGGCGCGGGCGACGCCACTGTTGCCGGAAATTGTACAAAGACAGGGCATAACCGTACGGAAATCCTCGGCCGGCTTCCTGATGGTGGTCAGCCTTATCTCGTCCGATGGCAGCTATGAGCAGGTCGACCTGGCCGATTACATGGTCACGAACCTGGTGGACGAGTTGAGCCGGATCGAGGGCGTCGGCGACGTGCGTGTCTTCGGCGGGCAATATGCGATGCGTATCTGGCTCGACCCGTCGAAACTCGCCGCTTTCGAATTGGCGCCCTCCGACGTTGTCGCCGCCGTCTCGGCGCAGAACGCGCAGATCTCGGCCGGGTCCTTTGGCGCGCGGCCGACCGTGGCCGGCCAGCAGCTCAACGCCACGATCACCGCGCAGTCGCTGCTGAGCACGCCGGAGGATTTCCGCCAGATCGTGCTGCGCGCCGAAACCGATGGCGGGCTGGTCCTGCTCGGCGACGTGGCACGGATCGAGATCGGCGCGCAGGATTATTCCACCATCGCCCGGTTCAACGGAGCGCCCTCCGCGGGGATGGCGATCAGCCTCGCCTCGGGGGCCAACGCGCTGGACACCGCCGACGCGGTCAAGGCACGGATGACGGAGTTTTCCCGTTTCTTCCCCGAGGGGATCGAATACGTGGTCCCCTACGACACCACGCCCTTTGTGCAAATCTCGATCCAGGAGGTGATCAAGACCCTGTTCGAGGCGATTGTACTGGTGTTCCTGGTGATGCTGCTGTTCCTGCAGAACCTGCGCGCCACGCTGATCCCGACGCTGGCGGTGCCGGTGGTGCTGCTGGGCACCTTCGGCATCCTGGCGGCAGCCGGGTTCACCATCAACACGCTGACCATGCTGGCGATGGTCCTGGCGATCGGCCTGTTGGTGGACGATGCCATCGTCGTGGTCGAGAATGTCGAGCGCATCATGGAGGAGGACGGGCTTTCGCCGCGCGAGGCCACCCACAAATCCATGGGCCAGATCACCGGTGCCCTGGTCGGCATCGCCATGGTGCTCTCGGCGGTCTTCGTGCCGATGGCCTTTTTCCCGGGCTCCACCGGGGTGATCTACCAGCAGTTCGCGATCACCATCGTCTCGGCGATGGCGCTCTCGGTGGTGGTCGCCCTCACCCTGACCCCGGCGCTCTGCGCCTCGCTGCTGCGCTCCAGCGATCACGCCGTGCGGCGCGGTCCGTTCCGTTGGTTCAATCTGGGCTTCAGCGGGGTCACACGCGGCTATGCCGGAACCGTCCGCTGGAGCCTGAGACGCCCGGTGCGGATGGGTCTCTTGTACCTGGCGATGGCCGCCGCGATGGTCGGGTTGTTCACCCGCACGCCCACCGGCTTTCTGCCGGATGAGGATCAGGGCATCCTCTTCACCCTGATCCAGGCCCCGACCGGCGCCACCGCCGAACGCACCCGCGCGGTCGTCAAACAGGTCGAGGACTATTACCTGACGCAGGAAACCGGGGTGGTCAAATCCATGTTCGGCGTAGTCGGATTTTCCTTTGCCGGGGCGGGGCAGAACATGGGGCTTGCCTTTGTCCAGTTGAAGGACTGGAGCGAACGGCCGTCCCCGGCCCAGAGCGTGCGGGCGCTGGCGGGCCGCGCCTTTGGCGCCTTCAGCCAGATCGCCGACGCGATGGTGTTTCCCATCGTGCCCCCCTCGGTGATCGAGCTTGGCAATGTCTCGGGCTTCGACTTCTACCTGCAAGCCCGGGGCGGACAATCGCACGAGGACCACGTGACGGCGCGCAACCAGCTTCTGGGGATGGCGGCACAAAGCCCGCTGATCGCCTCGGCCCGGCCGAGCGGTCTGGCGGACGCGGCGCAGTTCAACCTCGATATCGACTGGCGCAAGGCCGGCGCGATGGGGCTGACCCCCACCGCCGTGGGCGAATTGCTGCGGGTGGCCTGGGCTGGTTCCTACGTCAACGATTTCCTCGACCAGGGCCGGATCAAGCGGGTCTATGTCCAGGGCGAGGCCGAGGCGCGCGCAACGCCCTCGGATATCGAGAAATGGCGCGTCCGCAATGCCACCGGCGGGCTGGTTCCCTTCTCGAACTTTGCCGAGGGCAACTGGAAATACGGGCCGCAGGGCCTTTACCGCTATAACGGTGTGCCGGCGCTGCAGATCCAGGGCGCGCCCGCACCCGGCGTCTCCACCGGCGAGGCGATGGCGGAAATGGAGCGGCTGGCAGCCCAGCTCGGCGGAGGCTACGACCTGGCCTGGACCGGGCTGTCGCTGGAAGAACGCCAATCGGGCAGCCAGGCGCCGCTGCTTTACGCACTGTCGCTGGCGGCGGTGTTCCTCTCGCTGGCGGCGCTCTATGAGAGCTGGTCGATCCCCTTCGCGGTGATGCTGGCAATGCCCATCGGTGTGCTGGGCGCCCTGACCGGCGCCTGGCTGGGCGGGTTCGAGAACGGGGTGTTTTTCCAGGTCGGGCTGCTCACGGTGATCGGGTTGACCGGCAAGAATGCGATCCTCATCGTGGAGTTTGCCCGCGACCGCCATGCCCAGGGTGAGCCGCTGTTCGAGGCGGTTGCCGAGGCGGCGGCGCAACGGTTTCGCCCGATCATCATGACCTCGATGGCGTTCTCGCTGGGCGTCTTGCCGCTGGTGCTCAGCAGCGGGGCCGGGTCCGGCGGGCGCAATGCCATCGGCTCCGGCGTTCTGGGCGGGACGATCTCGGCCACGGTTCTGGGGGTGATCTTCGTTCCGCTGTTCTTCGTCATCGTCACCCGCCTGTTTCGCGGCCGCGCGGGTTAACGCCCGCGCAGCGGACCGGCCTCGGCAGGCCGGTCCCGTCAGACCGGAAATCAGGCCGTTCCAATGGCCCGCAAAGGCGCGCTCGAACCCGTCGTTCGACAGGACCGGCGCCCGTCCTAGCCTGCCCTGCCCTGCCCTGCCCTGCCCCGAGATCAGCCGCCCCAACGCCCACCGCCAACCCGCCTCTGCAACTGCCTCGAACAGCGGCTCGCCCCGTGCACGGCGGCTGCGATGGACCAATGGCGAACCGGTCTCAGGCGGCACCGGGTCGGCCCGAGGATGGGCCGCGCCTGCGCCTACGAAATGTCGGCGGAGTGCCAGACGTTCCTGATGGTCAGGTAGTTGTCCAGCCCTTCGGTGCCGCCCTCGCGACCATAGCCGCTGGACTTGACCCCGCCGAAGGGGGTTTCGGGCAGCGACGCCTCCAGCGTGTTGATGGAGAGGTTTCCAACCTCCACCTCGTCGATCATCCGGTCGATGTAGTCGGCGCGATTGGTGAACCCGTAGCCCGCCAACCCGTAAGGCACGGAATTGGCCTCTGCGATGGCCGCGTCGAGGCTTTCCACCGGGTTCAGCACGGCGATGGGGCCAAAGGGCTCCTCCTGCATGATCTTGGCCGATTTCGGCACATTGACCAGAACCGTCGGCTGAAAGAAATACCCCGCGTTGCCGTGCCGCCCCCCGCCGGTGCGAACCTCGGCGCCCTGGGCCACAGCATCCTCGACCAGCCCGGCAAGGACGGGAGGGCGCCGGTCATGCGCCAGCGGCCCCATCTCGACCCCCTCCTCGATCCCGTTGCCGACGACGGTGGCCGCGGCACGCGCGGTAAAACTCTCGGCGAACTCGTCAAAAAGGCTCTCATGCACGAAGAACCGCGTGGGCGAGGTGCAGACTTGCCCGGCATTGCGCATCTTGCGCACCGCGCCGCTGATGGCGGCCCTTTGCACATCGGTGTCCTCGCAGACGATGACCGGGGCGTGACCGCCCAGCTCCATCAGAACGCGGGTGTCGCTCTGCGCCGCAAGCCCGGTCAGATGCCGGCCAACCGTGGTCGAGCCGGTCAGCGCCACCAGGCGCACCGAGGGCTGCGGGATCAGGAATTCCGAGATTTCCGAGGGCGTGCCGAAGACAAGGTTCAGCACCCCGGGGGGCAGGCCCGCCTCCTGAAACGCACGCACGATATGGATGGCGCCGGCGGGGGTTTCCTCGGCCGCCTTGAGTATGATGGAACAGCCCGAGGCCAGCGCGCCGGCGATCTTGCGCGCCGGCTGGCTCATCGGGAAATTCCACGGCGAAAAGGCCGCGACCACGCCGATGGGCTGGTGATGCACCGAAATCCTGGAGCCGGGTGCCGCGGGGATGACCCGGCCATAGGTGCGCATCGCCTCGCCGGCATCCCATTCGAAGAACTCGGCGCCGCGGATCACCTCCAGCCGCGCCTGCGGCAACGGTTTGCCGTGTTCGGCTGTGATCGCCTGGGCGATCTCCTCCTGCCGGGCGCGCATGATCGCTGCGGCCTGCAGGATGATGTCGGCGCGGTCGCGCGGCGATACCCTGCGCCAGATCCTGAACCCGGCCTCGGCGGCGGTCAGCGCGTCCTCCAGATCGGAAATCCGGGCATGGGCAAGGCGCCCCAGCTCTTGCCCGGTGGCAGGGTTCACCACCGGGATTTCCTCGGGCGTCCCGCGCCATTCGCCGCCAATGAAGAGTTTCAGTTCCGGATAGGGGCTCATTCCGACCTCGTTTCTGGCTGTTCGCTTGGGCAAAGTCTCTTGCGCTCGGGGCATCACCACAACTGAATTGAACAAATACTGATATCGGAAACACGAATATCAGATCTGCGGTTGCGGTCTGCCGATCTGGTCCGCCGCCGCGCGCAAGGCGTCAAGAAAGGTGCTGCCGGCCGGCGACAGGCTTTGCTTGCCGCGATAAGAAACACCCACCGGCCCCGCCCCGAAGGGCGCCGCCCAGTCGATGCTGGCCAGGAGCCCGCTCTGGATGTCGAGCGCGGCAACATGGGCGGGCATCAACCCGATGAAATCATGCGTGCGCAGAAGCGACCGGTTGGCCAGGTAGGACACCGATTCAATCGCGGTACCGGGCACATACTGCCCCTGTCGGATGAAGAATTGTTCGGTCTGTCGGCGCAGGGTGGTTTCGACCGGCGGCAGGATCCAGCCAAAGGGTTTGAGATCCTCGAAGGACACGTTCGGCTGGTTGGCAAGCGGGTGCTGTGTTCCGGCAACCGCCAGGATGCGTTCATCAAAGAACTTTTCCTGCGTGATGTTCTCCCGGTGCCTTTGGCTGGGCAGCCGCCCCACCACCATGTCGATCTCTCCCGACAAGAGACCGGGCATCAACACCTCGTTGGTGCCTTCGACGATCTTGATCGCCACCTTTGGCCGGTCCCGGAAAAGCCGTTCCACCGCCATCGGCAGAAGCGAGGGGGAAGCGGCAAGAAGCGTGCCCACCACGACCCGGCCGCTGTTGCCCTCGTTCAGGTCATCCAGTTCCTGCGCGGCGTTCGAGACCTGCGCAAAGATCAGCTTTCCATGACGAATGAGCGTCTCTCCGAACACCGTGGGCACCACGCCGCGATTGGTCCGGTCAAACAGCTTCACCTCGAAATCAAGCTCGAGATCCTGGATCATCTTTGTCGCCGCCGGCTGGGAAATCCCCAGGTCATGGGCGGCGTTCTGGATGCTGCCGTGCTGCCCCACGGCAACGAGAAGCCGCAGTTGACGCAGTTTCAGGCGGGTCAGAGCGCGTTCGACGATGCGGGTGTGACGGGGGGCCATGGCGCCTTCTCAGGTGGTGACTGGGGCAATTTCGCGCTCGATCGCCGCGATCACGCTCATCGCTGCAAGGGCCGAACTGCGCGGGTTGTCGGGAAGGGTTTGCCCCTCGATCCGAAAGGAAAACTGCCCGAACGCGCCGGACGCGTGGATCTCGTGGATGTTGGCGGTGATGCAGGGGTCGGCCACCAGTTGAACCCGGGTCTCATCGAAACCGGACCCCGCAAGGGCGACGGCCGCGGCGACATTGGCGTTCTTGGGATAGGCTGTTGCGGCCTCACGCGCGGTTCCCTCGAAATGCACCGCCGCGGCCTCCAGCGTATCGAGGTCCAGCCGGGTTTCGGCCGGCGATCCGCGCCAGCCCCGGGGCGGCTTGCGACCGATGTAGGTCACCTCGTCCAGCCCCCCGACCCTCGCGGCCCGGAGAGCGTCGAGCGCGCCGATGGCACCGCTGGCAAGGTGGAGCTGCGCCCCGCCGCTGCGCGCCGCGCGCGCGAGGGTGTCCGCAAGCGCGGGGTCGGCCAGGGCGCCGAGCGAGACGGTGATCAGCCCGATGCCGCGCGCGAGAATGGCACAGCCATGTTCGGCAAGGGCCGCGTGCCCGGCGCAATCGACCATCAGGTCAAGGCCGCTGGGCAGATCGGCCACGGAGCGGACCCGCGGAATGCCGTCCGTGACCTCGCCCTCGGGGTTCGACCGGACCAGAATGACATGCGGGCCCAGCCCGCGTTCGGTCAGACCGCCTGCCACGTACCGCCCGATCGCGCCCTCGCCGATGATGCCGATCTTCATGGATGCCTCCGGATGCTGACCCCTCATATCTGAAATCACAGAAGGTTTGCTATCAAAATTATGGATATCCAGTTTCCCCGAATGCGGTTGGTTTCAGGGCGGCAAAGCTGGCTTACTGGCCGACAATGAACAGCGCCCCTGGCGCCTCGCCTTTCCCGGTTCACGACGGAGCCCAGCCGATGAAATATGCCAAGCATGACGCCAAAGCCCATGCCCGCGAAACCATGCGCGGCATCTGGGCGGCGGCCCTCAACCCGTTTGACGATCAGTTGAACCTGAACGAGGCCGGGCTGCGCAGCAACATCCGGCACTGGGTCGATGATCTGGGCATCCAGGGCCTGTTCATCGCCGGCAAGCAGGGCGAGTTCTGGTCGATGTCGCTGGAAGAGCGCAAGCGCAACATGACCATCGCCGTCGAGGAATGCGGCGACAAGGCTGGCACCATCATGTCGATCTCGGATCAGAACGTCGACACGGTGCTGGAGCTGGGCCGCCACGCGCAAGATTGTGGAGCTGACTACGTCGTCGTGCATGCGCCGATGCTCAGCTTTTGCCACGACCGCGACGAAGTTCTGTACAATTATTATCGGTTTTTGTGCGATCGCCTCGACATCGGCATCGCCATGTGGAGCCACCCCGACAGCGGCTACCTGATGGAGCCGGAAACCTGCGCGCGGATCGCGGACCTGCCCAACATCATGGCGATCAAATACTCGGTCCCGCGCGAGATGTACGCCCGGCTGACGCGGACGGTGGGCGACAAGATCCTGGTCTCGACCTCGGCCGAGGACGATTGGCTGGACAACATCGAGGAGTTGGGCTGGCAGCTCTATCTCTGCTCGTCGCCGCCCTACCAGTTGCAGACGAAGAACGATCTGCGGATGCAGGAATACACCGAGCTGGCCTTTGCCGGGAAGTTCGAGGCCGCCCGCCGCGTGCGCGACAGCCTTGAACCGGTGCGCGCCGCGATCCGCAAGACCAAGCCGGGCGGCAAGCCCACCGCGCATGGCAAGTACTGGCAGGAGCTTCTGGGCCAGGTCGGCGGGCGGGTGCGCCACCCGATGCTGGAGCTGACCGAAGCGGAGAAGGCGGCAACCAGCGCCGCCTTCGAGGATTGTGGCCTGATGTTGTGATCCGTCGATGACCGGGGAGACATTGGCGGTCCTGGCGGCCCTGGCCTATGGGCTGGCCGGGGTGTCCATCGTGCAGAGCAAGGTGACGGCGCGCGGCGACAACGGTGTCTTTCTGTCCGTCCTGTGCACCGTGGTGCTGTCCTGGGCTCTCTGGCTGGGCTGGGGCAGCGTCGGAATCGCCGGCCTTCTGACCTCCGACGGACAAAAAGGTGTCGTCGTCTTTGCGCTGGCCGGGCTGTTGGCCAACGTTGTCGGCCGGCAGTCGATGTACCGCGCAACCGAGCGGATCGGGGCGGTGCGCGCCGGTCTCCTGCGCCGGTTGACCCCACTTTTCGCCCTGCCCTTTGCCGTCCTGTTCCTGGGGGAATGGCCCGGGGTTCTGACGCTTGCGGGGGGCGGGCTCGTGCTGGCGGGGGTTCTGATCTACATGCGCCCGTCCGAAGGCACCGCGACGCCGGTCGCTACGGCGGGCCTTCTCCTCGGCGTCCTGTCGCCGCTTGCCTACGCCCTGGCCTACACGCTGCGCGGGCTTGGCCTTGACCTCGCGCCCGATGCCGCGCTTGGAACCTGCCTCGGGGCGCTGGTGGGCGGGATTTTCATCCTGGCGTCCACGGTTCTGCGCAGGGGGCCGAGACGCGGGTTGTCCTTTCTGTTCGTCGATCGCGGCGCCGGACACTGGCTGACCGCATCCGCCCTCAGCGCCGGGCAGCTCTTGCAGTTCTTCGCCCTGAAGTCGGCCCCGGTGGTATCGGTGGCGATGCTGGGAACACTCGAGGTGGTATTCTCCGCGCTGATCGTTCTGGTGGTGACCAGGGGAGAAACCGTTGCGGTCAAACGCCTGGTTCCCGCGTTTCTGCTGGCCATCGCAGGTACGGCGCTGCTGTTTCGGGCATAGCGTCAGGTATCAGTAATATGTATATCCAGTTTCCCAGAAACAAATATTTCTTTGCCCCAGATTCTCCTAACCTTTCGTCTTGAAGGCGACCACTGGACCAAAAAATCAGCGGGCCCAACCGGAGGTAATCATGACCGTGCATCCAACATTGAAGCCCTTCAACTTTCATAAATGGGTTGAAGACAACGCCGACAAGCTGCGCCCGCCGGTCGGCAACCAGTTGCTGCACAAGGACTCGGACATGATCGTCATGGTGGTCGGCGGCCCCAACACCCGGGTCGATTTCCACGACGATCCGGTCGAGGAATGGTTCTTTCAGCAAAAGGGCGACATGATGCTGAAGATCGCCGACGGCGGCAAGATTTATGACGTGCCGGTGCGCGAGGGCGAGGTCTTCATGCTGCCGCCTCACACCCGTCACGCGCCGCAGCGCCCGCAGGAAGGCTCGATCGGCATCGTGGTCGAGGCGCCGCGCCAACCCGGCATGAAGGAGGGCTTCGAGTGGTACTGTTTCAACTGCGAGGGGCTGGTGCATCGCGAGGAGGTCGCTCTGGACGGGGCCGAAGGCATCGTCACCGCATTGCCCAAGATCTACGACGCCTTCCATAACAGCACCGAGGCCCGCACCTGCCCGAATTGTGGTGAACTTCACCCCGGCAAGGGCAAACCACCCGAGGGATGGGTGCAACTCTGACCCAAAACCACCAAGAACCGTCACGACCAGAACAGGGAAACCACACATGAACACCTTCTCCAAGACTTTGGCGGGCGCCGTGATCGCGCTGACCTCCGCCGTCCCGGCCATGGCAAAGGACTTCCGCCTTGGCCTGATCACCCCGCCGCCGCACATCTGGACCAAGGCCGCCGAAGCCTTTGGCGCCGAGCTGGCCGAGGCCAGCGGTGGCGCGCATAGCGTTCTGGTCTTTCCCGCGCGCCAGCTTGGTAACGAGGCCGAGATGCTGCAGCAGTTGCAGACCGGCGCGCTGGACATGGCCTTCATGACCGTGGCCGAAGTGTCAAACCGGGCGACGGATTTCGGCGCGCTCTACGCGCCGTTCCTGGCAAAGGATATCGCCCACGCCGGCCGCATCCTGCGAAGCGACACCGCCAAGGCGATGCTGGAGCAATTGCCCGCGACGGTCGGCGTGGTCGGGACAGGCTATGGCATGGCGGGCCTGCGCCAGATCGTCAGCCGCAAGCCGATCACCTCTGTCGAGGATCTTGCCGGCCTGAAACTCCGGATCACGCCGTTCGAGGCGAACCTCGATTTCTACAACGCCATCGGCGCCGCCCCGACACCGATGCCGCTGCCGGATGTCTACGACGCGCTCGCCAATGGCCAGGTCGACGCCATCGACATGGATTCCGAATTGATCTGGCTGCTCAAGTACTATGAGTTTTCCGAAACCGTCCTGCAATCGGACCACATGATGTTCCCGATGGTCGGGCTGGTGTCCGGGCGGGTCTGGGCCGGCCTGTCGGAAGAGGACCGCAGCATGATCGGAGAATTGATGGCGCGCCATGTGGACAGCACCATCGACACCTACGTCGAGAAAGAGCCTGTCTGGCTTGAACAGATCCGCGGCACCGGGCGCAATTACGTCGAAGTCGACGAGGAGTTTTTCGCCCACGCGGTTGCGGAATGGAACGGGATCTGGTCCGAGCGCTCCTCGTCGTTGGACGATCTGCGCGCCGTCGCGGCAGATACTGCCGACTGATCGCCGAAACTTGAAAAAGGGCGTGCGTGCAGCCGCGCGCGCCCTGCGGACGGGGAGAGGCCAGTTGATCGGACGCATCTCGGCGCATTGGGCGCGCATCGAACTGGCGCTGGCCGCGGTTTTCGCCGTTTCCGTCACCGGGCTGATCCTGCTCAATGTCGTCACCCGCAGCATGGGCGCGGCGCTGTTCTGGGTCGATGAACTGGCGATCTACGCCATGGCCTGGATGACCTTTCTCGGCGCTTCGGCCGGGTTGCATTTTGGGCATACAGTGGCCGTCACGATCCTGACCGACCTGCTCCCCCCCGGTCTTCGCCGGGCCACCGCGAGGCTGGTCGATCTTGTGGTTCTTGCCTTCGCGCTTTTCATGGTCTGGTTCTGCTGGCGCTGGTTTCTGCCGCTCGATCTGCTTCGCCACGGATTCGATACGCGGGCCTTCCAGGGGGCGACCTTCAATTTCGTCTATGCCGAACCGACAACCACGCTGGGCATCCCGAAGTTCTGGGTCTGGTCGGTGATGTGGGCGTTCTCGCTCGGCGCCACCCTGCACAGCCTGGCCAACCTGCTCGGCCAGAACGAAACCAAGGAGGCCGAGTCGTGACGCCGATCATATTCGCCTTCAAGCTCCTGATCGCCGTTCCCGTCGCCCTGGTGCTGGCCCTGACCGCGATCTGGTACATCTGGGAGAGCGGCAACACGGTTCTGTATGACAGCTTCGCCCAGAAAATGTTTTCCGGCCTGGAAAACTATGGCCTGCTGGCGATTCCGCTGTTCATGCTGACCGGCGAGATGATGAATGAGGGCGGCATGACCCGTCGGCTGATCAATGCCGCGCGGGTCTTTGTCGGCGGGTTCCGCGGCGGGCTGGCCTATATCAACCTGCTGGCCAACATGTTCATGGCCGCGATCATCGGATCGGCCACGGCGCAGATTTCGGTGATGGCCCGCGCGATGACGCCCGAGATGGAGAAAGAGGGCTATGACAAGGGCTTTGCCGCCGCCACAACGGCCGCCGGCGGGCTGCTGGCGCCGGTGATCCCGCCGTCGATGATGTTCGTGATTTACGGGGTGCTGGCGCAGATCCCGATCGGCGACATGTTTCTGGCCGGCATCTTGCCCGGACTGCTGATGGCCGCCGCCTTTGGCGCCGTGGTCTTTGTGGTCGGGCTTGCCTCGGGGTTCCCGAAGGGCGCGTGGTTCACCAGGAGAGAAGCGTTTTCCGCGCTCCTGTTCTGCCTTCCGGCGGCACTGATCCCGCTGGCGATTATCGGCGGCATCCTGTTCGGCATCGCAACACCGACCGAAAGCGCCGCCATCGCCTCGCTCATCGCCTTTCTGGTCGGCTGGCTGGTCTATGGTGAGTTGAAGCCAGAAGCGATCCTGGAGATGTTCAAGCGGACGGCAGTAAACGCCTCGATGATCGTCTTCATGATCGCCACGGCCAACGTGTTCGGCTGGGTGATCATCTACGAGGCGCTTCCGCAGAAACTGGCCGCCCTGATCACGTCCATCACCAGCGATCCGTTCCTGTTCCTGCTGATCGTCAACCTGGTCCTGCTGTTCGTCGGCATGCTGATCGACGGGATCGCCGCGGTCATCCTGATTTCGCCGATCCTGTTGCCGATCGCCATGAACGATTATGGCATAAGCCCCTATCAGTTCGGCGTGGTGATGTGCATCAACCTGGTGTTGGGCCTGCTGACCCCCCCGGTCGGTGTGGGGCTTTACATCACCTCCTCGATGAGCGGCGTCTCGCCCGGACGCATCCTGAAATCGCTCTGGCCGTTCTTGCTGGCGGTCGCGGTCATTCTCATCCTGCTCAGCCGGTTCCCCTGGATATCTACCGTGTTGATCTAGATCCCTCGCCCATTGGTGCAGAGCCGTGCAAGACAGCACCGGCAGCGCCGGGTTCGGCGCCATCATCAGGCCGGCATCCTTGACGCCACCGTGGCCCAGGGCCTAGGTAGGGCGGACCCCTCTCAGCAACACCTGCCCCCCGGCGCCATGTTTGAAGCACGCGAGAAAAAACTTGGGCTGCGCGCCCAGAAACACCTCCGGCGCCGCGCCGGGATCCTGCGCGTGGCGCAGCAGCTTTTTTCGAGCAAGGGATATGATGACACCCGCATGTCGGAGATCGCCGAGCAGGCCGGCGTGACCACGCCCACCGTCTTCAACAATTTCGGATCCAAGGTGGAACTGCTGCTCGCGGTGATCGTCACCGCCCACGAAGCGGCCTGTGCGCGGGCCGATGAAACCCGGGCCGCCTGGCGCGGCGATGTTGCCGGCGGCGTGTGCAAGATCCTGCGCGTCTATCTTGAGAACATGGACGGCATCCTGTCAAAACAGGCCTGGCGGCTGGCCGAGGCGAGTTACATCACGATGCCGGATTCCGAATTCGTCCGGATGTTTGCCAGCATAGACGAGCGCAATGCCGCACAGCTCGAGGCCTTTCTGGCCCAGGCGTTGCCGGACCGTGTGATGCGCCCCGGAATCCCTGCCCTGCTGGCGCGGACGATCTACAGCACCTGGCTGGCCCGTTACGTCGAATTCATCCGCGACGACGAGCAAGACCCGGAGGAGTTCCAGGGATTGGTCGAGCGTGATGTGACCGGGCTGCTGGCGCTGATCCTGGATCCGGCCGCCCCGCCCGCACGGGCAGGGCAGTCCGGGGCGTGATCAGCCCCCCCAGGTGAGGTTTCCGCGGCAGAGCGTCGCGGCGGCGCGGGCCTGGTCGAGCTGGCCTGGCTCCATCGCCTCCAGATCATGCGACATGACCGCGATGTCGGCCATCATGCCGGGTTTGAGCCTGCCCTTGCGGTCTTCGTTGAATTCAACCCAGGCATTGCCGGCGGTATAGCTTTCCAGCGTTTCCATCAGGCCCTGGGCCTGGTTGCGCCAGGGTGCACCGAGATCGAGCGGGGCGACCGCCGCCTTGACGCTGGGCATCACATCGACCGGGATCACCGGCCAGTCGGTCGAGAAGATCACCCGTGCGCCGCTGTCGCGGATGTCCTTCCAGGCATAGGCAAGCGGGATCTGGTGATCGTGCAGCACCTCGCCCACGCCCTCGGGCGTAAACAGGCCGCCAAAGGGCGCGTGGCCCGGCTGGATCGAGGCCACCACACCCAGCGCCGCGAACCGCGGCAGATCGTCGGGATGCAGCACCTCGATATGTTCGACCCGGTGGCGGCTGTCGCGCAGGCCGTTGGCCTTTTGCGCCGCTTCGTAGCCGTCGAGCGTGCGGCGCACGGCCAGGTCGCCGATCGCGTGGGTGGCGATTTGCAGGCCCATGGCATCGGCCCGGACGCAAGCCGCGTTGAAATGCCCGGGCTCGAACACCGCGTCGCCGATGTGATCGCTGCCCGGATAGGGCTGCAGCATCAGCGCGGTGCCGCTTTCGACCACCCCGTCCATGAACATCTTGACCCGGTTGCACCAGACCATGTCGCTGTGAAAGCGCCGGCGCATCTCGGCGGCCTCGTCGAAACGGTCGAGGGAATCGAAGCTCTTGAAGTGGAACGGCACCTCGGTACGGCAGATCAGGCTGCCCTCGGCCTCCATCTCGGCCAGAAGTTCCAGCTGATAGATATTGCCGTCCATGTTGTGCAGCCCGGTGATGCCGTGGCTGGCGCAATGTTTCAGCCCGCGCGCGATCGCTGCCTTGTCCATCTCCCGTTCTGCCGCGGTTGCGGGCGGTTCGGGGTCACGGCCGGTGACCATCCCCAGCAGGTCGCGCCCGCCGTGACGGGTCAGCCGCAGCACCGGCGCGAACGCCGAGGCCTCCAGCAATTCTCCGCTGGCCTTGCCGTCGTCGCCCAGCACGATGGTCGCACCGGCATCGACCGGGCCGCCGTGCAGGATGCCCGCGGCCTCCAGCGCCCGCGTATTGGCCCAGATCGTGTGGTGATCGGGGGCGAACATGGCAAAGGGGCGGTCCGGCAATACCCGGTCGAGGACATGGCGGTTGGTCTTTTGCCCAGATCCCAGGATCGCGTAATCGGCCTGCACCGCGAACACCACCTTGTCGTTCGGGCATTCGGCGGCGGCGGCCCGGACCCGGGCCGTCAGCTCCGCCTCGCCCTGAACGCCATGCAGGTCGAGATAGCCCAGTTCCACCGAGCCACCGAACAGGTGAACATGGCTGTCGATGAAGCCGGGCAGCACGGTGGCGCCGCCGGCGTCGATCACGCGGGTGGCGGGCCCGGCGAGATCGCGGATCTCTTCGGTACTGCCGACCGCGGCGATCACGCCGCCGGTGACGGCCAGCGCCTCGGCGCGCGGGCGGGCATCGTCAAAGGTGATCAGGCGACCGTTGAGGATCACGGTTTCTGGGGCTTGGGGCATGGGTTTCTCCGTGGAAATCATCCGCGACCGCGCAGGATGGCGCGGCCGCGGTTTGCTGGTGTCTTACTTCTTCACTTCGGTCCAGATCTTCGAATAGATCCGCTGCACCTCGGGAGGGCAGGTCTTGGCGATATAGCCGGCACCCTGCAGCGCCTCGGGGATCACCACCTCGGGGGCGGTTGCCATGACCTCGTCCATGAAGGCCTCGGAGCCCATGATGCCGTTGGCATAGCGCGCGAAGTTCGACAGGATCGCGGCGTTCTCAGGCTCCATCATGAAGTTGAGGAACAGCTTGGCGTTCTCGACGTTCTGGGCATCGGCGAGGATCGCGGCATTGTCCATCCAGATCCCGAAGCCGGTCTGAGGATAGCCATAAGCGATGTCGGGGTTCTGCAGCCGCGCCCGGAACGAGGCCCCGTTCCAGTTCACCCCTGCGGCCAGATCGCCCTTGGCGTATTGCTCGATGCTGCCGTAGGACATCGACAGCCAGTCCTTCTTGGCCTCGACCAGCTTGTCGCGCACCTTTTTGAGGACGTCCTTGTCGTCGGTGCATTGCTCGCCGCCCATGTATTGGATCGTCATGCTGAGCACGTCGATCATCTCGGGCACGACGTTGATCTTTCCCTTCAGCTCCTCGGGCGGATCCAGAACCAGCGCGGCGGTGTTGATATCGCCGCTGTAGACCGAGGTGTTCACGGTCAGCCCAACGGTGCCCCATTGCCACGGAACGGTGTACTCGCGGCCCGGATCGAAATCGACATCGACCCAGCGCGGATCGACGTTCTTGAAGTTCTCCATCTGGTTCGGCTGCGATTTCATCAGCAGCCCCTCGCCGACGAAGATCGGGATATAGGTGCCCGAGGGAACGACGATGTCGAACCCGTGGCCGCCGGCCTTGACCTTGGCCAAAGCGGTATCGTTGCTGTCGTAGTCGGTCAGGGTGACATCGACATCATACTGCTTCTCGAATTTCTCGATCAGCTCGGGGCTGGTGTAATTGCCCCAGTTGTAGATATTGAGCTGCCCCTCGGCCCAGGCCGCGCCAGAGGTGATCGCGGTCACCACCGCGGCTGTGAAGAGATGTTTCATTCTATCGTTCTCCTGTTGGGTTGGTCTTGGTGGTTATCTGGCAGCCCAAGGCGGCTGCATCCCGGTCATTTGCGGGTCCGGTTGAGAAAGAAGAAGGTGATCACCATCAGGATCGAGATCGCCAGCAGCGCGGTGGAGATCGCGTTGATCTCCGGCGTGATGACCCGGCGAATCTGGCCCAGCATGTAGGTCGGCAAGGTGTCCTGCCCGGCGGATTTCACGAATTCGGTGATCACCACGTCGTCGAGCGAGATCACGAAGGCCAGCATCGCGCCGGCCAGGATGCCGGGCCAGAGCTGCGGCAGGGTGATACGGCGGAACACCTGCACCGGCGACCCGTAGAGGTCGGCCGCCGCGCGCTCGAGGTCAAGGTCCATGCCCTGAAGCCGCGCCCGCACCGGCATATAGGCGAACGGGATGCAAAAGGCGGAGTGCGCCAGGACAAGGTAGAGCAGCCCGGTATACCCGGTGGCCTGCTTGACGGCGGCGAAGACGATCAGCAACGCCACTGCCGTGACGATTTCGGGCACCATGAGCGGCTGGTTGACCATGGCGAAGACCAGGGTCTGGCCGCGCCAGGGTTTGGTCCGGGTGGTGGCCAGCGCCGCCAGTACCGCCGCCGAGGTGGCCACCAGCGAGGACGAGCAGGCAAGGATCACGGAGCGCAGCGTCGCCTCCTGGACCTGCTCGTTTTCCCAGGCCGAGACGTACCAGCGCCAGGAGAACCCCTCCCAGATGGCGATCGAATCGCCGGCGTTGAACGAATAGGCCACCAGAAGGATGATCGGCAGGTAGAGCAGCACGAAGCACGTAAGCGCGATGGTGTTGAAGCCGGTCTGCCGGCGGACGTCGAACCCCTTAGACATCGCTTTCCCCCTCGCGCCCGATGGCGCGCACGTAGAAGACCAGCGCAACCATCACCACCGCCAGCAGCGTCAGCGACAGCGCGGCCCCCAGCGGCCAGTTGCGCAATTGTCCGAATTGCAGATCAATGAGGTTGCCGAGCATCAGCTGTTTGCCGCCGCCCAGCACACGCGGTGTCACATAGGCCCCCAGACAGGGGACGAAGACCAGAATCGAGCCGGCCACGACGCCCGGCTTGACCAGCGGAAAGATCACCCGGCGCAGCACCTGGAAGCGCGTGGCATAGAGATCGTATCCGGCCTCGACCAGGTTGAAATCCAGCCGCTCCATCGAGGCATAGACCGGCAGGATCATCAGCGGCAGGTAGACATAGGTCATGCCGACGAGGAGCGAGAACTCCGTATAGAGCATCTGGACCGGCTCATCGACGATTCCGAGCCCGAGAAGGATCATGTTGATGGTGCCGTGATTGCGGATCAACTGCATGATCGCGAAGGTGCGGATCAGCAGGTTGGTCCAGAACGGGATCATGATCAGCAACATCCACATGTCGCGTTTGTGCGCCGGACGCGTGGCGATGAAATAGGCGGTCGGAAAGCCGACGAGGAAAGACAGGATCACGGTCAGCAGCGACAGCTTCACCGAGCGCCAGAGCACCGTCAGATGCGCATCGGCGAGCTTCAGCTCTTCGGTGAAGAAATCGCGTTCGGCGACCACGTTGAACCAGGAGGTCCAGGAAAACTGCCATTCGACCCCGCCATAATCGCCGGGGGTGAGGAAGGAATAGATCACCACAATCAGCAGCGGGCCCATGGCGGCGAGGGTCAGGATGACCAGCGCGGGAGTGAGAAGCAGCCAGCGGTCGCGTGTTTCCCGGCGGCTGCGTATCGTGGAGAGATCGGTCATCGGCTCAATCCTTCAGAACCTGGCCGATGCCGGCGGCGAAATCGATGCCAACCCGCGCGCCGACCTCTCGCGGCTGCATGTGGCCGGGCTGGTTCTGCACGCGCACGACGAACCGGCCGCCGCAATCGAGATCGACATGGTAATGGGTGTCGGTGCCAAAATAGACCACCTCTTGCAGGGTGCCGGGCAAAAGCGCGCCCCCGGCTCCGGTGATGGCGGCATGTTCGGGCCGCACCGCCACGGTGACCTGCCCCCCGGCCCCCGGTCCCCCCGGCGCGGCGCGGGCGGTCGTCTCGGCCCCCGAACCGAGGCGGATGCGGGCCGCCTCGCCGGTGGTATCGAGCAGTTCGGCCTGCAGGAAATTGGTGTCGCCGATGAAATCGGCCACGAAACGTTCCGCCGGATGGTCGTAGATGTCGCGCGGGCCGCCGATCTGGCGAATGGTGCCCAGGTTCATCACCGCGATCCGGTCCGACATGGTCAGGGCCTCTTCCTGATCATGGGTGACGAAGACGAAGGTGATACCGGTTTCGTGCTGCAACCGCTTGAGTTCGAGCTGCATTTCCTTGCGCAGCTTGAAATCCAGCGCCGAAAGCGGCTCGTCCAGCAGCAGCACCTTTGGCCGCGGGGCAAGCGCGCGGGCCAGCGCGACCCGCTGCTGCTGCCCGCCCGAGATCTGGGCTGTCTTCCGGTCGGCCATCGGCGCCATCTGGACCAGGTCCAGCATCTCGTCGACGGTCGCCTTGATCTGTGCCTTTGGCTTTTTCAGCATTTCCAGGCCAAAGGCGATGTTCTCGGCCACGGTCATGTGCGGAAACAGAGCATAGGACTGGAACACCGTGTTCACCGGGCGCTGGTAGGGCGGCCGGGACAACAGATCCTCACCGTCCAGGGCCAGCTTTCCCCGGGTCGGATCGAGAAACCCCGCGATCGTGCGCAGCAGCGTGGTCTTGCCGCAGCCAGAGGGGCCGAGCAGCGTGAAGAACTCGTTGGACTGGATCGTTATCGAAACATCGTCCAAAGCCGTAAACGCGCTGGCCCCCTCCCCGAAGGTCTTTGTTATGCCCTCAATCTCGATCATTCATGCGTTCCCTTCCGATCCTTTTCCGGGCTGCGGTCGAGCCTGCCGCCGGGCAACACCCCACGCCGCCGCGCCCTGACCACGTGTTCACCGCCGGCCCTTGTTACGGCGGCGATGCATGGCCCGTGACAGGAAGTGTGCAATTTGATCAAATCCTCCGTCAACCGTTTTATTCGATAAAATGATTTTCGTGAAGCAGACTCGCGCACGAACCGGCAACCCGCCCGGAAAATGCGGCCTGCGGAGGCAGAACCCGCTTGGCGCGGTGATGGAGGGGGCTTTGATGAAGACGACAGGTTTCACAGACGCCCGGATCGCGGGCATCTTGCGGCGAAGCGCCGGGCTCGTACCTTGTCAGGCAGGTCTCGCAGGGCCCTCCGGTGGTTGGCGGCGAAGACGGCGCGGCCTACCCGGCATCCAAGCCCCGGAGTAACAGTGTTCGTTGGTGCCTTCGGAATGCGTTAACCGACCATAGCCTTTTCTCGCTCCATCCGGTTCTCGACCTCCCCCAAGGGCAGGGTTCACTTAGCGCGGTAACAGGTAAGCCGCTTGTGGAACGGGGTCGTCAAACTCCTTGACCGTGTCCACCAGGGCCTCATCCACCAGATGAGAGATGAGATCCGGAAACAGGACCTGCGGGTCTGCTGCTTCCCACAGGAAGAAGCCGTAGGAGCCGGGGATCGGGTTGATCTCGTTGAACCACAGCTCTCCGGACCGCTTGTCATGCATGAAATCCATCCTGGGCGCCCCGCGCTGCCCGAGGATGGAAAACGCCTTGGCGGCATAGTCGTAGAGGCGCGCTTGCAGATCCGGGTCGAGGTCGGGATTGATATCGCGCGTCAGCGACAGCATGCCCTGGGAGGGTGCGACCGCCGCGCCCAGCTTGCCCTCTCCGCCGGCCTTGGAACTGCCCTCGCGCGCCAGGTATTTTTCCCGGAAATCAAGAAGCTCTGCGGATGACTTCGGGCGTTCGATCGCTGAGAAACGGATCTCCCCGTCGCGGTACATGACCGCGATGTTCAGCTCTTCGAGGTTCTGCACCTGCGGCTCGACCAGGGCGAAAGTGTCTTCTCGCAATGCCCCCTGCAGGTTGGCCAGCAGCGTCGCGCGGTCCTTTGCCAGGCCGACACCGATGCTGGAACCCAGATTGGCCGGCTTGACGACCAGGGGATAGGACAGCCGGTCCTCGATCCTTTCACAAACCGCCTGCGCATTTGACAGGTCGTTGGCATGAACCACCACGTGGGGCAGCACGTTCACCCTGGCGGATGCGACCAGCGACTTGGTGGCGTCCTTGCGCATGGCGATCGCGGAATTCGTCGCCGAGAACCCCGTCGTCGGAATCCCCGCGATTTCGAGCATCCCCTGAAGGCGACCATCCTCACCAAAGGGGCCGTGAAAGACCGGCAGGGCGCAATCGATGCCGCACCGCCAGCGGTTGTCGGGGGCCTTCAGGCATGGACCCTGATCGTCCCAGACGAAGAGCACCTCGCGCAGGCCCGGCGGGGTCGGCTTGTAGCGTTCCAGTTGGCGCAGCGCGGGGCCGTGAAAGAAGCGGCCTTCAAAGCTCATGTACACCGGAACGATGTTCATCCGCCGGATGTCTGCCGCGTCCATCAACTGTTGGGCGCTGATGACACTGACGTCGTGTTCCTGGCTTGGCCCCCCGAAGATGACGGCGATGTTCAGCTTTTCCACGGGCACTGGCTTCCTTAGAACTGGTCGGCGTGATTCATATACATTATGGGGATTCAGAGCACTATATCAGGTATCAATAAAAAACTGTCCGAACGGTCGCCATGTCATCGATGAACTATGAGATATTGGGAGCAAAGGAAGGGTTCCCGGTTGTGTTCGGTCACGGCTGGGGGCGCGACCACAGGGACTTCATCCCGGTCGCAGAGCTTCTCGGCGACCGCGCCAGGATCATCGCGCTGGATTTCCCGGGCTTCGGCAAAAGCGCTCGCCCCGAGGCCGCCTGGGATACGCAGGACTACGCCGTGGCCACCCGGGCCCTGCTCGAAAACGAGCTGGGCGTGACCCGTTTCATCTGGGTCGGGCACAGCTTTGGCGGCCGTGTCGGGCTGCGGCTGGCCCAGATGCCCGACAGCCCGGTTGCCCATCTGTTCATCGTCGCAGGGGCCGGCGTGCCGCGACAGGTGCCCTTGGCGAAACGACTGCGCGGGAAATGGCGCGGCTGGCGTTTCAAGAGGCAAAAGGCCGCCGCGGGACGCGAGGAAGATATCATCGCGCTGGAGAAAAAATTTGGCAGCGCGGATTACGTCGAAAGCCGGAACAGCGGGTTACGGGACATATTCATCAAGACGGTCCAGGAGGATCAATCCGATCTGCTGGGGACAATTCGCTGTCCGACCACGCTCGTCTATGGCGAACGCGACACGGAAACCCCGCCGGAGATCGGGCAGAGCCTGCATCGCCTGATCCCGCAATCGACCTATCTCGAATGCCCTGAGTTCGACCACCACTCGATCCTGTCACGTGGGCGCCACCAATTGACCTTGATGCTGCGCGAAGCCCTGCAGGAGTTGGGCGCATGATGATCCTCGCTCAACTGTGCCTGATCGGCGGCCTGCTGTTCCTGCTCGTTCAACGCGACAGGACGCTGCTCACCTATTTCCAGCAGGAAGAATACGACGGAACCCGCTTTCTCGGTGCCTGGAAGAACGTTCGCCTTTACGACGTAAAGGCCACCCTGGCGACAGTGATCGCCGTTACGACGGGCGCGCTGGTGGGCGACGGCTGGCCGGTCACGCTGTTGCTGGCCGGTGCCTATGCGGCCCTGGCCTATTTCGAGCGGGCGCATCGCTACAAGAAGGCTCTGGTGATGACAGAGCGCGCATCGCGGATCTTTCGCCTGACGCTCGGCGCGGTTGGCCTGCTGTCGATCCTTGTTCTGCTGCATCCGCTGTGGGCTGTCGTCGTCCTGCAGGCCGCGCCGCTTGTCATGATCGGCGTCAACCGGCTGTTGCAGCCGTTCCAACAGCGTATCAATGCGCGTTTCGAGGCCCAGGCCCGCGAAAAGCTGGAGCGGCTGAACCCGGTGCGGATTGGCATAACCGGCTCCTTCGGCAAGACGACCGTGAAACACATGCTCGCCGAGATCCTCGCGGCCTCCGGTCCCGTCTATTTCAGCCGCGGCTCGATCAACACGATCCTGGGTCATACCCGGCACATCCGGCAAAGGCTGCAATGGTCGCACCGGTACTTCGTCGCCGAGATGGGGGCCTATGGCATCGGCTCCATCAAGCGCCTCTGCGACTTCGTGCATCCCCGCTACGGGATCGTGACAGCGGTCGGGGATGCGCATATGGAACGGTTCGGAAGCATCGAGGCCGTCGCGCAGGCGAAATCGGAGCTTGCCTCCGAGGTCTGCGGCGCGGGTGGCACGATCGTTCTGAATGCCGAGCTTCTCAAACATGCGCCGTTCCAGCGCGTCCGTGATCAATTCGGCAAGCAGGTGATAACCGTCGGCTTCGAGGATGCGGATGTAACGATAGAGCACCAAGAGCTCGAGGGTGGTTCATGGTTCATCACGCTGCACTCCGAAATGCCGCAGCTTGACGGCATCGCCTATGAGCTGCCCCTTCTGGGGGATCACAATGTCATGAACTCGGCGCTGGCGGTTGTTCTTGCGGTTGTCATCGATCCCGGGATCACCGACCAGATCCCGTTCTTCACGCGCGCCATTTCCCAGGTGCCGCATCGCCTGCAGAAGGTTGGCGCCCCGGGCGCCGCGCTGGTTCTCGACGATGCGTACAACTCCAACGAACTGGGGTTCCTCTCGGCTGTTTCGGCGATGAGCAAACTCGCCGATCAACGCGGCGGGCGTCGCATCCTCGTCACGCCGGGCATCGCGGAACTCGGTCTCGAGCATGATCGCGTCCATGATCGGCTCGGGGTCTTCTGCGCGAAGAACTGCGACCAGATCTATGTTGTGAACCCGGACAGGATCAGGAGTTTTGTCAACGCCGCACGCGCGTCGAAGGCTGAAATCATCGAAGTTGCAACATTTGCGGATGCAAGAGCCGAGATTGCCAAGGACCTGCATGAAAAGGATGTCGTCCTTTACGAGAACGATTTGCCCGATCTGCTGGAAGAAAGACGGCTGCTTTGAAACTGGCTCCTCGTTTGGAAGATCCGACAGACCTGAAAGGCCTTGCGCCCCTGGTCCGACCCCGAACCTTCTTCTACCGCCCTTGGCGAGAGTTTTCCGGCTTCGATCAGGGTGACAGGCTGGTGATCCCCCCGATTTTGTCAGCGTGATCGGGACTTTGTTGCCTATCGCGCTGTGTGGCCGTTCCTCATTGTAGTATCTACGCCAAGTCTCCAACTTTTCGGCCGCATCTGCAAGCGTCAGGAACCAGTGGGCGTTCAGACATTCAGCCCTGAACCTGCCATTGAAGGCCGCGATGAAGCAAATCGATGATAGGCCCCGACCGCATATGCGACGCTTTCGCCAGGAAATCGGGCCCTCCTCAGGCGCGGCCGTGAGGATGCCATTCTCCTGCCGGTCGCTGAGCCCGGTCAGAACGCCCAAACAACTTGGCAACCCTTGTCATGGACAGTTTCCGGCGGATTCTGTACAGAGTTCTTTTTGCACCGCCCGTGCGGCCCGACGCCCAGGAACCCCCGAATGACCAAACCGCTTCTCGATGCGCTTGCCGCGCGTGGATACGACACGCTTACCGACGTGCAGACGGCGGTCACCGCCGCAGAACTTGTGCAGTCCGACCTGCTGGTATCGGCGCAGACCGGGTCGGGCAAGACCGTGGGCTTTGGCCTGGCCATCGCGCCGACCCTGCTGGGCGAGGCCGGCACCCTGCCCCGCCCCGCCGCGCCGCTGGCGCTGGTGGTGGCGCCCACGCGGGAGCTGGCGCTGCAGGTGCAGCGTGAACTGGCCTGGCTTTACGAAAAGACGCAGGCACAGGTCGTGTCCTGCATCGGCGGCATGGATCCGCGCAGCGAACGCCGCGCGCTGGAGCGTGGGGCGCATATCGTCGTGGGCACGCCGGGGCGACTGCGCGACCATATCGAACGCGGGGCGCTGGACCTGTCGGACCTGCGCGCCGTGGTGCTGGACGAAGCGGACGAAATGCTGGACCTGGGGTTTCGAGAGGATCTCGAATTCATGCTGGGCGCGGCGCCGTCGGATCGGCGCACCCTGATGTTTTCGGCCACCGTATCCAAGCCGATCGCGGACCTGGCGACCAATTACCAGCGCGACGCCGTCCGCATCACCACGCTGACCGGCGGCCAACAGCATACCGACATCGACTACCGCGCGATCCAGGTCGCGCAGAAGGATGTCGAACATGCGATCCTCAACCTGCTGCGGCTGCATGATGCGCAGACCGCCATCGTCTTTGCCAATACCCGTGCGGCGGTCGCGCGCCTGACTGCCCGATTGTCCAACCGTGGATTCGCGGTTGTCTCGATCTCGGGCGAGCTGAGCCAGGACGAACGCAGCCATGCGCTCCAGGCGTTGCGTGACGGGCGGGCCCGGGTCTGTGTCGCGACGGATGTGGCGGCCCGGGGGATCGACCTGCCGAACCTGGAACTCGTGGTGCATGCGGATCTGCCGACCAACACCGAAGGGTTGTTGCATCGGTCGGGGCGCACCGGGCGCGCCGGCCGCAAGGGGATCGCAGCGCTGATCGTGCCCGACAAGGCGGTGCGCAAGGCGGAGCGGCTTCTCAAATGGGCAAAGGTCGAAGCGACCTGGGGCTTTGCCCCCACCCCCGAGGAGATCCGCGAAAGGGACGAGGCCCGCCTGCTGTCCGATCCGGTCTGGACCGATCCCGCGACCGAAGCGGAAACCGCTTTTGCCACCCGCATGCAGGCGGCTTTCACCCCCGAACAGATCGCCATCGCCTGTCAGCGGCTCTATCTCGGCGGGCTTTCCGCCCCGGAAGAGGTGGGCGCGCCGCCAGCCCCCGGCGCCGAGCGCGCGCCAAGGGCCGAGTTCGGCCCCTCCGCATGGATCAGGCTGTCGGTCGGGCGGAACCGCAACGCCGAACCGCGCTGGCTGCTGCCGCTGCTCTGCCGCGCCGGGAACCTCGAGAAATCGCAGATCGGCAAGATCCGCGTGGCCGACACCGAAAGCTTCGTCGAAGTGTCCCAGCCCGCGGTCACCGGGTTCTTTGACCGGATTGGCCCCGACAACCTGCTGGAGGATGACGTGACCGCCGCCCCGGTGGACGGTGTGCCGGAGGCCGCGCAAACGCGCCCGCCCTTCGACAGGGACAAGAGCAAGGGCAAACCGCCCTTCGAGCGCGACAAACCCCTTGGAAAGGGCCCGGCAAAACCACCGCGCAAACCCAAAGCGGCGGCAAGCGATGCGCCCCGCCCTGCGCCCCGATCGGAAGACAAACCCGCGAGACCAGAGCATTCGAAACCGCCCCGGGCGGAGAAACCCGCGCAGCCTTCGCGGCCTGCGCCTGCGTCGAAACCAGCCCCGAAAGCGCCCTCCAGAACCGCGGGAACACTGGTGGTCAAGCCCGCCCGCCCTGCGGGTTCAAAGGCGGTCCGGAGCCGCCCCGGCAAAGAGGCCGGCGGCAAACCGGCCCCGAGATCCAATGCAAAATCCGATGCGAAGCCCGGATTCAAGGGCAAGGCGGGCAAACCCAGGGGCAAACCCGGGAAACCGGGCGCCAAGGGCGGGTCTCAGCCGCCACGCCGCAAGGGATGATCCCCGATGGGCCTTGATGCACAAAGGCGGCGTGAGACGTGAGGAGCCCTTTCCCCTTGGATGTCAGACGATGCGGATGATCTGAGCGGTGCCGAGGGCGTTGGCGCGGTTCATGAGGGCGGCGCGGATGTGGACTTCGGCGGTCTGCCGGAGCGGCAGCTTGAACAGGACCTTGATCGACAAGCAGAATTGGATGGCAGCATCGCAGAAGACCGGCGGGCGACCGGGGCGCCCTTCATGCGGCGCGTGCCAGGCCATCTCCTTGTCCAGCCAGATCAGCAGAGACCCGCGCTTCCTGAGTGCAGCGTTGGAGCCGGGCCAGTTTGCGGTACGGTAGCGGGCGGGTGTCGGCTTGCTCATGCCACTCGTCTAACCGCATGGATTCGTGATGTGAATCCTTCACCGGAACAGTTCTGCAACATCGCCAATGGAAAGGGGAGCGTTTGGTCATCACAGAAGACGACGAGACCGCTCTGCCCGTCTCAAGTCAGGATCTTCTGACACCACCACCGGGAGAGCCAGCGCCAGGGGCGATAAGCGATGACGACGAGGGGTGTTCGGCTTGCAAAACTTGCGCAATCCGTCCTTGATATAGATCAAAGCGCTGAAAATGTTTGTAATTAACGCTAAGTCAAGAGGCCGAATTGTTAAGACATGCTGGCAGGATTGGCGCAAGCCACCAAACTCGTCTGGTGGACGGCCAGCCAAGTCTCCTTAGCAAAGGGCCGTGTACGACAAGCCCGCTCGCATAGCGATCATGGCGTGCTTCGCCTTGGATCTCAGGGAGGCTACCAGATGGAAAAGACCGACGCAACCGAAGCAGACGTGCCGCCGCCGATTGAGCGGATCCCGGCCATGCAGCGCATTCTGGACAACCCGTTTCTGCTCTTGTTCATCGGCGTCACCATGCCGACGGTGCTCTACATCATCTGGGGTGTGATGGAAGTCGCCTCCGTTCCGATCGCGAACTGATCGCAAGGCAGCCTGAAAGGTCGCGCAATGTCCATCAATCCTCCGAGTAACCGCCTCTGGTGGAAGGAACCGATCCACGGCATCGAACTGGCCTGGATCATCATCGCCTTCCTCTGGGGGGTGTTCATGTTCTTCTTCATGATCGCTTGGCATTTCATCGGCGATCAGAACCTGTCCACGGAAACCTATCGTGTCAATCCCGACAAGTTCGTTGAACAGGTCGAGGAATTCGCGAATGAATACCAAGTGCTGGACGCATCCGGCGCGCCGATGGACATCGCGGGCACGCTGCTGGTCCGCCCGCCGGTGGGGGGTGATGTCTACATTCTGGGGCGGCTTTGGGAATGGTGGCCGGCTCTGGAGCTGAAAAAAGACCAGAGCTATCGGTTCCACCTTTCGTCGGCCGACTGGCAGCACGGATTTTCGTTGCAGCCCGTCAACATCAACATCTCAGTGCATCCGGGTTACGAACACATCTTGACGTTGACCCCAACCCAAACGGGCGATTTCGGCATCGTCTGCAACGAATTCTGCGGCATTGGCCATCATACGATGACCGGTATCATCCGCGTCGTCGAATGAGCGGGAGACCAGTGACATGACCACGATAGATCACGGAACCGTCGGTTATACCGGACCACAGGTCAGGTATCGCACCTGCCCGTTCACCGGCCGCCGCATCGAGCGCAGCGCCGAATTGCTGATCCGCGCCAACGCCGTTGCGGCTGTTGTCTTTCTTGCGGTTGGCGGCTTTTTCGGCCTGATGGTCGCCCTGACACGCTGGCCGGCGGTGCAGCTGTTGCCGGCAGAGTGGTTCTATCTGGTGTTGACCGGGCACGGCGCCAACGTGCTGCTGTTCTGGATCATCTTCTTCGAGATCGCGGTGCTCTATTTCGCCTCGGCAGTGATCCTGGGATCGCGGTTGGCGACGCCACGATTTGCCTGGCTGGCGTTCGTCCTGATGATTGCGGGGGCGGTGATGGCCAACTACGCCGTGCTGAAGGGCGACTCGACGGTGATGTTTACCTCTTATCCGCCGATGATGGCCGAGCACTGGTTCTACCTGTCGCTTATCGTCTTTGCGGTGGGCGCGCTGATCGGGGTCTTCGTGTTCTTCGGGACGCTCGTCGTGGCCAAGGACGAACAGACCTATGACGGATCGGTTCCGCTGGTCACATTCGGGGCCATTACCGCCGCGATCATCGCAGTGTTCACGCTTGCGGCGGGCGCGATCATCCTGATCCCGACCTGGCTGTGGTCGCTGGGCTTCATCTCGAGCATCGACACGCTGATGTACAAGCTGGTGTGGTGGGGCATGGGCCATTCGTCGCAACAGATCAACGTCGCGGCCCATATCTCGATCTGGTATGCAATCGCGGCGATGGTGGTCGGAGCCAAGCCACTGTCCGAAAAGGTCAGTCGCTTTGCCTTCCTGATGTATATCCTCTTTTTGCAGCTCGCATCGGCGCACCATATGCTGGCAGAGCCTGGGATGAGTTCTTCGTGGAAGATCATCAACACCAGCTACATGATGTATCTCGCCGTGATGGCCTCGATGATCCACGGGCTGACCGTGCCCGGCGCCATCGAAGCGGCGCAGCGGCGCAACGGCTTTACCCGCGGCATGTTCGAGTGGCTGACCAAGGCGCCTTGGGGCAATCCGGCGTTCTCAGGGATGTTCATGAGCCTGGTCATGTTCGGCTTCATTGGCGGCATCACCGGCGTGATCCTGGGCACCGAACAGCTTAACGTGCTGATGCACAATACCATCTACGTGCCTGGCCATTTCCACGGCACAGTGGTCGCGGGCACAACGCTGGCCTTCATGGCGATGACCTATATCGTGGTGCCACTGATCTTCCAGCGCGACATCATCTGGCCGAAACTGGCGAAATTGCAGCCCTATCTCTTCGGCATCGGCGCAGGGGGTATTTCGCTGTTCATGATGGGCGCCGGCACGCTTGGGGTTCCGCGCCGGCACTGGGACATCTCGCTGACCGATGCGGCGATTCCTTACGAATTCGCGCCCGGCGCCTACTTGATGATGGGTCTCAACGGCATGGCGGCGATCCTTGCGGCGACAGGCGGGCTGCTCTTTGTGGTGCTCATCGTCGCCTCGGTGCTGGCCGGGCCGAAACTGGACGGACCAGGGGCCAAGCTGGCCTTCCCGCTGCATGACGGGGGCGCCCAGGCGGTGTCGGAATATGGCAGCGAGCCTCACTTCAAGCTGCCCGGAACGATCATGCTGGTCAGCATCTTCTTTTTCACCTTCGTTCTCTACTATTTCGTGAACTGGAAGTATCTCTCCGACCTTTGGCTGTTCAACTAAGACAACAAGGACAGAGCCATGCTTGCTGCCCTGAACATGACCGTCTCAATTCTCAAATTGCGGATAGGTGCCTTCATTGCGCTGGCTGCGCTTGTTGGGGTGATGACGGGGGGCGGCGAGCTTGGCACAGTCAAGGCGCTGGTCTTCGCACTTGCTGTTCTTGGCGCGTCCGGAGCAGCGGGAGGGTTCAACCAATATTACGAGCGCGAGCGTGATCGCATGATGGCGCGAACCCGCAACCGGCCGTTTGCCAGCGGCGTTCTGAAGTCGGGGCCAATCTGGCCAATTACACTCCTTGTATTGTTGTCCGGGGCGCTGGTGATGGCCTGGTCGGTCGGCGGCACGCTGGCGACTGTTCTGGTTTTTCTCGGCGCGCTGACCTATGGCGTGATCTATACCGTCTTGCTGAAGACCCGCACTGTCTGGAACGTCGTGATTGGCGGCGCGGCAGGCAGTTTCGCCGTACTGGCCGGCGCGGCGGCCACGGCGCCGCATTCCGATCCGGTTATTGGCCCGATCCCGATAATCCTTGCCGCGGTGTTGTTTCTGTGGACACCACCGCATTTCTGGAGCCTTGCGGTTGTCCGCGGCGAGGATTACCGCCGCGCCGGCATTCCGATGCTGCCGGTTGTAACCGAGCACAAAGTTTGGGGCCCGGTGATCTTCAGCCATGTTGTGACTCTGGTCGCTCTGTCGCTGATGCCGTTGTGGTTCGGTTTGGGCTGGATCTACGGTGTCTTTGCGGTGGCGGGCGGAGTTCCGTTCCTCTTGTCGTCTTGGCGTCTGTTGCACGATCCGTCTCGGGGAGTTTCCATGCGAAACTTTCGCGCATCGCTCGCCCAATTCGCCCTGCTATCGGCCGGGGTCATCCTTGATGAGGGCTGGCGATGGGCGTTCTAAGGCGTTTGTCATTCCTGTTCTGCGCTGCGGTACTGACCAGCACGGCACAGGGACAAACCCTGAACCGGCCCGCCGACGCCCTGGACGCAAAGCAGGTCTACGAAGTCAGCCAGGCCGCGATCGGGCGCGAGGTCAGCGCGCATGTCTTGCGCGATCAAACCGGCGCGCCGCTGGCGCTGGCGGATCTGCGCGGTCGGCCGCTGGTGATCTCGCTGGTTTACACCAGTTGCAGTTCGATCTGCCCGGTGACCACCGAGCGTCTGCGCGACGCGGTGGCCGATGCAGGTCAGATTCTGGGAGAAGGCAGTTTCGCCGTCCTGACCTTTGGCTTCGACTCCAGCGGCGACAAACCTGCGCGACTGCGCGCCTTTTCGATCTTACACGATCTCAACACGCTGGATGACTGGTATCTGGCTAGCGCCGACCCCGAAACGACCGAGGCGCTCTTGCTTGATCTGGGCTTCAACTGGCGCGAGGCCGCCGGTAGCTTCGACCATCCCAGCCAGACCACCATCCTGGACTCCGAGGGACGGGTTTATCGCCAGATCTACGGTGAGGATTTCCCGCTGCCCGTATTCGTGACCCCGCTCAAGGAGCTCGTGCTTGGTCGTACAACGGTTTCGGTTGCGCCCACGGATTTGTGGAACAGGCTGACTTTTCTTTGCACGGTCTACAATCCGCTGACCCGCGCCTACCGCTTCGATTACGGCATCCTTTTCGGTATCTTCTTTGGTGCCGTCTCGCTTCTGCTGACAGGGTTGATCATCATTCGACTCTGGATTGAAAGACGGCGCGCGACGCGGAAAGATGTCGTTCTACGTCCGGAAGGTCAGTGGCTGAAATGATACGATGACAGGAATACGGGCTACGCTGAAGCGTGGTTTTGATCGGTTGGAACGACTTCTGGACACGCTGTTCGGATCCGACTGGAACCCGCTTGCCAATCTGGGACCGCTGGGCTGGTTCCTGTTCTGGATCGTCGCAGGCACCGGCATCTATCTTTTCATCTTCTTCGACACCGGCGTGGTCAATGCCTATCAGTCAGTCGAATGGCTGAGCGGGAGCCAATGGTTCCATGCCGGGCTGGCACGCAGTCTGCACCGCTATGCCTCGGACCTGCTGGTCGTCATCATGCTGGTGCATCTGGTGCGGGAATGGTCTTTTGATCGCTATCGCGGAAAGCGCTGGTTTTCCTGGTTCACCGGGGTGCCGGTGATCTGGTTTGTCTATATGTCCGGCATTACCGGCTATTGGCTGGTTTGGGACAAACTGGCGCAATACGTGGCGTTGACGACCACGGAGCTGCTCGACGCGCTGCCGTTCTTCGCCGAACCGATCGCACGAAACTTCCTGACGCCGGAAAGCCTGTCGGGGCGCTTTTTCACGCTGATGGTCTTTTTGCACATCGCGATTCCGCTTCTGCTGTTGCTGATGATGTGGATCCACATCCAGCGCATCGCATCGGCGCGCACAAGACCACCGCGTGGCCTGAGCGTACTGACCCTGGTGGCCCTGGTCATCGTCTCCTTCGCGCTGCCGGCACCATTGCAGGGTCCGGCTGATCTGTCCACGATACCGGCCAGGGTCGGGCTCGATTGGTTCATCCTCGGGCTCTATCCGGTGATCGACCTGGTTCCACCGTCGGTGATCTGGACTGGGGCGATGCTGATTACTGTTCTCCTTTCAGGATTGCCTTGGCTGCCGCCACGCAAGGAGGCTGAGGCGGCGCAGGTGTTCCTGGATTTCTGCAACGGCTGTGCCCGGTGCGAGGACGATTGCCCTTACGCCGCCATCACCATGGTACCGCGGAGCGATGGCGCGCCCTTTCCGCAAGAGGCCAAGGTGGATCCGGACCGCTGTGTCGCCTGTGGCATCTGCATGGGCTCGTGCCCCTCGTCCACCCCGTTCCGGCGCTCCGGCCCCTTGATCACCGGAATCGATCTGCCCGGCCGCACGCTGGAGCGGGTTCGCACCGAGGTCATCACCGCCGCCGCCGATCTTTCGGGGCCAGGCCGGGTGATGACCATCGCCTGCGAACATGGCGCAGCTGGCGTGCCGGCGAAAGGCCGCGTGATCCTGCCATGCGTGGCGATGGCACCGCCCTCGCTGTTCGACTTCATCCTCAGCCGCGATCTGGCCGACAGTGTCTGCATCGCCGGGTGCGCCGAAAGGGACTGTTTCAATCGTCTTGGCGGCAAGTGGACCGAGGAGCGTATCGCCCGAACGCGCGACCCCCGGCTGCGCAACCGCGTTTCGCGCGAGCGGTTGCTGACCCTCTGGGCCGGACCCAGCGAACGCGGCCGCCTTCCCGAAGCACTCCGCGACTTCTCGGCTCGCGTAGCGGTCCTGGGGCCGGTGCCGAAAAAGACCTCGCTCGCTGCTGACGATGAAGGAACGGCCGACCTGGGTTTGGCAACGAAGGACAACCCGACATGAAGGAGCGCCTGCATCATCTGGCGATGGGTGGCGTCGTAACCCTCGTACTTTGCTTCGGCGTTGCATTGCTGTCTGCGGCGCCCGCCTGGCAAAGCATGCCCGAAAACATGGCTCTGTTGCGCCTGAGTTTCACCCACAGCGGCGATCGCAGCGCCAGTTGCCGCGACCGGACACCCGAAGAGCTGGCCAAGCTTCCGCCAAACATGCGCGCGACCCAGGTTTGCGACCGCCGGCGGCCGCCGATCTATGTGGAATTGGAGGTCGATGGTAAGGTGATCTATGCTGCGAGCAGTCCACCGTCGGGTCTGGCGGGCAGTGGTCCGTCACGTCTTTATGAGCGTCTGTTGTTGCCCGCGGGTCCGCACGATCTGACGGTGCGGATGCGTGACAATCCGGCAAGTGACGTGTTCGGCTATGAGGCGACGCGGAAAGTCGATCTGGCAGCCGGCCAGAGCTTCGTGATCGACTTCCGCAAGGAGAGCGGTTTTGTCTTCGAGTGAAGAGGAAGGACTCCGATATGGCGCCCATTGAATGGATACCGGAATTCAGCGTCGGTAATCCGTCGGTCGATCACGAGCACCAGGAACTGATAGAACTCGTCAACCAGACTGCGGGGGCACTCCTTGCCGGCCATCCCGAGGCCGAAGTCCAGAGCGGTTTTGGCGACTTGCTGTGCGCAATCACAGCGCATTTTGCCCTGGAAGAACAGCAGATGCGGGCCTATGGCTACGATCAGCGCACCCAGCACAAGGAAGATCACGAGCGTCTTCTGGACGAGCTGCGCGACCTCATGGATGTCGACGACGCATCGCCGGACCAGACCGCCGAGCGGTTGGCCAAAACACTGGAAGCGTGGTTCGTCAATCACTTCAAGACCCATGATGCCCGCCTGCACCAACGACTTGGACCCCATCCGCATCCCTGATCGACGCCGCCATCGGCCAGCCTTGTCGCACGATTTGGCCGGCAACTGGCTCGGATGATGTGACCGGCGCTGTCAGACGGGCGAGAACCAGTCTTCAAAAGGTCAGCAGGCTATCCTCAAGGCCGTCGCCGCCGGCCATCCGCAAGGCCGGATCAACGATCTCCTTCCCTGGAACTTCAAGCGGACAAGCTGATACCGCATGAGGCGTGGGCAAGGCTTGCAAATGGTTGAACACGGAGGCGCGAACGGAGGCAAACATCTGCAAACTTCGCATCCCCCGAAACCGTCGCATTGCCCGCCCCCGTCGTCGGAATGGCTGGTGTGAATTCTCAGCCCGATTGTTGGACCAGCGGCCGGTTTCCTGCTTGTCGGCATTGCCGACATCTCTCATCGCCGCGCCATAGGAACGCAGCTCGTCGGTCACCAAGACATGTGGCCGACCGTGGCGTTTCATTGATTTCCCGAGGAATTTCAATGCGGCCCGCAAGGCCAAAGAAACCCGTGCAGCTAACCAGGGATGCGATACATGAGATCTCCGCCCTGGCTGGCTGCGCTACCGTTCCGGCCCAAGTGGGACATTTCTACTTTTCAGAGCCAGAGACGATTTAACCTGGTTGCGACGCTTGGAAAATCAACCCTCGGCAGAGACGGTGACCTGACGGGCCCTGGCGCGGCTGAGCCGTTCGATCTGTTTCAGCATGGTGGCCAGGGTAATCGAGCTGTAGGTCGACATGGCGATGTCATTGATTTCCTTCGAGACATCGAAGAGCGCCCATTCCTCAACCGTTGCCTTGGACGGATCGCTGAGTTTGCAGGTGGTCGAGGTGTCCTCGAACAGGCCGATAATATCAAAAAGGGTGGTCCGCCGGGCGTTGCCGGAAAAGCTGTAGCCTCCCCCGACTCCACGGGTCGACTGGACCAGACCGGCGCGCCCCAGCGTCAACAGCACCTTGGCAAGGTGATGCGCCGACACCCGGTACTTGGCCCCGATTTCGGCGGCCGAAATCTGGCGATCCGGGTTGGATGCCAGTTCGATCAGGGCGTAGATGGCGAGGCGACTGGATTGTTGCACGGTATTTCCTTTGATCTCATGGGGCACCGGGTGCCGCTACGCGTCATCCAGCGTCTTTTCCAACTGGATATAAGGCCCTGCCGTCATGCCTTCACCCCGGAAAAACGACATGTGCAGTGCGTTCTGACGCGCCACCATGGTGCGAACCTTGGTGATGCCGACTTGCCGGAAGTCATTGCACATCTCGCGGAACAGCGCCTCGCCGATACGCTGTTGGCGGTGCTCGGGGTCAACGGACACCGCAAAAATCCAACCGCAAGGCTCAGACCCGAATTCCCACACCCGGACCTCTCCGGCGATCAGTCCCAGAATCTTGTGTTCGTTCGCGCCGCTGCCATGGTCGGCGATCAGAAAGAACCGCTCGTCCAGACGGCGCGACCCATAACGTTCATAGATGTCCTGCCAATAGTCGGGCTTTGCCTGCCCGGTGACGCGGGCATCCAGATCGACAACCTGGGTCAGATCGTCAGCCGTTGCGCGCCGAATGCGAAGCGTCTGAGCCTGGGTCTTTTCGTTGACGGAAGCGGTCATTCAGGCTCCTCTCTTCTTGGCTGCCGCTCTGTGGCGACGCCAGTGATCCGGGCTGCTACACTAAACCGCGCCCGGCCGGTGTACAACCATATCGGGCCGTCGCGACGGCGCGCGGGCCACGGCTGGTTCCGGTCGTTTTTCTGCGGCGCGCAATCAAATCCCTATACTGTCGTCTCATTTTAGGTATAATGGTACTGAAATAGCGCTTTCAAGAGGAAATGTGAAAAGGCACCAGGAATGAAGCGGATCGTCAGTCTGGAAATCAATGGTCGTGTGGTGGAAGAGGTGGTTGCGGACAACATGCTGCTGGTCGATCTGCTGCGCGACCGGCTGGGGCTGACCGGCGCCAAGAAGGGCTGTGACGGCGGCGAATGCGGGGCTTGTACGGTGCTGGTCGATGGGCGGCCTCGGCTATCCTGCATCACCCTGGCGGCCAGTTGCGAGGGCACAAGAGTGGAGACCATTGAGGGTCAGGCAAAAGGCGGCCACCTGTCGGCCTTGCAGCGCGCGTTTCACGAGAACCTTGGCGCACAATGCGGGTTCTGCACGCCGGGCATGATCCTTGCGGCAGAAAGCCTGCTGCGCGACAATCCGACGCCTGACGAGGATCAGATCAGGGTGGCGCTTGGCGGCAACCTCTGCCGCTGCACTGGCTATGTCAAGATCATCGAATCGGTGCTGGTGGCGGCGGCAGAGGTGCGGGCATGAGCGGGACCATCGGGCAGCGCGTTCCGCTGATAGACGGGATCGAAAAGGTCACCGGGCGCGCCCAGTACACCGCCGATCTGGACAGCCGCGACGCGCTGGTCGGGCGCATCCTGCGGTCTTCGGTCAGTCACGGGCGCATTGTCAAAATCGACACCAGCAAGGCACAGGCGCTGCCGGGGGTGGTGGCCGTGGTCACCGGCGAGGATTGTGCGCTGACTTATGGCGTGATCCCGATTGCGATGAACGAGTATCCGATGTCGCGCGAAAAGGTGCGCTACCGCGGCGAACCGATTGCTGCCGTGGCGGCACTGGATGCGGAAACGGCGGCGCGGGCACTGGACCTGATCGAAGTGACGATCACGGCCCTGCCCGCATGCTACACCCCCGCGCAGTCCCGCGCGCCGGGTGCCGTGCTGCTGCATGACGACAAGCCCGGCAATCTGGAACGCGAGGTGCACCATGTCTTTGGCGACGTGACGGCGGGCTTTGCCGAGGCCGATCTGGTGCGCGAGGAAACCTTTGACTGCGCCGAGATCAACCACGCCCAGATGGAACCGCACGCCGCCATTGCCGACTATGACGCCGCGCGCGACCGTCTGACGCTGCATTCGGTTTCTCAAGTCCCGTTCTATGTGCATTTGATGCTGGCGCGATGCCTGGAAATGGACACCGCACAGATCCGCGTCGTCAAACCCTTCGTCGGCGGCGGCTTTGGCGCGCGCACCGAGACGCTGAACTTTGAAATCATCGCTGCCCTGTTGGCGCGCAAGGCCGGGGGCAAGGTGATGATGCGCCTGACCCGCGAGGAAACATTCCTGACCCACCGCGGGCGACCCGCCACTCAGGTCAAGCTGAAGATCGGGCTGACAGGCACCGGCAAGATCACCGCCGTCGAGTGCGAGGCGGTGATGGCCGGCGGCGGTTACGCCGGTTACGGACTGGTGACGATCCTTTATGCCGGGGCGCTGCTGCACGGCATCTATGAAGTTCCTAACGTCAAGTATGACGGCTACCGCGTCTATACCAACGCGCCGCCCTGTGGGGCGATGCGCGGCCACGGCACGGTCGATGTACGCCATGCGTTCGAAAGCCTGCTGGACCGCATGGCGCGCGAACTGGGGCTGGATCCCTTTGCGGTGCGCCGCGCCAACCTGCTGAGCGCTCCGATGTTTACCGCTAACGGGCTGATGGTGAATTCCTACGGGCTGGGGACGTGCATGGACCGGGTCGAAACCGCAAGCGGTTGGCCCGACCGCAAGGGCAAACTGGCACCGGGGCGCGGGCTGGGAATGGCCTGTTCGCACTACGTTTCCGGTGCGGCCAAGCCGGTGCACTGGACTGGCGAACCACATGCCGTCGTCTCGATGAAGCTGGATTTCGACGGCTCGGTCACGGTACTGACCGGGGCGTCCGATATCGGTCAGGGCTCGACGACCATCGTGGCCCTGGCGGCGTCGGAGATCCTGGGAATCGGGTTGAACCGCATTCGCACCGTCACCAACGACAGCGTCATCACACCCAAGGACAACGGCTCCTATTCCAGCCGCGTGACCTTCATGGTCGGCAACGCCGCCATCGAAGCCGCCAAGGCGATGCGCGCGAAACTGGTCGCGGCGGCGGCGAAAAAGCTGGAAGTCTCGCCCGACGACATCGAGTGCGAGGGCGAGACGTTCTTTGTGCGCGGCTCCAGCCAGTCGGAACTGTCGTTCCAGGACGTCGCCATCGCGGCGCTGGCCGAAGAGGGCACGATAAACGTCAAGGGCACCTTCTCGACCCCGGTCGAGGCGCAGGGAGGCAAGCATCGCGGCGGCGCTGTGGGCTCGACAATGGGGTTTTCCTACGGAGCGCAGGTGGTCGAGGTCTCGGTAGACCCCGACACCTGCCAGATCACTGTTGAAAAGGTCTGGGCAGCGCTGGATTGCGGTTTCGCGATCAACCCGCTGGCGGTCGAGGGCCAAATCGAAGGGTCTGTCTGGATGGGCATGGGCCAGGGGCTGTGCGAGGAAACCCACTATATCGACGGGTTGCCCGCCCATGCGAACCTGACTGATTACCGTTTTCCCACCATCGCAGAATCGCCGCCGATAGAGGTCCACATCGTCGAATCCATCGACCCGCTGGGCCCGTTCGGGGCCAAGGAAGCGGGCGAAGGCGCGCTGTCGGGCTTTCCGCCCGCATTGGTCAACGCCGTTGCCGACGCTTTGGGAATGGACGTGAATTTTGTGCCGGTGACGCCTGACCGGGTGCAGGAGGCGCTGATCAAGTTCCGGCGTGCCAACCGCCGCAAGGAGGCCGCGGAATGAGCGAAGCCTTACCCCGATTCCAAGTGCTGACTCCCAGTTCCGTGGCCGAGGCCGTTACTGCCCTTTACGCTCATCCCGACGCCCTTCCTCATGCTGGCGGCACCGACCTGATCGTGCGGCTGCGCAAGGGCCTGTCAGAGACCGGCACGCTGGTCGATCTGGGCGGCATCGCCGTATTGCAAGGCATCGACCCTGACGCGGGCGGGCTGCGGATCGGCGCGGGCGTGACACTGGCAACGCTGGAGAGAGCCGAAGCCCTGGCCGCCTACCCCGCCATTCCAAAGGCCGTGGCGGTGGTCGCGGGACCGACCCACCGCGAGGTGGCGACGCTGGGCGGCAACCTGTGTCTGGACACCCGCTGCGTCTACTACAACCAAAGCCACTGGTGGCGGCAATCCAACGGGTTCTGCCTGAAATACAAGGGCGACACCTGTCATGTCGCGCCGCAGGGCAACCGCTGTCGGGCCGCGTTCAGCGGCGACATCGCGCCCGCGTTAATGGTACACGGCGCAAAAATCGAGATCGCCGGGCCAGAAGGCACGCGGCACCTGCCGGTGACCGATTTCTACCACGAGGATGGTGCCGCCCACACCGACCTGCGCCCCGGCGAGATCGTCGTCGCGGTGCATCTGCCGCCGCCGGGACCGCAGTCTGACTATGCCAAGATCAGAGTGCGCGGCGCGATCGACTACCCCCTTGCCGGGATCGCGGTGGCCTGCACTGCCTCGTCCGAAGGCAAGCGGTTCACCTTGGCGGTGACCGGCACAAACTCGATGCCGGTCCTGGTCAAAAGTCCAGGCGTGCTGGGCGCGGCAGACGACAGCGACGCCTACTTTGGTGCGCTGGAAAAACTGGTGCAAAAAACGGTCTCGCCACAGCGTACCGGCACCCTTGCGCCGCATTACCGCCGCCTGTCGGTTTCGGCGCTGGCAGCGCGTCTGGCGCGGCGACTGGCATGAGCGACGCGGTCCCCGGCAAGCATTGGCAGGCAAAGGACGGCTTGCACATCGACACACGCGGCCTGGACCCGCCCGACCCGATGGTCGCGATTCTGTGGCATCTGGAGCAACCCGGCCAGAACGGGCCGGTCACCGTGCATCTAAACCGCAACCCGATCCACCTGTTCCCCGAACTGATCGAACGGGGCTGGCTGTATGAGGTTCAGCATCACGATTCAGGCGAGGTCACGCTGTCCCTGCGGTCTGCGCCGTGAGCAGCGCCTTCCTGGGCGGCGCGCGGGATCGACTGCTTCCCGTCTCGATCCCGTTCCGGTTTTTTGTGTCAGCCGCGCTGTTTCATCTGGCGGCCTGGGGTGTCCTGCTGCTGGAAGCGGATCAACTGGGCGGGTTCACCGGTGGTCCGGGACCGATCCTCGCGGCGACCCATCTGGCGACTCTGGGCGTCTTCGCGATGACCGCCATCGGTGCCAGCTATCAACTGCTGCCGGTGGTTACCCGGAGACCTCTGGCGCGTGACTGGCCCACAAGGCTGAGTTTCTGGCTACTGTCGCCGGGCATCTGCCTGCTGGCTTGGGGCATGGACCGCTCCTCGCCCGGCGCGATGCAGACGGGTGCAGCGCTGGTCTGCTCCGGGCTGACAGTTTTCGCCATGCTGACGGCTGACAACCTGCGCCGGGCGGGCAGCGTCGCTGTGGTGGCGGCGCATGGCTGGGCAGCGCTGCTGGCGCTGGTCGGGTTGGCAGTTCTGGGGATGCTGCTGGTCTGGGATTTCCAAACCGGATTTCTGGACGATCACGCCGGGCTGGCGGCGATCCATATGGTATTGGCAAGCTATGGTTTCATGGGCCTGTTGGTGGCCGGGTTCAGTCTTGTGCTGGTACCGATGTTCGCCCTGTCGCGCAGCTTGCCGCAGCGTCCCGGCTGGGCGCAGCTGGTGCTGGCGGGGGTGTCACTGGCCAGCTTTGCCTGCGGGCGGTGGACCGGCAACACGGCGTTTAACTGGCTGGCGCTGCTGGCTGGTTTCGGGGCGGCCGGCACTTATCTGTGGCTGATGCGGGCCGCGATGGCGCGGCGGATGCGTAAGCGGCTCGGCCTTTCCTTCGTGCTGATCCGCGCCTCTTGGGGGTTGTTGGGCATCAGCCTGATCCTCGGCGCGGCGCTGCTGGCCGACCTGCCGATACCAAATGCGCCTGCCCTGTTCGGTTTTCTGCTGCTCGCGGGGTGGCTGTCGACCTTCCTGATGGGCATCCTGCAACGGATCATGCCGTTTCTGGCGTCGATGCACGCCAGCGGCAAATCCGGCCTGCCACCGCCGCCATCCGACCTGACACCGCAAACGCCTCTGAAAATCCATGCCTTTTGCCACTTCGGGGCGCTGGCCTGTTGTGCAGCGGGGATCATCATGGAAACAACCGCTTTGATCCGGTTGGGGGCCGTGTTCGGCTGTGTCGGCGCGCTGGCCTTTGTCGGCTTTGCCCTGATTGTCCTGCTGCGGCTAAGGGCGTTTCAACAGGGCTCGTGACCAGCTTGCCAGAGGCGGCAAGGCACTTGATTTCTTTAATTCGGTATTGTAGTACTGAATTAAGCATTAAGGATTGAGACATGAGCTTCACCCGCCGCACCGCACAACTTTTGCACGAGGACCATCAGGGCACAATCGAGGTCATCGAGGCCTTGGATCAACTGATTGCCAAGGCCCGCAAGAAGGCCCCCGACGTCAGCGATGCCGCTGTGAACAAGACCCTGACAAAGGCCTCTGTCGCCATCGAAGACGAGATCAGCAACCATTTCGCCTTTGAAGAAAATGAATTGTTCACCCGCCTTGAAGAAATGGGCGATGTCGGCATCGGCGAGCATCTGCGAAGCGAACACGCCGCGTTGTTGCCGCTGGGCAAGACCGTCGCCGAGGGTGCCCGCGCGGCGCTGCAAGGCGGGTTCACCGATCAGACCTGGCCGCCGTTCCGCAACGCCGCCGCCGAACTGATCGAACGCATGTTCTCGCATATCCAGAAAGAGGAAATGGCGCTGCTGCCCGCGCTGGAGGATCTGCTGGACCCCGAGACGGACATGCAACTGTCCAGCGCCTATGAAGCCGCCCATCTTTAGAAAAAGAGGCCCGTGATGACACCGACCGCCGCCGATATCCGGCTGAAACCGTTGACCCCGGACGATCTGGAGGCAGTCATCGCAATCGATACTGCAACCTCGGGCACCTCGCGCCGGGGCTATTTCGAGAAACGGCTGACCGCCGCAATCGAGCGGCCGCAAGATTACGTCTTTGTCGGGCTGTCCGCCGATGGCGTGCTGGTCGGCTTTGCCTTTGCCAAGGTGGTCAGCGGCGCCTTTGGGCAGACCGGGGCCAGTGCCTCGCTCGATGCCATCGGGGTCAGCCCCGATCACGGGATGCAAGGTTTCGGGCACAAGTTGCTGGCCGAGGTTGAATCCGTGCTGCGGCACAAAGGCGTGACCACACTGGCCAGCCAGATCGACTGGCCGGAGCAGCCAATCCTCAGCTTCATGGCCCATGCCGGATTTGTGCTGGCCCCCAGGCTGGTGCTTTCACGACCCACCCGGGAGATCGCGGTAGATCTGGAGGACGAGGTCGAAGTCGAGGAGCTGGACTACAGTTCGCCCGATGGTGACGCCAGGAATGCCCTGTCGCATGACAGGATCCCGGTGCGCACCATGAAAGAGGGCGATTTGGCCAAGATCGTGTCGATTGACACAGCGAACACCGGCACCGACCGCCGGGACTATTTCGCCCGCAAGCAGCACGAAAGCCTGCACCAAAGCGGGGTGCAGGTGTCTCTGGTGGCCGAACAGGACGGGTTTCCGGTTGGCTTCATCATGGCGCGGGTGGATTTCGGTGAATTCGGCCGCACCAGCACCGAGGCGGTGATGGACAGCATCGGTGTTGATCCCGGATTTCAGGGGCAAGGGGTAGGTCGGGCGTTGATGGCAAAGTTGATGGCAAATCTCGGTATCTTGCAGGTTGAAACCGTGCGGACCGAGGTCGACTGGAACGATACCCGGCTTATCGATTACTTCGCCCAAGTCGGATTCACTCCGGCGCAACGGATCACCCTGCAAAAGACCCTGTAATATCAGTGTGACCCGATGCGGATCGACAGGGGGCCATTCAGGCCCCCCCTCTTGTCTCAATGCAGCGCATCGTATTTCGCCTGCAACTCATCCTTGCTTTCTTCCCAATCCGGGTTCGGCAGGATGCAGGCCTCCGGACAGACCAGCATGCATTGCGGTTCGTCCTCTTCGCCCACACATTCGGTGCATTTCATCGGGTCGATGATGTACATCGGGTCACCCGCCGTGATCGCCTCGTTCGGGCAGACCGGTTCGCAGGCGTCGCAGGCCGTGCAGGCATCAACGATCATCAGTGCCATTGTTATTCCTCCTTCTTGAGTTTCTCAGGACGCCTTCAGCAATTGCCCGCTGGCCGCCAGTTTACGGTGCCGGAATGCACCCCATAGCGCCGCCCCGATCGCGCCCGCATAGATCGAGTCCACGTGGTTGACGACCTGGGAGTCTTCCATACCCTTCATCTTTGCGAGGCTCTCGCGCAGCGCCTGGCACAGACCCTCATCAAGCCCCATGCCACCGGTCATCATGATCACGTCGCCCTTGACGCCGATCGATTTCAGCAGCCGCGCCAGTCGGCTGGCCATCGACAGGTGGATACCCTTCAGGATGTTGGGTGCGGTGATCCCGCGCGACACCATGTTGATCACATCGGTTTCCGCCAGCACGGCGCAGATCGAAGAAACCTCCTCGGGATCATCGCCTTTGACCGACAATGCGCCGATCTCGTCCTGGGCAATCCCCAGATAGCGGGCAATGTTTTCCAGAAACTGCCCCGACCCCGATGCACACTGACTGGTCATCTTGTAGTTGATGACCTTGCCCTTGTCGTCGGTGATCATCGCCCGGCCATGCAGCGCGCCGGAATCGAGGATTGCCCTGGTTGCGGGGTTCAGGAACCGCGCGCCGCGCGCGTGGCTGGTCATCGAATAGAAGTGCCCGGTGTGAAACGGAATCGCCTCTCCCTCGCCGGTCGTCGCGACATAGTCGATGTCCTCTTCCTTGACCACGGCATCCGCCAGGGCCTGGTCAAACGCCTCGCGTGCCAGCTGCATCGGATCGCGCGAACGAATGCGAAGATTGCATTTCGACAGCCATTCCTCGCGGTCACCCTCGACCCGGAAGATCGCCGCCTTGACGACGCCGGTGCCGACATCAATTCCTGCCGTCAGTGTCATGCTTCCACTCCTTCAATGCGCCCATGCGCGGCGCGGCGGGCAAATTCGGACGCGCCCAATGCGCCGGTGTAGATCGACTCGGCACCGATATTGATCGTCACCTCGCCATAATTCTCGAACACCAGCTTCTTCAACTCGCGCACCGCCGCCTCGTTCTTGGCAACACCGCCGGTAAAGGTGAACTCGTCCGCCACCCCGCCGGATCGCGACAGGATCGACATCGAGCGCAGGATGATCGCCCGGTGCAGACCGGCCAGGATATCCTCGCGCGCCTCGCCAAGCGCCAGCCGGTCACGCAGTTCCGCCCCTGCAAACACCGTGCAGGTCGAGTTGATGCGCGCGGGCTTTTTTGATTTCAGCGCCATCGGGCCAAGCTCGTGCAGGCCCATGTTCATCTCGTCGGCGATATATCCCAGATAGCGCCCGGTGCCTGCAGCGCAGCGGTCGTTCATCTGGAAGTTCTCGACAATGCCTTCGGGATTGACCTGGATTCCCTTGGTATCCTGCCCGCCGATATCCAGCACCGTGCGGGTCTTGGGATACATCATATGCGCCCCCAGCCCATGGCACAGGATTTCGCTGCGGATGTGTTCCTTGGAAAACGGCAGCGTCACCCGACCATAACCGGTCCCCACCAGATAGGTCTCTTCCAGCTCGATCCCCAGCGCATGCTCGGCCTTTTCCCCCAGCACACTTGCCGCACCAGAGTCTTCCTTCGCCACCCGTTGCAACGCGTTCTTGAACTTTTCATTCAGCTTGCCCGACGGCGGCCGGTTTTCCACCGCGATAATCGACTTGTCATAGATGTTCAGCAGAACATCATAGGACACCCCGGCGTCACGACCGACCTCTTCGGCCACGGAAAGATAGCGCGAGCCGGCGATATCGCGGAAAAAGTCCGATTTGCGGTCGGCACCCGGCGCATACATGCCCGGCGCTTCCTCGCGCAGGCGGCGGAACACCTCGGTCAGCGCCACCTTGACGCCTTCACCGATCTTCGCGTACCGGTCGCCGCGCACCAGCCGGATGCAGGTTTCCTCCAGATCGCCAAGCTGTTCCAGGAACTGTTCCAGCCGGAACGACCGTTCCAGCGCCCCCAGAAAATCCTCGACCTGTTCGTCGATCTGGCCCGCGGTGCCGAACTCGCGCCGGAACAGGGTGAACCTCGCGTCGATCTTGGCCTCTTCTGTGGCCACCTTGCAGGCGGTTTCATAGTTCGAGCGTGAATTGGTGATCCCGCGTCCCAGCACCCCTTCTTCCTCGTCCATCAGGACGGCCTTGGTGGTGGTGGAACCCAGGTCGATGCCCACAAAGGTTTTCATGCTGCAACCCCCTTGCCGCTGCGTTTCTGTTCGACCATCTGAAAATAGCTCTCCAACCGGTTCTTGACGTTGGCCGCCGAGAAATACCGCGGATCGACAAGATCGGTCTCGATGAACGCCGCAGGCTTGCCGGTGCGCTTTTCGACCTCGCGCATGATCAGCAGTTGCCCGGCGGAAAAGCTGTTGCAGCTTTTGATCGAGTTGATCAGCAGCCCGTCAGCCTCGTATTCTTTGATATAGTCGGTCAACATGTCGATGCGCATTGGCAGAGACCGGTTAGTATAGACGCCAAGGCAGTATTCAGCCAGCGATTCCAACGGCTTGTCAGGATCATGCCGGAAGCCGTAGTCATAGGTGCCGCCGACCTTGGTATAGCTTGACGCCACCACTGTCGCGCCCTCGTCATAGAACATCTTCCAGAATTGGCGAAAGCTGGTGTAGTTCGGCGGTCCTTCGACAACCAGACGGTACTTTTCCTCGGCCATCGGTCCGTCCGGCGTGACCGGTCCCAGACCCTTGGCAAGACGTTCATCGACCTCTTCACGCAGGAACCGGTAATAGTCGATGGCATCGTCGGTGCCCCGGAACGCGCCAAAGATGGGGCCGATGTAGTAGATACCGCCGAAATACGCATCGATCGGGCTTGGCTTGTTCTTGCCGGTTTGCAGGATGTAGACCAGATCGTCCTCGGCCTGGGCCGACTTCTTCAGGTATTCGCGCAACCGGTCGATGTCGAACTTGACGCCCGAAACCTCCTCCAGCGTCGGGATCACCGTGTCCTTCAACTGCTTGACCATGTACTGGATCATGTTCGGCGTGACCTTGCCGTCGGCCATATAGGGCGTCTGCAAGAAGATCGTGGGGCATTTGTACTGCTCGCGCAGCAGTTCGAACCATTTCAGGAAGGTGAAGCAGCCGGTGTAGGACAGCAGCAGCACGTCAGGATTGGGCAGCTTCTTGCCGTTGGGCCCGATATTGCCCTTCAGCATCATGCCGATGTCGGATTTGACGTAGGTACAGACATCCTCGGAATGCCCAGCGCGTTCTGCCTCCATGATGTACGCACCGGATTGCTTGCGCAGGCCGGACTGGATCGCGTTGACCTCGGGCAGGTTGTTGACCAGATCGAAGCACATGATCAACTCGTTCAGGTTGCCCGGCACGAAGGTCGAGGCGACCTTGGCCCCGCTCGTCGGCGCATTGGTCAGGCGATCATAGTGTTTCGCCATCATCTCTTTCTGCTTGATCATCGAGGCGTCCTTGAGGACGTCGGCGGGCTGCGCTTTCAGAATTTTGGTGTTCATGCTGCGCTCCATAGCTTGATTGAATCGACGAAGGTTCCGGCCTGCTCGCGGATCGGCTGCATCTGGCCGGAATTCTCGGCGTATTTGAAGGCGATGAACGGGATGTCGGCCCGCTTCAGCACGTTCTGCAAAATCGGGCGGTCCAGCAGCGCCGGATCACAGAAACTGGTCGAGGCAAAGATCACGCCCTCGGCCCCGGTATCGCGCACCGCGCGCACCAGGAACTGACCTTTTTCTTCCTGATCGGGTTCGTATTTCGCCGCCGTCGACATGGCCTTGTGCAAGAAGGCTTGGGACAGGTTGTGAACCGGGTCGCCATCCGTCGGCACGTCGCCCAGCAACCAGCGGCTGATCAACACGAAATCGTCGTCAACGATATAGCAGCCCGACAGCTCCAGCGACTTGATCAAGTTCAAGGGTGGCTGTTCGCAGAACATGCCGGTCAGGATCACCCGGCTGTTGTCCTTGATCGGGCGCTCCTCGGCGGATGCCGCGGCGACGTAATCACGCACGAGTTGCGTATGCTCCTCGACCGGCAGCAACAGTCCGGCGCGCAGCACCAGATAGGCCTCGGACGCGGGGGCCTTCCACGGCGCTTGCGCCCGCAAGGCATAAAGCTCGTTCACGACCTTGCGGTTCTCGTTGTAGACCTCGATCGAGGCGCGAATGTCGTCGTCGGTGATCTTGCGCCCTGCGATCTTTTCCAGGTCATGCAGTAACTCGCGCATTTCACCGGTGTAGAAGGTGCCGCCAATTTCATCGATGTAGGTCTGCGGAACGTCGAAATATTTGACGTAGACATCGGGGAACAGCATCTTCCACATGCCCGACAGATTGCGGATCACGTCGCATATCGACGGGAACAGCATGCCATCAACGAAATCCAGCCGACCCGACACGCCCAACTCGATGGTGGAACGGGGAATGCGGCAGATGTAGCTTTGGTAATAGGCGTCGCCGTGGATCACCTCCAGGCTGTCGCCGCCGCCCATGATGCCCAGCGGCAGCATTCCCGCCGCGTGGATCAGTTCGCGCGGAATGTAGACCGGCATGTAGGCGATCACCTTACGGCCCGGTTCGGCCTCTTTCCAATCGCGCGCGGCGCTGAACCTCAGGTCATCGTACAGCGCTTCGCAGCGCGCGACGATTTGTGATGCTGTTTGTGTGCTCATCGGTTCCCCCACTGTGCCGGACGCTTTTCAAGAAAGGCATTCAGCCCCTCGACCGCGTCACCGGTTGCCATCAATTCGTTCAGGTACAGCGCCTCTACCTCGTCCAGCCGGGCGGTCATGCGGCGCACGAAATCGGCTCGTGCGGCGCGTACCGCAAGGCGCAGCGAACTGGCGCTTTTCGGCTTCAGATGGGTCTCTATCCACGCCAAAGCCGCTGCTGACGGATCACCTGCCAACGCATCGACCAGGCCCGTCGCAAGCGCCACTTCCCCCTTGACCGAGCGACCCGAATACAGCAAATCCTCGGCCCGCGCCTGACCCATGCGGTCGGGCATCAGGCAAGACGCGGCGGGAGCGAAGACGCCCAGCATCATCTCGGGTTGGCCCAGGCTGGCATCCGGCGCGGCAAAGATCATGTGCCCCGCCATCGCGACCTCCAGCCCGCCGCCCAGACACTGGCCCTGCACCGCCACGAGCACCGGCACCGGATAGCCCAGCATCCGGCGCACCAGCGCGTGCAGTGCCTTGAGCATGGCCTCGAAACGCCCGGGCATGTGTTCCTCGACCGAGGCACCAAAACTGAAATGCGGCCCCTCGGCCTCGACCAGCACGGCGCACAAATCGCGGTCGTCGGCATGGGCCACAAAGGCGGCGTCCAGGGCTGCTATCATCTCGGCATCGACGATATTCGCCTTGGGCCGGTTCAGCCGCAACCGCAGCATCGCGCCGCCCAGATCGGTCGATATGCCAAGCGGTCCGCTCATGTCCGCACGCCGGGCATCATGCTGTCGATATAGTCGGGCGTCCAAGTGGCGCCCTCGGCCAGTTCGCGGCGCAGCAGCGCGAAATCAACCTCGCGCCCGACCTCGCGGTTCCCTTCGTTGAAGGCGCGGAATCCCATGTTCGCCTCTGTCATCATGTTGTTCGCCAGCCAGGCGCGAGAGTTTTCCTTGTTCATGTTCCAGGCGTTCAGCTTCGGCTTGCGCAGTTCCTCGACCGATTTCGTGGTGCAGTCGGGGAAGGTCTGCAACAGCTTGCCACACAGCTCATCCACCTTGGCATCCAGCGCGCTCAGGTCCATCTCTCCGCGTTTCATCAGCGCCTTGCCAGCCGCCAGCGCGTCGCCGGTTTTCATTTCGCCATGCAGCAGGCGACCCCAATCGTCGGTGACATATCGCGTCTCGACCAGCGGATTCGCTACGTATTCACCATCCACCTTCAGCCCCGGCACGATGTCGGTCAGGATGCCAATGCGCAGCGCCTTCTGCGCCGTAAAGCTCTCACACAGCACGCCGGAATTCATCGCCTGCTCGCAGCCGATCATCACCGGCAGGAAATCGGTCGAGCCGCCGATTGCCGCCGACCCGTGTTTCGGCCCCGCCTGCCCGAACCGCGCCATGTCCTGCGCGACCGAGAAATCGCAGGCCATGCCGATCTCCTGCCCGCCACCGATCCGCATCCCGTTGACCCGGCAAACCACCGGCTTGTCGCACCCCAGAATGGCCGAGACCATATCGTTGAACAGCCGCATGTACTGGCGGTATTCCTGTGGTCGCCCGGCATAGTATTCAGCGTATTCCTTGGTGTTGCCGCCCGTACAAAACGCCTTGTCCCCCGCCGCCGTGAACACCACCGCATTGACATCGCGCATGTTCGAGGCGGCGCGGAATGCGAGGATCACCGATTTGACCATGTTGGTCGTATAGGAATTGTACTGGTCCGGGTTGTTCAGCGTGATCCAGGCGTTGAAAAGACCCGTGGCCTCGGTGCCGTCCGGCAGCTTCGCGGGGCGCTTTTCAAACAGCACCTTGTCGGTCAGCGCGGCGCGCACATCCTCTGCCACCAGGTCATGCAAAGCGAATTCAAAATTGGGTGTGGTCACGTTGCTCTCCTTCACGATCCGGGCACCAGAATCTGTCGCCGGACAAGTTTGCCGTCATGCACGTCGCGGAACACCGCGTTGATGTCGTCGAGGGGGCGCTGTTCGATGAACGGTGCCAGCTTGACCTTGCCCGACAGCACCAGTTCCAGCGCACCGGGGTACAGTTCCGGTGGGCAGCCCCAATTACCCAAGAGGCGGGCGTGCAACGCCATCAGGTTGGACAATCGCACCTCGACCTTGTCCATGGTGAAACCGACGACGCACATGGTTGCCCCGTGGTTCAAAAGGCCGAAGGCGGCAGTCTGCCCGGCGGCGGTGCCGGAGCACTCCATGATGATCCACTCGGACGTCTTCAGCCCGTTCGCCTTGGCAAATCCGATGATTTCCTGCTTCAACCCACGCGAATCAAAATCCCGCGCATTCAGCGCCAAAGCCGCGCCATGCCCCTGCACCGCAGCCAGCTTTTCCTGCACCACGTCAATGGCAACCACCGTCGCCCCCATCGCGGCGGCCACCTGCACGGCATAGCCGCCGACCCCGCCGGTGCCGTTGACGATCACCAGATCGCCCGGCCCGATCCCGGCCTGCACCGCCGCCTGATAGGGCGTGGTCAGCGCATCAGCGACCACCGAGACATCGGCCAGCGTCAGCCCGACCGCCGTCAGCCGGTCCATATCCACCGGACACAGCCCGCGCGCGGGCACCGTGATATGGGTGGCAAAGCCGCCCTGAATATCGTTGCCCGGCATCTTCTGTGCCCGGCAGATCGTACCCTTGCCGCGCTGGCAGGCGTCACATTCCCCGCAGGGTATCACGGCGGGGATGATGACCGGCTTGCCGATCCAATCCCCCGCCGCCTCGCCCGCCTGCGTCACGATACCACTGATCTCATGCCCCAGGCACAGCGGCAGCGGCTGGTTGGTGCGCACGCCGTCAAAGTAGAATCCCAGATCCGTATGGCAGACCCCACATCCCGCAATCTCGACGACAACCTCGCCCGGACCCGGCGCATCAGGCTGAAACTCTTCCCTTACCATAGGCTTTTCGCCTGAAACCATCATCCAGCGTCTTGCCATGTTTCGCTCCGGTATCTCTGCGCTTGCGCTTGTTGACAGGGTTTGAAATCTCTATTACCGTAAAGTGGTACTCTAATACTTAATTAGGGTCAACCGGAAACCTTTAAAGAAATTCAGCAACCCGAAAGCTACACCAGAACGCGGACCTGACATGACAGCCTCAATGAAATCAGAGAATTCAATGAAATCAGCGAAAAACGTGTCCTTCGCCGTGGTCGGCAGCGGCGGCGCCGGAGCGATCACCGCAGGCTCGATCCTGATCGAAGCGGCGGGTAAATCCGGCTGGCACGGGCTGATGACCCGCTCTGTCGGACCACAGATCCGGGGCGGCGAGGCTGCGGCGCTGGTGCGGCTTTCGACGAAACCAGCCTTCTGCATGTCGCGCGATTTCGACATTCTGGTCGCCATCGACTGGAAAAACGCCGACCGTTTCATCGGCTCGATGCCGGTGGCGTCCGCCGGGCTGGTCATCGCCGACCCCGCCGCGGGCGACCCGCCCGCCGCCCTACGTGACGGCGATTGCACCATTGTCGAATGCCCGATCGGCGAGCTGGCCAAGGCCATCCAGGGCGGTCGGCCCAACATGATCTGCGTCGGGCTGGTCGCCCAACTGACGGGTCTGCCCATCGACATGGTGATGCAGGTCGTCGCCTCCAAGTTGGAGAGCAAGGGTGCAAGCGCCATCGAGATCGGCGGCCTCTGCATCGAGGCAGGAATGACCGCCGCCGCCGGTTTCGGCACCCGTTTCGTGTTGGAGACCCCCGGCAAACCCGACAGCAAGCGCTGGCTGATCACCGGAAACGAGGCGGTGGGCCTCGGCGCCCTGCGCGGCGGGGTCGAATTCGCGGCCGCCTATCCCATCACCCCCGCCACCGAGGTGCTGGAATACCTCGCCCCGGCGCTGGCCAGCATCGGCGGTGCGCTAGTCCAGGCAGAGGACGAACTGGCCTCGATCAACATGATCATGGGCGCGTCCTATGGCGGGCGTCCGTCGATTACCGCCACCTCCGGCCCCGGCCTGTCGCTGATGATGGAAAGCCTCGGGCTGGCGACGGCGGCGGAAGTACCGCTTGTGGTGATCGACGTGATGCGGGCCGGGCCGTCCACCGGCATCGCCACCAAGTCCGAGCAATCGGACCTGAACATCGCGGTCCACGGCTTTCACGGCGATGCGCCGCATGTGGTCCTGGCCCCGCTATCCGTTGCCGACTGCCTGTTCACCGCGCAATGGGCGGTGCATATCGCCGAGACCTTGCAAAGCCCCGTGATTGTGCTGTCGGATCAATCCATCGGTCAGGCGCATGTGCTGATCGACCGGCCCGCCGATGTAACCTTTCTGACCCGGCGCAAGCCCTATCAGGCGGCATCAGAGCCCTATCTGCGCTATGCTGTCACCGCCGATGGCGTCTCGCCAATGTCGATCCCCGGCCAGCCCGGCGGGCAGTATACCGCCGACGGCCTGACCCATACCGAACGCGGCACGCCCTCCAGCACCGCCAAGGCGCAGCGCCAGCAGATGGACAAGCGTCTGCACAAGATCGAGGCCTTCGATTTCGGCGACCACTGGGGTGTCACCGAAGGAACCGGCGATACCGTCATCCTGACCTGGGGTTCACTGACCGGAGCCGTCCGCGAGGCGATCGACGCCCTGCAGGACGACGGCATTGACGTCCGGCTGGTGGCCTTGCGCCAGATCTCGCCCTTCCCTGAAAAGCCACTGCAAGCCGCGCTGTCCGGGGCCAAACGGGTGCTGTTTGTCGAGCAAAACCATTCTGGCCAGTTTTATCGCTACGTCCGCTCGCATATCGACCTGCCCTTCGACATCGACCGTCTGAACCGCGAAGGCCCCGACGCGATCGGGCCCGACGAAATCGCCTCAAGCATCCGCGATTGGAAAAGCCAATGAACGTTCCCAACCTGAAACCCAAGGACTTCACCTCTGATGTCACCCCCGTCTGGTGCCCCGGATGCGGCGATTTCCACGTCCTGATGTCAATCACCAGGGCGCTGGCCGAACTGGGTCGCCCACCCGAAGACATCGCCGTGATCTCCGGCATCGGCTGTTCCTCGCGGATCCCAGCCTATACAAACTGCTATGGCTTTCACGGCGTGCATGGCCGGTCGCTGTCGCTCGCCGCCGGGCTGAAGATCGCACGCCCCGACTTGACCGTCCTGGCGATGAGCGGTGACGGCGACGGCTTTTCCATCGGCGGCAACCACTTCCTTCATGCCTGCCGACGCAACGTCGACATGACCTATATCGTGATGGACAATCGGGTCTACGGCATGACCAAGGGTCAGCCCTCGCCCACGACCGAACCTGACTGGGATAGCGCTCTGTCTCCCGGCGGCACCGGCCTGTCGCCGTTCCATCCGCTGGTGATCGCACTGGCCTCGGGGGCCAATTTCGTCGCGCGCGAGTTTTCCGGCAATATCAAGGGTTGCACCAAGACCATCGTCGAAGCGGTGAACCACCCCGGCTTTTCCTTCGTGGAAATCCTCAGCCCCTGCGTCACATTCCGCCCGGATGAGAAAGAATGGAAGAACCAGGTGCACGGGGCCAGCGTGCCCGAAACCGACGACCCGGCCCGCGCAGCGCGGCGGATCATGACCGATGACGGCATGAACACCGGCATCCTCTATCGCGGGCAACGCAAACCCTATTTCGCGTCTGTCAAGAACACCTTCGGCGAGATCGCTCCGCTGGAACGGGCGTTCGAGGTTTAGACACCCCCCAACTGCCCCGCCGCCACCCGGACCTTGCGTCTTGCGATTGTGGCGACGGGAAACTCTTCCGCCTCTCGGACGGCCTCAGCGCTGATCGACCACCCGAACCGCCTTGCCCTCGGATCGCGGGATCTCGCCCGGCTGCCGTGCCGTCACGGTACATGTCACGCCGATAATTGACTTGATGTGATGGCGAAGTTCGCTCGCCTTGGCGTTCAGCGCTGCATCGTCGCAGGCGGCACCGGGCAGCACCTCTACCTCGACCGCCATCGCGTCCAGCGGACCTTCCTTGAACAGCCTGATCTGATAGTGCGGGGCCAGACCGGCCAGCCCAACCAGGACCGCCTCGACCTGGCTGGGATAGACGTTGACGCCCCGGATGATCATCATGTCATCATCCCGCCCCGCAACGCGCAGAATGCGCAGATGGGTGCGGCCACAGGCGCAGGGCTCATCCGTCAGCCGAGTGATGTCGCGGGTGCGATAGCGGATCATCGGCATCGCTTCCTTGGTCAGCGTGGTAATGACCAGCTCGCCCTGCGATCCCATCGGCAGCGGTTCCTGCGTTTCGGGGTCGACGACCTCGAACAGGAAATGATCTTCCCAGCCGTGCAGCCCGGCGCGTGCCGTATCGCATTCGCAGGCCACGCCTGGCCCCATGATTTCGGACAGCCCGTAGATATCGATCGCCTTCAGCCCCAGCCGCCGGTCCAGTTCCGCCCGCATCTCGTTCGACCATGGCTCCGCTCCGAACAGCCCGCGCCGCACCGGCAGCGCGGCGATGTCGATGCCCATGCGCGCGCCGACCTCGACGATGTTCAGCGCGTAGGACGGTGTGCAGCACAGGTTGACCGCACCGAAATCGCGCAGCAGCGTCACCTGCCTTTCGGTGCCCCCGCCAGAGACCGGCACCACCGTGCAGCCCAACCGCTCGGCCCCGTAATGTGCGCCCAGCCCGCCAGTGAACAGCCCGTAGCCATAGGCGTTGTGCACCAGGTCGCCAGGGCGAAACCCCGCCGCCGCCATCGAGCGCGCCATCAGATCCGACCAGCGGTCGATATCGCCTTTCGAATAGCCCACCACCGTCGGCTTTCCGGTCGTTCCCGACGACGCATGCACCCGCACCAGTTGCGCGCGAGGCATGGCAAAAATATCGAACGGGTAATTGTCGCGCAGGTCGGTCTTCACGGTGAACGGGAAATGCCGCAGGTCATCAACCGATTTCAACTTGTCCGGCTTCACCCCGGCCTTGTCAAAAGCCTTCCGGTAATGTGGCACGTTCGCGTAGGCGCGGTCCAGCGACCAGCGCAGGCGCTCGGCCTGCAACTCGGCAAGGGCCGCGCGGGACATCGTCTCGACCTTGTGGTCATACATGTAATCCGGGGTCTTGTGTGTCCGATCCAGCATGTCAGTTCCTCCTCGGGCCTGTTGCCCCGGGTTACCATTTCAGGCCGTGGTCCAGCCCGGCTTTATGCCTGGCGCGCTCTCCCCGGCGCCACGGGCAGGCATTCTTTCGACGGCAAATCCCTGGTTCATCGCAGCGCGCGTGATCAGCGTGTATTTGAAAAGCCAGCCGGTGCCCGCCGCCGCCAGCCCCGCCAGCACCAGCGCCAGCCCCTGCAACGGCAGGCCAAGCATCGCATAGCCGGCCAGCGCGAGGATTGCCGCCTGCCCCGCTCCGATCAGCCCGCTCCTCGGCCCATCCAGAACCCTGAACGTCTGCACCGGCGCGCCGGTCTTTCCCAGCGCCCGACGATAACGTTTCCAGAGAACGAACCGCGCCGCCACCAGGGCGGCCAGGGCCATCCCCAACCCCGGCACGCCCGTCGCCGTCGTGGTGGCAACGACAACACCCAACAGACCCGTCCCTTCTGCAAGGCCAGTGGATACGATCAACGGCACGAGTTCCGGCTTCCGCCAGGCCGGAATACCCTTGGCCGCCCGCAGAATTCGCGCCTGGCAATACAGAAACGCCAGCCCGAACAGCGCGCCCAGCCAGCCCAGAACCACCCAGCCGGTCAGCCAGGACAAACCGCCAAAGGCAAAGAACGGCACCGCCATCATCGCCTCGCGGGTCATCCAACTGGTGCGCGCATTGCGGAACACGTTCAGGAATCGCCAGCGCCGCCCGATCTCCAGCAGGACGCAGAACAGTCCCGCTCCGACCAATGCCAACGCCGCAAAGGCCGCGCCCCAGATCACCGGCGCAAACAGCCCGGCCAGCATCGTCGCGGCAAACAGCCCGGTCCCCGCGCCACCGGCCATGAAGTTCGCCGCCGCGCGCCAGTCCCAGCTTGTCTGCGGTTTCGGCGACACCGCCGCCAACCCAACCGGATCGGCCACCATCGGCGCCGGGTCGATCGGGGTCATGTCCGCGATTTCGCCATCGTAAAGATAGATGAACCCCGGCCCGTTGCCCATTTCCTCATGCATGCGAAAATGCCGCTTTTCGCGCAACAGCTGCGACACGTTGCTGTCGGGATCGTCCAGATCGCCCATGTGCAGCGCGCCCGCGATACAGGACGCAACACAGACCGGGGTCGCCCCCATGTCAACGCCCGGCACCAGCCCCTTGGCCACGCCCGCGTCGATCACATCGACGCACATCGTGCATTTCTGCGCCACGCCCAGCCTTGCGGGATCCTCACGCGCGGCCTCGTGGCGCATTGTCTTGCCGACGCCATAGGCCGCGGAGGGCTCATCGACGCGGTAGCGCGCCTGATAGGGACAGGCCACGGCGCAATAGGCGCAGCCGATGCAGATGTCATAGTCGATGGTCACGATGCCATCGGCGCGCTGCCCGGTCGCGGTCGAGGGGCAGACGTCCATGCAGGAAGGCGTCTCGCAATGCATGCAGCCCACCGGCACGAAGGCGCGCGACACGTCGGGGTATTCGCCAGTCTCGAAATCCAGCACCTTTCGCCACTGCACCCCGGGCGCGGTGGCGTTGGCATGCTTGCAGGCCGCTGTGCAGGTCTGACAGCCGACGCAGCGGTTCAGATCCGCCACGATCGCATAGCGCGTCATGCCCCCACCCCCAGCTTGCGCACCGAAACCCGCACCAGATCGGCCCCCGATCCGGTGGCGTCGGTCAGTTCCAGCGACATCGGCGTCAGCGCGTTCATGCTGGGGGTTTTCAGGTCCTTGGCAAACGGTGTCTTCCAGTGATCGAACTGGCCGATCATCAGCAAGGTATCGGGCCTGATCCCCTGGCGCAGGATAACCGCACCTTTCGTCTCGGCGATAGGCGAGGCGATCTCGACCAGGTCGCCCTCTTCCAGCCCCAGCCGCCGCGCCGCCTCCGGGTTCATCATCACGCCGCCATGCCCGGCCACGTTCGACGCGATCTCGTGGATCATCTGAAGGCCGGCGTTTCCGCCCCAGGAATACTGCATCGACCGCGTCGTCAGCAGCCAGAACGGATAGTCCTCAATCTTCACGTTATAGGCGGCCTCTTGTGCGTGTTCCCACAGGCCCTGCAGGTCCTGGTAGTGCGGCAGCGCCTCGTATTCCCTGAGTTGCCGATCCCACCAGGTGATGCCCTTCTCGTGCAGACGCGCGCCGAGCTCCTGCCCGATCCTCAGCAGCCGCTCCTGATAGGGCAGTTCGAACCGCAGCCCCTGCTCGATCATCGCGGGATAAAGATACCAACGCTCGCGCGGGAACGGGATCATGCGGAACCCGTGCTCGCGATAATAGTCCAGCCCCTGGCTTTCCGCCCCCTCGGTCAGTTCCGCCGACGCCGCGCGGCACGAGGCGTCCCAGATGCCTTCAACCGAATGCTCGACCTCGGGCTCCAGCGAAAAGTCGAACCCTTTGCCGAACAACCGCACCCCGGCGGCCCCCTTGTTGATCGCCATGTTGTAATCGCCCAGCAGCCCGGTGCCCTTGGCCAGTTGCGTCGCGATCCAGGTGAAATCCTTCGCCTCGCCCATCGGTTTCGCCGCCGGATCGCGCAGGGCAAATCCCTGATGATCCCAGAACTGTTCGACATATTTCGACCCACCGATGCGAATCAGCTGCAGCCCCTCCAGATCGGTGCATTCAGGCAGCAGCACGTCGGCCATGTGGTTGGTTTCGTCGTGCGTATAGGCAAAGCAGACGGTGAACGGAAAATTCGCAATCGCCTCGCCCACCGCCCCGGTATCCCAGAACGAGATCACCGGATTGGTGCGATAGACGAACCAGACATCCGGTGGGGTCGGTTTCGGCAGATGCTCGAACCCCTTTTTCTGCGCCATCCAGGCCAGGTGCGTCGGCCCCAACGCCTGGCTCCAAGGTGAATTCGCCGCCAAAGGCACCAGCGTCTGATGCGCATGGCGCGAGGTCGGCACCTCTTGCCACTCGCCCTTTTTCGTCGGGTTCATCGGATAGTTCATGAACCCGTCAGGTCCCGGCACCACGCTGGACCAGCGATTGTCCGCAGGCCGGTTCAATCGCACAGTGGTGCCCAGCGTCCCGCCCGGCACTTCCAGCCCGCCGATCAACACTGCCATTACCGTACGCGCCCAGACGCACTCATACCCGCCCCAGCCGTTGCACACCGTCTTGCCCAGCGAAATCGCCACCGGGCGGAACGGCATTTCCTTGCCATTCACCTCGGTCGTCTCGCCAACATGCGCGTGGTCAAGGAAGTCCAGAGCCGTCTTGCGGATCACCTCTGCCTTTACGTCACAGATCTCGGCGGCCCATTCCGGGCTGTAGGGCCTCACATGGTCGACCAGATGCGCGAAGGCCGGGCGACATGGTATCCCGTCATGGACCCATTCCACATCATCCGGGCCAACCTCGACCCCGGCCACGGCAAATTCCCCCTCCAGCGCCGGATCGATCCCCTTGGCGTCGAACGGCACCGCCCGCCCCTCGCCCAAATCCCAGACCAACGGCTTCTTTGTCGCGGGATCACGCAGATAGAACCCGTTCGGCGCCACCAGATAGGGCGAAGACGTCATTGCCTTCAGAAACGGCAGGTCCAGCCTTTTGCGCCCCGCCTCGTGCAGCAGCACATGCACCAGCGCGAACATAAAGGCCGGGTCGGTCTTGGGTCGAATCGGCACCCATTCGGCAGAACAGGCCCCCGTCACCGACAGATGCGGTTCGACCTGCACCCGCCTGATGCCCCGATCCCGCGCGTCGGCATGGCGGCGAACACCGCAAACCCCTCCCGAGGCCTCGACATTTGCCCCGAAGGAAATCACCATCTCGACCAGCGGCGTGTCGGGCGACACGGTAAAGGCGCGGTGCCACAACTCGCCGTACAAATGCTCGGAGTGATAGCACTTCACCCCTTGCCCGCTGCCGAAACTCATGTCGACCGGACCCCAGGCACTCAGAAAGGCGGGAAACGTGCCCATGTAGACGGTCGGCGTGCCGCCGCCGCCGAAACTGGCGGCAACGCGGGGAAAGCCGCTGTCATCCATCTTGCCCCTGGCCTGCGCCTGGTTCAGCTTGCCGCAGATGAGCTCCAGTGCCTCGTCCCAGGTGGCGGGACGAAAGCCGGGATCCTCTCCCCTGCCCTTGCGCGGGTTGCTGCGGATCATCGGGGTCAGTACGCGATGCGGGTTGTTGGTCTTCTGGATCAGGCCAAAGGCCTTGACGCAAACCTTGCCATGCGCCGGGTGAACCGCCGCGGCCGTACCGTTGGGGCGCACCTGCACCGGAACCCCGTCCAGCGTATCGACCTTCATCAGGTCAGGCCCTGCCACGCATTGATAGCAATAGGACGAAACCGTTTTCGAGACAGTGTTTCCGGGGGTGTGCATCGCGTCAGCCTTTCATGCCGCACCGGCTTTCGCGGCCTTCTGACGCAACCGCTCGGCGGTCTTGGCGATGTCGACGATGAACCGCTCATGGCTGCCCTTGCAGATCGGCTCGACCGTGTCGCTGGCGCTGACGTCCAGAACCACACGACGGCCATCAACCTCAGAAACAGTCACGGTGATCGTCGCCTGCATCCCCAGCATCGTCGCGGCCAGATGTGCGATATTGACCTTGGTGCCGACAGAATCCTGCCCCTTTGGGATGCGCGCCAGAATCAAGTCGCGGCAGGCATGTTCGATGTCTTGCACCAGTGACGGAGTGGCGTAGACCCGGCACTCCTCTCCCATAAAACCGATCGTGCGGTCGCGGTCCACCGTGATCGTGCGGGCTTCAGAGGTGCCGGTGGTAAGTTCGTCATACATGTGCTGTCCCCGGGAATCTCATAAACTGGCATAACAGTACCTATTTACTTCTTTCCATGCAACAGGTCTGTTGCCCCAGCCCTGCGCCAGCTTGGCGCAGGGAGTCCCAGAGATGTCCTTGACTTGATCCCACACCGACGCGGGACAAACCTCCGCGCCTGCGCCCCATGGCGAGATAGACCGCGTCATACTGGCTTTTCAGATCCTCCAGCGCGGCCTTGTCCCTGGCCTCAACGTTCAGACGGATGTCGATGCCGATGGCGGCGCTGCGGTTGACCTCTCCGTCCTGCACGGCGCGGTCGAACTGGTAGGAGGGGATGCCATGACGCATCACCCCGCCAAGCTGTTCTGCGGCTTCGAACAGGGTCACACGATACCCGCGGCGGCGCAGTTGACAGGCGGCAGACAAACCGGCGGGGCCGCCGCCGACGATGGCGACGGATTGCGAGCGCTCAACGGGTGGGGCCGGGAAGGTCCGGCCCTCGGCCAACGCATTGTCGCCGACGAATCGTTCCCGGCTGCAAATGCCGACGGTTTCGTCCAGTTCAACCCTGCTACAAGCAGTTTCGCAAGGATGGTGGCAGATGTGACCGGCGATGGCGCGTCCGTCTACCGGGGTGATCCGATGCGTTCCTGTCCCGGGCAGATCCTGCGCAGATCCTGCGCCGGGCGCGCTGAATTGACCACGATTGACGCACCGTCGCAGGCAAGGTCAGGGAAAGCCGTATCGAGCAGGCTGTCGTCGAAACACAGCAGCGCCTAGGCTTGGGCCATGTTGCAGCGCAGGCAGATCGGTTCGGAATCGACACAAAGTGACGACATCACGGGCGTGCCGCGCCCGAGGGTGATGATTTCGATTATGTTGCGCCGTCCTGTTCCAGGGCTCGCAGCCGAAACCGCTGAATCTTGCCGGTAGCGGTTTTCGGCAGGTCGTCCACCGCGACGATCCAGCGCGGATATTTCCATACGCCGACGGCGGTTTTGACATGGGCCTTGAGGTCGTTATACAGCGCCGCCGCGTTCTGGTCGTTGGCCAGCACCACGAAGGCCTTGGGCTTGACCAACCCCTTTTCGTCCGCATGGCCGACGACAGCGGCCTCGATCACCGCGGGGTGCGAAATCAGAGCCTGTTCCACCTCGCAAGGCGATACCCAGCGACCCGAAACCTTGAACATATCATCGGCGCGTCCGGCGTAGTGGTAGTAGCCTTCGGGATCGCGGGTGTATTTGTCGCCGGTGCGCACCCATTCCCCGGCAAAAACGGCGCGGGTCTTGTCGCGCTGGTTCCAATAGCCGTCACCTGCCGATCCGCCGGAGACCAGCAGTTCGCCCAACTCATCATTGGCCACGTCGCGCCCGTTGTCATCGACAAGGCGCAGCCTGTAGCCCGGGATCTCGCGCCCGACGGTGCCATAGCGGATATCGTCGGGACGGTTGGACAGGAATGCGTGCAGCATCTCGGTCGAGCCGATGCCGTTGAGGATGGCGACGCCCATGCGGGTTTGCCAGGTCTGGCCAACATCCTCTGGCAGCGCCTCGCCCGCTGAGACGCATAGCCGCAGCCGGTCAGAGCCATTTTCGCGGCGGCATTCCGGGTCGGCCAGCATGCCAGCATAAAGTGTGGGAACGCCGAAGAACAGGGTCGGGCGGAAGGTTTGGAACACCGAGAACACAGCGGCGGGCGAGAGACGGTCGGGCATCAGCACGGTGGTCGCGCCGACCGACATCGGGATAGCCATGCTGGCCCCGTGACCATAGGCGAAGAACAGTTTGGCGGCGGCAAAACAGATGTCGTCATGGCGGATACCCAGCACCTGTTTGCCGTAGGTGTCCGCCACATAGGCGGGGCTGGTATGGACATGGCGCACGCCCTTGGGCGCGCCGGTCGAACCCGAGGAATAGAGCCAGAAGGCGGTTTCGTCGCTGCATGTTCGGGCGGTGTCGAAAGCGTCGCTGCTGGCGTCCATCAGTGATTTCAAGCCGAGATAGTCACTTGTTTCACTGTCTGAGACGATAATGTGGCGCAGCGTGGGTAGCTGGGTCAGCAGCGGGCGGATTGTGTCCAGTAGCGCGGCCGAAAGGATCAGCGCCTTGGCGCGGCTGTCGCGCAGTATGTAAAGGTATTGGTCCGCTGTCAGCAGGGTATTCAGGCAAACCGGCACGATACCGGCCCGAATCGCGCCCCAGAAGACGCAAGGATAGTCCACGGTATCCGGCATCAGGACGGCGATACGGGCCTCTGGCCGGATATCGAGGCCGGTGAGCATGTTGGCGACGCGCATGGTGGCGGTCTGCAGCTGCCGGTAGGTTAGCGAGCCGGAGGGGTCGACAAAGGCGACCTTGTCTCCGTAGCCGTCGAGGACGTTACGGTCCACCATTTCGGTGGTGGCGTTGTAGTCCCGGGGCTGGCTCATCGTGGCGTCCTTCCAAAACGCTTCCATTTTGTTATTAGGTATTGTAGTACTCTTATACGTATTTTTGTGTTCGGGCAATCAGGGAATCTCTGAAAGCCGGGTTCCGACATCCTGGTGCGGCCCTGGGTGGGGTGGTGATCAGGTGGAAGTAAAGGGAGCGAGGGATTGGGACAAAGCCTGCTGACAGACAAGGTGGCCCTTGTCACCGGAGCGGGACGCGGCGTCGGGCGCGACAGTGCGCTGATTCCGGCGGCCCATGGGGCCTTCGTTATCGTCAATGATCCGGGCAGCGCAGGCGATGGCGAAGGCTGCGACAATGCGCCCGCCCGCGACGTGACGCGTGAGATCGAGGCAGCGGGCGGCGGCAGAGGACGTCACCGGTCAGATCTTCGCGGTGCGCAACAACGAGATTTTCCTGATGGGTCAGTCGCGCCCGCAGCGCAGGATGCAACAATGCGAGGGCCGGACACCGCAGAGCCTGCTGGACCACGCCTTTCCGGCGCTGCGCCCGAACTTCTATGGTTTGGGCCGGACAGCCGACGTTTTCAGTCGGGAGCCGGTTTGATGGCCAAAGCAGACCGTAATTCGCCAGCAATGCGTAACGATAGACGCCCGGCAATATGATGCACAAGACGCAAATCAAAGGCACTATAATGCAATACAACCATGGTCAAGGGAGGATCTGATGACCAATCGAAGAACCCTACTTGGACTTGCAGGCGCCGCCGCGATGGTGCTTGGCATTTCCACTGCGGCCTCGGCCGCGGAGCACGAATTCAACCTGCAGAGCTTTCTGCCCGCGCAGGCGACGATTCCGCATATGATCATCGATGTCTGGGCCGACAAGGTCGAGGAAGCATCGGGCGGGCGCATCGCGATCACCCGCTATGCGTCGATGCAGCTGGGCGGCAAGCCGCCGGAACTGTTCGACCAGGTGATCGACGGGCTGCTTGATATCACCTGGAACGTGAACGGCTATACGCCGGGACGCTTCCCGTCGACCGAGGTGTTCGAACTGCCGTTCATGGTGACCGATGCCGCCGCCGCTTCTGCCGCCTATTGGCAGATGATGGAAAAGCACATGATGGATACCGAGTTCAAGGACATGAAGGTGCTGGGCGTCTGGGTGCATGGTCCCGGGGTGATCCATGCCAACAAACCGGTGACCGCGCCCGCCGATTTCAATGGCATGAAGATACGTGGTGCTTCGCGGCTGGTGAACGCCCTACTGGAACAGTTGGGCGCGACTCCGGTCGGCATGCCGGTTCCGGCGGTGCCGGAGGCCCTGTCCAAGGGCGTGATCGACGGCACCACGATACCCTGGGAAGTGACGCGGGCTCTGAAGTCTTCGGAACTGGTGCACAACCACACGGAGTTCACCGGCCCAATGCTGTACACGGTGACCTTCGTGCTGGCGATGAACTGGGACAGCTACAACGCGTTGCCCGACGATCTGAAGAAGGTGATCGACGACAACTCGGGCTTGGGGTTCTCGGTGTTCGCGGGGACAACCCAGGCCAGCGAGGATGATCCCGGTCGCGACGCTGCCATCGCGCTTGGCAACAACGTCATTACGCTGGACGCGGAGCAATCCGCGGCGTGGGCCGAGGCTGCAGCTCCGGTCTATGATGCCTGGGTCGCCGATATGAACGCCAAGGGTATCGATGGGCAAGCCCTGATCGACGAAGCTAAAGCCTTGATGGCAAACTACAAATAAGACGGATCGCTGCGTCAGCTCGCTGGCGCAGCGACATTTCCGATAAAAGGATCGGGGTTTGGCCATGCATCAGATAATAGAAAGACTTGGCCGCGCAATGGCCGTTCTGGGCGGTCTTGTGCTTGGGTCGCTGATTATCCTGACCTGCCTGTCGGTTGCGGGACGCGTGCTGAACACCATTCTTCACGGCAAGATCGGCGCGCTGGCACCGGGGGTCTCGCAATATCTTCTGGATCTGGGGGTCGGGCCGATCCTGGGGGATTTCGAACTGGTCGAGGCGGGTGTCGCCTTTGCAATATTTGCCTTTATCCCGCTGTGCCAGGTTACTGCCGGTCATGCCTCGGTCGATGTTCTGACCAAAGTTTTTCCGCGAATTGTGAATCGGTTCTTGCAGATGATCATCGACATCGCTTTCGCCATCGCCCTGATTCTCATCGCCTGGAAGCTGTATGACGGGATGCTGTCCAAGCAACGCTATGGCGAGACGACGTTCCTGCTGCAATTTCCGATCTGGTGGTCCTATGCGGCCAGCCTGTTCGCCGCCGTCATCGGGGCGATTGCCGGGGTCTATATGGCCGCCGCCCGCTGTTATGAATTTTTCTGGAACCGAAGTGTGGTCCGGTCGCGCGACGGAGCCGAACAATGAGCGCCTTTGAGATCGGCCTCTATTCGTTTCCTGCGTTGATGGTGCTGATCTTTCTGCGAGTGCCGATCGGTCTGGCGATGTTCATTGTCGGGCTGGTGGGGCTTTCCATCGTTACCGGCAGCTCGAAAATGGCCCTGATCCGGCTGAAAAGCGAAACCTATTCCAACTATTCCTCGTATTCCCTGAGCATCGTGCCGATGTTCCTGCTGATGGGCTATTTCGCCACGCTGGGCGGGATGAGTTCGGCACTGTTCAAGGCTGCCGAGGGCTTTCTTGGACACCGTCGGGGCGGTGTCGCGATGGCGGCAATCGGGGCCTGCGCCGGGTTCGGCGCGATCTGCGGCAGTTCTCTGGCGACGGCGGCCACCATGGGCCGTGTGGCGCTGCCGGAGTTGAAGCAATACGGCTATGCAGGCGGCTTTTCCACCGCGACGCTGGCAGCGGGCGGCACCCTGGGCATCCTGATCCCGCCGTCTGTGGTGCTGGTGATCTACGCCATCCTGACCGAACAGAACATCGCCAAGCTGTTTCTTGCGGCCTTCATCCCGGGGGTCCTGGCGGCGCTCGGCTATGTCCTTGCGATATCCATCTATGTGCGGGTGCATCCCGATGCCGCCGGGACCAAGCCGCCCGTGCCGATGGCACAACGCATTCGCGCCCTGATCGACGTGTGGCCTGTGCTGCTGGTCTTTGGGCTGGTCGTGGGCGGCATCTACAAGGGCTGGTTCACCCCGACAGAAGGTGCTGCGGTCGGTGCGCTCGGGACCGGTTTGATCGCCTGGCTGAATGGCGGGCTGACCTGGCAGACACTGATAGAAAGCTTCATCGCGACGGCCCGTTCGACCGCGATGGTGTTCTTCATCATTCTGGGCGCGGCGTTCTACAACGGTTTTCTGGCGCTGACGCAGGTGCCTCAGCAAATGTCGGTTTACGTGGTCAGCCAGGGGTTCAGCCCAATGGGCGTTCTGACGGTGATCCTGGTGTTCTACCTGATCTTTGGCTGTCTGATGGACAGCCTGTCGATGATCCTGCTGACGGTGCCGATCTTCTTTCCAGTGATCTCGGAGTTGGATTTCGGCATGAGTGCCGAGCATGTAGCGATCTGGTTCGGCATCCTGGTTCTGATCGTGGTCGAGGTCGGGCTGATCACGCCACCGGTAGGAATGAACCTGTTTGTCATCAATACGATGGATCAGAAGACGCCGATCGTTGAGACCTACAAAGCCGTTGTCTATTTCGTAGCCACCGACCTGCTGCGCGTGGCGATCCTGGTGATGTTTCCGGCGATCACGCTGTTTCTCTTGCCCGGTTGAGGTGGGGAAGACCCGGGCAGAAATCGCGGGAGCGTCGGTGTTACGGAAATCCTCGAAGGTCGGTGGCGGTGCTGTCAGACGGATGCGAACTCGTCTCTGCAAGGACATTAGGGCTGTCCCTTATGCCGCGCCGAGACCGCGCCACTCGGCAAGAGCGGTGGCCCGATTGAGCTTGAAATTGGTTCTGCTTTTGAGATGTCCTTCCTGGTTGAAATGGACCTGTCACGGTTTGATGCCGCTCCTTTGATAGCATTTACTGCAACAAAGGAGACTGACTATGGGACTGAAACGGACAGACGAATTCCGCAAGGATGCAGTGCGGATCGCGCTAACCAGTGGGCGGACCACTGCCCGGCAGTTGATACGCAGTATCAATGAGTATCCGTATTGGTCAAGCCGGGTAACAGATCGGCCGTGAGCAATCGGATGAAGCGCGATCTGGCGATACGTGCCCTACAGATGGCTATCGCATTCCGCGCACCGGCGACGGGCGGCATTCAGCATACGGACAGGGGTAGCCAATACTGTTCGCACGACTACCGGAAAATCTTGCGAAAGCATGGGTTCAGGGTGTCCAAGAGTGGCAAGGGAAATTTCTATGATAACGCCGCTGTTGAAACCTTCTTCAAAACCATCAAGGCCGAGATGATCTGGCGACGGTCATGGGAAACCCGGCGGCAGGCTGAGATGGCCATCTTCGAATACATCAACGGCTTCTACAATCCGCAGCGGCGGCACTCAGCACTGGGCTGGAAAAGCCCTGTCGCTTTCGAACGAAAGGTGGACTAAACGAGCACCTGGAGCGGCACAAGAATGCGGCAGGTCCAGACATGATCCCGGCAATGAATGAAGCTCGTAAGGCAGGCCTTGAAGTTGGTTCGATCCAATTGGATGCACCGGCGCAGCGTCTACATGATCAAATTATTGTGCATTACGACTTCATCCGAAACGTGCCGCAGCACTGATTTCAAAGTGACCCACTACCTTCAATCCCATTGCCTTGACAAGACCCCGAGAATGCGCCGTTACGGGCGCGACCGAGGAAAACGGGCCATGGCCTGCCAATTGCCACGGCCCGGAACCGACCGATCGCTGCAAAGGCGGCGACCGGCATATCGGATATCAATCGCCGAGGTTGAAGATCGGCAGTTCCGCGTTGAGCGCGTTCGCCGCGCCGCCGGAGGCCGCACGTAGAACCGCGATCCGCTCGGCCGATTGGCCGGTCAACGGAGTGTCCCCGTCATCCACTGCATCCAGCGCCAAGTCCATCCAGCCTTGTGCCGTGGACGCAGAAGCCTTGGGCGTGCCGAAACCCTCGCGCAGGTGGTGGCTGATCATCTCGCCATAGGGCGCGATCCCGGCCCCGGCCAGCAGCACCGCCGAGCCGAATGCCATCTCGGCATCGTCGATGCGATAGCCGACGCCCAGACAGACCTTTCCGGCCGAGATCAGTTGATCCATCGGGCGACCCGTGCCTTGCAGGAAGGTGCCGACGCTCTGCACCACTGCGCCGGGGTCGTCCTGACCCTCGGCCCCTGAGATATGGTCGGCCATGACCTGTTTCAGCCCGTGGCACTGGCTCTCGACCTGCGCCTCGGTCATGTTGGCGATGGTCCCGGTGATCGCGGTGCTTTCCGACATCGCGTGGGTCCGCGCCAGGCAGAACTGTTCGTTTAGGGCAAACTCGCGATCCGCCAGCCCGCTGGCTCCGGTCAGCCCCCCGTTTGCAGCGGTCAGCAAATTGACCTCATTGCAATGTTCGTTGACCGAGCGGGTAACCTGCCCGACGGTGAAATCGGGCAGCGCGGCGGGCGCCTTGCGGGTCACGTCCGGCCTGTTGGGCTCAGCCACCGGCGGAGTCGAGGCGGGAACCGGCGCGGGCTGGGTCGGGGGCACCGGCGCGGGTTGCGGCGCCGGTTGCGGCGTCGCGATGCCCAGCTGTTCGTTGCGATAGGTCCGCAGCAGGCCTGGCCGGCCCTGCCTGGCGAGGATTCCGGCGTAGGGCGCCATATGCGAGGACGCCTGAGCGCGCTGATGGCTCGACAGCAGGAAATCACGCTCGAACTGCTCCAGCCTGCCGTCCGGGTTGAAGCCCATGTCCCCCTGATAGCGCGCCACTCCCGCGCTGGTCTTGCGACCGGCGACACCGTCGGCGGTGCCCACGTTGTAGCCGAAATAGTTCAGCGCCGTCTGCACCTGGCGGGTCTGTTCGCGCTGCGCCGCGCTGATCCTGGGCCGCGTTGTGGTGCGGCGGTGCGTCTTGCCCAACTCGTTTAGAATGATCCCGCCCAGGATGGCCCCGCCCAGAACCTTGGCGGCGTCGCTGGCCATGGCGCGCTGCACCGGAACGACGATCATGGCTGACGCGACGAGGGCTGCGCAAATACGGCGACCAAGCATGACAATACCTCTCTGCGGTTCCGCCCCGGAACAATCGCGAGGCAAGTCTCGAAATCCAAATTTACTACCGTTTTAGGGGAACAGAGACGGTTTGGCATGTCAAGGTCCATGCCGCCCAAACGGGCTGTCGACAGCCACGCACCTCGCCCCGCGCAGCGGCCATTTGCCCTCTCCGTGCGTCCCGTCCCTCAGTTCAGGGCGACCTCCAACAGCGTCGCGCTGTCCATGTCGGGTCGCTGGGCATAGACCGCCAGATCGTCCCAGAACCGCGCCAGCATCGCAGCGGTCCGCGTCTGGCCCGACAGCGACAATTCCTCGCTCAGCACCGCATAGGCGCGGCCTCGCGCCTCGGCGGGAATATCGGCCATTAGGGTCTCCAGCGCGGCGCTAAGAGACAGAAGATAGGTCTCCTGCAGGCGCCGCATGTCCTCCAGCTGGCTCAGATGGCCCTGCACCTGCCGGTTGAACATCTCGCTCTTGCGACCAGGCTGCGAGATCAGCATGCGGATGCTTCCCTGCTTGGCCTGGATCGCGTCGGCATTCTCGAGGATGGTCTCGACGAAGACCGCTCCCGCCAGCAGTGTGGCCCGCGCCGATTGCGCCAGCGCAGTCTGTACCCGGTCGCGCGAGCGGCGGAACTCCAGCTGCAACTCGCTCAGTGCCCGGGCGCGGGAGGGGTCGGGCTCTGCCTCGATCAGGCCGGCGAGTCGAGCCGCCGGGTCGGCTTCGGTCTCAGCGTCCTGCTGCGCGGTGGCCTGCGCGATCCAGCGATCGCGAATCTCGGCCAGTCGGGCGTCCGAGGTCACCACCGGCGCCGACAGGACCAGCCGCATGCCAAAGCCCGTGCCCGACAGCGGCGCGCCGGTGGCGGCGTCGAAAGGCGGGTATTCGGTGCGCTGCGCGCTGTAGATCTGGTCAGCGGTGGAAAAAACCGACCCGCCGCGCGTGACGACCCCACCCGCCTGCCCATGCACGCGGCCTACGGCGTTGAGGCGGAAAGGTTCGATCACCAGCTCTTCGGCATTTCCATAGACGTCGAACAGCCCGAGCGGATTGGGCGCGCGCAACCCCACAGGCCCCAGCCGCCCGGCCGCCGATCCCGCGCCCTGGTGCAGCGCGTAGTCACCCATCGTGCCCTCGTCGAAGAAGACCGGCGCGCCGAACAGACTGGCATCCACCTTGGCCCCGCCGCGCGCGGCATATTCCCACTCGGCCTCGGTCGGCAGACGCAGGAAGGCCGGTGCATCGCCCGAGCGCGGCAGCGTCTCCGGTGCATTGGCAATCAGCCAGCCGGTGTAATCGCGCGCCAGCGCGACCGCCCGGAACCAGTCCAATCCGCCCTGCGCCAGTCGGGCGCGGCGGCCGGGATCGGCGCAGTCTCCGGCCAGCGCGCGCGCCTGGCCCTGGGTGAGTTCATAGCGCGCGATGTAATAATATGTCTCGACGGCGTCCTCACCGGTGAAGGCGCCGCGCAGGAACACCGTACGCAGGTATTCCGCATAGCCCGTGGCCTCGCCCGACTGGCCCAGCCGCACCCGCCGGTCGGCCAGCGGATCGGCGGCCGCCAACGGCACGGCGACCTTCTGGAACGCCATCGCCGCCCCACAGGGCATCGGCAGGACCAGGTCGGCGGGCGCCTCGGCTGGGTCGTAGAGTTCGCGCGGCCAAGGCGTGGGATCGGACGCGTCCTCGGCCTGCGACGCGGTCGCGTACAGGGCTAGCGCGGCCATCCCGGCCAGAACGATGGCCCGCCCGCCCCTCATGTCCCCTCCCGCAGCACGCTGGCCGGGTCCAGCTGCTGAGCCGCCCAGGCCGCCCCACCCGAGGCCAGCAGCACCAGCCCCAGCACCGCGCCACAGATCAGCGCGCCCTGCCCCGGCCCGATCACCGCCAGCGCCGCCTCGCCCGGCAGCCCGTCGCCAAACAGTCGACCCGCCAGGCGCCCGGCCAGCCCGTAGGCGGCGAAGGACAGCGCCAGGCCCAGCACGGCGGTCATCAGCGCCTGCGCCACGGGAAACAGCGCCAGCGCGCGGCCCGGCACCCCGATCAGCGCGATCCCGGCCAGCACGACCCGCTTGCGCGCCACCTCGCTCCAGAAGCCCAGAACCAGCGCCGCGCCGAGGCCCAGAGCCGCCAGCGCCGCGGTCAGGCCCAGCGCCATGTTCAGCTTGCGCCCCAGGTCCAGAAGCGCCTCGATATCGCGGGTGCGGGCCACCGTGGCAATGTCCAGTGCCGCCTCGATCCGCGCCTGAAGCGGAGCCACGTCCTCCAACCGGTGGGCATAGACCCGGACGCCCTCATAGACCGGGGTGCGCTCGGCCAGATCCCGCCCGGCAGTGATCCCGTAATCGGGCAGCGCGTAGGAGTCGTAGAACGCCTCGATCACGTCGAGCAGCGGATAGGGCGCCAGAACCGACCGGCCGGCCACAGCCGCGTCATCCAGAACCGCCGCGATGTGCGCCACCAGCAAAAGTTGCCGGGGCCGCCCCTCGGCCTGGCTGATCAGTTGCACCGCCTGCCCTTCGCTCAGTTCCAGCAGCCGCGCCAGGCGCGCGCTCACCGCCACCTCGCCCTCGGCCAGTCCGATGCCCTCGGGCAGGGTAGGATCCCCCGCCCCCGAGGGTACGACCAGCGCAGTGACGATCCGCCCCCCGCCCGCCGCGCGGACGTTCATGTAGTCGAACTGCCCGCGCACCTTGGGCGTGAGAAAGGCGATCTCGGGCCAGTCGTGCAGGCCGGCCAGGTCGGCCTCGGTGAAGGACCCATTGCCCGCCGTGTCGATCTGAAGATTCGCAGGATCGGCCAGCATCTCGCCGATCAGCGCCTGATAGACCCCATTCTTCACCCCGAAGAGCAGCAGGAGCGGCACGAGGATGCCCACCATCACCGCTACGTTGCAGAGCAGGAAGAACCGGTCGCGCAACAGGTCGCGCCAGGCGAGGTCGAGGATCAGCATGGCGCCACTGCCTCCAACCGGCTTTCGGTGCCCGCCTGCGTGGAGCGCGTTGTCAGGTGCAGCCGGTCGATGCCGAAGCGCGCGACGCGGTCGCGGTCATGGCTGGACAGGATCACGCCACAGCCCTCGTCGCGGGCGGTTTCGAGAAACAGCGCCAGCACGGCGTCGGCTGTCTCGGGATCAAGCGCGGCGGTCGGCTCGTCCGCGATGACGAAAGGCGGGCGATGGGCCAGAGCCCGCGCGATGGCAGCCCGCTGGCGCTGCCCGATCGACAGCGCGGCCGGGCGCAGACCCGACACCTCGGACAGGCCCAGCCGGTCGAGCAGCGCGGCCACCCTGCGCGCGTCCCTGCGTCCGGTCGCGCGCTGGGTCAGGGCGACATTCTCGGCGATGGACAAAAAGGACAAAAGTCCGCCCGATTGCGGGACAAAACCGAACAGACGCCCCCGCATCCGCGCCAGGGCGGCATTGCGCACCCCTGCGGCCCAGAGCGCCGCGAGATCGGTCTCGTCCTCCGTCTGCTGCCAGACGACTTGCGCCCCGGTCGGCGGCGGGCGCAACAGGCCCAGCATCTCCAGCAGCAGCGTCTTTCCCGACCCGCTGGCTCCGCTCAGCGCCACGGCGCGACCGGGCGCAAGGGTCAGGTCGTCGATCAGCAGCGCAAAGCGCCGGTCCCCGTCGCTCAGCCGCAGCGCCACGCCGGCGATGTGCAAACCCTCGCCCATTGCCTCAGGGCAGCACGTCGAAGGGCATGGCGAAGACATGCTCGCCATCCGGCGCGCCGTCATGCAAGGGTGTCCAGACATCCGGGTCCAGCAGCCACTTGCGGTATTGCGTCAGCTTCTGGCGCATCCCGTCCAGGATCATCCGCCGATTCATCGGGCTGCTTTCCCAATAGGCCCGGTCGATCTGCAAAAGCTGGCTGCGATAGGGTAGATCCTCGAGAAATTCCAGCGCCCCGCCGAGTGTGTCGGCCTCAGTCGCCACCAGCCGGTCGGGGTTCTGCGCCATCCGCGCGATCACCCCCTGCACCTGCGTGAAGAACGCCGAGGCGTCCTCGGCGTCGCGCGTCTGCTCGCCCAGGTCGTAATATTCCGAAAGCAGGTCAGCCATGGTCGCCAACTCGTTCTTGGTGACCAGCAGGCGTGGCTCGAAGGCCAATTTGCCCGGGTCTTCCACCGCCTTCTGCGAGACCCAGCCCTCGATCACATCGGGGGCCTGCGTGCCCTTTAGCCGACCTAGGTAAGCCAGCCGCATGGCGCGTCCCAAAGCCTGCAACTCGTCCCCGGTGTCGTCGGGCTGCAGCACCGGCGCCTCGTCGCGAGCGGTGCGGATCATATCGGTCATCACCGTGACAAGTTCGCTTACCTTTGCCTCGAACACCTCCGGCGCACCGTTTTTGATGCCGTAGTAATAGGTCTCGCCGTGAAACCGCGAGAGGTCCTGGTACTGGCGACGCGCATAGGCGTGCTGCGCCTCTCCGCCAGAGCGGGTCTGCAGGTGGAGGGTCATCATGGCCACGCCCTTGGCCTGTGCGGCGGCCTGCAACTCTTTGGGCCCGATGGGCGAGCGCGCGTTGGGATCGCGCGGGTCCTTCGGACCGGCATCGGTGACCAGGATCACGATCCGACTGTCGAAGGGATCGGTCCCGCCCGCGTCCCAGTCGGTCAACTCCAGCGCGTCCTCGACGCCGGCCAGGCTGTCCTCGTTGAAACCGGGCGAGCTGACCGTGGCCACCTCGGTCGCCGCGCGGATGGTGGCCAGCACGGCGGTCTTGTCGCTGCGACGGGCCAGCGGCAGCAGCGTTCGCGTGCGGTAGTCGAGCCCCGGCGCGCCCTCGGGGTTGTCCCGGAAGGCCACCACGCCGAAATGCACCCGGTCGCCGATCTCGGTGCCCTGGATACCGCGCACGATACGCTCCACCGCCGTCTGCGTGCGCGCGATGTAGGGGTCCATCGACTGCGTGGTATCGAAAACGAACACAATGCCCACGTCGAAATCGTCCTCCTGCGGCGCGCGGTCCTCGCCCTCCTCGCGCAGCGGCACCGAGGCCAGCTTCATCAACAAGTTGTCCTCGTAGGTGAGAGGATGCAGGTCCTGTGTGAAGTCCAGGATCGGCATCAGGTAAAGCTCCTGCACGATGTCGACAAATTCGGCAGGCTCAGCCGCCACGACGCCGCGCTCGGGCGGCAGGCTGTCTTGTTCGACCTGGGTCAGCAGTTGCGACTGCATCTCGCGTAGCGCCTCGTGCTCCATCAGCCATCGCAGCCGGTCCTCGCTCTCGAACAGGAGCTGGCGTTTGCGCCCGGCGGGGTTGGTGAAGGCGGCGACGATGTTCTGCTTCCACATTACCGCCGAGCCGGCGCGCAGCCAGCCCGTGGGACCAGAGGTGAGCGAGGGGCCGACCTGGTACCAGCCCGGCTCGGCACCATAGACATAGAAGGGCTGAAAGGCAGGCAGGCGCCGGGTCGCCTCGCCGCCCTGCTCATCGAACAGCAGCGCATCGGGCCGGGTCAGCACGCGTTGATGCACGGTCTGCTTGCCCTCGACCAACAGCGGGCGATCCTGCGCGCTGGCGGGCCCGGGCGCCACCAGCGCGGCTGCCACGAGGACGGCAACCAGCGTCCGGGTGAGCGCCTCAGTTACAGTAATCGTCATGTGCGGCCTCCTGCAATGTAGTCGCGCCCCGCGCCAGCACGGCACAAACCGCCGCCAGCCGGTCAGGGGCGGCGGGCGATCCGGCGGCAACGGCGCGCGCGTAGTATTCCGCCGCCTGCGCCGGGTCGTCGCCGAAGCTCAACCCGATCCGGTCCTCAATGGCGGCATCCTGCCAGCCTGCGTCGTAGAGCATTCCGAAGAGAAGAAGCGCCGTGGCATCCTCGCGTGCGGCGGCGTCCTCTATCAGGCTCAAAAGCGTGTCGGGCGACAGTGAATCGCCACAGGCGCGCGCGGCTTCGGCCTGCGCGGCGAAATCGCCGGAGGCCATCAGCGCGGCCCGGGTGCAGGCCTCTTGACTTGCAGGCGCGTCGGGCGACAGGAAGGCGGGGGCCGGGGAGGCGGCCTCATCTGACTCCTCGGGCAGCCAAAGCAACGCCGCGACGCTTCCCGCCAGCACAAGCGCGGCGAGCAACGCCAGCACCACCAGCCGCCGCCGCCCCGTCGGTGCGGGATCGACCTCGGGCAGCTCCGGGGCTGGATCGGCCTCGGGCTTCGGCGCTTCGGGAGGCGCGCCGTCCGTCGCGGGCGGGTCCTCGTTTCGAATGGCCCGCAGCGGCGTGGGGGCGGGCCCGGGCGCGGCGGCGGCAGTCGAACGCACCCCGCCCAGCGCCGCCGCGCCGGCGCGCGGAGGCACGTCATCGGGCCAGGTAATGTCCTGCACCACCGGCCCCACATGCAGGCGCAGCGGCGTGTATTCCTCCAGCTTGTTGACGATCTCGGGGCCGACGCGGACCCAGTCGCAGCCCTCATGCCGGTGCAGCGGATAGGGGCCGAAATCGAACCGCTCTTGCTGCCAGTTGGCGTCGCCGATCCCGATCGCCTCGCCCGCGGCCTCGCTGGGCGCCAGCCAGCGGTGGCCATAGGTCTCCATGATTGCCACGGGCACCGGCCCCTCGGGCAACTGTCCCTCCGGCACGGCGATGAAGCCAAAGCCCCCCCCGCGCGCCTCGGGGTCTGGATGGATCGAAATGCTCATGCCGCCTGCCCCTCCAACGCGCCCAGGATGCGGCCCAGCGCGAGGTTCCGGTCGACGTCGATCTCGCCCCCGATCCCGTCCTTGGCGTTGGCCTCGAACAGCGCGTCCAGCCCGAAGACCCAATCGGTCCACAACGCCTCGGCGGTGGCGAGAGGCTGTTCGGGCAGGTTGTCGGGGCTGTCCGAGACCGCGCGCGGAGCAAAGATCGCGCGGGTGCCACCGTCAGGTGTATTGACTTGCGGGCGCTCGGCCTCTGGGAGCGCGTCCATGCCGAGGGTAATGACGAAATGGTTGATGCTCTCGGCACAAAGGATCGCGGCGGGCTGCGCCTGTTTCTCGACATCGACACCAAAGCTGATCTCGTCCAGCGCCTGCGCGGTGCGCGCGCCCAACCCCGTGCGACGAGCGGCGTGGATCAGTTCGGCCACGAGGTCGGCGGCGGCGGCATCGCTGACACCGAAGGCGCGGCGCAGTGCGGCGGCGTCGCGGAAACGTTTGAGCCCGTCGATCCAGATTTCGACAGCAGTATCCGCCTGAAACCGCTCCAGCGTCGTGCTGCGGATTTCGGGCACGGTCTGCGTGGTTGCGTCGGGCTCTGCATTTGCCTCGGCGCGGGGGCGCGTGCCCCCCCCCGGGCGTTGCAAGCCGGGGCGCGGCGGGCGGGCCGGCGTCGCGGGACCGGCCGAGGGGCCGGGCGCGGCCACCTGGCCGCCTTGCGACACCGCGCTGGTGATCCGCACCGACGAGGGCACCCGGCCGATGCGGCTCTCGATCTCGTCCTGATCGACGCCCAGCGCGGCGAGCACCGCGCCGAAGCGGTGCCGGGTCAGCGCCTCCTCCAGGTCGTCGATGACACGATGCGCGGCCTCCTTCTTCTCGGCGACGCGCGCCTCCACATCGTCCGAGACGTAAAACGGCGCCAGCGCCCCGCGCAGCCCCTCAGCCACCTTGTCGAGTTGTGCCCGGATCTGCCGCAACTTGGCGTCTGGCTTGCAGACCCGCGCCAGCCGGTCCATCAGATAGCTCACACCGCCGTCGTTCAGCGCCAGCGCCGCGTCCCAAGCCGCCTCCGGCTCGGCAAAATGGCGTTGCACCGATGGCGCGGACAGGCAGCCCGCGCGCAGCTCGGCCAGCCGCGCCTCCTTCTCGGAGCGGATGCGGATCTCGCGCCAGGCGGCGTCGTATTCGATCAGCCCCTCGACGAAGTAATTCGGGTTGCGCAGCCAGAAACAGTTGTCAAAGGCCCGCCCCGGCGTCCATTCGGCCACCCAGGGATCGCTGCCCTTGCCGAACTTTTCCAGCAGCGAGGCACCGATGCGCCGCTCAAAGCGGGTGTCGTCGCCACCCTCCGCTGCACTGTCGCCCAAGTGTTTGTCGAACTTGGTGAACACCCAGAACAGCGCGGTGTCCGTCTGCGTCCGCTGCGCCGGGGTTTCCCCGTGGGTCGCGGCGATCCAGCCCTGCACCAGCCCAGGCAGGTCCACCGTCTCCATGTTGCTGTCCTGCACGCAGAGCAGCATCGAGGTGATCTCCTGGTTCTGCACGTAGCGGTCGAAGAGATAGGCCACCTTCCCGCGCAGCAGCAGCTCGGGCAGGATCGCATCGGCGTCCTTGGCAAAGGCCGTTTTCAGCGTCTGTTCGAACCGGTTGCGCGCGCCAGGAAAATCCAGCAGGTCGGTCTCGGCAAACAGCGGCGAGGGCTGGGTCTGCATCGGCACTACCAGCTCGGCGGCCAGCGCACAGATCACCGATCGCGGCAGCGTCACCTGCTTTCCGCCGGGGGTGGCGACGGACAGGGGCGCGCCGTCGGCCTCGCCCGACAGGGTCTTCACGTCGATTATCGAATTTTCGCGAGGGACGAGCGCATCCATCCCCGCGAACACCTCCTCGGCGTGATCCAGTTGCGCCAGCGCCTCCGCCATGCGGATGTAGAGGTCCGAGAACGGCTGGTGCCCGCCCCAGAGCAGCACGAAGAACGCCGCGCGGTCGGGGATCGACAGGCCCGGCGCGATCTGCGCCGCCTCCTCCCAGAAGGGTTTGAGCGCGGCGGCATAGGCCTCGCGGCCGAAACTGCCCTGCACGTAGTCCTGGATATCGTACAGCTCATCAGCCTCCAATCCGGGCCGGGCCGGGCCGGATTTCGCCTTGAAGGCGTCGATATGGGCGGCGATCTCGCCGGGCTCGGGGCTGGGCTCGGAGCGGTCGCCGTCCATGAAAAAACTGTTGACCAGGGTGCGGACGATATCGGCCTCCGACAGCAGCGTGAGCCGCACCGGAAAACCGTCGGGGACGGACCCGCGGTCCATGGTGAAGCGGGTGACGAGCCCGGTGCTCTCGCCCTCGCCCTCGGGGTTGATCTCGCGGATATAGTCGAGCGTGCCGTTCGGCGCGTCGAAATCGGCCACCAGCGGACCGTCCGCGGGCCGCGCCAGCACCGAGACGAGGAACGACTTGCCCGCCTGGCTGGGACCGAAGACGCTGACCGACATGGGCCTACTCGCCGACCGGCCCAGACGCGCCGCGCGGCGCCGTCCCCGGCGCAACTGATGCACAAGCGACTTGGTCTCGGCGCCAACCAGTTCGGCATTGGCCGGGTCCTCGACCCAAGCCAGCGCCTTACCGCTTACTTCGGCGACGCGGGCGCATTCCCCGGCGAGGTCTTCCTGCGCTTGATCGGTCATTCGTCCCCCTCTCGTTCCCTCGTCACAGCCGAAACAGGCCGGTGTCGATCCAGTAGGCATCGGCAAAGCCCAGCGTGTGCAGCCGCAGCACAACTTCCGAGGGCTTCATCGCGTCGCGATCGCGGTCCTCCAGCTCGATCACCGAGATCGCCTCGCGCATGGCTTCGCGACGCAGCGCGGTTTCCGAGGTCTCGCGCTCGGGGTCCTCGTCGAACTCGGTGCGCTCGAAGGTGACATGCAGCGGCGCGCGCGCCTCGGCCGAGGAACTGGCGAAGTCCAGCAGGTAGAGCGGCGTCGTGGTCCAGCGCTCCAGCGGAAGTTGCCGCGAGCCTAGGTGCACCGGCGCATACATGGTCATCTCGGCCACCATGTCAGCCTCGGACTTGCGCGCGTCGAGATCCAGGTCAGAGAACAGCAACCGGTCGGACATAATCTGGCCCGAACTGTCCATCTCGCCGATGAAGCGCGCGGTGGACTGCATGCGGAAGGCTCGGGTCGTGACCTTGAAATTGGGAATCCTGCTCTCCGCCAGGGCGATCAGCATCCCGCCCACGGCGACGGTGGATTTCGGATCGCCAATGCGCTGGGTCACGGGATCGCGGAACGGATACCACGTGCCGGTTCTGTAGGCATGCATCGACACCAACCGGTGCGGCGGCACCGCCAACATCTCCTGCAGGATCGCACGAACCGCCGGCAGGCGCGAGGGCCGCCCGGTCAGAAGCACCACGTCCACGCCCAGATGCGCGATCATTTCCGACAGGTTGCCCAGCACCTTCTGGAACACCTCGCGGGCAATGGCGTCCACATCCTCGCGGCTGACGCCCAGATGCATGTCGGCCAAGCGGAACCGCTCGGCGCCAAGCGCCCGCGCCGGCCCCTCGACATAGTCCAGCAGCGTCTGCGGCAGGGGCTGCTCCTCGGTCTCGCCGCCGATGCCGGGCGCGGCGGTCTCGGCCACGGGCGCGGCGGTCTCGGCCTCGGCAAAGGGCAGCACATCGGCCGCCGCGACGGTCACAGTGTCAAACTCCTCGGAACTTTCGCTGGCCTTGAGGATAGCCACCGCCAGCGGCATCAGGACCCGCAGCGCGAATTGCTGGCGTTTCTGCACGCTTTGCTGGTCCAGCCCGCTGATGTCGCCCGCGAAAAGCTCGCGCAGTTTTTCCTCGACAAAACGTCCGCCGGCCTGCTCGATGGCGCCGCGTAGACCCGGCAGGATCACCGAGGCGATGATCCGTTGCAGCAGGTCGTCACCGGCCAAGCGGAACCCCTCGCGGAAGGTCTGGCGCGGATGCAGCACGCGCCCCGCCTCGCCCCAGTACGTCGTCACCATCAGGTCGGTGGTGCCGCCGCCGATGTCTATGCAGGCCAGCCGCATCGACGGCGTGGGCGCCTGCCCCGCCTCCATGACGCGCGGCTGTCCCTTGAGCGACAGGAACCGGTCGATGCGTCCCTCGAATTTCTGCGTCAGCTCGGAATAGAGCCAGACCAGCTGCGTGGCGCTGGCCTCGTCCCATTCGACGACCAGCTCGGGCATCCGCCCGAGCGGGCCGTCACCCTCCTGCAAGCCCATCTGCGCCCAGACCAGTTGCAGCGCGCCCTGCGCCTTTGAGCGGATGATGGCCTGTTCCTGCGCGGTGGTGGCGGTGGGCAGGGTCAGGATGATCCGGTCCAGCCGCCGGGGCAGTTCTGACTGCGCCCGCCGTGCGCGTCCCCCCGGCGCGTTCACCTGGATCAGCGCATGGGCGATGATCTCGGCCAGCATGAAACCGAACAGCGAGGCCCGCGAGAAGCGCGGCCGGATCGCCGGGGCTGCGGGCGATTTGCCGCGCGGACGAAGCCGCGCGGCTTCGTCCGCGGCGACCTGTTCCAGCACGTCGCCCGCCTCGTTGAGATAGCGCATCGCGGCGCGTAGCGACCTTGGCAGGTTGTTGGGGTCGCTGTGGTGATGGAACCGCCAGTCCTGTTGGCGCGGCGCATCATCCCAGAGATAACGTTTCGGGCTGGACAGCCCCGAGGCGGTCTCGGTCCCCTCCTCGCGGGCGACCAGCCGCAGCGCCTCGGGGCCGATGCGCACGAAACTGGGCCAGAGAAAGGCGTTGCGCCGCCCCGAGCGGCTGGCATAGCGCTCGTCGCCCATGCGATGCTCCGAGAACTCCACCCGGCTTTCGAACAGACCGGAATAATGGAACTCGGGGCGCGAGAGATCCCGCACCTCCAGCGGAAAGGACCGCGCCAGATCCATCCGCGCCTCGCCCGGGAAGCGTTCGATCAGGATGCCGCAGGTGCGCGAATTGCCCACGTCCAGCACAAGCTCAACGTCCACCGGCGTACACCCTTCGCGGGCGCTGACCGTGTTGGCAAAGCGCAAACGCGGCACCGAGACCGCGTGGTCGATCAGCCGCAGATAGGCCAGATAGCGCGCCCAGTGCTCGAACCGATGCGGCAGCGCCTCATGGGTGATGCGCCGCCCCGGGCGCTCGGCACGCTTCTGCGCCATGAACAGATCGTCCAGCCATTCCGAGACCCATTTCTGCATGTCCAGCAGTGTGCCGTCGGAATCCTCGTCCAGCCGTCGCAGGAACCAGTCCATCCGCGCCGGGTCCGAGACCAGTCGGAAATCGCGCGCCTTCTCGGCATCGGCGCGGTCGGGGGCCAGGTATTGATGCGGCTGCGCGCGCGCCATCAGCGTTGTGTCCAGCGCCAGTTGAACCCGGTGCGTGTGCCCCGTCACCGGGTCGGGGCGGTCCAGCTCGACCGTGCGCATCCGCGCCCAGGCGGTCGGGCCGGGATCGAACCGCTCTTCGCCGCCAGGGCCGCGATCAGCCTTGACGCGCAGGACCGGCACCGGCACCCATTTCGACAGGAACGGCTCCAGCGCGGCCATCGAGCGCACCGAATAGGCGTCGTCGTCGGGACGGGCGCCCGCCTCGATCTGCTCGTCCAGCTCGGCATCGCCGGTCAGCGGCAGCAGCATCCATTCCTCGGCCGCCGCGTCGCCGCCGGTCAGCCGCTCGATGAAGCGCGCGCTCTTCAGTTCCACCTCATCAAGGTTGAATCCGAAATCCAGCATCTGGGTGCCCGAGTAGGGCACCAGCGTGACCTCGTCGCGCCAGTCCACAAGTTGCGCCAGATGTTGCGAGGCATTCATACGGGCTACTCCGTGATCACGATGGTTCGGCGCCAATCGCGGGCCGTGGCGCTAAGCTCTCCGGTGAAGGTCTGCGATTGGCCTGTCTTGCGCAAGACGTGAAGCGCAAAAGCCCGCGGCGCGGCGCCGACGTGCGCGCCGACCAGGCGGACGAGCACCTTGTAGGGGCCCGGCGCGGGCCCGTCGAACACGATGTTCTCGACCGGGTCCGGGATCGCTGTCGAGCGTCTGACATTCGCGTCCAGGTCGTATTCCCCGTTGCAGGCACTCCGTCGCCCGTAGTACACCATCTCGCCCGAGGGGCAGGTGACGTAGAGGTCCAGATCGTCCAACGTGCCCCATTCCAGGGTGAAGTTCAGATCGCCCCGCAATGCGCCGCGCGCCTCGACGCGGCGACCGGCATCGGCGCGGGCGGCCTCGGCGTCGTCCTGCGGCGCGGGCGATATGTCCTCCGGCAATGACAGCGGCACGGTCGGCTGGCAGCTGCGCGCCAAGAGCGCCAGTTCCCGCTCCAGCCGGGCGATCTCGTCCTCGACCACGCGGGCCTCTGTCGTCTCCGGGGCGATCTCCGGCTCGGGGGCGGGGCAGAAGATCAGCCGCCCCTGGCTCAGCCCGCAGGGCGCGATCAAAAGCGCCACGATCCAGGCCAGCGCCACGGCCAACGCCAGCCAGCCCAGCAAGATCAGCAGCCACCACGGCCAGACCCGCACCGCGCGACCTGCATTCCCATCCGAGACATGCGTCGCCGCCACGGACCCCGCAGCAGCCAGCGCCCCGGGCCCACCGGCGGCCGGGGACGGGGCGGTCCGGCGCGGCACCATGCCGGTGAGCACGCCGCGCACCACGCGCTGCTCGTCGCGCACCCAGCCCCAATGCACCAGCACCGGGTGCAGCGTGCCGTCCGCGTCGCGCAGGGCGTGGATCATCTCCTCACCCGGCAGTTCCACCGCATGGGCCAGCGCCTCGCCCAGGCGCTGGTCCTCGGGCGCTTCGCTCTGCGTCAGCCGCACGGCCTCGGCGTCGATCTCCGAGACCAGCGCCGCCAGCCTTTCGCGCAGGGCCACCTGTTCTTCCTCGGTCAGGTCAGCAAGTGCCACCGGCGTGCCCGGTCCCGGCGCGTACCAGTCGATGCTGTCGCCATGCCGCGCCGCCACCGGCTCGGCCAGAAGCGCGGCGTGCTCCGGCCCAAACCGGTCGCGCAAGGCGCCACTCACAAGCTCATAGGAGCGTTGCGCGGCGCTGCCCAGCGGCTGCAACCCATGCGTCGAGGTGGTGGCGATCAGGGCATCGATCATCACGCGCGACCGCTCACTCTTGCGCCGGGGGCGTGTCGGCCGGGATCTCGACCGCCAGCGCGGCGGCACGGGCCACCACCGGGGCGCAGGGCGCGCTGACCACCGCGGGTCGCGCGCCCGTGCCCTCAAGGAAGGCCAGCAGATCGCCGGTTGCCAGCGCAAAGCCGCGGTTCTGCATCCGGCCCTGCCGCACGAAGGTGTTCACGCCGACCACCCGGCCACACATGTCCACCAGCGGCCCGCCCGAATTGCCGCTGGAGAGCGGCGCGGAATGCATCAGCACATTGGTAACCGACCCCATGCGCTGCTCTGTATTCACCACCCCGTCCGTGACGGTCAGCCCCGGCACAGCCTCCAGGTCGCCTGCCTGCAGGCGGGCAAAGGCGGCATCGGTCTGCAACACATCGCCCGGATAGCCCGCCGCGATCACGTTGGTCAGCTTCAGCGAGGCATCACCCAGATACATATCGAAGGGGACCACGCCGGGATCCTCGATTTCCAGAAGCGCGAAATCCGCCCCCGCCCGATCCAGCGGCCCGGCCCTCTTGACCACGCGGGCGCGCTGCGGGGCGTCCATGCCGGGACCGGTGACGAGGATGCTGTCGCCTCCGTCGATCACATGATGGTTGGTCACGATCAGCCCCGGGCCGACAAAAAAGCCCGATCCAACGCCCAGTTTGCCGGAATTGGGCGCCAACACCAGCACCGTGCGCGCCTCGATCAGTTCCAGCAGCGTGCCGCGCGGGGCGCCAGCCTCCGGTGCGGGCGCCAGCACCCGGTCGGGCGCGTTGGGCAGCATCGCATCGGGCGCGGCGCGCGCCTCATCCTCTGGCGCGGCGCCGGGCGCGGGCGGCAACAGCCCCTCGGGCGTGCGCCCATCCGGCAGCACCAGTACCCCGTCGGGGCGGCATACGGCCCCCTCGAGCGCGGCCTGCAACGCCGCCCGCCGCTCGCGCAGGCTGTCGTTGAGCGCGCGCGCCGCATCCAGCCGGTCGGCATCCGTGATCGCAACCGGCGCGCGGTAGGCCGGGAACAGGCGGTTGCCGGGCCAGAGGATCCAGAGCAGAGCCAGACCGGCCAATAGCAGGAGCACGACCAGAGGCACCCAGGCGATGGGCGGCACCGCACGGACCGTCCCCGGCCTGGTCGCGGACGGCGCGGGTGGCACCGGACCGCCCCCGCCCTGCGCGGTATCGGCCACCGGCGGCATTCCCGGCGGAAGTTTGGGGGCCGAAGCCGCTGCAGTCTCCGAAGCCCCGGCCGATACCGCCGCCGCGCCCAGTGGCAGATACTTGCCCAGCGTCGCCGCGTAATGCTCGGGCCGCTGGCCCGCGTGGGCGCCCGCGCCCCCCGGCAGCAGCCCCCAGTTCACGATCACCGGATGGTCGTCCACGACCATCACGTCGCCCGCGCCCTGCACGCTCAGCGCGCCCAGAACCAGTTCGCCATGCGCCGGATCCTCGGCCAGCGCGCGCAAGGGACGCAGATGGTCGGCCAGCCAGGCCTCGGCCCGGTCGCGCGCGGCGGGCTCCAGCGCCGCCAGAGGGCGCGCCTCGCCGCTGCCCTCGCCGTACCAGGAGACGGTCGGCGCGGCCTCGTCATTGCCCCGACTGACCAGCGGCTCGGCAAAGAGCGCCGCGGCCTCCGGTCCGGCCCGCTCGACAAGAAGGGCGCGCAACTCGCCAAACCGCTCCAGCACCCGTTGCCCGTCGGCCTCGACGAAATCGCCGGGTTCCACCCGTGTCTTGGTCAGGAACACGTCGCCCATTGCTTACCTCTCCTCGCGGCGCAGCGTGGCCGGCCCGCGCCCGTTGGTTTGCGGCTGATAGCTCTCGCACTGGGCGCGGCCCTGCGCATCCAGCCGGCAGGTGATTTCGCGCCGGTGGATATAGCTGTTGTCGTCGCATTGCAGGTTGCCCGGTTCGGCCATCACCAGCCGCCCGTCCTCGAGCTGCCCCGAGATCGGCCCCTCGCAACGCACCCCGTTAGTCGAGCGCATAGTCTCGCGCCCCTGCCCGTTCGCGTCGAAGCAAAGCCGCCAGTCGCGAAAATGGGTCACTTTCCTGGTTCGGATATCCGTCACCGAGTAATTCGAGTCGAGCTGCCAGCAGCCCTCCATTACCGCGATGTCGCCCCGGTCGAAGGCATCGGGGTCCAGCCCGCTTTCGGTTTCGGGTTCGGGGTCGGGCGGCGGAGGGGGCGGCGGAGGGGGCGGCGGAGGATCGGCGCGGCATTGCAAAGCCGCCAGTTCGCGTTCCAGATAGGCAACTCGCCGGGCCAGCGCATCGCCCTCGTCCAGCGTCTCCTCCAGCGCGTCCCGGGTGGCCAGTTCTGCCTCACTCTCACAGACCGAAACCGCGCCGATCAAGGGCAACCGCAACCCACAGGCCGACAGCACCGCATAGGCAGCGCCAGCCGTCACCAGGACCGTCAGAACCGCAAGCCCCCCCACCAAAAAACGAATCGAAAGAAATTTCATACGACCTGTACGCGTGCCAATAGCCGTGAAAAACCCTGTTAGGCGAAAACCGCCAGTGGCCATCGATTTACCATTAGCCGCGTCCGACCGCCCGCGCAACCCTGCAGTCCCGGAGCCCACGTCTCGGCCTTCAGCAATGATCCGGTCGGCCTCTGACCTCACGGGATGAACTGATTGGAAATTTCCAAATTCATTCATTGGCATGCAGATTAACTGAAAGCGTGATGCTTAGAATGTCGAGTTCACTCTCTTGACGGCCCTTGTCCTTGCTAGAACGATTGGATCAAATGGGCATACATTCACTGCATAGGAGTGTTTGGAGAGGAAATCTGAATAGCCTTGTTGCGCAAAGGCTTGTGTGGATGGCTCCCGCATAGCAAGGGTCAAATGTGGTTTGCGTACCTTTTCAGAAGCGGTCTTGTGTCCGGCTTGTTTGCGCAGCTTTAGTCGCTGGCCCTGATGGGATCCGCAGATCAGGTTCCTACCTGTCACCTCCCGTGTGATTATACCGCCGTTTCTTGAAGAGTGCGGGCTTCTGGCGGTTCCAGTCCTTGAGCGCGTCGATGGGCGTGCGGCCTTTCAGCACGGATTGCGGGGGCTGGTGGTGTCAAGGCGATGGGCTTGAACGGGGCAGAGTGAGCGCAAGCAATTGGAACGCGACCGCGAAGCGCGGGTCTAAGTCCCGCGGGCACCACGGGACCGCATCATCGAACCGGTGCTTTCAGACGGAAGAGAACCAGCCTCCAAAAGGACAGCAGGCCCGCCTCTTGTGTCGCGTCTTCGTCACAAAGCACTCCAGCCCCCCGCTTTCGTGTCGATTGTCCACCAGAGGTGTTGTGGACCTGCCGTGGCATGTAAAACCGAGACAAAACACGGGGAATGTGCTACGCACGAAGGACGTCGATAGAGACATAGTTCCCGGTAAGCTGGACAATGTTTCAATTTTCATTGGGCCGTGCGCGGGCTTTCGCACGTCGATATACGAGGGCGACAAATGGAAGGAAATTCTATCCACTCCGATTTCGAGGACCTCTTTGCGGTCCGATCAGGACACGGCGTCGGCGGAGCTGCCGGACCTGAGCCCGTAGCGGCCGCTGCGGCCGACGACACCGTTACCCTCCTGCACGGCATTTACACCATCGACATGGGGCCGGGGCGCAGCCACCTTATCATTGACTATCGCGGCCCAAGCTTCGTTGGCAACACGACGATGACGACCAGCGAAACCAGCCCTGGCACCTATTCCGGTTCGATGACCTCTATTTTCAATGGCGGCGACAACGGAACCGTGCATTTCACCGGCGTGGAAGACTTCACCGTCATGACCGACAATACTGGTGGCAATGGCAGCAACTCGGTCGACAACATCACCACAGGTGACGGTGACGACATCATATTCACCTATCACAGCCGAGATCTGATCGATGTCGGCACCGGGACTGATCAGGTCGACGGCGGAACAGGAATTGACGGGCTGGCCAAAGTGTTCGACCGGACGGATGCCGCCATTATCTTCAATCTTTCAGAGAACACATTCACCGGGCGCGGCAGCTTCACCAATATCGACTATTTCATCGATTTACGGACGACCAATGGTGATGATGTGATCGTAACCAGTCTTGCCAATGATTCCGGCACCTCGGCTGGCGACGATACGATCTTTACCTATGGCGGCAACGACACTGTCACACTGTTCAACGACGACGATTCTGTCGATCTTGGGTCAGGCGTCGATCGCCTGATCCTGGATTATTCGGCATCAGCGTTTCAGGGCGACACGATAATGGAGATATCGGGCAGCGGGCCCTATTCGGGCACTTTTGTAGGGTCGTTCTCAAGTGCAGGGAGCGTCACCTTTGCCGGTGTCGAACATTTCACCGTCATAACCAACAACGGCGGCGGTAGCGGAAGTAATTCGAGAGACGATATCACGACCGGCGCGGGCAATGACGTAGTCTCGACCTTTCAGAGCAACGATGTGATCAATGTCGGAACGGGGAAGGATCGAGTCGACGGAGGAACCGGCCTGGATGGGCTGGCGAAAGAATTTGACCGGTCCGATGCCGCTCTCAACTTCAACCTTGCGAAAAACACATTCACCGGTCGCGGCAGCTTTACCAATATCGACTATTTCGTGAAACTGCGCGCGACCAACAATGACGATGTGATTGTGACCGGCCTTGCCAATGAGTCCGGCACAACGGTCGGTGACGATACGATCTTTACCTTTCGCGGCAATGATACGGTCACGCTGCACAATGACAATGACACCGTCAACATGGGACGCGGCAATGATCACCTGATTCTGGACTATCGAAATTCGGCTTTTCAAGGCGATACGACGATGCTGGTGTCGGGGGGGGGCACCTATTCCGGCAATTTCGATGGGAGTTTCGGCAGTGCCGCACATGTTACTTTTACGGGGGTCGAACGTTTCACCGTCATGACCAACAAAGGTGGCGGGAGCGGCTCTAATTCGCGAGACAATATCACGACCGGAAACGGCGATGACCGCATCTACACCTATCAATCCGTCGACACTATCGACGCAGGCAATGGCGATGATTTTGTGGATGCCGGCGCGGGAAATGACGTGGTCCGCGGCGGTGGCGGCGACGACACGATCCTGGGCGGGGCCGGGTCATATTCTGAATCCGGCAATGACGTTCTGAATGGCGGCGGCGGCGCGGACACGATCAAAGGCGGTGGTGGTCACGACGAATTGATCGGCGGCAGCGGCAACGACAAGCTGATCGGTAACAGCGGTGATGACGTCATGAACGGTGGTCAAGGCGACGACCTGCTGAAAGGCGGCAGCGACAATGACCAGATGTTCGGCGGCAATGGCAAGGACAAGTTGATCGGCAACGGCGGCGATGATGTGCTGAACGGCGGCAAGGACAAGGATGTGCTGAAAGGCGGCGTTGGTGCCGATCTATTCCAGTTCAACTCTGCCAACGAATCGCGGGTCGGCAACGCCGACAGGATCCTTGATTTCAGGTCGGGTCAGGGCGACCGGATCGACTTGCGTGAGATCGACGCGCAACCTGGCGGCGACGACCAGGCCTTTACCTTCATCGGCGGCGACCGGTTCTCGGGCGACAGGGGGGAATTGCGTCTTGTCGCCAAAGGAGACGACCTGCGGGTGCTTGGCGACATCGATGGCGACGGATCTGCGGATTTCGAGATCAGCTTGCGGAATGTCTCAACCCTCGTGGCGGAAGATTTCATCCTCTGATCATGTGGTCTTGTTGCGGCTGCAAAGCGGAGGGTGCTGTCAGACGGATTCGAACCCCTCTCAGCTTGGACAGTGAGGCTGTCGTTTATGCCGCGCAGAGACCGCGCCACTCGGCGAGAGCAGCGGCACGGTTCTGCTTGATGATCGCTCGTGAGGAGAGGCTGCGATCGCTGTTGAAATGGTTGGTCTCGGGGCTGCTGTGGAAGTACTTGAAGGGGTCGCGTTTCGTCATGGCCGGAAGCTACGAGGCCGCCCTGCCCGCCTCAACAGGATTCCTTCTGACAGCGCCCCCCTGGAACGCCCCTTCTCATGGTTTGCAAGCAAACCACTGCCGGGCAGCGGGACAGGTGGTTCTTTCTCTTTGCCATTCTGGATCGCCTCTTTCGTCATGTGATCCCCCACTTGCCGGTTCGGATTTCCGCGCCCGCCTCCGGGGGCTGCGGCCGAACGTCCTTGCGAGCGGCTCTGATGTCAGGCGTCGTGCGCGGCGCGGCCATAGCCGTAATAGGCTGAAAGTTCCTGTGCCATGTCGCGGGTCATCCTGGTCAGCTCGGCAAGGCCTGACTTGCTGCGCTCGATCGGAATGCCGAGCGCAAGGGCACCCAGGATTTCACCGTCACGGTTGAGGATCGGTGCCGCGATTCCGGCCACTTCCGGCAGGAAATGGCCCTGCGTTATCGCCACCATCTCGCGCCGCACCCGTTCTAGCGTGGCCCAAAAGTCTTCGGGCCGCAGGGGTGGTTCAAGCGGCTCGGGACCGGCCATGAGCGTTTCGATATACTGCTCAACACGCGCCCTCGGTTGCCAGGCCAGCAAAACCTGACCCGCCGCCGTGCAATAGAGCGGCCGCGTGGTGCCCACCGGGACCGTGTAACGCACCGCCTGATCGCATTCGCACTTGTCGATATAGACAAGGTTCTTCGTCTCCCATTCGATCACCGACAGGAGGGCCGTCTCGCGCGAGCCGTCGGCCAGCTTGCGCAAAATCGGCTGCGCCATCCGCACCAGCGAAAAGCCCGGCAGGATGACAGCAGCCAGGCGGTGCGCCGACGGGCCAAGGACGTATCGGCCGCTGGAGTTTCCCAGATAATGATGTTCGGACAGCGTCCGCAGCACGCCAAGAAGGCTGCTTTTCGGCAGGTCGAGATCCTGGCTCATCCGTGTCAGCGATACCGCCTCGGACTGCATCGCGACATATTCCAGAATCTTCAGCGTGCGAATAAGGGGCCGTGGGCGCTGATGGCTGCGTTCGGGCATGGCGTCGTCGTCCTCCTCGCGTATCTCAAAGTTGGGCGGGCACGTCCTTCGTGACGCCGGCGGTCATGGCTTGCGCGTCGGTTGACGCGATTCCCCGGCGTTCTCTACAGGCCCGAAGGCGCGACCGCCAGCAGGGCAAGGCGATCATGGTGCAAATACGCCCCGCCGACCAATACCGCAGAGCGCGAAATCTCCGCCCGAGCCGCAATTCCGGGCAGGCCGCTGGTTCTGCGCCGCCGCGCCCCAAGCCCGCCAACGGGGGCCGAGTTAATCTTCCGCCTCCGCCCGGCCAACGCCCACAATTCCGGCGGCCACAAGCGCCGACACCTCAGCGTCCTCCAGCTGGAACCGGCGCAGGATCTCGGCGCCGTGTTCGCCCAATGTGGGGGCCGCCGAGCGGGGCGAGCGGTCAAATCCGGCAAACTGGATGGGGATCGCGATCGACGGAATCTCGCCCGCCGTCGAATGGGGAAGATGTGTCACCATTCCGCGCTCGCGGGCCTGCGGCTGATCGAGGCTCGCGCCGACGGTGTTGATCGGCGAATGCGGCACACCCGCCGCAAGCAGGATATCGCACCATTCGGCCACGCCGTGCTGCGCAATCACCTCGGCGACCATGTCGACCGTCTCGCCGAAATGCGCGACCCGCGCCTGATTGGTCGCAAACCGCGGATCGTCGCGCACCGCCTCAAGTCCGACGGCCGGGGCAAAAACCTGCCAGACCCTGTCGCTGCCGACCGCGATCATGATATGCCCGTCGGCCGCGGCGAAGGCCTGATAAGGGCAAAGCGATCCATGGCCCGATCCCGCCGGTTGAGGCTCCTCGCCGGTGGCCCAGTAGGTCTGCGCGATATAGCCCATGAACCCGAGCGCGGTCTCGTAGAGCGAGGTTTCCAGCGCTGCGCCCTCGCCGGTCAGATCGCGCCGGCGCAGCGCCGCGACGATGCCCAGCGCGGTGTGAATGCCGGTTGTCTGGTCGAGCGGCGAGATCGGAATGCGCACCGGCGATCCGCCCTTTTCCCCGGTAATGCTCATGATCCCGCTGAACGCCTGCACCATCATGTCATAGCCCGGTCGGTCGGCCAGCGGCCCGCTGCGGCCAAAGCCCGAGATGCTTGCGTGGATCAGGTCTGGCCGCAGTTCGCGCAGCGTCTCATAGTCGATCCCCAGCCGCGCTGCGACCCCGGTGCGGTAGCTTTCGATCACCACATCGCTCTGCGCCACCATCCGCCGCAACACGGCCTGCCCTTCGGGTCGCTTGAGGTCCAGTGCGATGCTGCGCTTGTTCTTGTTGGCGCTGAGGAAGACCGCACCTTCGCCGGCGACGAAGGGCGGCCAGGTTCGGGTGTCATCACCCACCCCCACCGGCTCGACCTTGATGACCTCGGCCCCCAGATCGCCGAGGTATTGCGCGCAGACCGGGCCGGCCAGGACCTTCGACATGTCAAGAACGGTGACGCCCTGAAGCGCGTCGAAGCGTTTGGAAGGCACCCCCGGATCCTCATCCGCGGCTGTGGCCGCCCTGGTCTCGACGGTCATCCTGTCCCTCCGTTTTCGTTGCTGCGGCGGTCCTGAACAGTCCGGGCGCTGGCGCGCACCTCTTCAACAACTTCGGGATTGACGAGCGACGACAGGTCCCCTGCAGGTTGATCCAGGACTGCGGCGCGGACCACGCGGCGCATGACTTTCATGTTGCGCGTCTTGGGCAGGTCCGAGACGGCAAGGATGAAGCGCGGTCGGAACGGCACGCCCAGCCCGGCCACAACCGCCGCTTCAAGCTCCGCCCCCAAATCCGGGCTCCAGGTTTGCCCATCAACCAGCACGACGAGGCAGCCAACCGCCTGCCCCTTGACCGGATCGGGCAGGCCGATGGCCGCCGCTTCGGCCACCTTTCCGGTCGCGCTCAGCAGACCCTCGATTTCGGAAGGGCCGGTGCGCTTGCCCGCAATTTTCAGCGTGTCGTCCGAGCGACCGATGATGTACCAAGCCCCATCGGCATCCATCCGGGCGCGATCACCCTGATGCCAGACGCCGGGTATCTCGGTCCAGTAGGCCTCAAGATAGCGCGCGTCGTCGTTCCACAGGCTGCGGGTGAGGCCTATCGACGGCTTGCGAAGAACCAATTCGCCGGTTTCGCCCATCGGCACCGGGTTTCCCTCGGTATCCACGATATCAGCCCCCATTCCGGGGATCGGGCCGCTGAAAGCGCCGGGCTTCATCGGCGTCAGCACGTTGCCCGACAGGATTCCGCCGCCAACCTCGGTCCCGCCGGAATAGTTCAGGATCGGCACCCGCTTGCGGCAGACCTTTTCGAAGGTCCACCACCAGGCATCCGTCGTCCATGGCTCGCCCGTGGAAGCACAAACGCGCAGCGAGCCGAGATCGTAGGTCTCGACCCCACCACCGCCGCTGCGGATGAATCCGCGCGACATGCTGGGCGCGAGGCCGAGGAAGCTGATCGAATGCTCGTCGATCAGCCGCCACATGCGTCCGGGGTCGGGGTAATCGGGTCCGCCTTCGGCGATCAGCATGGTGGCGCCGTGCAAGGTTGTGCCAACCGCCAGAAGCGGCCCCACCAGCCAACCCATGTCACTGAGCCACAGCAGCCGGTCAGAGGATTGGACATCCATGATCAGGCCGAGGTCCAGCGCCAGTTTGGCAGCAAAGCCGCAATGGCTGTGCACCGTACCCTTGGGCTTGCCGGTGGTGCCCGAGGTGTACATGAGCATCAGTGGATCCTCGGCGTCCATCTCCTCGGTTTCGACCGGCCCCTCGGGCAGCACCGCCATCTCGTCAAGCCAAAGATCACGCGGCGCCTGCATCGTGACCGGCGTGCCCGCGTGGCGCACCACGATGACCCGCGCGAGGTCCGGCAACGCGGAAGCCGCCTCATCCAGGGTCGCCTTCAGCGCAACCACCGCCCCGCGGCGCCAGGTTCCGTCGGCGGTGATGACGAAACGCGCACCGGCATTGCCCAGCCGGTCGATCAGCGCGCCGGCCCCAAAGCCCGAGAACATCGGCAGTGCGATGGCACCGATCTTGGCCACGGCGAAGAAGGCGACGATCGCCTCGGAGATGTTGGGAAGGAACAGCCCCACCACATCGCCCCGCCCGCAGCCCTCGCGGCGCAATCCGGCGGCCAGCGCATCGATACGGGCGGAGAGGTCGCGGTAGGTGATCCGTCGCACCTCGCCCCCCTCGCCTTCCCAGACCAGCGCCTCCTTTTCCCATACCGGCGTGTCGCGGTGCCGCTCCACGCAACTGGCAACCACATTTGTGGTACCGCCCACGCACCACCGCGTGAAGGGCACCCCGCGTGCGGTGTCGAGCACCTGCTCGTAGGGCCGGAAGAAGTGCAGCCGCTGGGCGACCGTGTTCCAGAACCACGCCGGATCATCGTCGGCACGCTCAAGCAGCGCGTTGTAATCAGCCAGCCCGTGTTCATCGAGAAACGCGCGCAGGTTGCTTTTTTCGCAAAGCTCTTTCGGCGGATGCCATACAAAGCCATCGCTGGCCTGGTTCGGTTCCGTGGTCATGATCGTTGCCCTCCTTGCGCGTTTTCCTGGCTTGTTTGCGGCCCGGCCTCGGCGGGCAGGCGCAGAACCCCGGCCCGGACGAGATCGGCAATCTCCGCCTCGCCGACGCCCGCATCGCGCAGCACCTCGACCCCGTGCTCACCAAGGCGCGGGGCCAGAGGCGGTGGCGCGGTGTCGTCCTCGCCCTCCCAGTGCACGGCGCCGCGCACACGCAGAATGCGGCCCTCGGACGGGTGCTCTTCCTCGCGGATCAGGCCGACCGCCTTGAGTTGCGGGTCGTCGATGAGCGTTTCCAGGGTGTTGGTGCGCATCGCCGGAATATCCGCCGCCTCGAACGCGGCCAGCCATTCGGCGGTGGTGCGGGCGATAAGGTGTTTACCGACGATCTCGTAGAGCGCGGCGATGTTCGCGCTGCGCTCATAAAGCTCGGCAAAGCGCGGATCCTCGCCCAGTTCCGGCACGCCGATGGTCCGAAACAGCGATTGCCACTGGCGGTCGGTGTAGGGCAGCACGCCGATATACCCGTCGGAGGTTCGGAACGGCCGCCGATACGGGTTGAGATGGCGGGGATAGCCCATCTCGCCCTCGGGCGGCACGAAACTGCGCCCATAAAGGTGATCGCCCAGCACGAACCCCGCCAGCGCCTCGAACATGGGAACGACAACGCTTTGGGCTTTGCCGCTGCGCAGCCGCGCCACCACCGCCGCCAGCACCGCTTCGGCCGCAAAAAGCCCGGTAATCCGGTCGGCCATTGCCAGCGGCACATACTGCGTTTCGCCGCCCGAACGATGCATCAGGTCGGGCAGCGCCACAAGGCCCTGAATCAGATCGTCATAGGCCGGGCGGTCGGTATAAGGCCCGCCGCGATCAAATCCGAGGATCGCGCAATGCACAACGCCCGGATTGATTTTCCGGAGGTCCTCGAAGGAGAGCCCCAGTTTCTTGGCGGCAGGGTCGCGCATGTTGTGGATCACCACATCGGCACGCGCCACCAACTGCTCAAAGGCCGGGCGCGCCTCGGGGCGGCGCAGGTCAAGCGCCAGGCTGCGCTTTCCGGCACCAAGGCCAAGGAACATCGAACTCATCTTCGCGTGCCGGGCCGGGCCGACATTGCGGATCGGGTCACCGTCTGGCGCTTCCAGCTTGATGATCTCGGCCCCGTATTCCGCAAGGATCTGGGTCGCATAGGGCCCTGTCCCCATGGTCGTAAGGTCAAGCACATGGATCCCGTCCAGCAACCCGGTCATGGCTTCGCACCCCCCGTTTGGCTGTCGGCAACCACCGCATCCCTCAACAGCGCCTCGACCGCCGCAGGCGCGAACCCAAGCGTCGCAAGAATTTCCCGCGTGCCCGCCCCGGCCTCCGGTGCCGGTGCGCGGATCTGAGGCTGGCGCCCATCTGCCGAGGCCGGAAAGGCCGAGAGGTGATGCCCCGCCACGTCCCGCACGAAGCCACGGGCGCGGACATGATCGCTCACCACTGCCTCGGCGGGAAAGAGGCACAGGTTCGCGGGCACACCGGCGGCCTCGAACCGTGCCATCCAGTCAGCCGCATCGCGCCGCAGGAAGGTTTCACTCAGCGCGGCGAACAGCGCGTCACCATGGGCACGGCGGCCCGCGTCAGTGTCAAAGCGGCCTTCCAGGATCATCGGCATGTCAGCCTCCATGACGGTGCGAAACCTCTGCCAAAGATGCTCTTCGGTGCCGACACCAAGCGCAATCTCGCGCCCATCGGCGGTAGCGAAAAGATCGTTCGTCGGATAGGGGGAATCTCCGGTGCCGCCATCGCCATCAAGCCCGTGGCGCATCGAAACGCCGAACAGCACCGCATCCATCAGCGCCACATCAAGCATCATGCCGCGCCCGGTGCTCCGGCACTCGTTGAGCGCGGCAAGGATCGCGATGGTAGCGTTCCCCGCGCCCAGAAGATCGGCCACCGGCAGCCCCGACCGGCGTGGACGGCCCGTCCAGTGACCCGAAAAGGCAAAGGCCCCGCCAGCGGCAAGGAAATTCAGGTCATGCCCCGGAGCATCGCGCCACGGGCCGTTCTGGCCATAGCCCGAAACCGAACAACTGATGATCTGCGGGTTCACCGCCGACAGGCTGGCATGGTCGATCCCGAGCCGCGCGGCAACACCGGGCCGAAAGCTCTCAAGCGCTATGTCGCCCCAGCGGGCCAGCTGCTCCACCACCTTCGCAGCGCCATCGCGTTTCAGGTCAATCGCCAGGCTGGTCTTGCTCCGGTTGGCAGCGTGGAGAATTGGCGCCAGCACCTCGCGGTGGCGCACGCCCTCCCCGGCAAGAGGCTCAACCTTGATCACCTCGGCACCGAGATCGGCAAGGATCGCCCCGGCCAGCGGCCCCGGCAAAAGCGCCGAGAAATCGACGACGCGCACCCCGGCGAGCGGCTGCCAGGCCGGTGCAGGCCCGGATTGCGACGCGGGAGCGGCGGGAGCGGCGGTATCGGTCATGGCGTTTTCCTTTCCTTGCAGTCCCGGCCCCGGAGGGCCGGACCCCGTTCGCCCGGCGGGATCAGTTTGACATCTGGTTGGGTAACCAAAGGACGATCTCCGGCATCAGGCCAAGCAGCAGCACCATGCCCAGCATGCACAGGAAGAACGGCAGGATGCCCGCGAAGATCTCATGCACCGGCTGCCCGGTATAGCGCGCCACAACAAAGACATTGAGGCCCAGGGGAGGCGTGATC